>JANOQJ010000028.1:0-76563 GCA_031414805.1 Comamonadaceae bacterium
CGTGACCGACATCAGCTACGACAACAAAAACACCGATGGCAGCCTGAACCGATATGACCCGGCTACGGGGCAAGGCATGACCGATGAGTACATGGCCGACCGCGCGTCCATGCTCAAGTGGAACCTCACGCGGAATTTGGCTAACGCCAGTTCGGCCACCGCCACATTGCAAGGCCAGCCCGGCATGCATTTCGAAGATCGCAAAACCGGCATCGAGTTTGACCTGGGCCTACCCAACAACGTGGTAGACAAGCGCCAGACCATCTTTGGCGGCGATGGCGCGGACATCATCACCGGCAAGAAACTGGCTGACCGCCTGTACGGCGGCGCAGGTGTCGACACCCTGGACGGCCAGGGCGGCAACGACTACCTGGAAGGCGGCACGGGCGGTGATGTGCTCATTGGCGGCGCAGGTAACGACACCCTGGTGGGTGGCCAGGGCATTGACGAGTACCGCTTCACCGGCTCCTTTGGCAACGACAACATCACAGACAGCGACGGCCTGGGCAGCATCGTCATCAACAGCATCGTTATCACCAGCGCCGTGAAGGTGCAAGACAACCTGTGGGAGTCAGCCGACAAAACCCTGATCTTCGTGCGCGTGCCCGCCGGTGCCAACGCAGCCGGGCAAACCACCTACAACCTCATCATCGGCCAGCGCACCACCCCGGGCGGCACCCAGATTGACGGCACCATCACCGTCAACAACTTCAAGGACGGCGACCTGGGCATTACCCTGGGAATAGACACCACCCCCAAACCCAACCTGGGCTTTACCGTGGTGGGCAGCTTTGGCGACAGCCAGCACTACCGCTTTGACCCGACCGTGCAGCTTCCCGGACTACAGATCGACGCAGGCATCGGCAACGACCTGATTGGCGGCAGCACCAAAGCCGAAACCCTGATCGGTAGCGACGGCAACGACTTTCTGGCCGGTGGCGGCGGGGCTGACGTGCTGCTGGGCGGGGCCGGGTATGACTGGCTGGTGGCTGATGTGCAGGCCACCGGCAACGGGGGGTTGAACGCCAGTGGGCAACTCAATACGCCGCCACCTGGATTTGAGACTGCCAGCATCTTCAGCGCAGCCTTTACCGGCACCAGCAGCGCCTTTCAAGGGTACAACTGGGCCTCTTACGTCAATGACAACTCACGGGTCAGCGTGCCAGCGGGCACAAGCCAGAGCGGAGACACAAACGCGGTGTATTTGAATGGTGGCAGCGGCAGCGACATGCTGTGGGGCTCGGCGGGCAACGACATTCTGGATGGCGGGGAAGGGGACGACCTGGATGCGCTCAACGGCGGGTGGGGCGACGATTTGCTGCTGGGCGGAGAAGGCTCGGACGCGCTGGACGGTGATGCCACGTACTGGGGTCGGATTGACGTGACCCGCTATGGACAAGACCGCTTGTATGGCCGACGGGGCAATGACTGGATGCAGCTCAATCGGTTGCTACTGAAAACGTAGCCAACAAATCAGTATTTACAAGGGCGGATGGCCGATTTGGCTTGTAAATGTGTAAGTGAGCAGAAAACGTGCCCTGGCTGCACTAGTACAACCCCCTCCTAATTTGTCGTTACACGACGTAAAAGCTGATGTTGCGGCTGTCTAAATCACAAATAATTAAATGATTGGAAGCAGGCTGGCACTACTAGGCGATGGGCGCACTGCAAAAGGGACGGCACAAAACAATGAAAAAGAAACGTAAGTTAATTCGATTTAGAAAAAACCCATCAATTGACACCAAGGAAACCCGCAAATGACTGATCACGACCAAACCAACAATCGATTGCACACCGTGTATTTGCGGTCGGTGCGAAAAATATGCATGAACAGATTGACCTCACTGATTTATGCAACGCTGGCGGGCCTGTGCTGTGTTTCACTATTAGCGCAAGCCGGCGAGGTTCCCAAATCAATACCCGATGTTTGTGACCGCGAGTGGGACCGTATCAAGGGCATACCGCCAATGCAAAAACCCGAACTCGACCGAATATTGCGCGCACCCGACAAGGTAGAGGCGGTCGTGCTGTATACCGGCGAGGCAATCCCCATCAACATACACAAACCCAGCCAGGGTTTGGCTGATTTGTATTACTTGCTGGCCCGTTTGCCCTTTGTTATTGGCGCGGAAGAATTGCCCACAGAGGCACAGCGAGATGAATGGCTGGACAAAGCAGCCAGTCTTGGCCATGTATCTGCCAAAGCAGCCCTGCTGCGACTTCGGTATTTAAGCAAAGACACCGCAACCGATAAAAGGCCCACACGTAAAGAATATTTGCTTGCGGCACTGGATGCAGGGCAAGCCGGAGACCCAGAGTTTGCGGCCGTGTTGATGGATACCGCGCAAGACAGGAACGCGCCCTTTCATTGCCGACCAGAAGACCGCAACAAATCACCCACCGCAAATGGCTGCAATGCACAAGATGTGGTCAAGCCGATTGAGACCCGAAAGTGGGCAGAAGCGGCGGCATTGGGGGGACATCCACATGCCAAAAATCTGCTATGCACCATGCATTTTTTCGGCACGTATCCGCAACTGGGATTTGAAAAGGATGAAAAGCTGGCATTTCAATGGTGTTGGGCTACGCACCAGACAGCATGCTCAGTTAGTTGGAACGTCGGCCTACTTTCTTCCATGTACGAAAACGGAAAAGGTACGGATGTCGACCTTGAAAAGGCAAAAGCTTTACGAAAAAAATATCCAACGCCATTTTATTTGCGTACCTTCACCTATTTTCCTTTAATTGCCCGATAAACAACCAACTGAATGGAGATTACTATGGCAGATTTACAACTTCCAAGTGTTGACGCTATTTTGAGAGCTATTGTTCCAGTGAATTTCACCGGCGAGCCCGGCACCCCTCGCAATTTCTCCGACAAAACCAAAGATGGTACGCCCATCAAGGTCTTCTTTTTGCAGACTTCTCCAGCCTACACCGCAGAGCAAATCGCAGGTGACGCTGGTAAAGCCGAACTCAATACCAGCTTTCAGAGTATTCGGCCAGCAGACCAAGCTCGCTTGCTTCAAAATACATTCGGTCAGTGGTCAGGACTGGCGAATATCAACTTTGTGGTCACCACCAACATGGCGGAGGCAGATATCCGCGTGGGTGTTGGTTCGTACAACGGCAATTCTGCCAACGTCATTACCCCCAGACTGGACGGCTCTAATAAATTCTGGAACGACGTGTTTATCAGCCCGATTCGCTACAACCCGGCTGGATTTGGAAACAATTCTCCCGTTGAATTCTTTTCGCCGGGCAGGGTAGAAACCGGTGACTTGCTGCACGAAGTCGGTCACGCCATTGGCTTGCAGCATCCAGCCATCGGTCAGGACGGCGGGACGTTGCCTGCTAGTTTCAACCACCTGTGGTTCAACGCCATGAGCAACCGCACCAAAGCCACCGATGGTTTTACTCCCACCACCCCCATGATCATGGACGCGGTCGGTTTGCAATCGATCTATGGTTTGCGCCCTGGACTCAACGCAGGCGACACCACCCACCGGCTGGACTCCGCCGGTGGCCCCAACAGCAGTACGGCAGGTGACACCACCGGCAAATTGATATACGACACAGGCGGCCAAGACACGCTGGCTGCTGCATACATCGACGCAAACGGCAACATTGTTGTCAGCAGCAAGGACGCTCACATCGATTTAGGCCAAGGCCGATTCAGCTCCATCAACATGAGCGCCAAAGACCGCTACAACGTTGCGATCTGGTACGACAGCCTTATCGAAAACGCCATCGGCGGCAGTGGCAACGACACCATCATCGGCAACGACGCAAACACCCGCCTGGAAGGCGGGGATGGTCAAGACAACATCCAAGGCGGCAAGGGTGAAGACAAACTCTTCGGCGGCGCCAAGAGCGACACCCTGGACGGGGGTGACAACGACGACACGTTGGATGGCGGCGCGGGTGACAACGCTATTGACACCCTCATCGGCGGTGCAGGCACAGATACCTACATCTTCAGCGGTAACTTTGGAAACGACACCATCACCGACGCCGATGGTTCAGGGCGAATCCAGATTGACGGCAAAGCCATCACCAGTGCCAACCGGGTTCAATCCAACTTCTGGGAATCGGCTGACAAACTGCAGTTCTTCTACAAAGTACCTGCTGGCACCGATGCCAGCGGCCAGACCACATTCAACCTCATCATCGGCCAGCGCACCACCCCCGGTGGCCCCCAGATCAATGGCACCATCATCGTCAAGAACTACAAGGACGGCGATCTGGGCATCACCCTGCCGGGCGTTGACATACCCAAACCCAATTCAGGCTTTCGCATCGAAGGCAGCTTTGGCGACAGCCAGCACTACGTTGCCACCACAGCTAGCGCCTTGAGCAACTTTTCCGTCGCGTTTGAAACGGCGCAGACAGACAACGTGCCGTACATCGACGCGGGCCCCGGCAACGACCTCATTGGCGGCAGCACAGCCGCTGAAACGCTCATCGGGAATGACGGCAACGACTTCCTGGCCGGCGGCGGCGGGGCGGACGTGCTGCTGGGTGGGGCGGGGTATGACTGGCTGGTGGCTGATGTGCGGGCTGTAACAAATGGCGGGCTGAACGCCGGCGGACAACTCAACCCGCCACCCCCTGGCTTTGAAACCGGTGTCATCTTCAGCGCTGCATTTACCAACACCACCACCGCTTTTCAAGGCTTCAATTGGGCCGCTTACCTCAATGACAAAGTGGAGACGCCAGCGGGGTGTATTTGAATGGGGGCAGCGGCAGCGACATGCTGTGGGGCTCGGCGGGAAACGACATTCTGGAAGGCGGCGAGGGCGACTACCTGGATGCCTTGAACGGTGGGTGGGGCGACGATTTGCTGTTGGGCGGAGAAGGCTCGGACGCGCTGGACGGCGATGCCATGTACTGGGGCCGGATTGACGTGACCCGCTATGGACAAGACCGGCTGTATGGCGATTGAATTGCTCCTGAAATTGTAGCAATTAGACCAGTATTTACAAGGGCGGTTGGCCGATTTGGCTTTAAAACGGGTAGTAAGTGCATGCCAGCAGCGATTTACTCTAAAAAAAGGAGCGGACTAACCAAGCAATACAAGTGGCTGAACAACCAAAAGACACAGAACCGTGGAAACCGACTGCGTCTGTTGAAACGCTGAGAAACATCTGTCTTCACATCAGTGCGCGGAGAATTGCTACTTGTCACGAAATAGGCAAAAACAGTTGGTAAAAGCTGAAGGGTGGCGGCGTATTGAGCACAACACCAGATCACAAAAGGGACGGCGAAAACAATGAATAACGCAAACAGTTTGATCTATTCAGACTTAACAACTCGAGGCGAATATGCAAACCGAACATGATCCATCCAATCACTGTGCCAACCGGATCAAAAGGTGGCTGCGGATTTTACTGATTGCATCACCCGTTCTTTTGCCTGCGGGTTGCGGTGGGTATGCGTTTTACCAGGATCAACAAAAGAAACGTGCTGATGCGTTGGTTGACCGGTTGTGTAGCCAAGACGGGGGACTGACGGTGTATGAACAAGTGATGGCACCGGCGCATTACTTTAAATCGCCAGAGGGTGCACCTCATACACCTTTGGAGAACAAAACGAATAGTCTGAAAGATATTATTGTTGAACGAAATTTAGCAGAAGTAAATATCCGAGCGAGGGAACCGAGGGTAATTCGACGTGAATCTGTTTTCGTACGCCGAACAGACAACAAAATTATTGCACGGTCTATCTGGTATGTTCGCTACGGGGGCCTGCCGTTCTATATCGCTTGGCTTGCAAAATATACTGACACCTACTCATGCTCGGCTCGAACTATCAATAGAGATGACACTTTATATATCAATTTTCCTCAACCCAAAAACTAAAGTAAAGGGAATTTTATGACTACAGCACAAAAGCTCTTGGACTTGGCAGAGATTGGTCATTTGGCATATGGTCAATATGAAAAACCTGGAAAAATAGTTCAAGATAGAAATATACTTCCAGATTTAAACGGACGAAGCCCATTTGCTCAAGCGCAGATCGATAAAATCGGCGTACGGTTCGAAATAGCCATCCCCACCTACAACGACATCGCTGCCCCTGGCGGTAGCGGTACTGGTTTCGATGCCACTGTTTTGAGAGGCGTGCAATCGGACAATAACGGACAACTGTACATATCAATAAGAGGCACCAAACAACCCGAAGATTTCAGTTCAAGCGCAATGATCGCCGGTAGAGGCGCAGCTTTTGACCAAATCGTGGCCATGTACAACTGGTGGATGCGTGTGGGCACGGCAGCAGGCAGCAACGTTGCGCAGTATACGATTCAGATATCGACAACCCAATCCGCTTCAACGCTTTACAGCCAATCATCTGGCTCAACAAACACTATATATTACGATTTGGTGCGCGTGGCAGACACCACAGCTACAGGCGAAGTCGCCCAATTACTGGCATCCGACCCGGATTTAAAAATAGATGTGGTTGGTACCTCACTAGGCGGGCATCTGGCAATGGCTTTTAACGGATTGTTTGGCGGGCAAGTCGGCCAGGCAGCCGCATTCAATAGCCCTGGTTTTTCGGCTGCCAGCGGTGTGAGTAACTTATTTTCCATGTTAGGTGGAACCCGACCTGTACCTGGCTCTGCAAATGTGCTGAATATTATTTCCGACGAAGCCAACAATGCAGGCAGTAGCTTGGAGATCATCGCTGGCTTGCACAGTGTGCCCGGGCAACGCATTGATATTCCCATTGAAAATCAGTTTGGCTCGAATGTGCCAGACCCCAGTTCTCCTCAATACAACCATGATCAGCGCCAAGTCGACGACAGCTTGGCCTTGTATTCGATTTTCCAAAAGCTACAGCCCGATTTAAGTATTCAAACTTACCGCACTCTCGTGAAAGCTGCATCGAATGGGCACACGGCGAGTTTTGAAAACTTGGTCAATAGTTTGGAGTCAGCTTTTGGTTTACCCAAATCAAGTCTGACGGCCAGCAACGCAGGTCGCGAGGGTTTATACATCGCATTCAACAGCATTTCTCAAGCCTTGGATACAACGCCCCTGTCACAACTGATGGGCCAGCTTCTCATTCGTCCTTCCACCGCGGATTTGCGAGCCAATGCCCGCAATGATTTCGGTGCAATACTTGCCCTTGAACAACTCAGCCCTTTTTACGCGAGCGGCAAAGATGCGACCGCCAACACGGCGTTGGCAGCTTTTTGGCAAACCACCCGCCCAGCCGACTATGCAGCGTGGCTGGCCGATAGATCTGCAACGCCCACGACCTATACAGACAACTGGATAGCAGACCGTGCCACGTTACTGGGACTGCTCGTTGACCGAAATACCAAAGACATTGGAAATAGCTTGTTGATACAGGGGCGCACCAATATTGACTACACGGATATAGACAGCCAGCAAACCGTCTCGGTACGCCTGGGAGTACCTAACTCAGGAACGGTAATCGGCAAAGTATTGTTTGGCAGTAACGATCCTGGCCGTGTGGAAACGCTAACAGGCAGTGGTGTTGCAGACCGCCTCTACGGCGGCGCTGGCGTTGACACCCTGGACGGTAAAGGCGGCAACGACTATCTGGAGGGCGGCAGCGGGGGCGATGTGCTCATAGGCGGAGAAGGTAACGACATACTGGTCGGCGGGAGCGGCAACGACGTTTACAGCTTTACCGGCACCTTGTTCGGCAACGACACCATCACCGACAGCGACAGACAAGGCAGCATCCAGATCAGCGGCAGCGCCATCACCAGCGCCGTCAAAGTGCAAGACAACCTGTGGGAGTCAGCCGACAAAACCCTGATCTTCGTGCGCGTGCCCGCCGGTGCCAACGCAGCCGGGCAAACCACCTACGACCTCATCATCGGCCAGCGCACCACCCCGGGCGGCACCCAGATCAACGGCACCATCACCGTTACAAACTGGCAAGACGGCGACCTGGGGCTGACTCTGGGTACAAGCACCATCCCCAAACCCAACTTGGGCTTTAGCGTGGTGGGCAGCTTTGGCGACAGCCAGCACTACCGCTTTGACCCGACCGTGCAGCTTCCCGGACTACAGATTGACGCGGGCACCGGCAACGACCTGATTGGCGGCAGCACCAAAGCCGAAACCCTGATCGGGGGCGACGGCAACGACTTTCTGGCCGGTGGCGGCGGGGCCGATGTGCTGCTGGGCGGGGCGGGGTATGACTGGCTGGTGGCCGATGTGCAGGCCACCGGCAACGGCGGGTTGAACGCCGGTGGGCAACTAAACACGCCGCCGTCTGGCTTTGAGACTGCCAGCATCTTCAGCGCAGCCTTTACCGGCACCGACAGCGCCTTTCAAGGCTACAACTGGGCCTCTTACGTCAATGACAACGCACGGGTCAGCGTGCCAACGGGAACAAGCCAGAGTGGAGACACCAGCGGGGTGTATTTGAATGGGGGCAGCGGCAGCGACATGCTGTGGGGCTCAGCGGGCAACGACATTCTGGAAGGCGGCGAGGGCGACTACCTGGATGCCTTGAACGGTGGGTGGGGCGACGATTTGCTGTTGGGCGGTGAGGGTTCCGACGCGCTGGACGGTGATGCCACGTACTGGGGTCGGATTGACGTGACCCGCTATGGACAAGACCGCTTGTATGGTGGGCGGGGCAACGATGTGCTGTTTGGCGGGGGCAACAACGACCTGCTGTTTGGCGATGAGGGAGACGACCTGCTGGATGCCGATGGCAGCGTGGTGCAGGCCAACCTGCTGAACTTTTGGGGCGGGGGCACTGGCAATGACCGTATTCTGACGACAGGCGGCGGCTTGACCCCACCACCCCAATACCACGGTGACGATGAACTGGACGGCGGAAGTGGCAACGACCGGATGTTTGGCGGTGGGGGTAAAGACATATTAATTGGCGGCGCTGGCAACGACCAATTGCACGGCGACAACACGTACAGCTACGAAAACTCTGACGGCAATGTGACCAATTCCCAGTACCACGGCGACGACTATCTAGACGGTGGCGAAGGCACTGACTACATGTATGGTGGTGGCGGTGACGATACTTTGTTTGGCGGTAGTAGCAATGACTTCATGTATGGCGACGAATACAGTTTGTATGGCCTGAGTGCGCAATACCGTCATGGCAACGACTATATGGATGGCCAGGACGGCGATGATTACATGCTGGGTGGCCAGGGGAATGACATATTGTTAGGTGGTGCTGGAAGTGATTTGTTGATGGGCGACGACCCCTACGCCACCATTGCTGGAGATGATTATCTGGATGGGCAGGATGGTGCCGATCAATTAATTGGTCAAGATGGCGCAGATATATTGATTGGCGGCGCAGGCGACGATGATCTGAATGCTGGCGATGGTAACGATACGCTGACCGGCGGTGCTGGAAATGATGTTTTGAAAGGTGGCAAAGGCGCAGATACATATGTATTTGCGCCAGGCGACGGCAAAGACACGATTGTTTATGACCTGAATAGCTCAATTACGGCAGAGCGGGACATATTGCGCCTGGAAGGCGGGCTGACTGCGGCGAATGTGACGGTCAAGCGCGATTCTGGTACAGCGACCAGCCAGGCCTCACCCGTGGGTGACGATTTGAGAGAGCAACGTGCAGCCAATAGTGCAGGAGACGATTTGATTATTGTCTCTAACGATGGCGCAGATCAATTAACTATAAAAGGTTTTTTCCTCAATGACGGTGCAACGTCACAGGATCAACTGGACGAAGTGCAGTTTTCAGATGGCACCGTATGGAACATAGCGGACATAAAAGCCCAAACGTTAATGTCTACTGCAGGTGACGACCGGCTGTTTGCTTTTAACGGGGATGACACTTTTGGCGGCGGCCAAGGTAATGACAGTTTATATGGGAGAGCCGGCAACGACACCATTGATGGAGGTGAGGGGAATGATATTATTTATGGTGGTGATGTATATCTGATTGGCAGTGGCAATGATGTTTTAACGGGTGGAGATGGAGTAGACAGACTTGACGGAGGCGATGGAAACGATGTGCTGCACGGTGGGTCGGGCGATGGCGACTGGATGTTTGGAGGCCACGGCTCTGACGTTTATTTATTTGGACGCGGAGATGGTAACGACAGAATTACCAACCTTGACTATTACTCAGGCCCCGATCTGGATACCAATAAAAAGGACGTCGTACGATTGACCGCTGGTATTGCACCAACAGATGTGTCGCTTCGCAATGACAACGGTAGCTTGATATTGAAAATTATCGGTACCAGCGATGAACTCAGAATCGACGATTGTTTTGTGAGCAGCGAGAGCGCTGTGCAGGAGGTGCAGTTTGCCGATGGCACCATCTGGACGATTAGCCAGATGAGAGAGTGGGTTTCGCAGCCAACCGACGGGGATGATTTCATTCAGGGCACACCAGGCAACGACGTTTTGAACGGCGCAGGCGGAAATGACACGCTCAATGGCGATTTGGGTAATGACACTTTAACGGGTGGTACCGGAAACGACACACTCAGCGGGGGTCTGGGCAACGATATTCTGTCTGGCCAGGAAGGTGGCGATACCTTGTACGGTGGTGATAACGACGACACGCTGGATGGTGGTACAGATTCCGACTACTTGATGGGTGGTGCAGGCTCTGATATTTATTTGTTTGGGCGGGGTGATGGCCAGGATATTATCAGCAATGCCTTGGAACGATGGACGATCACCATTGACCCGAATACTGGAAAACGCGATGTATTGCAATTCAAGCCTGGCGTGTTGCCGGGCGATGTAACGATTAGCCGTGTAAATGACGCCTTATTGGTCAAAATAAACGGTACCAGCGATCAGGTTACGGTAGATTTCTTTTTTAATACCGACGGTAGCAGTATGCTGGGCATGAAGCTGGAAGAAATTCGGTTTGTAGATGGCACGGTCTGGGGCGATGCTGAAATTCAGTTAAGAACAGGTATCCAAATCATCACGGGCACGGCGGGTGCCGATACGCTGACCGGCACAGCTTACGCCGATGAATTGCAAGGCTTGGCAGGTAATGATGTGCTAGATGGCGGTTTGGGTGCTGACAAATTGGTTGGCGGCGCAGGTGACGATACTTATATGGTGAATGAAGCAGGTGATGTGGTCGTTGAAGCTTCTAACCAGGGAACTGACCTGGTGATTGCTGGCATCAATTGGACGCTGGCAAATAATACTGAAAACCTCACGCTATCAGGCACAGGCGCTATCAATGGAACCGGCAATACTTTGGCCAACGTGTTGACCGGTAACAGTGCCAACAACGTCCTTTCGGGTGCTGCAGGTAATGACACGCTGGACGGCGGTGCGGGCGCTGATACCTTGCTGGGTGGTGCGGGTAACGACACCTATGTGGTTGACAACGTGGGCGATGTGGTGACGGAAGCGGTGAATGAAGGTACCGATACTGTGCGGGCCTCTATTACATATGCGCTGACGGCGAATGTCGAAAATTTGACGTTGACGGGCGCATCTGCCATCAACGGTACCGGTAACACCCTTGCCAACACGCTGACGGGCAATACCGCCGCCAATACGCTGGACGGTGGTGCAGGTGCCGATAAAATGCTGGGGGGTGCGGGTAACGATATTTATGTGGTTGACAATACGGGGGATGTGATTACCGAGCTTGCAAATGAAGGCTTGGATCTGGTGCAGGCCAGCGTGACTTTTACCCTGGCCGGGAACGTGGAAAACCTGACCTTGACCGGTACGGCGGCCATTAATGGAACCGGCAATACATCAGACAACCTGCTGACAGGCAATAGCGCCGTCAATACCTTAAGGGGTAATGCGGGCAACGACACGTTGAATGGTGGCGCGGGGGCGGACATATTGATCGGTGGCGCTGGAAATGACACCTATGTGGTCGATAACACGGGCGATGTGGTCACTGAGAATGCCAACGAAGGTACCGATACGGTTCAATCTAGCGTGACGTACATGCTGGCTGCAAACGTAGAAAACCTGGTGCTGACAGGGACTGCTGCCATCAACGGCACTGGCAACACGCTGAACAACACCTTGACGGGTAATTCGGGCAACAACACCCTCACGGCCGGTACCGGTAACGACACCTTGTCTGGCGGCGCTGGCAATGACACGTTGAAAGGTGAGGCGGGCAACGACACGCTGGACGGCGGTGCGGGTACTGACAGCTTGAATGGCGCCGTCGGAAACGACACCTATTCGTTTGGCCGTGGCGACGGGCAAGACACGGTGGTGGACAGCGACACAACTGCCGGCAACGTGGACAAGGTGGTGTTCAAGGCGGGCGTGGCGGTAGCAGATGTGGTGTTGTCGCGCAGTGGAAACAACCTGGTCTTGAAGATCAACGGAACGACCGATCAGATAACGTTGAGCAACTACTACGCCACCGCCACGTTCAACAGCGAGCAGATTGAGCAGATCACGTTTACAGACAGCCCCACTACGGTGTGGAGCGTGGCAGATGTGAAGGCGAGAACGCCGGTGAGTGCAACGCTCAGGGAGCAGCTAACTTGGGACTCTTTGGCGTATGCGGTCGCCAACGAGCAAGCCGATGACTGGTTTCAGAGCACCAGCCCCAGCGAACCGCAATCTGTTGAGCCTCACGATTTCAATTTATCGCTGGTGGGTGTGATGCCTGAGGTGGCGCCTGGTGGGCTGTGGTTATGAGTCAAACAGGCCAACAGCCCTTATAGATATTGCTCAGGCAGCTATCAATTAAGAAGCAAATAGCCTGGTTACCCCAACGCCTCCAGCAACTCCGTCTCAATCGCAATCTGTTTGCGGTTGTGCTGCAGCTCTGGCCCATCAATCAGGAATGTGTCTTCCACCCGCTCGCCCAGGGTGGTGACTTTGGCCAGTTGCAGGTTGAGTTTGTGGCGGGCGAGCACGCGGGCCACGCTGTACAGCAGGCCTACGCGGTCGCTGGCGGAGATGGACAGGAGCCAGCGCTGGGCTTTTTCGTCGGGGCGCAGGTCGATGCGGGGGGCGATGGGGAAGCTTTTCACGCGGCGCGAGATGCGGCCGCGGCTTTGCAGGCTGGCGGGCTCGGGCAGAGGGCCGGGGCTCTCCAAGGTGTTGTCCAGATCGACCTCGATCATGCTGATCAGCTCGCGGTCGTGCTCGGGCATGAGCGCGTTGACCACCTGGAAGGTGTCCAGCGCGTAGCCGTTGTTGGCGGTGTGAACCTTGGCATCCAGAATCGAAAAACCGTGCTGGTCAAAAAAGCCGCAGATGCGGGCAAACAGGTCGGGCTGGTCGGGCGTGTAGACCACCACCTGCAGGCCTTCGCCCACGGGCGACAGGCGGGCCCGCACGATGGCTTGTGCTTTGCCTGTGTGCCTGGAGAGAACCCGCGTGTGCCAGGCAATGTCGCCTGCGTCGTGGCGCATGAAGTAGCGCACATCCAGTGTGTTCCACAGCGGCAAATGCGCCTCAAAGGGCAGGGCGTGCAGCGCCAGCAACACCAGGGCTTCGCGTTTGGTGGCTTCCACCTCGGCGTCGGGGTCGGGCGCACGGCCACCGAGGTAGCGCAGGGTGTAGCGGTACAGGTCTTCCAGCAGCTTGCCTTTCCAGGCGTTCCAGACCTTGGGGCTGGTGCCGCGAATGTCGGCCACGGTCAGCAGGTACAGCGCCGTCAGGTAGCGCTCGTTGCCCACGCGTTTAGCGAAGGCGGCAATTACCTCGGGGTCGCTCAGGTCTTCTTTTTGTGCAATGCGGCTCATGCTCAGGTGCTCGTGCACCAGAAATTCGATCAGCTGGGTGTCGTCGCGTGCAATGGCATGTTGGCGGCAAAACGTGCGCACATCGCGCGCGCCCAGCTCGGAATGGTCACCGCCCCGGCCTTTGGCAATGTCGTGAAACAGCGCGGCCACCACCAGCACCCAGGGCTTGTCCCAGCCGGCGGCCAGTTGCGAACAAAACGGGTACTCGTGCGCGTGCTCGGCAATGAAGAATCGGCGCACATTGCGCAGCACCATCAAGATGTGCTGGTCTACGGTGTAGACGTGAAACAGGTCGTGCTGCATTTGCCCCACGATCTTGCGAAAAACCCACAGGTAGCGCCCCAGCACCGAGGTCTGGTTCATCAGCCGCATGGCGTGGGTGATGCCCGATCCTTGGTGCAGCATGGCACTGAAGGTGGCGCGGTTCACCGGGTCACGGCGAAACTTGCCATCCATCAGGCCCCGGGCGTTGTACAGCGCGCGCAGGGTGCGGGCCGACAGGCCTTTAATGCCCACCGTGGTCTGGTAGAGCAAAAAGGTTTCCAGGATGGCGTGGGGGTGCTGGGCGTACAGGTCGTCACGCGCCACTTCCAGCATACCGGCCTTGTCGAAAAAGCGTTCGTTGATGGGGCGCAGCTCGTGGGTGCTGGGGTTCAGCCGCTCTTCAATATTGAGCAGCAAAATCTGGTTGAGCTGGGTAACGGCTTTGGCTGCCCAGTAGTAGTGCTTCATGAGCGCTTCGCTGGCCCTGACCAGACTTTTGCCATCGTGCCCGCCTGTTGATACGTAGCCAAACGTTTCGGCAACCGCGGTTTGCAAATCAAACACCAGCCGGTCCTCGCGCCGCTGCGCCGTCAGGTGCAGGCGCGCACGAATCAGGCTGAGCAGGGCCTCATTGCGCTTGATCTGCTTGACCTCCAGCGCCGTGGCCAGCCCCTTGCGGGCCAGTTCGTCCCAGCTTTTGCCCAGCCCGGCAGCTTTGGCCACCCACAGCACCACCTGCAAGTCACGCAGGCCGCCGGGGCTTTCCTTGCAGTTAGGTTCCAGCGCGTAGGGGGTGTTTTCAAACTTGTTGTGGCGCTGGCGCAGTTCCAGCGTTTTGGCCACGAAGAAAGCTTTGGCGTCCACGCCCGCGTTGAAACCGGTTTGAAACTGCTTGTACAGCGCCTTGTTGCCCGTGACCAGGCGTGATTCCAGCAGCGAGGTTTGAATGGTGATGTCGGCAGCCGCCTCCGCCACGCAATCGGCCAGCGTACGCACGCTGGAGCCGATTTCCAGCCCCGCGTCCCAACAACTGCTGATGAAGGCTTCGAGTTTTTGTTGCAGTGCCGGATCAGACTCGGGCTGCGTCTCGTCGGGCATGAGCAGCAACACGTCTACATCGGAGTGCGGAAACAGCTCCCCGCGCCCGTAACCACCCACGCCCACCAACGCGAAGCGCTTGGGCATGTCCGCGCGCAGCCACAGGGCAGCGAGGGTGTCGTCTGCCAACGCAGCCAGCGCCTGCAAGCTGCTTCGAATGCCGCGTGTGGACGTGCCGCTGGTTTGAACCGCGGCGAACAGTTGCGCGGTACGGGCTTTGTGAGCCTGGCGAAGGGTTGGGATGTCGGTCATACCGAGGTGGAGGTTAGTAGACCGAGGGCTTGTTTATGGATGTTTTTGGGCAATAGCCCTTGTGGATACTGCTCAAGCAGCTATCAAATTAATAGTGATCTAGTCATCCAGGCGACGCGAAGTCATGGCGCAGAGCGCAGCCACTCATGCACCCACAAACGCAGGCGGCTTGGGCGAACCCGCCGACAGCGTGAGCACTTCGTAGCCGCTCTCTGTGACCAGCACCGTGTGCTCCCATTGCGCGGACAGCGAATGGTCTTTGGTGACGATGGTCCAGCCGTCGGAGCCGAATTCCTTGATGTCGCGTCGGCCGGCGTTGATCATGGGTTCGATGGTGAAGGTCATGCCGGGTTTCAGTTCTTCCAGGGTGCCGGGCTTGCCGTAGTGCAGCACCTGCGGTTCTTCGTGAAATTTCTGGCCGATGCCGTGGCCGCAGAACTCGCGCACGATGGAAAAACCCTGGCCCTCGGCAAAGCGCTGAATGGCAAAGCCAATGTCGCCCAGCCGCACGCCGGGTTTCACCCGCGCAATGCCGTGCCACATGGCGTCAAAGGTGAGGGCGCACAGGCGTTTGGCTTGAATCGACACCTCACCGACAATGAACATGCGACTGGTGTCGCCGAACCAGCCGTCCTTGATCACGGTCACGTCCACATTCACGATGTCGCCCTTTTTCAGGGGCTTGTCGTTCGGAATGCCGTGACACACCACATGGTTGACCGAGGTGCACAGCGACTTGGGGTAGGGCGGGTAGCCCTGCGGCTGGTAGCCCAGCGTGGCCGACGTGCTGCCCTGCAGCTTCATGAAATCAGCCGCCAGCTGGTCGATCTGGTTGGTGGTGATGCCGGGTTGAATGTGTGGGGTGATGTGATCCAGCACCTCGGAGGCCAAGCGGCCCGCAATGCGCATGCCTTGCACGCCTTGTTCGTCTTTGTAGGTAATCGTCATAGAGGGATTATCCCGCGAGGGCTGGCCTGTTGCATGCGTGGGAAAATTCGGCCCCCTGATCTTCTTGCCTTAACTTTCTACCTTAACTTTCCAACTTATCTTTAAGTGGCGAATCCATCCATGACAGAGCCAGCCGCCGATACCGAGACCGACACCCCGTTGTTGCACACCGCGTTCTACAAATTCGTTCATCTGGCCCAGCCGGACCGCGTGGTGGAGTTGTTGCGAGAGTTGACCGCGCAGCACGGTGCGGCCCTGACGGGCAGCATCCTGATCGCGCCCGAGGGCATCAACGGCATGCTGGCGGGCAGCGCGCCGGTGCTGGACGCCATTGAGCACACGCTGGTGGCCGACCCGCGCCTGGACGGCTACTTTGCGGGCATGGTGTTCAAGCGCAGCGAGTGCAAAACCGCGCCGTTTTTCAAGATGAAAGTGCATTTGAAGGCCGAGATCGTGCCGCTGGGCATTGCAGGTGTGGATGCCACGCAGACCGGCATCAACGTGAGCCCCCAGGCGTGGCGCGAGCTGATTGCGCAGCCCGATGTGGTGGTGCTGGACAACCGCAACAGCTTTGAATACCGCCTGGGGCACTTTGCCAACGCGGTCGACCCGGTGGTGGCCAACTTTCGAGACTTTCCCAATTACGTACTGGCGCACATTGATGAGTGGAAAGCGCAAGGCAAACGGGTGGCCATGTATTGCACGGGCGGCATCCGCTGCGAAAAAACCAGCGCGTGGATGCGCGACATGGAGGTGCCGGTGTATCAGCTGGAAGGCGGCATCCTGAATTACTTCAAGGAAATGCCCGACGCGCAGAAAGACTGGAGTGGTGAGTGCTTTGTGTTTGACAACCGGGTGGCGCTGGACACCAAACTGCAGGAGACGCCCACCGAGCTGGACGCGGTATACACCGGCGATCTGGATGCTGCGTGGCGGCTGGCCAGGGCTAGAAGGCTGGCGCGTGGTGGGGCTTGAGGTTCCCGTTCGCCCTGAGGTATCGAAGGGCTCGCGAGTGTTTTTGGGTTCACCGAAGGACAACTCGCAAGACATGTTCCCGTTCGCCCTGAGGTATCGAAGGGCTCGCGAGGCTTCGATACCTCAGCCCGAACGGGAAATTCATTCCGGATAAGTAGTGCCTCACCCCGATCATGCTGCCAACCCTGAACGGCGTTAGCCCCAGCTGCGTGGCCTTGCCACCCGGCCCTTGGGCTACCGTGTTGGAATTTTTGGTCTGGCGCTTCACCGCGATACCGGCAGATGAATGGTTGCAGCGCCTGGCGCGCGGGCATGTGGTCGACGGCTCAGGGCACAGAGCTGCCGCGGATGACCCTTACCAGCCCCACACCAAACTGTTTTATTACCGCAGCCTGCCTACCGAGCCCGTGGTGGCCGCACAAGAGCAGGTGCTGTTTGAAGACGAGCGCATCGTGGTGGCAGACAAGCCGCATTTGCTGGCGGTGGTGCCTGCGGGGCAGTATTTGCAAGAGACGCTGTTGGTTCGCCTGAAACGCAGGCTGGCTCTGGATGATTTGGCCCCCGCGCACCGCATTGACCGTGAAACCGCCGGCCTGGTGCTGTTTTGCAAGCACATACAGCACCGCAAGGCCTACACCAGCCTGTTTGCGCAGCGTGCGGTGCGCAAAACTTATGAAGCGATCGCACCTGCGCCCCTATCAGGCTTGCACTTCCCGATGCACCTCAGCAGCCACCTGGAGCCAGCCGAGCATTTCATGCAGATGCGCCAGAACGACGCCAACAATTTGACTCCCAACGCACACACCACCCTTGAGCTGCTGGAAACCGTTGGCGCCCTGGCCCGCTACCGCCTGAAACCCACCACCGGGCTGCGCCACCAGTTGCGGGTGCAAATGGCCGCGCTGGGCTTGCCCATCGTGGGCGACCAGATTTACCCCCAACTGCTAGCCCGCGCGCAGGAAGACACGAGCAACCCACTGCGCCTGCTGGCCCAAAGCCTGGCATTTACCGACCCCTACACAGGAGGGGAACGCACATTTCACAGCACGCAGTCACTATCATTTATATAGCTGCTTGAGCAGTATTCACAAGGGCGAATGACGTATTTCGCTTAAAAAGTGCCCTTCGAGCGACGCAAGACGATGTTCATGCGATATACCGCATATGCTCAGTAAAATGAACCCGTAAACACTGCCTTTCACGCTTTCTCCACACGCAGCAAACCTCATGAAAACTTATTCATCCCACTACATCAACGGCCACTGGGTCACAGCCCAGTCCAGCGAAATCTTCGCGGTGTACGACTCCAGCACCGAAGAAGTCATGGCCACCGTGCCCGCGGGCACGGCAGACGAGGCGAGGGCGGCCATTCAAGCGGCGCACGCGGCATTTCCGGCCTGGGCTGCGTTGCCGGTTGAAACCCGTGCCGCGTTTCTGGACAAAGTGTCGGCGGGCTTGAAGGCGCGCATCGATGAAATGGCCACCACCATCGCCCGCGAAGTGGGCATGCCCGTGAAGCTGGCCAAACCCGTGCAGGTGGCAGGCCCGGTGTGGAACTGGGCCAACTTTGCCAAGGTGGCGCGCGAATTTGAGTGGGAGGAAACCGTGGCCGGGCCTTATGGCCAGTCGCTGGTGCTGCGGGAGCCGATTGGCGTGGTCGGCTGCATCACCCCGTGGAATTTTCCGCTCAACCAAATCACGCTGAAAGTGGCGCCTGCGTTGGCGGCGGGCTG
This sequence comes from Comamonadaceae bacterium, assembly GCA_031414805.1. Taxonomy (GTDB): domain Bacteria; phylum Pseudomonadota; class Gammaproteobacteria; order Burkholderiales; family Burkholderiaceae_C; genus JAAFIW01. Next base: position 18,970 of record JANOQJ010000028.1, read on the forward strand.
CACGGTGGTGCTCAAGCCCAGCGAAATAGCGCCCGTCAACGCGCTGATCCTGGCCGAAATCATTCATGAAGCGGGCCTGCCACCCGGCGTGTTCAACCTGGTCAACGGCGCTGGACCCGTGGTGGGCGAAGTGCTGGCCACCGATCCGATGGTCGACATGGTCAGCTTCACCGGCTCGACCCGCGCGGGCAAGCGGGTAGGGGAGTTGGCCAGCCAGAGTGTCAAGCGTGTAGCGCTCGAACTAGGCGGCAAATCAGCCAGCGTGATCCTGCCAGACGCCGACTTCGAAGCCGCCGTGAAAGGCACCATTTCGGCCTGCATGCTCAACAGCGGCCAAACCTGCTCTGCCCATACCCGCATGCTGGTGCCAGCTAGCCGCTACGAAGAAGTCAAAACACTGGCGCAAGCCGCACTGGCCAAATTTGTACCCGGCCCCAGCCTGGACGAGACAAGCAAACTCGGCCCCCTCGTCAGCGCGGCCCAGCGTGACCGCGTGCTCGGCTTCATTGAGCTGGGCTTGAAAGAAGGCGCCGAACTCATCGCCGGCGGTGCTGCCCGCCCGGCCGACGAAAAAGGCTACTTCGTCAGCCCCACCATCCTGCGCGTGCAACCCCAAGACAGCCTGGCCCGCGACGAGATTTTTGGCCCGGTGCTGGTGGTCATCACCTACAGCGACGAAGAAGAAGCCATCCGCATCGCCAACGACACCATCTACGGCCTGGGTGGTGGTGTCTGGAGCGCCGACCCCGCCCACGCCATTGCTGTAGCCCGCCACATCCGCACCGGCCAGATCGACATCAACGGCGGCCCTTTCAACGGCAATGCGCCGTTTGGTGGCTACAAGCAATCGGGCAACGGGCGGGAAAACGGGCGCTATGGGTTTGAGGAATTCCTGGAATTCAAGGCCTTGCAGTTGAAGGCTTGAGCTAAATTCGGCCTCGGGTTGGGTTGGAGACCAGGGGGCATCCGAAGCGCAGATGAATCTGCGCTGTCTTTAATGTTCAATATTTAACATAATAAACATCGTATCGAATGATTGAACCCGGCTAAACGGGTGGAGGACCTGCATGGGGATCAAACAGACTCACTTGGATCGGGTCATTGTTTGTCACTTGGAGGAGCTATGCCAAACACGTTTGTTATCTCAGTTGTTGCCACCAAAGGTGGCGTTGGAAAGACCACACTAGCAGCGAACATCGCTGGTCTGCTGGCGGATCTGAAGTTCAAGGTGCTCGCGGTCGATGCAGACATGCAGCCGTCACTGTCGAAGTACTACCGCCTGGAAGGCGGGCCACCGCGCACCGGGCTTGCAGAGGTCATCTCCCGAGGGGGAATGATCCAGTCCAGTGACATCGTCAAGACGGAAATTGAAGGTCTCGATCTGTTGGTCTCCAACATGTCGGATGTCACCCAGTCATGGCTAAAGGAACGCGAGGATCGCTTCATTTTGCTCAAACGAGCAATGCGTCAACCTGTAGTTCGTGAGAACTACGACTTCGTGGTGATCGACACACAGGGTGCCAAGGGCGAGCTGCAACGTGCGGCCGCTATGGCATCCGACCTGATGCTCAGCCCGCTGAATCCGTCGATGATGGAGTACGTCGAATTTCACTCCGGCACCCTGGGCATGCTGGAGTCACTGAACGTGCTCAGTGACTTTTCATCGGATCTGCGCGCAGCGCCACTGGCGGTGGTCATCAACGGCATGGATCGCACGCGCAGCGCCAAGATGATCGCCGAACACATCCGCAACGACTTTCGCACAGACCCCAGCGTACGTGTGCTGGATGTGGTGGTGCCGGATACCAAGGCCTACCCAGATGCGCGCCTGGCCAACGCGCCGGTGCACCGCACCGACCCGCCTCGCAAGGATCGGGTCACCCCCAGCGCCTACATCGTCATGCACGAGTTGTTGTGGGAGCTGTTGCCCAACCTCAAGGGCATGTGGGCAGATGGAGAGCCGTCATGAAAAGACTAGGTTCCAAAGACATCGAGGCGATGATTACCAGCGCCACCAAAAACCCCCTGCCCGCTGTGTCCCCCGAAGACGTGCTGGGCACATCGGTCATCAACCTCAAAGTTGCTGACGTCATGCCATACGAGCGCAATCCGCGCGTGGCCAGCAACGAAAAACTGATGGAGATCAAAGAGTCGATCCGCGTACGCGGACTCGACCAGATGTTCACCATCGTCAAGCGCCCGGGCGAATCGCACTACATCACATCCAAAGGCGGCTGCACGCGCCTGCAGGCCCTGCAGCTGCTGGCTAAAGAAGACTCTCCCGACGCGGAACGCTTCAAGTACGCAGACTTCCTGGTTGGTAAGTACAAGAGTGAGGTTGACCTGCACGTCGGCCACCTCACCGAGAACTTGCAGCGCTCGGACATGACGTTTTGGGACACGGCGAACGGGTTCATGGGTATGAAGGCTGAGCTGGAGAAAAGTCGCCAGTTGACTCTGACGACGCGGGATTTCGGTGTTTGGTTGAAAGAGCAAGGATTTTCCGCATCAGAAATCATGGTGCAGGACTATCAATTTGCCGTTAAACACTTCGCGTCCCTGCCGGACACCGCAAAAAGCCTCATCGGCCGCAACGACATCCGCAACGTCCTGCGCCCAGCTTTCACTCTCCTCCAGGCCCTGTGGGCCAAGCACCCTGGCCAGACCGAAGCCACCTTCACACCGGCTTACAGTCTGTGGGTTAGCTTGTTCAAAGTCGAGTCCTATGAAGCACACGGGCTTAACGACCACCTGCACCAGCATGCCGCCCAGGAGCTAGGCTATCCGGTAGACCAGCTCCTGGGAATGCTGGCGGTACTCAAGATCAATCGCGATGCGCCCCTAGACGAACTGATCGCCCCCGTGCATTCGATTGCGCCTTACAACCCGGGTGAACCCGACCCATTGGACAACCTAGCGCAGGCTGTACCTTCACAGATTGCCATGGTGGGCGAAGAAAAGTTCGAGTTCACCGAATCAAGCGCCACCGACAACACTCCGGATCCGGCGCTGGATGAGCGGGACTTCCCTGTGACCATGTCACGCACAGCCGTCCCTGACGGCCTCATGGTGGCTTCTGGCCTGGTGCCCAGGGCACCCCTGTCCAAAGCTGGCTTCGTTGACTCTGCGGCTGAGGATGTTCTAGCTGGCAGTCAACAGACCGAAATGAAGGGCATGGATTCGCTGGGTGTGGCATTGCACAGCATGCGGGCACTGGTGATCCAGTTCGCTGACATTGCTGGCATTGCACAGCTCATCTCGGATGCGCCATACATGCCCTATGGCTTCTTCATGGAGCTACCGCAGCCAGGCGTGATGGGTGATACCCGTCATGACCTGGCCGTGCAAGCCTGGTGGTTCCTGGCCAACCTGAGTGGCCAGCTCAATGAGGACATCGAAACCCTGCTGGGTTCAGTCGGTCCAGACGGCAACCCTATGCTTCCAGACACGGGCCCCGACGGTTATCGCGCAGCCTTTGAAGACGAACAAAAGTGGCGCAGTGCTGTGTCGACCTGCCTGGGGCAGGAAACGCTGCTCGATGCCAGCTTTCTGGTTGGCCTGCTGACGCACCCCACGAACCCACTGGCGTTCGATGCGATGAGGCTGTTTGGCACGGCGCGTCAGATCAATCTGCTGCGACCGAACATTGACCAGGATGAAGGGGGTGAGGAATGAACCCTCCCACCCTGACCAATGCAGTTGCAAAACCAAGTGCATGGCATCGCGTGTCATCGCCGGCAATCGCGAGACTGGTAGCCGTCGAGCTGCTGGCGCAGGCCGACCAGCTGAGCATTCCTGACGATCTAAAAAATGTTCTCCAGTCCAAAGGTGGCGAAGACTCCGATGCCCATGTATCCAACCGCCTGGCGGTATGGGTCAACGTGGAGCCATTGAAGGTCTTTGCCGACCACCAGGAAGAAAAGCGTTGGCAAACCACCGCCCTGCACTACTGCATCCGCCGCCAGGCGCACTACCCCTTGCTCCGCCGCCTGTTCGACACAGGCAAGGCTGAAGTCACCCGCCTACGGCTGGAGCTGGGGGTGGTCGGGCCACCGGTGAAGAACAAGCGCATTCAAGACCACGAGCTGGTGGAAATCTGGCGCAGCTGGGCCCAGCTGAAGAAGACCTACGTTCGTGAAGTGGATCAGTGGATCACGCTCGCAGAGCGTTTCCCCAATCAGCCGCTGTCCGTGCTGTACCAGGCGCTCATCACCGATGCCAGTCAGGTGACGACATGAACGATCTGAACATCGAGGCCCGGATGCTCTTCAAGTCGCTATGCAACGACCCCGGCTTGACCGCCCTTCAGCTTTGTCACCTGTGGTCGCCGACATGGTCGCTGGAGCATGTACAGGCCATGCTGAACTTATTGATGAAGCATGGTTACGTGACTGAGCGTAAGGGCTATGTCGTTCGCTATGACGTTGCCATTCGCGATCAGGCTGTACCCCAATACGAGTACTTGGCTGAAGAAGATGTGTGGGTTCAGGGAGCAAATCATGCAAACACTTGAAATGGACGCACCCACCTTCAACAACCTGCAGGAAGACTTCCTGGCAGCCATTGAGCAAGGTGACTTGGCAATGCTGGTGGCCGCGCCACCCATCGCATTCCAGCGGGTGTTTGTGGACATCACCGGATCAGCCACAGCAGCTTTGTTGCTCTCAGCCTGCATGCAGGATCAGGAGAACCGAGTCAGCTCACCTGATGGCTGGTACGCCGCCTCTGCAGACACCTGGCAGGCACTGACAGGCCTGACCCGCAAAGAGCAATCCACCGCGCGACGTGTGCTACGTGACCTCCAGCTTCTACACGAGCGCCGCACCGGCTACCCGGCCCAGTTCGAAATCCGGGTGGACTACAACGAAATCACCAGGTGTTTGCTGGCCCTGACCAAGAAGCGCCCGCGCGCCCTTGGCGTGGCCGTTGCGAGCCCAGTCACGCACTGACATGCAGTTGCCCTCAGCCACCCCCACAAGCCCTCAGCGCCGTCTAGGCACTGGTGGGCGGGTGCCGCCTACTTCGACGGCAAAAGCTGAACCTGTCTTCACAAACCCTGCGCAGCAGGCAGTCGCCGACCTGGCGCGCAGCCTGGCTGGTCACCGCCCGATTGCATTCAACATCAACCTGGCCCGTGTGGCCGGTGATGTCAAGGCGGGCCTGCTCATCAGCCAGTTGCTGTACTGGACGAGAGTTGGGGTTGATGTCGACAAAAACCAGGGCTGGATCTTCAAGACACGCGAGCAATGGAGCCTGGAGACAGGGCTTTCTCGCAAAGAGCAGGAAACAGCACGTGCACGACTGGTGGACGGCGGTCTGATTCAGCAGCATTTGTACGGCTCCCCTGCCCGCTTGTGCTTCAGGGTCAACCCGCCAGCGCTCGGCATGGCGCTGGCCAACCTCCTGCGCAGCGAACCCGTCCAATGGACGCTGTTTGACCTGCGCTCCAATGAACAGCACATCCGCGCCCTGCTGGGCCGCAGCATGGCCTTCTACAGCGTCTTTATTCAGGCACTTGGATCGGTGCCAGTGGCCATCTTTGCCACCAAAGCCCTGATGGTTCAGAAATCCATCAACGAAGCCAACCTGGAGCGCACAAACAAAGCACTCAAACGAGGTGACACACCCATCACCGGCCAATGGGAGCAAAACTGGTTCAGCCTCAAAGCCGACCAGTGGGAAACTGAGACAGGTTTAAGAGTTGGCCAGATTAGGCGATCAAAGCAAGAATTATGCCAATTAGGATTGCTTGAAGAAGCTATTCAAACCTACCCGAAGAAGCGACTGTTTGCGAGGTTGAACATCAATGCGCTGGGAGAGAAACTGGCCCTGGTGAGCACTGAGAAGCTGGTTTCCCAAGTGAAGAACCAGGACGGCAAAGCTGGTTCATCACTTGGGCTGTTGAGCGCGCTGGCACAGCGAGTCGGGTTGACTGATAAAACTGGGACAAAACGTCCGACTGAATCTGTTACGACAGATTGTCGTCAGACTATCCCGCGGGATAGTGTGGCGACAATTTGTCCTAGTGAAAATCCTCGCGACAATTTGTCGTCAAAGTTGCCCGGTAACAATGGCGACAAAACGTCGTCAGAAATCCCAGGGATGTTTGACGACAAACTGTCGCCGTCATCTACGACAAAACGTCGCCAATACATCCCGCGGGATGGTCTGGCGACAAATTGTCGTAGGCATGTTGACTCACCGCCCTCGCCTTCTTCACGTGCCCTAAATCCGTCCGGATTTACCCTTTCGTCAAATCCAGCAAGGCCATTTCAGCAGTCCAGTAGGAGAGTTTCAGCACCTCAGTTGGTCACTTTCAGCACCATCCCCGGTAACTTACAGCAGTTCAGTAGGCGACTTTCAGCACCTCTACATGCGCGCGCGGGGATATTGACTACAGACTTAACTACAACCACAACTACAGGGCCACCGACGATCAATCGACCTCGGCGGTCTTTGAAAGTCATCCCGGAGAAACGTCCGGTGGTGGTGGTGGTTGATGACGATGATGAAATTCGTCAAACCGTTCGAGATGTTCGAGAAACCGATTACGTCAGCGGTGGGCACGGTATTCCAGCGCTCCTGATCTGGCCTGACGGCTTCAGCGCTGAAGACCGCAAATCAGCTTCATTGCTTTTTGATCGGCAATTAATTCCAGGTGCCGGTCACAAAAGCAATCGACAGCAAATGTTGCTCGATGAGTTGGCGGGCAACCTGGCACAGGGAAAAGTCAAAAGACCTTTGGCCTACCTGAGAAACCTCATTGACCGTGAAGCTGAAACAGTCGGCGGGATTGTTTTGGAAGTGGCTGCATCAGTGAGCGCTGCCCGCAGGAATGCAGAACAGGCGTTGCGGGATCGCGTACGCACAGTTCAGCTGCCCGAGACGGTTGATCGGACCTCCCCTCCACCGCAGGACATCAAGGCGAGGCTTATGGCGTTGCGCCAGGAAATCGCCGGCAGCCTTGTTCCCAAGAAATCAAATTTCCCATGACCCACCAAAAACCAGGAGCTCGCCTATGGCAACCCGACGTAATCTGAACGTGAAATCAACCGCAGTGGCGCAGCCATCGTCACCAGTTGAGGTGGGTGCCACGTCGGGTTTGATGCATTCAGCAATCCCAGGGAAGGCTGACTCAGTACCTGCAACCGTGAGGCGGGTATTTGCTGACGGGTATGACCTTGACGCAGAGCAGCAGGTGCTGGCGCAGTTACTGTCAGGCGATGACATTGATTCAGCAGATCCGCTGTATCCCCGATATGAGGTGTTCACAGATCGTTTGAAGCAGTGGGATGCCTTGCAAATTGCGCATCAGGCCAGCTTCAAAGCCAACACCGACGTTCCGATTGAGCAAGCCCGCAAGATTGGGTTGATGGGCAGCCTGCAAAGCGATACCGAGGATTCGATGACGCTGCATACGCTTGAGGCGATGCGTCTTTTTATGGGGGTATCACCTGAGCCAGGCTCTCAGTACAAGTTCGGTGTGCCAGGTGGGCGAAGGGCTGCGACTGCGCTGCGCCAGTTGTTTTTGCTTTCAGCACACAACAACCCGTATGCGGACTGGACGCTTTGTGAGACAGACAGCCGCATCGCCGGGATCAAGCGTTTGATCGACAAGGTAGAGGCCAACCATATGCGCCTGCTCGACGACGCGCGACGTAGGGGGTTGAACTACGGGGTGTTAGCAGCCAAGAAAACGCAGGATGTGAGCTTGGGCTACCACTCACCGTACGGGTACTCGGTGAGCGGCGTTATTGCAGCCTACGACCACTGCGTGCGAGTTGTGAAGTCCGCTGAGCGTCGGGATCTGGCAACGAAGGCTGAGGTTCACGACACGCTCACTCGCATCAAGCGGGAGTGCCGAAGCATGTTTGAGGCAGCGATTTCTGCCAGCCGCATTTTGCTCAACGACAACATGCGCGGGTTGTCCCGGTCGGACTTTCTGCCTCAGGCAGATGAGCTGGCCAGCAAGCGGGTAGCCGCAGCCAAGCAGCTGATCGGTGTCCTTCCCCAGGATGTTTTTACCAGAACACGAACACCACGGCATTCGCTGAATGCTGAGCGCTTGAGTTCGCAGGAGCTGGTTGTTTTGCAGCAGATTGCATTGACCCTTGGTTCAGAACCCGAGGCACACAAAGCACTGGACGTGCAGGCGGTGCAGGCCTTGGTGGACTAGCGCGTTTGCGAACAGCCGATCCCGCAATAACGATTTAACAAACTGAACCAGAAGGATGAGCATGACAAGCGAAAAATCAGATCAAACGAACAATCCTGGCGATGACGCTACCACCAACGTGGTCAGCTTGTCGGCGGTGGTCGGTGGGCAGGCAACAGCACGCGTAGCGATGACCTGGGAAGCGTTCACAGAGCAGCCGCTGGACGCTGTTTTGTTTGTGAAATTGCTGGCGGTGTGCGGTGGCCATGCAGTGGAAGCTACTGTTCTCTGGGATGCGGTCGCGTTCCACCGGACGCACGGGTTGGAGGAAATGCTGAGCAGGACAGCGGTGCACTACCAGCAGACATACGGCAATTTCATTGAAAACGAGCGGGCAGTTCAGCGCGCCATGCAGTCCTTGACAGACCAGGGCCTGTTGGATCAGTGGAAGGTGCCGCGTTCCGCTGCCAAGCGGTTCCAGCTGAACTGGATGCATCTTGAGGATCGTTTGTCTCGGGTCAGTGGACTGGTGCCGGGCTTAGGTGTCGCTGGCGCTGGTTTCACCGTGGTCGGTACTTGACCATGTTTTGTTTAGGTGAGGAGCAGGAAGCGTTAGGTCTGGTGGCTACCCGCAGTCAACGGGTAGACCGGAGTGTGCTGCTTACGCAGCGGAAAGGTTGGGTTTGCAGTTCTTTGTCGCGCCCCCAGCCTAAGTGGGCTGCTGTTTTGACTAACGGTCGCAGCTCATGCACCGAGTGGCACGTTTCTCCATCAGATCAATCGCGTTGCCAACGACTGTTTGCAACTTGCTTCTCACCGCCTATTTTGCATGGATTTGTTGTCGATCCTCGGGATCGGTGTTTGTCACATGGGCAATGCGCAGCATTGTTTTGTGCTGGTTTGCGTTTGTCACATCACGGTGGACAACAAAGGCCTTTAAGGGTAAGGGGTTCGAAGAACCTGGCTCAGGTTCCCAGGGATGCAGCGGCACGTGAGAGCGCTGCGCGCTCACTGCGGATGGCGCATGAAGGTGGTGTGTCGCATGCCGAGCTTGTGAGGGCCAGATGGCCAGGTGGTTGCGGGGGTGGTGCATGGGCAGTGTGAGCCAGGTCACTGTTGGACGACTTTCTCAGATCACTGGGCGTGCGCAGTTTCGGCGCATTCGGGACGAGCTGTTGGCCGAGCAGATGTTGCTGCACAAGGAAATGGATGAGCTGGAGCGCAGTTCACGGGTTAGTAGCTCACCGCTGTATTTGCAGCGTCATCTTGCGCGAGGCGCTGGTGAGCCCATCGGCAACTGGCGGTTGCGCTGGCGCCTGAAATCAGTGGGTGTTTATCGGCATGTGAAGTGGGCGGATTTGACCCCGGTGCTTTCGGTGTTACCCGTGGCTGTTGTTCGCCACTACGAGGCCATGAATCGCCGGGTTGAAGAGGTGAACCTGTTGGACATCCTTCTGCAATCGCAGATCACCTGGATTGAGCGTTACCTGGGATTGCGGGGCTCACGCCGGGATGCTGCGTCTGGTGCAGTTGCAGGCGCAATTGACGGTGATGGCAGTCATTCGGGTGATGAGGGAGGCTCGACGTTTCCTGCGGCTTTTGATTTTTCTTCCCAGGGATAGGCCTTGGGAGGTTCGTGGGGTCTGTCGCAAGGCGGGCCAAGTTTGTGGTGATGTTCAAACTTTGGAAGGTAAGTCATGGCGATTGAAGCAAGCGTAACCGGCAACATGCTGGAAAACCCGTCTCAGAGATCCGTGAGGGTTTCAGGTGACGAGGTTCGAATCACGACATTTCGGATGATGAGTGACGTGTGGACAGGGGACGGGGACAGCCTGGTGCAGGACAACGAGAAGTCCAGTCCTGTGGCAGTGACGATTTGGAATGAGGTTCTCGGGGATGCGGTGGCTGCTGTCTACCGCAAGGGCATGCGTGTTGTGGTGTCAGGTGATTTGCACTTGAACCACTATGTACCCAGCGAGGCTGCTGCTGAAACGGGTCAGAAGGAGCGTCATGAGCTGCGGTGTGCGGCGCACCGGGTGGCATTGCTTCCCAACCGGGTTGTGGCCATCACGATGCGGCCTAAGCGGGATGCGGTGCCTGCGCAGGAAGGGGCCGATCATGAGTGAAGTCGCTGCTGGTGATTTAAATCCCAGGGATGTGAATCGTGTGACGGCATTGACTGTGGTGGCGAATAACGGCCGCATTGATAAGTCACTTGCGATTGACTGCTATTCGAATGCAATAGAGGCGGCAATCGATCAATGTGGAAAGGATCTGAGCGAGCGGGGGATCAGTTTTGACTTGAGTGCCAAACAAGGATTGCTTGAATTACGTGCCCTTGACATTGTCAGAATCAAATTGACTGAGCGTTATGACTAATCAGCTGACGCTCTACCTCATCATGAAGCTCGATTGCAAGCTGTGCGGCTTGTTGACACTTCAAGCGGCTGGAGCGGTGCAATGAGAATTTTCTCTGCGAGAAGCCATCCCAGGGAAAGGACATCGCACCGCACGTGGGGGCCAGGCAGGCCGGGCGCGGCTGCATGACTGGCCCTGGGGTGGTGGTGACCTGGTGCATCGGGCATTTGCTGGAGCAGGCCAAGCCTGAGCACTACAACCCGAATCTGCGGTCGTGGGATTTGCGGCTGTTGCCAGTGTGTCCAGACAAGTGGCATATGGATGTGAAGGCCTCTACAGCCGATCAGTTCAAGTCGGTGCAAGTTGCGCTGAAACAGGCTACCGAGGTGGTGATTGCGACTGATGCTGATCGCGAGGGTGAGGTGATTGCGCGGTCGATGCTGGACCATCTAGGTTACCGGGGGCCAGTACGCAGGTTGTGGCTGGGGGCGCTGGATTCGGCCTCTGTGAAAAAGGCGCTAGCTGCCTTGCTCCCAAGTGAAAAAACCTTGCCTATGTACTTCTCGGGGATGGGACGGGCACGCGCTGATTGGCTCACCGGGATGAACATGACCATGGCCTTGACCAGCGCTTTCGGAGCGGGTGGCCGTGATGGTGTATTGCATTGCGGCCGGGTGCAGACGCCGGTGCTGGCGTTGGTGGTTCGTCGGGAACGGTTGATTCTGAATTTCAAGCCAAAAACGCATTACGTTCTGGCTGTCAGTTTCGAGATGCAGGGCACCACGGTGCCTATGAATTGGCGTGTTCCTGTGGGGAAGCTGGATGCCGATGGGAATTGTGTAGACAAGGCGTTTGTAGAGTCGGTGGCACAGAAGATTGCCCTCAAGTCGGGTCGATTAACGAAAGTGACCACCACGCCTGAGCGCGAGCTGGCTCCCCTGCCCTACAGCCTGGATAGCCTGCAGCAGGAAGCGTCGGCTCGTTTTGGGCTCAAGGTTCAGGCGGTTTTGGATGCTTGTCAGGCGCTTTATGAAAAGCACAAAGCGACGACATATCCGCGCACAGACTGTGAGTACTTGCCAGTCTCGATGTTTGGCGACGTGCCTGGTGTTCTGAATGCCCTGGTCAAGGTTGACCCAAGGATGGCCAAATTGGTGGGGCTGGCGAGCCTTGGCAAGCCAGGTCGGGCGTTCAACGACAAAAAAGTTACTGCGCACCATGCGATTGTTCCAACCGGTAATCTCGGGGTTCGGCTGAACGATATGACGCAGGTTGAGCGCTTAGTTTATGACCTGGTGCGTAGGCGCTACCTGGCACAGTTTCTCGGGGATTTTCTGTTTAACAAGACTGTGATCGAGGTGCTGTGCGAAGGAGAAACCTTCGACAAGACGGGCAAGATGCCAACTTCCCAGGGATGGAAACGGGTCAACGAAGGCATGGAGGGCGACGAGGTAAAGGCGACGGCTTCTGCCGCTATAAAGTCCAAAGCTGGTGAGGTTGTGGAGCCCGAGGTGGTGTTGCCACCCGTAAAGTTGGGCGACCAGTGCATCAACCGCCGTGCTGAGACGGTAGTCACCAAAACCAAGCCTCCCAAGCGCTTCACCGAAGGCACCTTGCTGGCAGCTATGGAGTCGGTGGACAAGATCATCGACGACCCACGGTTGAAGAAGATCATGCAGACCAAGGAAAAGGCCGGCATTGGCACTGGAGCGACCCGCGCGGGAATCGTTGAAGGTCTTTTCAAGCGGGACTACATCGCAAACAACAAGCGGCAGATCGTTCCAACGGACAAAGGCAATTCGCTGATCGACATCATTGAGAAGATGGCGCCGGAGTTAGCCGATCCGGTGATGACGGCGCAGTGGGAAGACCAGTTGATGCAGATCGAGGCGGGCAAGGCTGACCTGGTGCAGTTTGAGCGTGATCTCGGGGATTGGCTGAGACAGTTGATTGACAAGATTCGTTCGCAAGCGGCATCTCGGCCTGCACGCACGGCACTGCTATCCCAGGCTTCCGCTCAAGCCCAGCCTACCGGGCCGGTTTACGCATGCGAGCTATGCAAGCGGCCGATGCGGCAGCGCACTGGGTCTGCAGGTCTTTTCTGGGGATGTACAGGTTACCCGGATTGTCGGCAGACCCTTCCGGACTTTGGGGGCAAACCAGCTGCGCGCCAGGCGCGTGAATCGTCCACCACAAACATTCCTTTGCGCAGTCCAGCAGTGGCCCAACCGCCTAGATCAACGCCAGAGCGCTTGAATGGGCGCGAAGCCATACCTGCATCACCGCAACTGCGTTCGCCTGGTGGAGGTCTTCCTGGCAAGCTTGATTTGACGACCGGGGCAGGTGAAAAAGTCTGTAGCTGTGGGAAGCCAATGCGACTGCGTAGCGGTGCTCGTGGTGCTTTTTATGGGTGCAGTGGATTTCCCGATTGTCGCAACACAGAAGCTTCATAGTCGAATCCCTTATTCAACATTACTTGGAAATTCCATGCAATATAAATTAAGCCGTAACTTTATAAATCAAATGTCCGATGTGTTTGAGGTCTTTATTAGATATTTAACGTTGATTATTCACATTATTGGAACATCAGTTTTTCTGATTATTCTGGCTGGAAGCCTTTGTGCATTTGGACCTTTGATGATTCACGGGACGGTAACCTTTGATGACTGGGTAATTTATTTAAGAAGCGAAACGTATCTTATATTGACATTGACGACTGGATCGCTGCTGGCAGGCTTTTACGTTGCATTCCGGGGAAGGTAAATCGATGTGAAAAACCGATATCAAATAAAATGCATAAATGTTGATGATCTCGACCTCAACAGACATGTTGAACCGAGAATTAGACCGCTGGTTGAACGTATGAATGCAAGTGGCGAGATTCAAACTATTGCATCCTGCCAGGGTCATCCAGCTGTTGCTGTTTCCCCTTATGTGTATTTCAGGGCAACAATTGAAGTTGCTTCTGCTATCGAAAAACTTTTGAGACAAAGTAATATGCGTGGCGAACAACGACTTTCGACCTTGTGGATGGTTGATGGTCAATTCAATGGCGAGTATGACCTGGTTTTTACACTGCATTCCCCTCAATGGGATAGACAGGTTAAATCTGTTTGGAGTGTATTGCCATTCTTCGGGACGCGTATGTACGCTGATTTACTAGCGCTTGCTGATATTGTTGAAGAGGCTGTTTTGTCTCATGTCATGACACGGCACCGAAGGTGAAGGCTACCCATACTGCCCAGCTCAGCAAGTTCCACCTCTTGGCTTTTATCAAAATGTTAAACGGATTTCGACGTCTGCAGATTGGACACCTATCCGCGTCTGGTGAGAGGTCTGTCGATCAAACGGGGCAAGGTTGCACTTTCATATCTTGGATTCCGGTGAAGTTGGAAGGAAATCCTATCGTTTTTTTTGCTATTTCCCAGGGAAAAACCCAATGAAACACACCTCGTACTTTTCAGACCCCCGAAAACCGGAGGTTGTTTGTAACCGTCATAAGAATAGTTATGACGGTGTCACTTGGGTGCATCTCGGCTTGTGCTGCAGCCAATAGCTTAGTAAATCAGGAGTATCACCATGGCATCAGTGAACAAAGTCATTTTGATGGGCAATTGCGGACGTGACCCCGAATTGCGCTACTTGCCATCGGGCCAGGCGGTAGCCAATGTGAGCGTGGCCACCACCACTCGGCGCAAAGACAAGAATACCGGCGAAAGTATTGAAACCACCGAGTGGCACCGCGTGACATTCTTTGATCGGCTCGCAGAAATCGTAGGCGAGTATCTAAAGAAGGGTAACCCTGTTTATATTGAAGGCCGTTTGAAGTACGGCAAATTCACCAATAAAGACGGGTTTGAGCAAAACACCTGCGACATCGTAGCGATGGAAATGCAATTGCTGGGTAACCGCCAAGGCGGCGATGAAGATGGCGTTGGCTCGCCTCGTCGCCCACCAGCTGCTGCATCACGACCGATGGCCCCAGCTCAGAACGCTCGGCAAGCACCGGCCAAGTCGTCGACCGGGTTTGACGATATGGATGACGATATTCCGTTTTAGATTCGAAAATACCACTTTTCTGTTGATTCGAATGGTTTTACCTCTCATTCCACAGTCCTGTCAGACCAACCCTGCAGGAGGCAGGCCCGCCGGAAGCCGGGAACAGGTTGTGTTGGTGCAGAACCTCAAACTGCATGATTTCGCGTTTATGCGGGCGGTGATTGAAGGTGTTGATGCGGCACGAGCTGCCCGCCTGTACCTGCCCGAGGGGGCCGAGGATCCACACGCAGCGCGTGCTCTTTTTGAGCAGCTGATGGGAACCGCAATAGCCCAGCTCAAAAGCTTGGCGGATGTTGACTCGGCCAACGGCGCACGAAAAGCGCTGTTGGCCAATAGCATCTCGAATGAAAAGATGCCTTCCCTAGATGCGTTCGTTGAACGCTATGACACCGATGTCTATGGAGAACGGGAGTTGATGGACTTGTTTGAAATCAAGCATGGCAGCTTGCCTGACAAGGTACGTCAGCGGGAAGCGAAGATCAGAGCTTTGCATTGGTTGCAGCTCAAAGCGGCGCGCATTCCGCGCCAGCATGATGCGGTGGCGAATTGGTTTTGTGCAGAGCTGTGCGGGTCTTTTCGTGCGGTTGGTGTTCTATCCCTGGGTGACTGCATCACGTTCATCAACAGCCGTGGTCGACTGTGGCATCGGGGTTTCAAACGGTTGGGGCGGGTGCGCGCTACGCGCCTGGTGCAGTGGCTGGCAGCTCATGAATCGCATTTGCAAATGCAGCTGTCTGGGCGAGTGCGAGCTGGTTTGCAATCAACTGGTTCAGCACCTGTTCCGCTCTCACCAGTGCGTGAAACTGTGGCAGTAGTTAGTGGAACCTTTTGTAGCGGCGTGAATACGATGGGTGCTACGAGTGACGGCCAGGCTCTGCAAGGATGGCTGGGCACGCTGGCCACGAAGTCCGCACATACGGTCGAGGCCTACCGTCGAGAGGTCGAGCGGTTGCTGGTCTGGGCCGCACGCGAGCGGGGCAAGGGCCTATCGTCCATCGACGCAGTCGATGCAGGGCATTGGCTGATGTTTCTCACGGATCCTCCCGCCCACTGGGTCAACGCCCTGCCCTGCCGTAAAACAGATGAAGACTGGAGGCCACTGCGGCATGGCCTGTCTGCGCGAAGTGCAGCGAGGGCGTTAGCGGCAGTCAACAACCTGTATGGTTTTCTGGTGGCAACCAACTATCTGGTGGCCAACCCGTTTGCCCGACTGCAGCCTCGGCGCTCAGGTGCTGTGCAGCTGGATGTCAGCCGGTCTTTCACCAATGCCGATCTACAAGCTATTTGGGCGGCTGCAGCCGCACTGCCGGCCGGCGCCCATCAACGTCGCATGGTTGCAGTTCTTCATCTACTGCTCAGCGCTGGCCTACGGCGAGAAGAGCTGGTGAACTTGCGATGGGGGCATCTCAAGCCACTGCGCATTGATGGTGATGTGTCTGAGCACTTTGGTTTGACGGTTCTTGGCAAGGGTATGAAGGAACGTGTGGTGCCGTTGCGGCCGCAAGCGGTCGAGGCCCTAAGGCGGCATCGTGATGATCGGCTTCAGCTGGTCGCTCTGGGTACTGTGCGAGATGTTCCCGAAGATGAAATCCCCCTGATCTCATCATTGCGCAGTTCCCACTGGTCGATGGGGGCGACCACTGATGGCAGCCTGTCTGTGGCAGGGGTCTATTCGCTCATCAAGCAGTTTTTCAGGCAGATGGCCAAGCAGGGTGGAGGAGAAGGGTTGAGTGATTTTTCGCAAGCGTCGGTTCACTGGCTTCGACATACGTTCGCGCACCAGGTGTTGGCCGCATCAGGCAACGATCTACCGGTTGCGCAGCAATTGCTTGGCCACGCCTCCATTGCGACCACCGGCATCTACGTCAAGGCGGACGTGCGGCAACGTCTGCAAGCAGTCCTGGCGATGTCATCGCTGGTCGGGCCGTCCGAGTTGTCGTAAACTGACCGTTCTTCGCGATCAAGGACGCGTCCTTGGCCTGCAAACTTACTGGTTGCAGTTCCACCTCAACCCAGCAATCTCGGTTAACAGGACGCGACATGCATCCCATATCTTTATCCTCCCCCCAGCGACTCGTGACAGTATCTGGCAACGTTGTGAACGCTACTGCCGCGTTTGCATCGCGCTATTGCGCTGAAAACTCCTATGTCCTGCATCCAACCCACGGCCAGGGTTTCATGCGCAAACGCTTTGGAAATTGGTGCGTGGTTGATTTTCAGACAAAGGTATCAAAACGGCCAGAAGAGCTTTCAGAAGAAGAATTGAATTCGGTTGATGATATTGATGAGCTGATGTGCGTGACGTGGATCACCACAGCTGCGCATCGCATACATATCAGCGAGCTGAGACCCATGCCTGCAGGTGTTTTAAGCCATGACTGGAAAGCTTGCCATGGATTCCCGGCATCAGTGACCTACGACTAGGCAAAAAAAACCCGGCACAAGGCCGGGTGGGTAAACCTCGTTGCTGCTTTAGCATTGAGGTCACGCTCAGGGAGGTGAAGCGCGGTGACCATGGTCACAACGCGAGTATATCAAGCCAAGTGATTCGAACGCGAATTTACTTGACACATTCGCGATTTGTATGCGAATATTTAGTTTCTTGTCCCGCTGAGTAATCAGCATCCAAGTCCGCTGGGCAACCAGCAACCTGCCACCGTTTGGTTCCAAGTCCCTCACCTTCGCAAGAAGGTGACACTGGCGGTACATCGAAAGATGTTGGAGCGTTCTTGTTTTTCAACCCACCGGGGAATTCCTATTCCCCACGGGTAATGGAGTTCCCTTTTCTTTTTTAAGGTAGAACTTCCATGTCTGATAAATCCTCTTCGACTTCCAACAACTACATTAACCTGCACACCTCTGGGTTGGGTTACATCTCTCGCGTTCGGGAAGTGGCAGTCCGCAAGGGCAAGCCCTTCATGTCAGCAACGATCCGTGCCATGCATGGTGAAAAAGACAGCGATACGCCCCTCAACTACGTTCCCTTCGACGTCAAGGCCGTTACGGCTGAAACTCAAGAGATTCTCAAGTTGATTGAATCCCACGCGAACAACCGTGACTTCCGGGTCATGGTCCAGTTCAAAATTGGTGACTTCTACATCGATTCGTTCCGGTATTCGACTGGTGAAAAAGCTGGTCAAACTGGAACGATGCTCAAAGGCCGACTCCTGCAGATTTATGCTGCGTGGGTCAAAAAGACAGGTACGGGATCTGACCAAACCGGTTGGATCAATGTATATGAGCGCAAGATTCCCGCTTCTGCCGAACAGCAGGACGGTGTCGCTGCGAACGGTACTGAAGGCTAATGTCTTGAAACACTCCCCACCTGATCTTCAGGTCGGGGTTGTGTATTTCATTTAATCCACTGGGGTTTCATTCCCGCTGGAGTGATACCCGTTTTTCGGGATATCCATGAGTAACTCGATAAATACGAATTCGTCAATCCGGGAAATGGAATTGGTGAATTCACTTCTATTGACATCAGCAATGCGCTTGCGTATTGCTCGCCAAACACTTTCTATCATGGAACGATCAAAAGTTTCAGAGGACATTTTGGCATATCACCGGGGTGCATGCAATGAAGCCTGGAATTCATTTCAGTCTTTGAAGGCTTGCGTCTGACTGCTTGATTTACTGATTCTTTTCATTTCCAACCCAACGGGATTCACTGCCCGTTGGGCAGTGATGTTCCTCATTTTATTTAGGAGAACGTCATGACTTTGGAAAAACAATTTGGCTTACTTGCCAAAACCTATTGCGACAAAGAGCTTGAGCTCGGGGTCTACGGATCCGGGGCCGGGTTTTACATTGGAACTTTCAGCGATGAAGGTCCCTGTAGTCGCGAATCGAACGAGTATTTTCGTACTCGTGAGAAAGCAGTTGCGGCCTTGGCCAACGGCGAATGGACGCAGAAACAATACCCATGAAAATCAATATTTTGTGGGCAACTGGCATCATGCCTATTTCAAAAGGACGTAAATCATGAACACCGATTTCCTGATCTTGATGGGACTCACAATTGGAGTTGCAGTTTTTTCGGCTTGCATGGGACTTCTTGAGCAAAAGCGCGAGATGGACAAAGAGCGGCAGAACAAAAACGAATCCTGACTAGGCAAGAGCCCTTTGACCCGCCCGCTGCGCCAGCAGTGGGCTCCTCAAAGTGTTTTACACTAACCGCTCTTTGGAGGCTTGTAGGTTCACTCTGCTCGAACCTGCACCGCTGCTTCGGCAGCAACCCGCTGGGCAACCAGCAACCAAATAGCTGTTAGGTTCTGAGTCTTAATTGACTGGCAGCCGTGACTTAGGTCATGCAGGGCGTTCTCGTTAAGCGCGGCAGCTCCCTGTCAACGCCTGGGGAAACAAACTCACCTGACTTCGGTCAGCGTTACTCCATGTCTCTGGACAAAGTAAGCCCGTAACTCTCTCCCGCAACGTCGTCAAGAACCGTTGCCCCTATTCAAAACCTGGCTTCTGTCGGCCTGGAAGTGCAAACAAACGGCACTGCCAGGCCGATTCCGGCGTTCTTCTCACCTGGGTGTCCGGCACCCCAAAAACCGATCCTTTGATCTATGTCCCACCCAGGGGCCAAGTTGCCTTCACAGGCAGCTTTTCTGAAGACGTGCGCCCGTGCCAGGCGTCTCGCGTCTTCAGAAAAGTCTTGAATTTCGAGGTGGCAACACCTGAAACGCTGGGTAACCAGCACCCTGCCGTTTGGTTCCAGATCAGTCATCGCCAGATGTCTGACCGGCGGCCCTCGCAAGAGGCTGGAGCATTCTTTTTTCAACCCTGCGGGATCTGCCCGCAGGTGGGCTCCCGTCTCTCCATGGAGTACCTATGTCGGATGTCACGATTACCGTAACAGTCCATCCAGATGTCGCCTGGGCGCTTGCTCAGTTTGTCAAACGCGTTGGCTGGTCTGAATTTCGCGAGAACGCACAAGACGACGATGAGGCTTACCTCATCAAATCCGGCTGTGAAGCCATCCAAACTGCCTTGGCTACAGCAGGCTTCAGCCCACGATAAATAAGGCTGTAGCGCTATCATTTTTTAACCCTGACGGGATCCACCCGCAGGGTGGGTACTTGTCTGAAACCTGGAGTATCCTAGTGAGCAACATGCAAATTGATCTCAATCTTTTCGAGGCACTGACTGAAGCGGGCGTCAAGCCTGAGACAGCCCGTCGAGTCGAAAAACGTACCGAATCAGCGTTCCAAAACGGTTTGGACGCTGTAAGAGCGGAACTGAGCACCGAAGTCTTCACAAAGGCTGACGGTGCAAGGCTAGAAGGTCAGATGAAATCGGACACCGCAAGGATGGAAGGGCAGATGAAAGCCCTTGAAGGTCAGCTCAAAGCAGGTTTGGCTGATGTCAAAGCTGATTTGCAACGCTGGTTTTTCATCACCATGATTACCATCATTGGCGCTGCAGCCACACTGACGACGATCCTGAAGCACTGACGCTTTTTCGCGTCTTATTCCACCCCTAGGGAGCAAGCTCCCGTGGGGGCGGCTCTCCATTCATTTTGGAGAACACCATGCATGTTTTTGAAGGCACGCTCCTCGTCGAGGAAATTCGCGGTCGCAAGGGCGTGTTCTGCGTTGGAACCCTACAAACCTCCATTGGAGATTTCAAGGTCAAAGACGCTGAACTGGATCAGTACAAGGCGGGGGCCTATCACGGCTCTTTTGCTGTTGAACGGATTTTTACCAAAGGCGTGCCCTGGAAAGGCGGGTTCTTCACAGAACTGATTGCCAAAATCGCACCTGATGGTTTTTTGATTCATGACGAAGGCAGCGAACCCACCGAGCTGGTGCCCAGCACACAGTCGGAGCCGGATCCGGTGGACGAACCGCTCACAAACACGACAGCGGCACAAGCACCTGATTTGCCTATCAAGCAAGCCAGGCAGCCTAAAGCAACTGTGGCACCTGTGGTGTTCGATGAGGTTGCAACAACCGATGATTCAGACCTTTTCGGGGTTGAGCTATCCGGTCTGTTCGCGCAGCGCGCACCGGTCATTGAGCTGGATCCCACCGTGGATCGTGAGCAATTTCGAAGGCAACGTGATCGCCTGAAGGCGGGAGGTTATCGCTTTGACTCCAAGTCTCAGCGCTGGCACTTGGCCACCAATAGCAACTGACAACTGAAGACTGATTTTTTCAACCCTGGTGGGATCCCCTCGCCAGGGGAGTCCTACCTCTTTTCACGGAGGTTTTATGGCTCTCATGTTTCCCCGGCTTGCGCACAACTTCGCCAAGAACGGTTACTACCCCACAGACGAAATTACCCTGCAGCTTTGCCTGCAAGCCGTGGACACGACGGCTCAGGCCGTTTCCATCCTGGATCCTTGCTGCGGTGAAGGTGTTGCGCTGGCTGAATTCAAAGGTCACCTTGCAAAGTCCGGTGCTTCGGTGATGGCCTATGGCGTTGAGTACCACCAGGAGCGGGCATGGCATGCCAAGCGGCTGCTCGATATGGTGGCGCACGCCGACATTCATGACATGGCCATCCGACCGCGCCAGTTTGGACTGCTGTTTCTCAACCCGCCGTATGGCGACCTGGTTGCCGATCAGGCGGGCCTCGACGGCGCGGCTGGAGGCCGGCAGAGGCTGGAGAAGGTGTTTATGCGCAAAGCACACCCATGGCTTGCCATTGGTGGCGTTTTGGTACTTGTTGTACCCAGCTACACGCTGGATGCGGAATTCGCGCACCTGGTGGCCAAAAGCTACGAGGATGTGCGTGTATTCATGGCACCCGAGCAGCAATTCAAGCAGTGCGTGATTTTTGGACGCAAACGTAAAGCGGATCGCCTGGACAGCAAGCTGGCAGAGCGCCTGGTTGCCGTTGGGCAAGGCGACCTACCTTCTGAGCTGCCGGAACATTGGAGCGATCCGATGTACCAGGTGCCGGAAGTCAAGGACAGCCCGCACTTTGTAGCCGGCCGCATCAACCCAGACGAGCTGCAGGTGGAGCTGGCAAAAATTGAACGTGCCACGTTGTGGCCACAGTTCAAAACGCACTTTGTTGGCCAGGTCAGCCGGGCACGGGCACCACTGAGGAACCTGTCCAACTGGCACTTGGCGTTGGCCCTGGCCGCTGGTCAGATTTCAGGCGTGGTGACTTCGTCGACCGGTCGAACGCTGCTCGTCAAGGGCGACACCTTCAAGGATAAAAGCTTGAAGGTGACCTTTGAAGAAGTTGGGAACAAGGCTGGCGATTTGCGCGAGGTGCGCACGTTGACAGACAAATTTGTGCCGACCATTCGTGCGTTTGACTTCACACCAGGTGTTCGCTACGGGCAGTTGGTGACGATTCAGTAGCAGGCACATCCAAAGCATTTCACTGGCCGGGTTCGTTCTGGCCAGCGCTGCTTTCAACCCAGTGGGGCCAACCCCTGGGGGTGGTTCCACGATTACAGACAGGAGCTTTTCACCATGTTTCAAATCGAACAATGCCCCGAGGTGTACGTGGACGCCTGTGTGCGCAATGAGGCCAGCCAGCTGGTGTTTATGAGCGCATTTGGGCGAGATACAGCCACCAAGGAACTGATGGCCCGCATCCAGTTGGCCAAAGGCACCCATGGTCTGAGCGAGCTTTGCCTGAAAGGGCATGGCGAGCATCAAGGACAGAGTCACACGATCTTCATCACCGACCCCGGAGCCCTGGACAAGGTCACTGGGCGTTTGCCCAAGGGACTGTTTGGCGAACTGACGCACTTGTGGATCTTTCAACCGTCAATCCGGGCTCCTGATAAAGGTGCCAAGCAGGCCTGGTTGATTGCCAACCTGGCGCGTTCGCAGGAGACCGAGCGCGTCATGCGTGAACGGATATGGGTTGCCGTTTGTGAATTGGCCAGCGTGCCATTGCTTGCGCACTGGCAAACGCCGGTGCTGGAGGCGATCTGGAGCGACATGGTGTTCGAGATGGGTCATTGCGGTACGGCTAGCGGCTACAGCCCACGGTTTTCTGAACCGCTGGGCAAGGTGGTGGCTTACCGGGTCGCACTGACCGACGACTTTGCAGAACGGGTCAGCCGACTCATTCAGCAAGGGACGCTGACGCTTCAGGTGCCTTCACAGGTCCAACTGGCGGCGGTGGCCTGAAGTGCCCTGCCCGCTTGCGGGTTGGCCGTAACGCGACAACCGTCGCATTTGTTTATTCACCCGAACGGGCATCCCGTTCGGGGAGACGTTCATTTTTATTCTTTGGAGTTTTCATGAAGGCAGCTATAGATACTGAAGCAGCGACTATTGATGGAGCCTGCCCGACAGCCGATGAACCGAGGCAGGTCATCCCTTTGAACGAGTTCATACAGAGTTTCGGTGAGGGCTTATTGCAGGCCGTTCAACTACAAAACCCGCCGACCTACCAAGGTCACCAGGATGCTGTCTGGAACGTGGTGATGGATAAGCTGATGCGTAAACCTTTCGAGGCGCAGCGCGACGTGGTTCATGCGGTTAGCCAGCTGCTGGTGCAAGCCAATCAGCCGGCGGCCGTCATCAATGCAGAGATGGGTACCGGCAAAACCATGATGGCCATTGCGGCCGCTGCCGTATTGCACCAGGTGGGCTATCAACGCTGCCTGGTGATCGCACCGCCCCACCTGGTCTACAAGTGGCGGCGCGAGATCATCCAGACCGTGCCGCACGCACGCGTGTGGGTGCTCAACGGGGCCGATACCCTTCGAAAGCTGTTGGCGCTGCGCGCCTTGTGCGGCGCACCCGAGCACCCGGAATTTTTCGTTCTGGGTCGGGTACGCATGCGCATGGGTTTCAATTGGGTACCGGCGTACATGACACGTGTGCTGGGCACACCTGCAGGTGAAGACAAGCAGGCGCTGAGGCTGGTGGCATGTAGCAACTGTGGTGGCGTGGTGCACGACGACGAAGGCAAGCCCTTGTCGACGTTCGCAGCAGCTGCGTTCCTGGAGGGCAAGCGTAGGTCTTGTAAGGCATGCGGTGACCCCTTGTGGACATTAACGCGTGGCAAGGCGCAAGCCAAGTCGCAACGTGACCAGGTACTGGATGCTCTCAGGCAAATTCCCAGCATCGGTGAGCGTACGGCAACACGCCTGGTCAACCAGTTCGGCGACGAAATGCTGGCCAACATGTTGGGTGACAACATTCACAACTTCATCAACCTCATGGACGATGAGGGCGACTTGCTGTTCAGCGACCGCCAGGCCAAACGGATGGAGCGGTTTCTAGGCAATAACGAGGTGAGTTTTGGGCAAGGCGGCTACCAGCCGAGCGAGTTCATCAAACGCTACCTGCCCAAGGGCTTCTTCGGCTTGTTGGTTGTGGACGAGGGCCATGAGTACAAAAACGAAGGCTCAGCACAAGGGCAGGCTATGGGCGTTTTGGCCTCACAAGTCAAAAAGACCATATTGCTCACCGGCACCCTGATGGGCGGCTATGCGGATGACCTGTTTCACCTGCTGTTCCGCTTGAATCCGGCCTCCATGATCGAAGACGGCTTTGGCTACAACGAGCGGGGATCAATCGGGCCTGGTGCAGAGGCGTTCATGCGTGCACACGGCGTCATGATCGACACCTTCAAAGACAGCGGTGGCGAGCAAGCCAGAGCGCATCGAACGGCCAGAGGCAATACTGTGACCAAACACAGCGCCAAGGGGCCAGGGTTTGGGCCGAAAGGCATCATGCGATATGTCGTGCCGATCACGGCATTTCTCAAGTTGCGCGACATTGGCGGCAACGTGCTTCCGACCTCCCAAGAGGTTTTCGTGGAAGTCCAGATGGATGAGGTGCAGCGTCAGGTTTACGACGCAATGGCCACCGTGCTTCGTGATGCGCTCAAAAGGTCGCTACTCGCCGGTGACCACACCCTGCTGGGCGTTGTGCTTAATGTGCTGTTGGCGTGGCCAGACTGCGCTTTCCGTGAGGAAAACGTCTTTCATCCGCACAAACGTACTTTGCTGGCCAGCGCACCGGCCCTGTACAGCGAGCTGGAGCTGATGCCTAAAGAACGGGATCTGCTGGACTTGTGTCTACAGGAGCGCCGGCAAGGTCGACGTGTCCTGGTCTACACGCTGTACACGGCGACTCGGGACACGACCGCGCGCTTGAAGGTCGCGTTGGACAGGGCTGGTTTCAAGACGGCCGTTCTACGGTCGACCGTGGAGGCCAGCAAGCGAGAAGACTGGCTGGCGGACCAGGTCGAGCGCGGGGTCGACGTGATCGTCACAAACCCCGAGCTGGTGAAGACGGGACTGGATCTGCTGGATTTTCCGACGATTGCGTTCATGCAGACCGGCTACAACGTATATACGTTGCAGCAGGCCGCACGGCGCAGCTGGAGGATTGGCCAGCGCCAACCGGTCAAGGTGGTGTTCTTCGGGTATGCAGCGACCGCGCAGGCCAGCTGCTTGACGCTGATGGCCAAGAAGATTGCGGTCGCGCAGTCCACGTCGGGCGACATGCCGGACAGCGGACTGGACATCCTCAATCAGGATGGTGATTCGATAGAGGTGGCCCTGGCCAGGCAGTTGGTAGGCTAGGGTCTTTGAAGTCTCCCGCAGGCAGCAATGCCTCGGGGGATTTTTTATGGGCTTCGCCTTTACAGCCGCTGCGGGTTATGCAGAATGTAACTGTGTAATTTCAGGGGACGGTAAGAATGAATAGCTCCAGAACTGCAGCGATGCGAAGGGTGATTCGCTGGCCACATTCAGGTGTCAGCCAGATGCTGCCATTGCTGGTGGCAGCGGTGTTAAGCGCATCAATAGGGTTTTTGTCATGGCAGGGCTGGGCGCATCCGGCGCTGGCGCTCCTTGTTATTGCCCCTTTGGCTTGGCGTCAAACCCGCCGCCAGGTGTTTGGGGTGGCGCTGGCGTACTACGCTGCGTCTACGGTCGACCTGACCGTTGCCATATCCCGATTCTGGGATTTTGACCCGATAACAGGTTTCGCCGCAGGCGTTTGCGCCTGGCTAGGCTGGTCGGCAGTACTCGCTGCCACCCAAGCCCTGCCCCACATGAAAAACCGCAACCTGAGGCCTCTTGGCGTGCTTGCGGGCCTTGTCTTGACGGTGATCCCACCTGTAGGGTGGTTTTCAGTGGTGTCTCCGCTCAATGCGCTGGGATTTTGGTTTCCTGGTACAGGGTGGTGGGGTCTACTGCTCGGCGGTATCGCGATCCTTGCGTTGACGTTCTGGGTCGTTCAACTGACGGATCGGACATCACTGGGCTTGAGACATGCAAAGGCTGGAGCAGCTGGTGTTTGGATACTCGTGCTAACGGCGATCACGGCCAACATGCTGTGGACGCGGCCACTGACGCCGGACGGTTGGATTGCCGTCAACACCCATTTCGGGCGCTACCGTGGCGAACAGCTCGAAACACTGCAACGCGCTGAATACATCAGCCAGGTTGTGGCCAAACATACCCGCGATGCTGGCACCCGGGTGATTGTTTTTCCCGAGATGGCTATTGGCCAATGGCGGCCACGTAGCGCGCATTGGCTGTCTCCTGCTATCGCTGAAACTTCCGATTCGGGAGTAGCGTGGATTGCAGGTGCATCCTATGCCTCGGACAACGATCACCCCGACAAAAACCTCATCAATGGCCTGGTCGTCGCGGCGCGCGGCAAGGTTAAGGTCTTGCCGGGGCGCATTCCCGCGCCCATCGCCATGTGGCGTCCCGGAGGGTACGTTGCCCACCCCTGGACGACACCAGTCGTCGAGATCGGTGGGCAGCGAGCGACGATCTCAATTTGCTACGAAGACTTGCTGCCCTGGGCACAGTTGCAGTCGTACTGGTACCGGCCAACCGTCCAGCTCGATCTCAGCAGCTTGTGGTACGCGAGCGACCTGAGTGTTGGCAGGTTCCAGGGCCAGAGCCTGGATGGCTGGGCACGGATGTTCAACGTTCCCGTAGTCAGAGCAACCAACCACTGATAGACATCTATCGCAGCATCACCAGAATTTAAAAAAGGGGAAATATGAGTAGGCAAGATTTTAAGATTGTTCGAAATGTGTCGATATCCAGAATTGATCTGGATATCAAAAATGCACGTATCCGTGCCGGGCAAGATCAACCCGACTGCATACAGCGGATACTTCGCAAAGAGGATCAACTCCTTGCATTAGCTCAAGATATTGCTGAAAAGGGCTTGTCAACCATGCCCATTCTGGTATCGCCCGCGCCACGTGGCAGGTTTATAGCGCGCGATGGCAACCGACGCATTACGGCTTTGAAACTGTTGAACGACCCAACACGTTGGAGTCCCGATGCGCGTCTCAAAGACAAATTTGAGGCTATCCGTCAACAGTATTTGCCGAACATTCCAACGCACATAGACGTGATGAGCTCGACAAGCGAAGACGCGATTGTCCGCGAAGTTATCCTCCGTCACTCAGGCGCCAATGGCGGCATCGGGCAACTTGATTGGTCTGCTTTTTTACGGACGGTCTACCTAGTCACGCATGATCTTCCTGCTGAATACAAGCGGCCAGGCCAGTACGCATTTTGGGCAGAAGATAATGAAATAAATGTGAGTGACGATTTTCCGATTTCATCTCTTCAACGTTTTTTCACCAAGGAAAATCTGGCGCGGCTTGGCTTTGAAATCGATGCCGACGACAAGCTCAAGCCGAACTTACGACTAGATGTTGTAAAGCAGATTGCAAATACCGTCATGAGTGATTTTGAGTACGAGAGAGTCAGAGTCGCAGACATATTTACGCCAACTGACGCTGCAAATTACATCACTCGGGTTCGAGTCATGCATGGCTTGGTTGACTACGCCCCACCCGGATCTACACCTATTCCAGCATCGGGAGGATATCAACCTAACGGTTCAACGCCGTCCCCCATAAAAGGCGTACAAACACCCACCTCGACATCAGCTACCAGCGCCCCTACTTCGAATCCGACTCAAACGGCATCACCTACGCCTACGCCAGCAACGCTACCAAGTGATCGAAAAAAATTGTTTGGCAGGAATTCGCCCGGCATTGCGATCCCCGACAAAGAAGTGAAGGCCAGAACAATTGTCGCTGAGTTGAGGCAAATGAATTTGGACGAAACGCCTTTCGCAGCTTCAATGCTGCTCAGGGCCTTGATTGAAATCAGTGATGCCTATTACCGCAAGAGCCAGCAGATTCCCGACAAAAATGCGCTTGCCAAATCGGTTGCTGCCAGTGCAGACTCGATGCTGAATCGGCAGATGCTTACTACCAGTCAACATGCCATCGTTAAATCAATGACTGGAGGTCCAGGCACCATGCTACAAATTGATAATCTACAAAAAATGCTACACCGGGACACACACCATACCAGCAAGCAATTAGTAAACACCATGTGGGACAACATTGGTTGTTTTATTCAATCCTGCTGGCGGTAGGTAGTTGCCTCGCGTCAATCGGGGATTTGACGGCAAAGTCATATTGCTATAAAACATGACTTCGGTCGAATCAGGTCTATCAGAGTACGTTGAATATTTCAACGAAAAATTCACTGAGGCGGCTCTAGAATAGAGCGATCTAATTTCGGGAACATCGTCGTAAGTCACAAGAAGTGGCGTCTTGATTGACAAGGCTTTTTCGGCAATAGCGGCATGATCTTCTGGAGCATAAAAATTTCGATATAACAGACTGCCCTTGACGTAATAAGGTGGATCGAGATAAATTAAAGAAGTGTTGGGTAAATTGGGCGCTTCATTCAATAACCAATCACTTGCATCCATGCCGGTGAGTGAAATACATCTTCGCATTTCATTAATTGCCTGCAATCTACCAATCAAGTCGTCTTTGTTGTAGCGTGCATCCAGCTTGAAATTTCCTGTCTGAGCTTTGCCTCCAATGACACCGCCAGCAAGAATTCCGGAGCGGTTTGTCCTGTTCAAGAAAAAGGTAGCGAAGCCCACGCGCAAATGCGAATGCTTGTGCTGATTGGCCATGATTTCGTGTTGTTCTTCCCACGATTTCATGTCGACTTTGGTTTCCCTGACCAGCTTCACCAATCGACTTGAGTTGTGGATTGCTGCGTGCCAAAAGGAGTGAACTACCGGATCTGCATCATTAATGTGAATATTCTTTACATAGCCTCGTAGCAGTAAAAACATGGCGGCGCCAGCTCCGCCAGCATATGGCTCTGCATAACTTCCATTGCTAATGCGGTTGTGTCGGAGCGCTTGCGCAAGCCACGGCCCCAAACGAGCTTTCCCACCCGGATACCGAAGTGGTGTGTAGAAGCTCATGAAACTACCTGTTTCTCGATAGACCCAGAGGCTTCCGAAATGGTCATGACAGGGTAAGCGTCCCACGTACGTCCACCCAGGCTACGCCCATTCGCTTTCTTGTGCCGGCGCACGCCGTCTGCACCCCAGCCTCCCCATTGCTTGAAGAAAAAGGCTGACCCAGCGATTGCAGCTTGCTGTTGTACGTTCAACACCCACGACTCCATCATCGGCCTGGCCTTGTGGCCAGACTCACCGCCCACAATGACCCAGTGAATTCCCCTCAGATCCAGGGCTCCTAGATCTTCCAGCAACGGCTCGACCGAAAGAACCCGGATGTGTGCATCCACCTGGCGTAGAAAATCGATACGGGGTACCCCGTACTTCACGTCCTCCACGGACACACCCAGCCAGACGTTTTTTGGACACTTGCGCAATGAGAAGTACTGCGGCAACCGCTCGGCTCTTTTGGTCAGAATCTGGTACGTGTGCTGTGGTGTTGCCTCTATGACTGCAAACACTTGATCCAGGAATTCGTCGCCGACATCATGATGAAACAGATCGCTCATCGAGTTCACGAAGTACGTTGTGGGCTTCTTGCGCGATAGCGGGTGATTCAGCCGTTCTGGGTGGATCGTCAGCTCGAACCCGTTGTCATACCCAGCAGCACCCATCGCAGTCAGCCGACGCGCCATGACCTCGGCATAGCAGTACTTGCAGCCAGGCGACACCTTGGTGCATCCGGTCGTTGGATTCCAGGTCAGCTCTGTCCACTCTATCGCTGATTGACTTGCCATGGTGCGCCTTTGTAGCAGTTGTTTGACATTCTTATAACAATTGTATTGTGCAATACAATTTTAATAATGAACAAAGCATCCAGTTCGCTACGCCCCACGCAGCAGACCTATGACGAAATGCAGCAAGCGTTTGACTGGTTCAACGAGCGCTTGTTCGAGGGAAAACTACCCTCTTGCATGATCACTTTGCAGCGCAACAAGAGAACCATGGGCTACTTCAGTCAGGATCGCTTTGTTGACCAAAGTGGTCGCAAGGCCGACGAAATTGCCATGAACCCCGAGTACTTCGCCATTCAACCCGTACAGGAAGTTCTGTCGACCTTGGTACATGAAATGGCCCACCAGTGGCAACAACACCATGGCCAGCCTGGTCGAGGCAAGTACCACAACCAGGAATGGGCAAACAAGATGATGGCCATCGGGCTGTGCCCGTCCAGCACCGGCAAGCCTGGTGGGCGCCAGACCGGCGATCAAATGGATCACTACATCGTGCCCAACGGGGTGTTCGTGCGCTGCTGCCATGCGCTGCTGGACACGCAGTTCAGGATCAGCTGGTACGACCGATACCCAGCGGTGGTGGCGCACTCGAGTTGGGTGAGCGAAAACCTGCTCGAAGCAGCCAACTCGTCGGTGGTAGACGCGGAAGTGGCTGAAAACCCCTACGAAGCCATTCCCGCAAAAACCAATGCGTCTTTGAGCCTGGTGGTCAAACCGGACAACGGCTCGAATCGTCTGAAATACGTCTGCCCCAGCTGCTCTGCACAAGCATGGGGTAAGCCCAAACTGCACCTGCTGTGCGGGGACTGTGACATGTCTAGAATGCATGCTGAAGCTTAGGAGCCAAACCATGCAAATTAGACGAAAGACCGCGGCAGGTTCAGGCTCACTGCCAGTCGTGCAGCTGGTTGTCAGGCAGCTACCTTACTACGGGCTCGTTCGTCCCGTGCATGAATCCTGGGTCGCTGTGTCGGCACGATCAATCCAGGGCGCAGCGGTAGGCAGGATCCGTTACCTGCTTTCGCCAATCTTTGATCGTATTTACATCGATGAACTGCACATCGAACCCGAGTTTCATCGCCAGGGCTACGCTACCAGCCTGCTCGTTCAGATCGTTAAAGCATGTTCGACTGCTGGCCATCGCCTGCCCATCACAGCCCTTCATGAATTCGGATCGGCGTCGCCGTTTTGGGATGCGCTGCGCGCTGGACGGATCCCAGGTTTAAATGTCACACGGGATGTGCGAGCCAGCGAATGGGAAGCCGAGAAGTGGCGTTGGCAAGCAATATTGATTGCCAGTGCGTAACCGCTAGCTCAACCACGAGCAGTGGTGAGATCCTCCCAACTGGCGGTGTAGTCGGTGTTTTGAGTTTTTGTCGCATCGAAAACCGCCACCTAGTACTGGCTTTACCAGGAAGGTCTGCACTGCGACCGTAGCGGTCGTTCAACGCATCGCGCGCACATGAGCTGCTTACGATCTGTGGCCGCGTCAGCGGCTTAAAGCAACCGGTGGCCGTGCTACAGTGTGCACAGGCCGATACCAGTCGGCTGCTGCTCACACTGGCGAAGCTCCATGGGTTCTGGTTGTTTTTGTAAAACCTCGTTCCAACTCCAACGGAAGAGAAAAGTGAGCTGATCTCAATTATTTCCGTTGACCTGAGAAGGAATGACGATGTCGATTGATTCGCTCAAGAAGCAGGCTAAAAATCTCAAAAGGCTGATGCCGGATTTTCTTGCTTTACACACTAGTGCTCAACATTCCCTGGCAGATTGTCAAGAGCTCATTGCACGTATTCATGGATATCCCAACTGGCACGCTGCGGTCACGCGAGCGGAAATTCCATTGCAGTCAGATGCAATCGACAATACAAGTTCATCATTTAAGCCTCTTGCGGATAACGCTGATACGCTTTATCGTCAGCTCAACAATTTCGAGTATGCGCAGCAGCGAACACTTTCCACTAAGCCATATTTCCTTTACGGATTAGTTCACGGAACAGGCGCTCATTCGGTTATCAGTTTCCTTCTTAATGACGTCCCGATTCCTGATGAAGAGGCTGCAAATTTCCTGCATAACGATATCGAGCAGGCCTACCGGCTACAGCATGATTCCGAAGCAACTATTGTCTTGACCATACGACCTGAAAATATACCGATTTATGTAATCCAAGCGATTAAGCATTTTAGTAATTTTGGGATCAAATTAGTAGTAGTCCATGGTGATGACTGCAGCCTCGACACACCAAATAACTTACCGCGTCTTCTTATGGAAGCCGTAGCAGCTGCAGGTTCATATGGAGCAACTTGGCATCCAAAAAGAAAAGAACGTGTTCATTTCAGTCCAGAGCGCGGTACCCCATTCAAATGATGTGCATCTTCTACTCCCAACAAGGCTAGCTGCGTATCTTCAACTGGCCCTGGCAAGCGGGAGGTCATCCCAGCTGGTGGTGTAGTTCGGTGTCTTCAGGTCTTGCCGCATGGCAAAACGCCGTTTGGCGCTGGCCTTGCCAGGAAGCCCGGCGCTGGCCGGCGCAATCGTGCTACGGCCGTAGCGGTCATTCAGCCTGTCAATCGCGCTCATGAGTTGACCGCGGTCGTTGCAAACTGGATCCAGCTCCAATTCGCCCTGCCCTAGATCCTCCGGCTGCAGATCGAGCAGCATCACACCTGCTTTCGCATACTTGAACCCAGGTTTGAAGATGGATTCCAGCCCGCGTACGGCGGCGGTGACGAGTGCGGCCGTATCGGCGGTCGGGCGACGCAGCGGCATCGTCACCGAGCGCGAATACTGCACATCGTCACGGCGAAATGGGCTCGTGTGAATGAAGGTCAGCACGTGGCCAGCGGCACCCTCTTGCTTGCGCAGCTTTTCGGCGGCGCGCGCTGCGAACTCGCTGACAGCTTCAGTCAAGTCCGCGAGCGTGGTCAGGGGTCGCCCAAAGGTGCGGGTACATGCGATTTCCTTCTTTGGCGACGGCACGTCTTCCAGTCCAATGCACGAAAACCCCTGCAACTCCCGCACCGTGCGTTCGACCACCACCGACCAGCGCCGCCGGGCGGCCGCAGGATCCACACGGGCAAGCTGAAGGGCGGTATTGACACCTTCAGCCTGAAGCTGCGCCGACAGCTTGCGTCCAATGCCCCAAATGTCGCCAACGTGCGTAGCCTCAAGGACAGCAGCCAAGGCCTGCGGCCCAAGCGCCGCCAGGTCACAGACCCGTGCGTATTCAGCCGGATAGCTCCCTGGCTTGCGGTCGGCACTTTTGGCCACGTGGTTGGCCAACTTGGCCTGGGTCTTCGTTGCGCCAAACCCGATCCCAACCGGTATGCCGATCCACCTCAGGATGCGCTCACGCACCGCCTGGCCACGCACAACCAAATCACCAGGCACGCCCGCCATGCCGATGAAGCTTTCATCGATGCTGTAAATCTCCTGTGACGGGCCCAGACCCGCCGCGATGGCGGCCATACGGCTGCTCATGTCGCCGTAGAGCGCGAAATTCGCTGACAGGGCTATCACCCCTGCGTCGGGCAGTGCCTGGCGTATCTGGAACCACGGCGCGCCCATGGCGATGCCAAGGGCCTTGGCCTCATTTGACCTCGAAATCGCGCAGCCGTCGTTGTTGGAGAGCACCACGACAGGTTGGCCAAGCAGGCTTGGTCGAAACACCCGCTCGCACGAAACATAAAAGTTATTCCCATCAACCAGTGCAAACATGATCAATCAGACAAAACGCTTGATGCTGGAGGTGACTACCCCGCAGATGGTCAGCGTCTGACCATCCTTAAACGTCAACTCAGGAAACGTCGGATTGGCTGGCACCAGCTTCACCCGCCCGTTGCGGCTGTGCAGGTATTTGACGGTGAAATCGCCATCGACCTGTGCGACCACAATGTTCCGGTGAACCGGCGCCAGGGCACGGTTCACGACCAGGATGTCGCCGTCATCTATGCCAGCCTCCACCATCGACTTGCCGGCCACACGCCAGAAGAACGTGGCCAGCGGATGCGTGATCAGGAGCTCATTGAGATCGTGCCGCTTGACAGCGAAGTCGTCTGCTGGCGACGGAAACCCGGCTTGAATGGATTGCCCGACCATGGGCAACCATAGCCTGACCCAGTTGGTCGTTGCAAGCATGGCTGTTGTCGGGATACTGTTCATAAATCCAGTATACCGAGCAACCAAACGCAGCTACAAAAGTGTGGGCTCTTCGGTGTCTCGCGACCGGAGCGTTGACACAGGCCTGCTTGGGCCGGCCACGAACGCAGATTCGTCGGGCAACCGCACCAGCGCTGTTGCTTGCTCGATGGAGCCACCGAGCCAGGCAGCCAGGTCCGCACTCTCAATGGGAACCAGAGCCCGCTTGTCCTGCTGGTCGAGGGGTCGAGAGGGTTCAGGACGGTGCAATCGATTCAGCAGCGGATGCGCATCAGCGTTCATGGTCACCATGGAGTAGCTCTCGACGACTTCACCTGTCGACGGGACATGCCAGGCGTTCCAGATACCTGCCAAGTGCCATGGTTGGCCATCAGCCCGTCGCAATGTCCACCACACGTTCTTGCCCGTTTCCCAGTTCGGCTCGTCATAGCTCAAAGCCGGAATCACACATCGCTGCCCGCGAGACCAAGGCCCACGGTACGTGCGCAGCTGAGCAATAGTCTCAAAGCGCGCATTGTTGGTCATGCGCGGCCTGGAGATGGCTTTCTTGTCTTGGTCGCCAATCAGCGCCCATTGCCCCACGACGAGCTCGGGCTGACCGCCCTTCAGGCGAATGAACGGGCCGTGCTG
This sequence comes from Comamonadaceae bacterium, assembly GCA_031414805.1. GTDB lineage: Bacteria > Pseudomonadota > Gammaproteobacteria > Burkholderiales > Burkholderiaceae_C > JAAFIW01. Next base: position 53,317 of record JANOQJ010000028.1, read on the forward strand.
CCACGGCCCAATGCCAGATGTTCACAGCCAGGCTCACATTCCAGTGAGCGGATATGGTTTGCGGGTCAGCTGGGTGGTAGCGGTTGCACATGGGATCAGCCGAATACCTTTGGAGTTATTCCTGGGACCTGGCAGCGGCACGAAAATCCCAGGGTGCGACTGGGGATGACTCAACCCAAAGACCCGCCTTCGCCGCACGCGCAACATCTTCAGCGCTCGCATAGGCCGAACGCTCAGCGGTGGGTTGCTCACCGCCGTATTTCTTGTAGTGCCAGGCCATCCCGAGGCGCAATTGCTGAATGTTGCAATCAACTCCGGCCGAATTGACGGTGCCTACTTTGCGCTGGTAGCGATCCAGCTTGTCCCAACGCACCACAACATTTTTGCCGAAGGCGCAGTCCGACAAGGACTCTTTGCTGCGGTTGCCGAAGGCCTGCTTTTTCTCGGGCGCGTCGATCCCAGCCAGCCGGATTTTGTGTTGAACCTGGTGGTCGTCGAGAACAGTCACCGTATCGCCATCTGCGATGGCAACCACCCGCCCGGCCAATTCCGCAGACTGAGCGATAACGCACAAGAACAGGCCATACAGCAAAACTACCCATTTCTTGGCAATAGGCGCAAACGCTCGTTGCGAGGGGAAATTCATCACCTATTCTTTGACCTATTCCGGCAGCCAGTCGATAGCCATCACCTGTTCCATCGACCATGGGCATGATGCCGGTAACTTGTCAAAGCCAATGCCCGTCTCGGCGCTTGCTACCGTTTTGCTGCGACCCCAAACAATGTCAATCCACTCCAAATCTTCAAGCTTCTGGCGCAGACTGGGTACATCGCTCAAGTGATAGTGAACCTGTCGTCGTTGTTCTTTGATCGTTGCAGCCCAACTGGATCCCCTGAAGTGTCCCTGGTATTGCCATTTCAGCAAGTGGGCCATCAACACAGCCAATCGGCTAGCCAACTCGCGCTGTTCACTTTTACCCACGTCCTCTATCTCCTCTGCCAGGTGTTCCAGATCGAGCTTGGCAAAGTGCCCAGCTCGTATGTGCTGGGCTTGTTCATTTGCCCAGGCGACGACATCTGTTTCATAGGTGGTCACGGTGATCCTTTCAAATTCCCAACTCACAGGACAACTGGCTCACGCGGCCAACAAGTGCATATCAACATGCACGTCTGCAAACGGGCACAGCACGCCACCTGCCTCGGTGCGTTCCAACAGGCCCAGTTCAGTCAGGGTAGCCACATCGTCGTGTACACGCTTTACATCGCGGCCCAACTGCCTGGCCAGCTCGCGCACTGCTAACTCACCCTTGCCTTGTAGCAATCGCACCAGAGCCCATCGCTTTTCACTCAACCGCCCAAAAAACTGTTCAGGGGTTTCAAAGTTCAGCATCTCGCCTTGGTAGGTGGCTGCATTTGCGCGTTGGCCCGCACTGCGCAATGCAGCTTGCCAATCGCGCTCAATGGTGATGGTCAAAAACCGCTTCATGTTGCTCTCCTGGCGGTCACAGCCGCAATGAAATCGTCCACCAACTGGTCAACGCTCACAAACACATAGGGCACTTCGTGCTCACCCAAATGGCAGTGGTCGCCCTTGCCGCGCTCATTGTCAAAGCCCACCAGGCGAACGCCCTCAAAACTGTAAGCGGCACGGTACTTGTAGCCATGTGTTGTTGGCGGTACCGCCTGCGCCACCCGCCACACGACCAGTTCAATCACGCCACCGTCGGGCATCACATTCTTGAACTGAGTAATGAGCTCTGCTTTCACGTTGGCAATTATGCCAACAACGTTAATTCTTTCCTGGTGTCTGCCAAAAAACCATGCACAATGCAGTCACGTCGCCGTCTCTCGCGTGAGACCGTCACCAGCAACTGGTGAATCTTTCTAAAGGCTTCCCGTTCGGGTCAGCCACCTCCCTCCCCCTGGTTTTACGTTTCGCTTTTGTTCGCCGATGTTTCGACGAAAACGGCGGCTATCATTCTTTTTCAAGGAGCATCAAATGACATCGACAAAACAGATCCCAGCCGCTGTAGCCGGCACAACTTTCAAACCAGCACCCTACCCCGCCATGCGCGTCTCGCTGGCAGCGCTGTGCGCAGCAGTTGCCCTGGCAGCCTGCGGAGGTGGCGGTGGAGACTCTGCTCCGGCCGCAAGCCCGGCACCAGCGGCCTCAACACCAACACCTGCGCCGGTGGCCACGCCTACACCGGCAGCGCCGTCACCCGTGGCAACGCCTACGGCCGCTCCAGCGCCCACCATCGCCCCACCAGCACCGGTGGCCTCGCCTGCACCAGCTGCGGCGAGCACAGCCATCGTGACGAGCGTGCCTGCGGCCTCATATGCTGCCGGCAGCCAGGAAGCTGCGGCGTATGCGTTGATTAACCAAGAGCGGTCGCGGTGCGGGTTCGGGCAATTGGCTCAAAACCTGGCGCTTGATAAAGCGGCTCTGGCACATGCAAACTACTTGTTGGTGAACAATGTATTTGGCCATGAAGAAATCGAATCAAATGCAGGTTTCACAGGTGTTAGGTCATGGGATCGTGCGATTGCGGCTGGATATGGAAGCAATCAAATAAGTGAAGTCATTGCGGGCGGAACAACTGCGTTGGCTAGCGCAATCGGGCTTTTTGACGCTCCCTATCACGCATTAATTCTGCTGGGCGGATCTCGTGATATTGGTTTGGGTTGGACTAAAAATCCTGCTAAAACTTATGGTAATTTGGTGGTGGATTTAGGCCTAGGCGCTCAACAACAAGCACAACTGCTAACGGCAGTCGCTACATATCCCTGCGAAGGAACAGCCGGAGTCAACCCTGTGTCACCAGGTGAAAGTCCGAGTCCTTTCCCCGGCAATTCAAATCAGTCGTGGGGTCAACCAGTTCTAGTTTTTGGCGCATCCGATCTCCGCGTACAAAGCGCGTCTATCACCGGCCCCCAAGGTGCAGTCGCGCTTCGGGCTGTTTACGGTGACGGTCAGACCGTGGATCCAAATAGCTACTGCCGAGCCGGGAAGGCCTGCATCATCCCTGTGGCTTTGTCAGCCAATACCAGCTACTCCGTCTCGATCACTGGCACAGATCGAGGCGCAGCATTTAGCCGTGCGTTCACATTCAGGACTGGGACGGCGACGTTTTAGAACTGTCAACAAAGTAGGTTGCACGCCATCAAAAAAGCCGCCCGAGGGCGGCTTTTTTGTTATTCAACCCCACCCACACCTGGCCCTGGAGGGCTCTCACGATTCTCAGCTACTGTGACTGTACAAGTGTTGTTGTCATAGGCGACATCATACGATTGCGCAAATGAACTGTTGTACGCAGGCAAACTTGGCACCTGATAAACGTTGGCGCCAACATAAGCTGGCGTTCCGTCAAGAAACAGCGAGTGGTAGACCGTCCATAGCGAGCAAGCTACAACCGGCGGAGGAGCGCATTGCGGCGCAGCGAACTGAATCAACGTCGTTGGCCCATATCCAAAATCGCGGTACAGATCTGCGCCTAGGCATCCATCTGTGTATGCGACCGGTGGCGTTTCGGGAGTTCGTACTGGTGGACCTCCACAAGCCGCACTAGGACTCTCCAAAACCGTCTGCACCCCAGAGCCGTCAAACCCGATCAACGCAGTCCCACTACAAAACTGCCCACCTGCAGGCGGTGGTGCTGGGCTAGGCCCAGCCACCGGGCCAGGCGCAGGCGCAGGACTTGGCCCCGACACTGGACCAGGTGCTGGAGCTGGGCTTGGCCCAGGTGCCGGCGCAATGGCCACCGGCGCAGGCGCAGGTGCTGGTGGTGCCGGCGCAACGGCAACCGGCGCAGGCGCGCAGCTCGGACTGTTGTACTCCTGAACTGACTGCTGTGTAAACGCCCCGTAATTCGCAAACGCCCAAAGATCAAGTCCCAAGCATGCATAGCTGATTGCCGCTGGAGCTGGGGGCGGCGGCGGTGGTGCGGCCGCAACTTGTGCAACGCAAGTGGGGTAATTGGCGTACAGGGGTTGCCAGTTACCCGTGGTCACTGTGTCGAGATACATCATGGTTGTGCCCTGACACATCGTCATCAAGCCGGGCGGCAGCGGTGGGCCTGCCACCGGCGCAGCTACGCAAGCCGCAGGCTGATCGTTACTCACTGCCTTATGCGTGATATCACCATCGCACACGCAGGCAGCGATGCCGCCCACCAACTCCCAGTGCCGGCCAGGCAGGCAATCAGCGGCCGTAGCCGCACCTGGTGTGAAGTACATGCGACGTCTCCCCTGGGCATTCACGTCGGTTTCGCGCTCGATGCCGTCTGCCTGGGTGGGCCACTTCTTGGCCTGGTCGAATTTCCATTGCAGCTCCTGGCGTACCAGGGGGTCAGCAATGCCGTTGATGTGACTCTGCGTGGCAAATCCGTTGTGGCCGAGATCGGCGTTCGGATTCTCAGCCGCTGTGGCCATGCCCAGCGCCAGGCAAAGCGCACTGGCCAGGGGTGACAGGACAAAGTTGCGTTTTTTCATTGAAATCTCCTTTGGTTAAGAAAGTGGAGCGGGGAAAAATGAGGCGGTTTGCATCGGGCTCAGTAGCTGCAGCCGCTGGTGAAAGTGCCCAGCGGTACGACTCCCAGGATCGCGCCATCGGCGTTGACGGTCACAGGAGCTGCTGGTGGCCGGGTAGCGCGGGTCAGCGTGACCCAGTTGCCGCCGGACTGAAAGAATGAATAGCTCAACACCTGGTACGGCGGAATCACCGTGACGTTGCCGGCCGAGATTTGGCCCACGTAGCTCGCCCAGGGCGTGCCGCCCGGCGGGCACACGTCCAGCGTGAACGTCTGTCCCCCTGGAACGTCCGAGATCGGCCCGCGCTGGATGACCGCCTTGGCACCGTCGGTAGCCGTCCAGATGCCGTTCTGGCAGCTCAGAACCCGCCCTGCAGCGTCGTTCTTGATGGCCCCACTGGGTTCGGTGCATGCCGTGCCGGCCACCACCGTCTGGCCAGGGCCGTTGCTGGGCTTGATGTAGCCAAACACCGTCATGTTGTTCATGAACATCGGGTCACGGGGGTCACCCACGCGTAGCCACTGCGTGCCGGTACCGCCCAGGCCTGCGACCACCACCAGAATGCCCTCGCGGTTGGCTGGATCCGGGTTGGCCACCGTCCAGCCGCCATTGCCGCCCGTGATTTGCGCCGGGTTGGGCAAGGCCGAATAGCTGGCCGAGTCCTGGATCGCGTCGATCAAGGCCGACAAGCGCGTGATCGACGGCTTGCCAGTCTCGATGTCCACGATGGGGTTGACCAGCGACAGGATCGAGTACGGGTTGCACGTCACTGAAGGCCCGATGCACCCTGGCGGGTTCTTGGCCAGGGTGATCCGGTAGGTATTGCCGTCCGGAAGCCCTGCCGCTACCGAACCACTAAGGTAGCCCGTAGCCTGCAGCTCCGCGATGGTGGGTGCCATGGGGTTGGCCACGCCCGGCACAACCGGATTGGCTGTGACGAGCGTGGCCAGGTTGGAGCCACGGTAGTTGTCTACCGCCTGGGACACCTGGTTGACCGAATATCCAAAAGTCGCCCCGGCGCTCTGCTCGACGCGCGTCAGTTTGCCGCGCGTCAGGCCGACAGTGATCACGCTGACCACCGCCAGGGCTATGGCCACGGCCAACAGGCTGATGCCTTTTTGGCCCTTGCGCTTGAGCTGGCGTCCAGGCTTCATGTCACTTGGCCAGTGTCAACACGAGCGAGTTGTTGTCGCCGCCGGACGCGCACTGGGCGTTGACCGTCGCCACTACGCTGTCAGCACCGTTGCCTTTGGTCTGCGTGCCATTGATCGAGATGATCGAGGCCAGCGGATCCAGGCTGGTGCCCAGCTGCGCGCAAGCGGCACCAGGAATGCCGCCGTAGGTGAACACCATGGAGTCGCCCGCGTTGGCAATCGTGCCGATGGCCATCGTGATCGCACCACCCCACTGGTTGGTTACCGTAGGCGCAGCTGCTGTGCCGCCCACCATCGAGGTCGGGAAAAAGCCCTGGCCAACGATGGCAGACAGCGTCGAGTTGGCCGTGTTGAATACGCCGACCCGAGTCCCATAGTTCACGACATTGGATTTCAGGTCGCCCACTGCGGTGATTTCGTTGCCGACTTTGCCTTTGCCGAACAGCGGCGGGCCGTAAATGACCGCAGCCAGCAACAGCACCAGGCCGATACCGATGACGATGCTGACCTGCAGCAGGGTGACACCGCGTTGAAGACGCGATGCGAGTTTGGATGCATTGGGACGTGCTTTGAAATTCAGGGTTTGTGACAGCATGGAAAACCTCGTAAAAAAAGAAAAAACAGGAACAGGAAAAAAAGAAATCGCAGGGTTGTAGGGGTCTGGGGGGAAATGCATCAGGTCATGGCGTTGTCCCCCCTACCCTGGCGATATAGGCATCAGCTGCCTCTTGGATTCCGAAAACGGAGACGATGTTGATGTAGACAAACAGCACGCCGATCACGAGCATGAAAGCCATGGATGCGGTTTGCGCCTGCGCACTGACAATGCGCAAAATCACCTTCATGCTGTTCTCGCCGACATACGACAAGGTTTTCTCGAAGGTGCGGCCGCCCGCTGCATCCTCGACCCGGTCGACCACCAGCTTGCTGAAAAAGCCCGTGCGCATCGAGGACATCGCATCCTCTCCACTGGCGTCATAGCGGCGCAGCATTCGCCTCAGGTGCCAGGCCATATAGGGTGAGCCCAGATCCTGGACAAGGACGAAGGATTGGCGGACCGTGCGCCCTGAACCTACCAACGCAGCCAACACCCCCAGCAGGGAGCTGGCCTGCCTTGCCTTGTAGATTGACCAGGGCGGGAAGCGATCAAAGAAATCCCGCGACTTGCCCGTCCAGCGCGACAGCGTGAAGTAGTACAGGCCTACCAACACCAACCCAGCCAGCATCACGTACCAGTGTTTGACCAGCCAAAGCTGCACGTCAACGCAGGGCAGCGTCCAGCCTGGCCAGAACTTGCGGGGGATGGCCCGCAAAAACTCCGGCCACAGGTAGATCCCGCTGAAAAACGACAGGCCCAGCAAGGCCACCAACCCCATGGCCGGCTGCAGCATGGCGGAGCGCAAGGTCTCATTCATGCTCGCCTTGGCCTTGATATTGCGAATCACCAGGCCCAATGCGTTCTTGACATCGCCTTGCAAGTCACCGGACGACAGGATCAGAAACTCATCGTCGGGCACAAATGGCCTGATGGCCGTGGCGAAGGTATTGCCGCCCTTGCTCAAGCGCCGCTCGATCTGGGCAAACACCTGGCCACGCAGATCACCGCGTGCCAGATCCCTTTCAGCCCAGCGCTCGAAGGTTTTGCGAAGGGTGACGGGCGCAGCGCGGGCACGATCCAGCAGCGACTCTTCAAGTGCTTCGTACGATTCCAGCCGGTTGGCCCTGAAGCTCAAGGCACCCAGCCACAGCGCCGGGTTAGAAAAGAAGTTCATAGCCCCCCCCCGGCCTGGCTGATCGGAAACACCTCATAGCTTTCGAGTGGCTCGAACTCTTTTTCCAGGTCGACCAGGCTGACCACGCCCTGGGCGCACAACCAAAGACCATGCTCGAACGCGGTTTTGCCCAGTGCATCCTCAGTGGCAAAGCTGCTGCGGCGCTGGTCACGCCAGGCTCTGCGCAATCCAGGCCAGTTTCGGGCAGCAATCAAGCTGTGCATCGCCGATGTAGGAATCAGAATCTCTGCGGCCACCGTGACTCCCAGGGTGCCGTTTGCGCTCAGCCCTGGCACCTTCGGCTTGCAATGCGCGCAGCCCTGGGGATTGGCCACGAAGAACGTGCCAACGTCCAGCTCGTATTTCTTGGCCAACACCTCCCGCTTGCTGGCGGGAACCCCATGCCCGGGGTGAGTCGCCGGCAAGCGGCACTTGCAAAGCTTGGGCAACAGCCGCTGGTACACACCTGCGTTTAGGAAGCGGGCACCGCTGAGCGTGTCGGCCGGGATGGCCAGCTCTTCGCCGGCCAGGCGCTCCAGCCCACCCACGACATCTGGTCCGTGCAAGGTCGTCAGGCACCGATGGTCAGTTGCCGCGAATTCCACAGCCAGGCGGGCGGTCTGGTGATCCCGAATCTCACCCATCATCAACGCGTCTGGATCCTGGCGCATGGCATCGCGCAGCAACGCCGTGTACTTGAGCGTCATCTCCTCATTGGTGTCGTTCACGTCCACCGGCACGCTGTACTGAATCACGCCAGGCATCTCGTATTCGGCTGGGCTCTCCACCGAATACCGGGCCATTGATTCACCACCAGGCAGGTGAACCATCATGGTTCTCAGGGTGGTGGACTTGCCGGATCCCGTTCCGCCGATCATCAGGATCACACCCCACTGTCTTAGCAATGCCATGTCCAACATGGCCACATGAGACTCGCTGTAGCCCAGTTGCTTCAGGGTGGGAATCCGATCCGCGCGTACTTCACTTTCCAGCAAACGCTGCACCAGCTTGTAGCCCGTCTGATGCGGTCGCCCGTTGCAGCGCCCTTCCCATTTGCGACCTGCCACGAGCTGACGGGTCATGAAATTGATGGGCACCTTAGAGGAAAACTGTTCTTTGCTTGATGTGCTTTCTTTGATTCGGCTACCGAAAGCCGCTCCCAAGCTGTTGAGCAGTAAATCAGCGTTCAACGGCAGCCAAGGCCGCAGCTTGCCGTACACACGCAGCCAAACCAACCCCTTGCCATGAACTGTCTCAAAGTGGATGTCCGAAGCCAAGGCTTCAATCGCGGCCTCCTCAATGTCGTCGTAGAGTCGCAGGAAGCGGGTGTCAATCTTGTGAGGTGGGTTCACACCCTTTTCGGCACGCAGACGGCAGTCCGCGTACACCTGGCTCACCAACTCGGGTGGCCCCACCAGTTGGTGCTGGATGCGGTACAGCCACTCACGCTCAAGCTTGTTGCGCACCACCTTCATGTGTGCCGTGTCCATCATGTCGGCGGTGACCAGCAACGCCACGTGTCCACACGTCAAATCAAGCGGTACACACTTGGCGGCGAATTCCTGCGTCACAACACCCTCCAGGAGCCCGCGCCAAGCCTGCCCAAGCTTTGCATGCAAATTTGCCAGCGTCGTCACCGACTGCACCGCCCCTGAAAACTCGGTAATTCCAGCGTTGTTTCCAGCATCTTTGGTCACCAGTGCCAGCCCTGCATGCGACTCGCTCTTGAGTGGTGCGCCAAGAGCGGTAGGCGACGGCGAAAGCTGTCCCTCACCATCGGGCAGGACGCGGAAAGCAGAACTGTCAGCCGTCGGCGTGTCAAACACGACCTGCGAGGAATTTCCAGGCACCGAGGTCACATTTCCCGGCCCAACGCTGCGCGGGTGAACACGCGCCTGGCGCTCGGTGGCCAGGGAAACAATGCGGGCATCCGTGCCCGTCATCAACGCATCTTGTGGGAGTGACTCGTCGAACGAAGGCATTTCCACGGGTATTTGTCGTGGCGGTGCCTCATCGGCCAGCGGCGATCCCACTGGACGCGCATATTGACCACCCCCTTGATCGGGCTTGCGCCCTGTCAACCAGGTCAACAAGCTCACAGGACTCTCCCAACGTCGATATTGGCCGTGCTGCACTTGTTCGTGCTGTCACAGCGCTGGAACTTCACACCTTCCTTGGTGATGGCTTGCGCCGTCCAACTGATTCCAGCTGCGCTGAGCTTGTCGCCTACCGCCAGCTGCTCGCCGTTGTCCAGAGTGGCCACCAGGCGTTTACCAACTCCGGAAACGGATGTGACGCGCGGCTCCCGAACCACGGGCGCAGCGGGTGTCGCTGGTTTGGTGCGAGCCGGCCTGGCCACAGGTGTCAACGTCACGGGATCCGACAGCGCAGGGCCCGCGCCGGCATTCACATTGCGAGCAGCATTACCCGCAGACGCATTGGTCAGCTCACGCAGTTCTTTTTTGAGCGTGGCCTCGCGCACCTGCCGTGCAAGCACTGTCAAGCTGCCAATGGTGGCCACCGAGGAGCCTGAAGCGCTTGCAGCAGGTTTTGCCGGTGTTGGTGCTGCCACTGGTGGCGCTTTTGCTGCTGGCGCGGCCACGGTCGTAGTGGATACCGCAGGAGCCTGCGCAAATGCCACCTGTGCGGAATTCATGAAAGATGCAGCCGTCAGAGCGGATGCAACGGCGACGGCCAAATTACGTTTATTGAACATACGCGGTTCCTGTGAATGAAAAGACAACTCGTTTCCCGTCGAAGGTGATTTCGATGGGGCCCGTCAACTCGACGGCTCGACCCAGTTGCGACAGCGCTGTGGGACTGTCCGGATCGGTGGGGTCCGCCAGATCCCAGGCCATGTTTTTGACGGTGATGGCCATGCCCAGCGGGGCCCCAGGCATGTTTGCAATAGCCGCCAGCTGCTCGGCATTGAAATTGGCCGGCACGGCCTGTTTGACGACACCGGCCATGGTTGCCTGCCAGCCACCCGGAGCCAGAAACTGCCAGTGCGACAACAGCGCATCGCGGTAAGTGCTGACGGCGGGCCACGTAGTGCGATCCAGCTTGACTTCGGGCATGGCCAACTCGACAGACATGGATATGCCGTCCTGCCCCATGGGTGAAATGCCCTGCCAGGTCGACGGTGCCGCTGCCCGAAACTCTTGCAGGGTGCCGTCCTTGCGCAGCCAGACCACGGCGCACTGTTTGGAGGGCGTGGGCGCACAGGCGATGCTGACCAAAGTCCAGCCCGCGTGGTCGGTGGGAAATGCCTTGAACGTCGACCACATCAGCTCCAGCGCCTCGGGAACCATGTTCACAGGCCTGACCAGCCACTTATCGATTTCCGCCTGGTAGATGGCTTGCGGCGTTTGCCTGGACAACTCCTGCATCGCTTTGCGTTTGGCGCTTTCCTCTGCAAACGAAAGCCATGCGTACACCGCACCAGCGCTGACCAGAAGGGTCACCGCCACAATACCTACCGCCTTTGGCCAGCGCGATGAGGCCAGAATTTTGAGGGCCACAGCCTGGCCACCGCCACGGCTCGGAGTCAGCTCCTCAAACAGAAAAGGGTGATCGATCTGACCGGTGCTGGTATCACCCCATGTTTCCAGAGCCTCACCCGGCGTGTGGTCTTTCAGGAAATCGTTTCGAACCACGCTGACCTGGTCAGGCGTGACCAAACGGTCCAGCACCACAGCGCCGCTGCGCAGGCCTACGCAGATCATCCACTGCCCACGACTTTCGTCCTCGACCGACAGCAACACCAAACCTGTTTTGTTGTGCAGCTTGGGGTGCGTGGCGATGACACCTGCAACCGAAATGAGCGTGGTGTCTGCCTTGATGAGGGCATTACCCGAAGCACTGGGCCTGTGCAAGCCGTAGACACGTCCACCTGGGTGCTTGTAGCGGGCAGCCTGGGTGTAGCCATCGGCTCGCCATTTGACAATCTGGGCATGCTCAGACCCGCTGTACGGGTCGTACTGCTCCCAGGTCAAACCGAAGCACAGGGTCAGTTTTGAAGAAATGCGCAAGGTTTGCATAGCGCGTCTCAGTTGCCTTGCAGGATGCGCGGCGTGATCATCACCACCTGCATCGTTTTGGAGCGCCTGGCGCTGTTGCTGGCACCAGTGACCCCCACGTTCGCATCACTGTTCCAGGACGATCCGTTGTTGCTGACGATGATGAGCGTCTCACCTTGACCGATCACGTAGTTGCCACTGATCTGCTCGCGCGACAGCGTGGGTGTGTTGATCTGCTGCAAGGTGGCACCACTACCAGTGCTGACCGAACTGATATCCAGCAAATTGCTCTGCGAGTCAAACAACTCCAGGCTCACCGTGTTGTTCTCACCAATGATCGGGATCACCATGAGGTTGGTGCCGTAGGTAATCAAACCGGGGGTCAGACCTGGCACGCCGGTGCCCCCGCCAGTCGCTCCACCCGTCGCTGGTGTCGTGGAAGCCAGGTAAGCCTGCTCACGCACCGTCTTTGTTCGTCCTGGAACCCGGTTCTTGGTGATCAGGGTGTCCGTGACATCAGAGACGATCTGACCAAAGCCGTTGAGCGCCTGCGTTGCGATGTTGGAGCCAACCCAGCGTGAGTTCGGCTTTGTCAGGTTGAAGCCCACGTTGCCCGCAGATCCGTCCGTTAAGCTGGATGGCGAGCCGAACTTGAAGGCCCAGTCAACCGCTCCGCTAGAAGCGTTGAGCTTTTGGTAAACCAAATTCAAATCCAGGCCAATCTGAGACTTGTCGTCCAGCGCAATCGTTATCTTGCGAATGTCAACGGAAACCTGTGTGTTCAGCGCTGCGTTCTCATGGCCAATCCACTTGGCGACCTGCTCCATCACATCGCGTGAGTCGGTCACCACGATGGTTCCGGATGCCTTGCTAGCCGAAAACCGCCCAGTTGAACTGATGATCGACTTCAACGCATCGAGCACGGAATCCCAAGCGTTCAATGTGCCTGACACGGATGACGTCGCACCCCCGCTTGATGTGGAGCCCGAGCCCGATCCGCTGCCACCTGACATGGAGTCCCCGTACTGAACCCCGCTGGTGGGAATCATTACGTTGAAAATTCGTGTGATGTTGCGGTGAAAGTAGATCTCGCCGTTGTTGTATTCCCAGTTGATCGACATCATCGAGGCGATCTGATTCAGGTAGTCAGCCAGGTCACCGGTGAAACTCAGCGGCAACTGAATCTGCGACGCATTGCCTGCAGAAGCCGCATTCCGGGCTGCGAAATCGACAACACCTGGCGCGCCAGGCGCTTGTAGTCCAGTGGCCGACGGTACTGGCCGGAAGGCCACAGAATTCGAGCTGGCCAAACCGGGCGGAATTCCCGGTAGCGCAGCCTGAACAGGAGCTGTCACGGGACGCGCAACGCTGTTGTTTGCGCTTGCCGAGCCAACCGCAAACACGTCCGGATTGATGCGGATGGACAAGCCCGTCACAGTCCTAAGATTCGTGGCCACCAGCTCCAGATTGCCCCTGCGCGTGCCATAACTTAGCGTGATGTCGCGAAACGCGGGCGGCAATCCCGCGCCAATCGGCCTGGGCTGAGCCACAGAACCCAGAAAATTCCCCTTGATACGCATCAAAGGTGGTTCTTGGGTTTGCTGCTCACGAGCTTTGGTCGTAGCCGTATCTATTTCGGCGGTCTTTTGGTCGACACGCTCCTTGACGAGCGCAGGGGTGACAGCGCACCCACTGAGTGCCAGAAGTAGCACAGCTGCTGGCACCTGCAGAAGATTGCCGGAACGAGGCACGGACGAATTGCGAATGGTTTTCATGGGACTCCTTGAATGACGTTTGGCTTGACTAGCGCAAGCAGCTTTGGGAGACGTGCAGGATCCGCACGACGTTGTCGTAAACACAGGCGTGCAATGGATACTGGGAGCGCGCCGAGTCGCGCATCACCTGCTCCAGGGCCTCCACGTAGTCGCCCTGGTACCGCGCATTGATGGCCGGCAGGTCTTTGGCTGCTTCCCACAAGGTAGGAATGCGGGCAGTCCTTGACCAGCGCATCAGCGCCTTGGAAAGTGACCCGTCGGCTACCTGTATGTCCCAGCTGGGCAAAGGCGGGGTTACTGGGGCTGGCGCAGGTACGACTGGCGTCGGTGTGGGCGTGATTGCTGCTGGTGCTGCTGCAGGTGGCGGCGCTGCGCGGGTGATCACAGGTCTTGCATCAATCGGCAATTCGAACCCGGTTTCGGGAGCCGCAGACCGGTAAGGCTTGTCCAGCACCTGTACCTGAGCGAGTGCGTTCGTGGCCATCAGCGTCGCTGTAGCGAGCGTTAAAAGAAGATAGATATGGTGATTTTTCATAAGTGAGTTCCAAAATCAGGAAGGCTGGCCAGCCAAGGTGAAATGAATGACGCGGTCGCTGTACAAGCGCACATCCACCGCATAGCCTTTGGCCCGTAGGCCTGTCTGAACGAGCTCCAGAGCCGCATTCATGGCTGTTACGCCCCGAAGCCCTGAAGGGCGGCGAATGACAGGATCCAGCTCCTCGGGTAGCTCCCAGACCAGCTCGTATCCGGCTGTCTTTGCCCACCGGCGGATCGAGCCGCTGATGGTTCGATCACTCGTCAGAAAGTCGAAGCTGGCGGCCTGTGGCTCTGCTACGGTCAGAGGTGGTACAGCCGCGGCCACTACAGCCGGCGCAGTGGCTGTTCGGGCAGCCGTCTGCACCACCGCCACGGGCCTGGCCGCTGAGCTGTACACCGCTTGCGGTGGCGCGCTGCCATACGCCGCAGCAGGCCCGTTGCGCTCGCCCAGCCCGGCATTCCCGGTGTACTGAATGCTCACCTGGTGTGCGTTACCCCAACGCAGCGTGATGCGTTGGAACACACCGGTACCAACCAGGTAGGGGCCTTCTCTACGTAGTGGAACCAGGGTGTCACCCTGGGTTTGCGTCGCAACGACGGTGGGCAGCAAGACACCCTCTGGGAGCTGGATCCGGGTCTGCCCTCCATCGTCAAAGGCCAAGATGCGAGGGTCACTGGACGTGTACGAAAAGTCGTATCGCGACTGGGCCGCGACTGAACACGACACACCGACTGTGGCGGCAATCGCCAACAGGAATTTAGATGGCTGCACTGCCTGATCCTTTCTGGTTTGAAGATGGGGAAGTCGGAGTGCTGCGGCGTGCAAAATGGCACTGCATAGGCATCCACTGGCGGCGTGACCTGGCAACGAGGGAGTCACCATGAAAACTGCGATATATGCGGGCCGTGTAGTCACACCACACGAATTTCAACGGCTTGCTGGGAGCGACTGGCGAGAGAAAAATCGTTGGGCGACTTGCAAAATCTGCGAGACGAAAGTTCACCCCAACTTCATGCATTCGATTAAGGCGCAGGCCCGGTTTGATCACCTGGACAACGCTCCAGAATGTCCTCTGTCCTCCAAGGCCGATCCCAGATACGCTGCACTTCGCCCGAGTGAGGTCGACATGGGCGCTGTAGAGCGGGTGCGTACGGTTTTTCTTTACTCGGCGTTCTATTTGCAGGCGATGCGGTTTTGTGAGTTCCACATCGGACGCAACGGCTTCAATGAAGATGTGTTTAAAAGCATGGTTGAACGCGGTGACCAAATGAGAATATGGGGTTACCGCAACATCGCCGCGTGGACGCTGCCGTACGTCCTGCTGAGCTTGTGTGACTTTCAGATTCCGTCGGCCAAAGGCACTTTCGAAATCCAGTTTCACCTGCTCAAACCCGTCGGTTTGATCGACGATCTCTGGTTGAAACCGGGAGATTGCAAACTGGCAAAAATCTTCCGTGATTCCGGAAAACAGGTCAACCTGCCGGAGGGCAACCCATACCCCGTTTCTGAGGGGTATTTTTGGGCAACTGGAGAAAGCCATCTGAGACATTTCTTCCTCCCTACCGAATCCTGAGCGCAGCGTGGCGCATCATGCGATGGCTCACCTGCCCTCTCCAGCCTGACACTGCTTCAGCGTCATACCGCTGATAGGGAAAATCGGTGTCGATCCAGTCAAACGCGAATATGCCGGGACGATTCAACAGGTTGGAGCAAGGTGACAAGTTCTCCATTTTTTTACTCATCACCAGCACGCTGTCCACCCCGTCCCTGGGAGTCAATGCATCCATAGACACGTTGCGCTCAGCTAGTATCAACATGGCTACAGGAATATGAAAACTTCCGCCGGGCCCCTGCTGTATGCCGTCCCCTTGTTCAACGGCCTGAAGTCCGACGATGCAGGCGGCGTCACCTACTAACAGTCGCATCCAGTGATCCTCTGTTGACGAAATTTCAAGTCGAGAGTCACCCAGACCCAACCCGTACTGAGGAATGAAGCTGCCATACGCAGCGTAGGCACCACATGTGTCCTCAATAGGTGTTGGGCCGTCTTGAATCGCATCGCCAAACTTGACGATGCTTTCAAATTCGGAGATGGCCAAAACCCGTCTGTCCAGGGAACCGCAGTCAAACACCGCGAACCTAGTACATCCGGAGCAAAGGTGCTCCCGCACGGGCGTCCGGTCATAAAACTCAGTTGTGTTCATTGGCCTACCCCCGTCACAGTCGGGTCCAGCACCATGTCCCGCGCCACCACCAAGCTCAGCCGATCACCCGCGTTGATGCGTAGGTCGGGCTTGATGTTGGTATTGCGTTCCAGCGACTTTTTAGCCACGTCCGCCAGCACGCTGGCGGCCACACCGCCGGTACCACCGGATCCGCCCACGTTGACGGTGATGTTGCTGGCCGTGTTGGTCTGCGCAAGCCGGGCCACTGCCGCAATCAGAAACGACGACCCGAATGTCTTCCAAAATCGGGAATTCACTTCAGCTGGCGCGCCGATAGCGCCCAACGCATCCGCACCTGGCATCGCTCCCAACTGGACGCTGGCACCGTTGGGGTATACAAGACGAGTAAAAGCCAACAGAAGCCTTTCCTGCCCCTGGACTACCTCTGAGTTGTAGGTACAGATGACCTGCGCGCCCGCAGGTATCAGCAGATCCTGCTGCGTCACCGAATCAAATACATTGCGGCTGACCTGAGCCCGACAAGGCCCGCCAATGTCGCTGCTGACGTTGGTCCGCATCACCACGTCGATTGAGCTGCCCTCAAGCAAAGCAAAACGCCCTAAGCCAGCGCGTGCCACCAACGCAGACTGCTCCTGCCGTTCACCCGTCTGCTTCATGAACGATGCATCGCGACCCAGTGAGGCGCCAGAATCCGATGCAGCCTGGCTGCGTTGATAAGCTGCAATCAGCGCAGCGGCCGTAGAGCCTGGCGCAACAGCAGACCCCCGACCCTCAGCCACGTCACCTGCATTGGCCTGAACCGAAGTCGCCGAATCGGATCTGCCCTGGCCTGTGCGCAGGCGATCTGACGATTCCCATGCACCCATTTGTCTGGCTGTATCCAGCACTTGTTGCGTTCGCAACGCCTCATACGCATCCAGCTGCTCATTGCTGGCATCGCCAGGTCTGCCTGGTGGCATCAGTCCCGTAGGCAATGGCTTAGGTGCTGCTTCTCGAATTTTCGCAACGGTTGCCTGCGCGGTCGGCGCAGGTGCTACAGGCGTATCCCCGGCTCGTTTTGCTGCCTCCTTGGCAGCCTCTTCTTCAGCCTGCAACCGCTTGGCTTCCAACCGGGCAGAGAACGCCTCAGCACTGCCAGGTGTTTTGCTGGCCAGCTCACGGCTTTCCTTTTCGCGCTTGTTGGCAGCGCGCTGATCCGCCGCCGTGCTACCTGAAATCTGCCGGTACACAAGCCCTACACCGATCAGTATCAGGAACCCGCCCAAGATCAGGGTCAACCACTTACGACCTGCTGCCGGAGCCAACTTTATAGCGGTGGCCATCTCAACGATCTCCCGTGTTGGAGACCGTCATGCGCTTGCATGCTGTGTCAAACCAGCCGCAGCTAGAAGCCATGTTGCGGATCTTGACCGCCTGTTTGCCCAGGCGCAGCACAGCGCCGTGGCTGAACACCCGAGGCACCATGAAGTAAGACCCTTTGGGTACGTACTCAACCGTCTCAGCCGTTCCGTCGGGCATCACGGCAAACAAGGCAGGACGCAGCTGCATGTTGTCGCGAAACTTCATCACCGTGCGCTGCCCGTCGTCCATCACCGACACAGGCTTGATATCGTCATCCCCCTCGACCGAATACTGCACATTCAAGGCATCCAGCCGCACCATCGGCGAATCACTGGACTCCCGAGGTGCCGCCATGCCTGGCAGCGGTGGCAGGCCCACACCTGCCGCCATACCGCCAACGCGCTCGGCAGGTCGAACCGCCCCACCCCGAACCATCAGCTCCTGGTTTTCATAGGTGCCGTCCAGGTAGCTCCAGCTGACCCGTTGGTAGCGTGTTTCAGACGTGCAAACGGACACGTCAAACAAATCAATCTGGTAGCGACGGCGATCTGTAATCGTGGTCATAGAACCCGTAGCGCCGCGAACCTTCGGACGCAACAGCACATCGCGACCCGTACCAGAAACCTTCATCTCCCACTCGGTGTCGTCATTGACATAGGAGCCAACCACCGTCTCACCAGGCTCAAACTCAAAGTGCGTGTACCGGTTGAAATAGGCATTCACCGGATACAGGGCATTCTTGTCATAGGCATACACCACCAGGCGTGAATCCTGTGGCATCGCCTTTGCGGTAATCGCTGATGCACCTGTGTTGCCCTTTTCTCTCAGGGCTGCACACGACAAAGAAAACTCAGGCAACTGACTGAGCGAAAGTGGTTTGGCCGTGTCACCAGGTTTGGGCGCTGCGCGCACGGATGCGCCAGGTGTTTGTGCCTGGCTAGCCAGCGCCACAGTTGCCAGCGCCAGCCAAAATCCATTGCGAAGAGAATTTGTGAGGTTCATTTGCTGACCTGTTCATTGATGGTGAAGTGAGTGATGGCCAAGCCCAGGGGGTTGTCCGCGTCGTCCTTGGCATTGCGTTCGCCGGACTTGGGTGGCAGCAAGCCGAACTCCAAGGTGATCAACTTGCGTTTGCGCTCGCGCTCGATGCCGCCGACTTTTTCGATCCAGACAAAGTCGATGAAGGCCAGATTGCGGTCTTCGTTGAACGACACGTTTGGTACACCCAGCAAGTCGCGGGTCAAGCCCGACACCTTGGAAATCCGCTCTGCTGTGCGATCCTCTTTTTCAGACCAGTCGTCCAGCTCCGTCTGGGCGGCACCGCGCGTCCATCGGTAGGCAGACGGCAGACCATCTTTGAGCGTTGCAGCATTGATGGTGACCACCCTGGCCACCCACAAGCGCAGGAAGTAGGCGATGTTCTTGTCTGAAACTTGCAGCTCTTCGACCAGCCGATTTGACACACCCACTCTGCCTGTGCTGCTATCAACTTCATAGAAGTACGGAATGCTTTTCTTCAGTGGCAACGCAATCACCAGACCGGCAACGGCCAGTACACCCACACCCTGCCAAACACGGTTGGAAGTACGCAGATCGGCTACCTGCTGCTTCAGCCCTGCCACCAGGTCTATGTAGACACCCGTTGCCCGAAGCCCTTCGGGCGTACCTACAGCAGGTTTTGCGGCAGCGCCAGCGCTCGACGACGTGGGTGACGGTTTCCGGTTAAACAACATCTGCGCTGTCTCCATCGGTCTTAGGCTTGGGTGTTTCAGTTGAACCATCAGGCGAAGAAATCGCAGGTGGGGCAACCGGCGCAATCCCTGCCTGGGGATCAGTAATCACAAGCTTGTAGTCAGGCTGTGGCTGCACGTAGTAGCGCGCGTGCGGGTTCTCTGAATTGATCAGCATCTGAGGTGGGATCAACTCATCGGGGTTCGGCAAAGTCACGCTGGTGCCAAGCCAGGAAGCCCTGACACCGCCCTGTGCACCCACCCAGTCACCCTTGTCACGATTGGCCTTGAGCCGCCTCAGGGTAGCCATCAGGTGCACCCTGTATTGATTACTGCGTTCGCCGTGGTCAGCACGATCCTGAATCACCACAACGCCTTGGGTTTCCAGACGATCTGCAGCAGCCCATAGTGATCGACGGGTATGCATGTGTCCCACCAGGTCAATGACCTGAGTCAGCGAGACCGAGCGCCCCATCCAAGGTTTGGGATTCGCAAAAGTGCGGTCAGCATGCTCCGTGCCCAGCATGGGCACATGAAAATTCTCGACAGTGGCCTGTAGACACAGCAAAGCCCAGATCAGACTAGCCTCCACCATGCGGCCGTCAAACGCCGTCTGAATCAGGAAATACATCTCAAAGCACTCGGCACGCCGGGCATCAACCGTTTCCCGACTACGCTTGAGTTCCGCCATTTCTTTGGCGTGAGCGCTATCTTTCAGTGAGCAATTGTGAACAAACTCACCGAAACTCTCCTTCAAAAGCATCACGTCGTTCAACGTCACGTCAGGGCTTTGCCCATCGGTCAGAAGTTGATCCGTCAGGTAGTTTTCGACCCGTAGTTGTGAGTTCTCAGCCACCGCCTTGATGTACTTCTCACGCTGTTCATCTAGCGAAAGCTTTGCATCTTGCTCATGCCAACGCGCGATCTTGAGCTCAGCCTTCGCGTTCCTCAACTCCATCTCAAGTTGCTGGTTGTCAAGTCGCCACTCGTTGAGCTGATCGGCCAACCGTTTTTGCAAGGCTTCACGCATCTGTAAAAATTTTTGCGCGTACGCCCACTGCCACTGCGCAGCTTTTTCACCCGTGAACCCCATCGCCACCGTCATGAAGGCAAATTCGGTCAATCGATATATAGGCTGCGAGCGTCCGTATTTGTCTGAGTGAAATCCTTGAATAAAGTTAGTCTTCACCCACTCATATTGGTCGGTATATTTTTGTTTAACTATTTCGATATCTCTTAGCACGTGGAAATGCGACTTCTCGAAATGTTCAGCAATCGCTAACGAGGTTGCCATGGGCACACCACTTATGACTTGAATACGCGCATCTTTGGCTTGAATCTGCTGGTTGCCCATGGTTGCTCCTTGTTTATAAATCTAGCTATTTGGTACTATTTATGACAAATGTAAAGATCAATCCATTTTTGGATTGATCTTTACAATCGAAAAAATATAATAAAATCAACATCTTACGAATTCTTTTGTTTATTACTTTAATGTCGCAAAAGTGATCTCTTCAATCTTGCGATCCCTGATTTGTGACGTTTGTAAAGATCGGCTCACTTTTGGATCGATCTTTACAAAGCGACCCTGATGCACAGTTCCCTCCATTCTTGAAACCTTCCACTGGAGCTGTGTTGTCTCCAAAACCCTGACAACAGCGCCCACCTGATCGGTCACGCCATGAATATTGAATAAAGTTGCGTTATTCATTTCTTTCCTGCTTTTGGAATAACTGCATTTACAACATTCGATGCAGTACTAGCAGCTGCCTTCACCGAAGTTGCCCTACCCATACGGCCACCACCAAACCCCTTGGCCGCAATCGACCCGCCATTGATCAGCGCCTGGGCAATGCCAGGCACCTGCCACATCAGGAACGTCCCCATGGCACAGATCACGCAAAGCAGCAGCGCAGCCATCTCGTCCGCGCCCAGCAAATCACCCGAGCTGGTGTTGACGCTCTCGCTGTAGGTTTTCAGGCCCATGACCAGGCCGGACGTACTCATGACCATGTAGGCCGCAACAACCTTGGTCAAACTGGCTGAAATCATGAATTTCAGCCACCCGTCAAATAACCAGTCGGTTTGCTTCCAGATCAACCACGGCACCAGAATCGGCCCCAAAGTCAGTCCAATGCCAAATAGGATCTCAGCCATAAAAATGACTGATAGATAGGCCGCCAGAAACAGGCCCATAAACAGAAGAGCGATCAAACGCAGCAGCCAAGTAACCAAGAACAACGGCAGGTTGGCCAGGTCAAGCCAACCTGCGCTGGCATCAACGCTGGCACTGGATCGCTTCAAGCAGACCGTCGCTAGTGTTGGTAACGACGGGATGAGTGGAACCCTCAACTCGCAATTTGATTCCTGCGTTACCCGCTCACTGACCAGCAATCGCCCGGCACCAGCCAGGATCAGGTTCACTGTTTCGCTGACAGACCGAACACCGGTCAGCCGCTGAGCCAGATCGTTTGCGTTGGCCTGAAAAAATCCACCCACAACACCAACCCACCCGGCTAGCAGGATGGCCACGATGCTGTACCGCGTGATAACCCCCAGCGACTCTGATAAGGCCGACACCCCATCAGACGAAAGCATCCACATCACGACCTGCCAGCTCAGCGTGATCAACAGCAGTACACCGGCCAGATCCTGGCCGTTAGAAATCAAGGCCCCGGCGTTTGCAGACATCACCGCCACCGCTGTGTCATACATTCCATCAAAAAACGAACCCAATGCAACTGCAGCCATCACGCACTTCCCATCTGCAGGTGTTGAATCAGCCGTATGACCCACCGGCTTAGCGTCCACACAAACAACGGAATCGCTGGCAAGAGACACAGGCCGCCGAATACAAACAGTGCCGGTTGCTCAAACGAAAAGCGCCACATGGCGTACATCGTTGTCAGTCGCCAGGAGCGGGTGATACGCCTGGCAGGGATCGGGAACTCACCGCCTGCGTCAAAGGCATCCCTATGCGCTCGCATCGTCCGAATCAGCACGACAACGTCACGTCGCGACAACGTGCCGGCGTACATTGAGCGCAACGCCCAGGCGTCAAACAACCCGATGCTCATCTGGTTGCCCCCTCCATACCTGGCCAAGTGACGCGCCAGGGATCACGCGCTGTCCAGCGGGTTTGCCGGTCGCGCGCACTACGCTCACGGGCGTTTTGCAGGGTGGCATCCATGATGTCCACCTTCTCTTTTTTGTCGTCTTCTTTTGCTGCGTTTTCCTGGTTGCGGTCAGCACTTTCAGACAACAACGCGGCCTTGATTTCCATCAGCTCACCGGCCTGCAGCGTGGCCTGCTGGTTCAGTAGCTGAATGCCCTGCAAGTTGCCCGTCAAAATCTTTGTCTGAGAGGCGATCCGCCTGAGCTGGTCTGCACGAAGTGCCAGGTTGTCAATAGCAGCAATGTCCTGATCCATGCGCTGCCGATAAATGCCGCCGCGCTTGTCCGCCAACTGCTTTTCCATCTGCATGTAACTGCGGATATCCAGCTTGAGCGATCCCGCTTCACGCAAGCGGGCATCCATCAAACCCCTCACGGACTCAGCTGCTGTTTTCATGCCTTTCACAGCACCCAGCAGTGCTCGTAGATCGTTGATTTGGGACTGGTAGGGAGCCAACATCTGATCCATCGCAGCCTGAGGTAGATTTGCCAGGTTGCGCACACCATGAACCACTGTCTGCGCTGTAGCCAGGGCAATCGATATCTGTTCGACCACCATGCGCGCCTGCTTGACCGTTTGAACTGCCAACTCAATGTTGTTCAAAATCTGGGTCGGTTCAGTGGCACCGGCCACGGAACCACCCGCCATCGAAACCGGTGAAGCCACCAGCGAGCAGGTGACCAAAGCGCATACAAGTTTTCGTTTAAACACGGCTGATCTCCTTGAGGTAATCGGCTTGCCAAGTGGTGCCGCCAGCCGCGTCTACTTGCGCACTTGCGGCATGTCGATCCAGCACGACTTGCGCACGCTTGTCACTTCGTAGGCTGGCCACCACGGCCGGTGGCAAATCGAGCGTGATGCGCCGCGACAAACCACCCTGCTTGATGAAGTAATCGCGCTTGGGCGTGCCGTTGGCGATGTGCTGCAGCTCCTCATCGCTGATCAGGAATTCGCGGCGGTACAGGTCACCCAGTGACGATGTGAGTGCTTTGCGGTTGGGCGTGAACACCGTTGTCGCAATGTTGTC
>JANOQJ010000029.1:0-18716 GCA_031414805.1 Comamonadaceae bacterium
AGGTGTGAAAGGTGATGATGTCTTTACCAATGAAGTGGTATTGCTCCAGCGCTGGGTCGGCCATGTACTGCGCATAGTCCACGCCACGCTGGG
The DNA here is from genome assembly GCA_031414805.1 of Comamonadaceae bacterium. Taxonomy (GTDB): domain Bacteria; phylum Pseudomonadota; class Gammaproteobacteria; order Burkholderiales; family Burkholderiaceae_C; genus JAAFIW01. Next base: position 94 of record JANOQJ010000029.1, read on the forward strand.
TCAGCAGGTTTTGCAGCGAAGCCAAATACCCCACCGGCGCGTCCAGCCACACATAAAAATACTTTTTCGGCGCGCCTTCGGGCAAGTCGGGAATTTCGATGCCGAAATAGGGCGCGTCGCGGCTGATGTCCCAGTCGCCCAGCTTGGGCTGGCCATCGTCGCCCGGTGCCAGCCATTCGCGTACCTTGTTGGCCACTTCTGATTGCAGGCCGCTCTGGGTGATCCAGGTATTTAAAAACGCCACGCAGCGCGGGTCAGACAGCGTGAAGAAAAAATGCTCGGAGTTTTTCAGCTCGGGTTTGGCACCGCTCAAGGCCGAATACGGGTTGATCAAGTCCGTGGGGCTGTACACCTTGCCGCACACCTCACAGTTGTCGCCATACTGGTCTTTGGCATGGCAATTAGGGCATTCGCCTTTGATGTAGCGGTCGGGCAAAAACATGTTCTTTTCGGGGTCGAAGAACTGTTCAATGGTGCGGCTGGCAATCAAGCCAGCTTTTTTCAAATCGCGGTAAATCTGCTGCGCCAGCGCATGGTTTTCGGGCGCGTCGGTGCTGTGCCAGTTGTCAAAACTGATGTGAAAACCGTCCAGGTATTGCGCCCGGCCGGCGGCAATATTGGCCACAAACTGCTGGGGCGACAGACCGGCTTTGTCAGCGGCAATCATGATGGGCGCGCCGTGCGTGTCGTCGGCGCACACAAAGTTGACCTCATGCCCCTGCATCCGCTGGTACCGCACCCAGATGTCGGCCTGGATGTATTCCATCATGTGGCCGATGTGAAACCCAGCGTTGGCGTAGGGCAGGGCGGTGGTCACGAAGAGTTTGCGGGGCGAGGTGGTCATGTGGTTATCAGGTAACGGGCAACCAATCATTTTAGGAGGGTGGCTACACTGGTTTTCAGTTTTACTTCCCTGCGTTCCATGATGCCCACACCTGACCAACTGCTCGCCGCCCTCGCCACCGTTGTTGACCCCAACACCGGTAAAGACTTTGTATCGACGCGATCACTTAAAAACCTGGCCATTGACGGCAGTTGCGCCACCTTTGAAATCGTGCTGGGTTACCCGGCCAAAAGCGAGCATCGGGCGCTGAAACAAATGCTGATTGCGGCGGCAATTTCAGTGTCAGGCATTGACTCTGCCAGCGTCACCTTCACCACCCAAGTTGTCGCCCACGCCGCCCAGCGCGGCGTGGCCTTGCTGCCGCAAGTCAAAAACATCATCGCCGTGGCTTCGGGCAAAGGCGGCGTGGGCAAGAGCACCACCGCCGCCAACCTGGCACTGGCCCTGGCGGCAGAGGGCGCGACGGTGGGCCTGCTGGACGCTGACATTTACGGCCCCAGCCAGCCCATGATGATGGGACTCGTTGGTCAACGGCCCGAGTCTGAGGACGGCAAGACCATGGAGCCTTTGACCAACCACGGTGTTGAAGTGATTTCGATCGGCTTTCTGGTCGAGCCCGACCAGGCCATGATCTGGCGCGGCCCCATGGCCACACAGGCGCTGGAGCAACTGCTGCGCCAGACCAATTGGGGAGACCTGGACTATTTGATCGTGGACATGCCACCGGGCACCGGCGACATTGCGCTGACCCTGAGCCAACGTGTGCCCTTGACCGGCGCGGTGATCGTGACCACCCCGCAAGACATTGCGCTGCTGGACGCGCGCAAGGCGATCAAGATGTTTGAAAAAGTGGGCGTGCCGATTCTGGGCATTGTGGAAAACATGGCGGTGCACGTGTGCAGCAAATGCGGCCACACCGAGCATATTTTTGGAGCCGACGGCGGCAAAAAGATGGCCACCGAGTTCAACATGGACTACCTGGGCGCGCTTCCATTGGACATTCACATCCGCCTACAGGCCGACAGCGGAACACCCACCGTGGTGGCCGCCCCGGACGGTCAGGTGGCGGGCATTTATAAAGCGGTGGCGCGGCAGGTGGCCGTCAAGATTGCGAGCCAAGCGAAAGATTTTTCGAGCAAATTCCCAACCATCACGATCAGCAAAGACACTTGAGGATGGTGTCTGCAAGGCTTGGTTGCTACCCAAACCACCGGACATTCCAATATGAACTGCAAAAATCCAATCACTCTGCCCGTGGAATTGCGCCTACCGGAGGACATTGTTTTGGGTACTGCCGCAGAGCTTTCTTCTGCAAGCAAGTTGGGCCTTCAGATGCAGACCGACACACAGCCAGAGCCCAGTGGATTCGCTCTTGTCACATCTGGAGTTCAACACGCGCCAGCGGAATTTGATGTTTCCACTCTGCTTTCAACTTAACGAGGATTTACACAGCTGACTCCAGCGCAGGCAACCAGCATCGGCTTTTTAAACACAAAGATCGCAATGGTTACGCAAAGTACGCAAAAAACAGCCCAACTCCATAACGGTTTCGGGAATCCGTCTGCACACTTTGCGTAAACCTTTGCGCCCTCTGCGTTCTGAATGCTTCAGCGTTGCGTAAGGCCCGTTAACAAATCAACCAAAACCCATCATGAAAACCAAAGCCGCCGTCGCCTGGCAAAAAGGCCAACCGCTGACCATAGAAACCGTGGAGCTTGACGGCCCGAAATTCGGCGAAGTGCTGGTCGAAATCAAGGCCACCGGTATCTGCCACACCGACTACTACACGCTCTCTGGCGCCGACCCGGAAGGCATCTTCCCCGCCATCCTGGGCCACGAGGGCGCGGGCATTGTGGTGGACGTGGGGCCGGGCGTGACCAGCTTGCAAAAGGGCGACCACGTGATTCCGCTGTACACGCCCGAGTGCCGGCAGTGCAAGTTTTGCCTGAGCCGCAAAACCAATTTATGCCAGCTGATTCGCGGCACGCAGGGCAAAGGCCTGATGCCCGACGCCACCAGCCGTTTCAGCCTGGATGGCAAGCCCATCTTTCACTACATGGGCACCAGCACCTTCAGCAACTACACCGTGGCCCCCGAGATCAGCCTGGCCAAAATCCGCAAAGACGCACCGTTTGACAAGGTCTGCTACATCGGCTGCGGCGTCACCACCGGCATTGGCGCCGTGCTGTTCACCGCCAAGGTGGAGGCCGGCGCGAATGTGGTGGTGTTTGGCCTGGGCGGCATTGGCCTGAACGTGGTGCAGGGCGCAAAAATGGTGGGTGCCGACAAGATCATTGGCGTCGATTTGAACCCCGCCCGCGAGCAGATGGCGCGCGACTTTGGCATGACGCATTTCATCAATCCCAAAGACACCCCGAACGTGGTCGACGCCATCGTCCAACTCACCGACGGCGGTGCCGACTACAGCTTTGAATGCATCGGCAACACCCAGGTCATGCGCCAGGCCCTGGAATGCACGCACAAGGGCTGGGGCCGCAGCATCATCATCGGCGTGGCCGAGGCGGGCGCCGAAATCAGCACCCGCCCATTCCAGCTCGTCACCGGCCGCAAGTGGGAAGGCTCAGCCTTCGGCGGCGCAAGGGGCCGCACCGACGTGCCCAAAATCGTCGACTGGTACATGGACGGCAAGATCAACATCGACAGCCTCATTACCCACACCATGCCCCTGGAAGACATCAACAAGGGCTTTGACTTGATGAAGCGCGGGGAGTCGATTCGGGGGGTGGTGCTGTATTGAGTTGCTTTGCAGGCTTGCGGGTGGGTATTTGCCGCAGGCCGCACTAAATTTATGCCAAATCGGCCACCAGCCCTATTAGATACTGCTCAAGCAGCTATCAAAAAGAGAGCATAAACAAGACAGCAACGGTGATGAGTTGAGACCCAGAATGGTTCTCTACAGACAATCCGCCGCGACACGGCCAACCATGCGAATCCTCCACACCTCCGACTGGCATCTGGGTCAGCATTTCATGGGCAAGAGCCGCCAGGCCGAGCACCAGGCATTGATCGACTGGCTGCTGATTCAAGTGGATGAGCACGCCGTGGACGCCGTGCTCGTCGCCGGTGACATCTTCGACACCGGCGCGCCCCCCAGCTATGCACGCGAGCTTTACAGCCAATTGGTCGTGCGCCTGCACAGCGCGGGTGTGGCGCTGTTGCTGCTCGGGGGTAACCATGACTCGGTTGCCACCCTGGGCGAGAGTCGCGCTCTGTTGGCCTGCCTGAGCACCACCGTGGTCGCCGCGGTGGAGGGTGCTGCTGATCACGTGGTGGTATTGCCCTTGCGGGGTGGCCAGGGCGAGGCCGGTTGCATCGTCTGTGCGGTGCCTTTCATTCGCCCCCGCGATGTTTTGCAAAGCCAGGCGGGGCAAAGCGCTGATGAGAAGCAGCAGTCCCTGCAAGCGGCCATTCAGGCGTATTACCGCGCGGTGTATGAGGCAGGTCTTGCACGCCAATCGGCCCTGACCCATGCGCTGGGTCGCGTTGTGCCGCTGATCGCCACCGGGCACCTCACCACGGTGGGTGCCAGCAGCAATGAGTCGGTGCGCGAGATTTATGTGGGCTCACTCAATGCCTTTCCCGCATCAGCCTTTCCGCCGGTGGACTACATCGCGCTGGGGCACATCCACAAACCGCAAAAGGTCGGTGGGCTGGATCACATCCGCTACTGTGGCTCGCCCATTCCACTGGGGTTTGACGAAGCGGTGCAGCAAAAAGAAGTGTTGCTGGTGGACCTGGGTGCAGACGGTCTGACCGCCATCACGCCCTTGTCGGTGCCGCGTTTTCAGCCGCTGGCTTCTATCAGCGGCAACCTGGCGGCGCTGGCGGGTGCCATCGCTGCCGCTGCCCTGCAAGGCACGGCCCAACAACCTGTGTGGCTCGACGTCACAGTGGCCGAAGACGACTATTTGTTTGACCTGCCAGCCCGCATTGAAGCCCTGACGAAAGGCTTGCCTGTGGATGTTTTGCGGGTGCGCCGCCAACGTGGCAATGCTGCGGCTGCCATCGCTGGGCAGGTCAGCGAAACCCTGGATGAACTCAGCCCCGACGATGTTTTTGCACGCCGTCTGGCGCATGAAGACCTCACGCCAGAACTGCAGTCGGCCCTGGGCCAGCGCTACCGTGCAGTGGTGACCCGCCTGACCGAAGGCGCAGCATGAAGATTTTGAGATTGCGCCTGGAAAACCTCAATTCACTTAAAGGGCAGTGGGCCATCGACTTCACAAAGGCCCCCTTTGTCGACAGCAACCTGTTTGCCATTACCGGGCCCACAGGTGCAGGCAAATCGACCCTGCTGGATGCCATCTGCCTGGCGCTGTACCACGAGACGCCGCGCCTGAAAAGCGTCACCAAGTCAGCCAACGAGATCATGACGCGCCACACCGCCGATTGCCTGGCCGAGGTGGAGTTTGAGGTGAAAGGCGTGGTGTACCGGGCCTTCTGGAGCCAGCGACGCGCACACAAAAAAGTCGACGGCGCACTGCAAGAGCCCAGGGTAGAACTGGCCATGCTGGAAAGCGCTGCCGGTGCCGGCACGATCCTTAGCAGCCAGAGCAGCGACAAGCTCAAGCGCATTACCCAGATCACCGGGCTGGATTTCCCCCGCTTCACCAAGTCCATGCTGCTGGCCCAAGGCGGCTTTGCCGCCTTTCTGAACGCCAGCGCCAATGAGAGGGCCGAGCTGCTGGAAGAACTGACAGGCACAGAGATCTACGGTGAGATCTCACGCCGCGTGTTTCAGCAGGCGCGTGAGGCCACCCAGCAGCTGGATCAACTCAAAGCCCGCGCCGAAGGCGTGGAACTGTTTAGCGCTGAAAAACGTGATGCCATGCAAGGCGACGTGGAGCGCTGGGGTACTGAGCTGGCGGGCGTGCAAAACGCCCACCAAACCACCCTGGCGCAGCGGCAGTGGCACTTGAACCTGGCGCAAAGCGTGCAAGAGGTACAGGCCGCAGAGGCCTCATGCGGCGATGCAGTGGCTGCGCTAGCAGCTGCCGCGCCCGATCTGCAGCGCTTGGCCGACAGCGAGCCTGCGCAGTTGCTGCAACCACTGCACCACACCTGGCAACATGCCCAAACCACCTGCAACGACAGCGAAGCCGTGGTGGCAACGCTGAAAGCGCAGCAACAACGCGATACAGCAACCCACCACCAGCAGCACCACGTCGCCCAAACCCTGGCCACCCGAATGGCAGACAACGCGCAAGTGCAACTGACGCTGACGGAAAAAGCGCACCAGCAGCATGCCGACTTTTGCGCCACGCACCCACAACGCGCTGCTCTGGGTGAGCGCCTGGGCGGCTGGCGACAGCAGTTTGAACAACGCCACAAACTGCAACAAGCCATTGATGCCCAGAAAGTGTCTTTGCAGGCGCTGCAAGACGAACAAGACGACCGCAACCGCAAGCTCACAGCCCAGAGTGCGGTGGTTGACACAGCGCAGCAGGCCAAAGCCGCCGCAGAGTCTGCACACCAGTGTGCCAAGGCAGAGCAGCACCAACGCCTGGCAGGGCAAACGCCGGCCCAATTGCGCGCGCAGTGGCAGGCCGCGCAAGGGCACGTCAGCCGCTGGCAGCAATTGGAGACCAGTGCCCAGCAGCGCCGCGACCTCGCTGACCGGCAGGTCGCGCTGGCCGCGGAGGTACGGCAAGACGAGACCGCAGTCACCGAACAAACGGCAACGCTGCTGGCACTGCGCGAGCAGTACAAGACCATTCATGAGCAAGTGGCAGACAAACAAAAATTGCTCGACCAGGAGCGCCGCATCCAAAGCCTGGACGCACACCGCCTGGCCCTGCAGCCAGGCGAAGCGTGCCCCCTGTGCGGCTCCGTCGAGCACCCGGCCATTGAGGCTTACCAGGCACTCGACGTTTCAGCCACCGCAGCCGCGCTAAAGCAAAAACAAGACGCGCTTGACAAGCTGAAGTTGCAAGGCGAAGCCGCTGCCGCTGCTTTGGCTGCCAGCAAAGCCAATCAAACCGAGCGGTTGAGCCAACAAGAAAAAACCACCCAGCAAATCAGCCAGTGGCAAACCGATTGGGCAGCGCTCATCAGCCAAGTCACGGCCAGTCCACCGCTGACGGGCAACGATTGGCAAAGCGCCGAGATATTGGCAGCTGGGCACCAAGCCGCCGCGCACGCGCTGGGCCGCCTTGCTGACGACCTGGAAGCTGCAGACACGGGTGAGCAAACCTTGCAACGCGCCCAAACCGCCGCGAACCAAAGCACCCAAGCCCTGCTAACTGCGCAAAACCAGCTGGCGCTATTGCAACAAGCAGCCCAAGCCGCACAGGCCAGGCAGGCGGCCCTGGTGGAAGCCGGTCAAACACGTCAGCAAGACCTCCGCACCCTGGACACGAGCCTGCAAACCGCATTGACGGAGGCTGGCTACGTCCTGCCAGAAGAGCCCCAGCGCTGGCTGCAAGAGCGAGATCGCGAATGGCAACATTGGCAACAAACGCAACGCCAGTTGCAGGAACTGCTTCACGCCATCACCCGCCAGCAAACCCATCGCGACGCCACGCAGACAGCAGCAAACCTGTGGACACAACGCTGGGCCGACCTGCAAACCAGTGCAGATATCGAAGCCATTGCATGGCTCGCACAACCGGAAGTTGCCGACGAGGATTTGCCTCATGCGCTTGCCGCCTGCGCCGACGCAATCACTCGCCTGACCGAGTCCATAGCCTCGCTGAACGGCCGCCACGCGCAAGCACAGACAGCGCTTGCGCAGCAACACACAGCCTTGCGCGACGCTGAGTCCGCATGGGCCACCGCTTTGCGAGCCAGCCCTTTTGCCGACGTGTCAGCGTTTGTGCAAGCCGTCTTGCCCGAGCCAGAACGCCAGCGCGTGACGGTGCTGAAAGATTTCCTGCACGCCGCAGAGCAGCGTGCCAGCGCACTGCTGCAGGCCGCACGCGACAGACACGCGCAGCTACAGGCGCAGGCGCTCACGCCGCTGGCACCCGAAGACATCGCCACGAAATTGGAGGCGCTACAAGCGCAGCGCAACAGCTTGAGTGAGCAAATCGGCGCCCAACGCGCTTTGCTGGCCAGCGATGCGCAGCACCGCATCGCACAACAAGCGCTGTTTGAGCAAATCACCCTACAAACCGTGGACTGCGATATCTGGCAGCGGCTGGACAGCCTGATCGGCTCTGCCAAAGGCGACAAATTCCGCAAGTTTGCCCAGGGCCTCACGCTGGACCATCTGCTCCAGTTGGCCAACCGTCACCTGGACCGCCTGCATGGCCGCTACCTGCTGCGCCGCAAACCCACGGGCGAGCTGGAGCTGGACATCGTGGACGCCTGGCAAGGCGATGCCACACGCGACACGCGCACCCTGTCGGGCGGCGAAGGCTTTCTGGTCAGCCTGGCGCTGGCCTTGGCGCTGTCGGATTTGGTGAGCCACAAAACGTCCATCGATTCGCTCTTCCTCGACGAAGGCTTCGGCTCGCTGGACGCAGATACGTTGGAGCTGGCGCTCACAGCGCTGGATTCACTGAACGCCAGCGGCAAGATGATCGGCATCATCAGCCATATGGAGGCGCTGAAAGAGCGTATCCCCGCGCAGATCAGGGTGGAAAAGGGCGGAGGAGTTGGGCATTCGCGGCTGGTGGTGGAAGCCTCCCGACTCGGTTAGGCACCTTCGGTATAACACCCAAGGAATGCGGATCAAAAAATGATGCGCATTGTGGAGTTTGCGGCTCAGTAACATCTTCAATGCTTGGCGGGCGAGCCAATCAGCACGTAGGCCAATTGGCGACCTGCGAATGTGCTGCTGATGATGAATTGGAGTAACTACTCAGCCAGCCGGAGGCAACCCCTTCCCCCGCTGGGCATGGGTATCTTCTGTTTGCCAGCCACAACAAGGCAAAAGCGGCTTTACCCCCTCTCCCGCTCGCGGGAGAGGGCAGGGGTGAGGGTCGCCGCGTCGTACAGGGCAGGTATCGCGCAGCCCCTCACCCCAACCCTCTCTCCAGAGGGGCGAGGGAGTAAAACCCACTTGCCGTCAAGATGTGTAGATACCAATGCCCGCTGTGGGAAGGCAGGGATGGGGCATGCGCGTGCTGACACTCGTTCCTGCGTTGACCCCAAGCCCCCATCCCAACCTTCCCCCAAAGGCGGGAAGGAGTAAGGCATGCCGCCGCGACCTGAGTAGTTACGAATTGGAAATTGGATGACAAATTGGCCAGTAGCCCAGGTGTTTATTGCTCAAGCAGCTATCAAAAGCGTAGTAAATCTGTATGCCAAGCGCCTGGCCATGCGGCATGACCTGCACTGCATGTCTTGCCCTGCACAGCGAAGTTGGTTCATTTAATTCGATTGTTTCGTTTGATGCGTTTGATGCTTGGATTTCACCCCATTGCAAATACCGCTCTCGGCCAAACCAAGCAGAACCCCATGAAAGACCCAGAAATACTTGATTCGGCCAATGACAATGAAGCCGAAATGGCCGCAGTGGCCCATCAATGCCTGGTGATGGCGCTTGATCATTCCAACGCAGATCACATCAAGCTCATTCTGGATGTGGGCACGGACGGCGACGGAAAATACGAAACACCCGTGCTGAAACTGCCGCCCCGCGCCTTGCGCTTTTTTGCCGATGTGTTGCGGCAAATGGCCAAACAAGAACCCATGCTGCTGGTGCCGCAAAAACACGAACTCACTACGCAAGAGGCGGCCAATTTTCTGAACGTGTCACGCCCCTTTGTCATCAAGGAAATTGAGGCCAACCGCCTCAAGTGTCGCAAGGTCAACCGCCACCGCCGCATTGAATTTGAAGAACTGCGCCGCTACCAGGCCGCTCAGCAACAACAATCTGAACAGGCTCTGCAAGACCTGACAAAACTGTCTGAAGCGCTGGGGCTGAAGTTTTAAGTGGCCGGCTCGGCGCGGTTTACGGCCATTCTGGATGCCAATGTTCTGTATCCACAACTGATCCGCGACACCCTGCTATTGATACGGCCCGATGAAGTGTGAAGTTTCCGTTCGGGCTGAGGTATCGAAGCCCTCGCGAGCCCTTCCTTCGATACCTCAGGATGATCGGAACAGCCACCTCAGGGCGAACGGTTCATATTTCACCGGGCCTGCCGATGATGGCTGATTTGCTGCGTGAGACGGTCACGCTGATTTGACCGTCAAGCCACCTGCTGAAAACCCAAATCAGTCGGTTTAGGCTTTTAAGTAAAACAGCCACCCGCCCATACGTTCATTGCTCAAGCAGCTATAAACTTCATAGCAACTCAACCCGACGAACCGCTGTTGCGCAGCCGCCCAACCAGGTCGCGCAAGCCGATGGCCTGCACACCCTGCCCCAAGCCATACGCCTCGCCTGCCGGGTACACCACGTAGCGCTGCTGCGCTTGAATGTCTTCGCAAGCGCTGTAGAAGCCACGTCGGGGCGGGGTGTTTTGGCCGCGCCTGATTTCAATGGCCCACACGCCCTGGCCGGGGATGTTCATCACCAGGTCAATTTCTGCGCCGTTGCTGGTGCGGTAAAACCCTGCGCTGGTGTTCACCGGCGCGGCATTGAGCAGGGCCTCAATCACAAAGCCTTCCCAGCTGCTGCCCACCACCGGGTGTGCCAGCAGGGCGTCGGTGGAGGCAATGCCCAACAGCGTGTGCACCAGCCCGCTGTCGCGTATGTATAGCTTGGGCGACTTGACCATGCGTTTGCCCGCGTTGCTGTGCCAGGGCGGCAGGCGGCGCAGCAGCATGAGGTCAACAAACAAGTCCAGGTAGCGGTGCACGGTTTTGGCGTCCAGCATCAGGTTTTTGCCCAGCATGGACACATCGAGCAAACCGCCCTGGTGGTGCGCCAGCATGGTCCACAGGCGGCGCAGGGTTTCGGCGGGAATGCGGGTGCCGTAGGCCGGTATGTCGTGCTGCAAGTAGGTGTTGATCAGGTTTTGCCGCCAGCTCATGCTTTTGGGCTGCGAGCTGGCCAGAAAGCTGCTGGGGAACCCGCCGCGCAGCCACAGCTGATCCTGCTCGGCTGCGCTCAATTCAAGCGGCTGAAAAGGCGGCAATTCCAGATACGCAATGCGCCCCGCCAGACTCTCACCTGATTGCCGCAGCAGCTCACCCGAAGCCGAGCCCAACAACAAAAACCGCCCAGCCAGCAGCCCCTTGCGCCGCCCCTGGTCAATCAGGCTGCGCAGCGCCTGAAACAGCGCAGGCATGTGCTGCACCTCATCCAATATCACCAGCTTGTCTTCATGCGCAAGCAAATAGGCTTCGGGGTCAAACAGCTTTTGCCGGTCTTGCGGGCTTTCCAGATCCAGGTAAGTGCTGCCCAGCGGCTGATCCCTCACCCGCTCATCGCCAATGTGCCGCGCCAGCGTGGTCTTGCCTGCCTGGCGCGGCCCCAGCAGGGCTACAGCCGGGTTGTCGGCCAGCGCTTCCAGCAAAGCGGGGTGCAAGTTGCGGTGAATCATTCATGCATTATGGAGAGTTTGATCCTTGAAATGCATGGATTAAAGGGATCGAAGGGTCGGGAGGCATTGGCCGACGCGGCATGCAATTGGTCAGACACTGTCTGACCAATTAGCCACCACCGAAAGCCGCCCCTTTACCCTGAGCTGGTCCAACTACGTTTTCTGCTGGGTATAAAAAACGGACGAATGCAGCTTTTACGAAATCGAATCCACCCACCAAAACTGGACGCTGCGTTTGCCTGTATTAGCCAACAGAAATTTCGCCAGACACGTCAAGTACGACAACCCCAATTTTGTCCCGCTGATTAACGGCGACCAGAGATTGCAGGACGCCTTGCATTTCTTCGGCAGTTTTTGGTCGATTAAATGGAGTTGGCGGCTTTGGAATGGCGGAGCTTCTCGCACTACCAAACCAAAAAACCAGATAGATGCCAAATCCTCCTGCATCGGGGTCCCTTGTATATAGGCGTTCAAGCTGCGTTTGTATTGCAACCCATACATCGGTGTGATAGTCCCTCTTTAGCTCAAAAACAAGTTTCATTCCAGGGAGTATTGCGACGATGTCCGCGCGCTTGTCGTTCGCCATATGACCCTCTGGGTCAAGGGTGATTTGTAATGTACTCGTTTTTGCTCTCAAAAGACCAACAAGGGCATCACGACAAATACCCTCAGACCTCGCATTAGTCTTTTTGTCATACCCATCGGTGTTCCAAAACTGTTTGAAAACATCAATGTTGGCTGACGCGATGTGTTTTCTCAAGTCTTCAACGTGCCACATCATTAGCGCGTGCAGGTCAGCAATATTTGCAGGTTTGCCGTTGGAAAGCGCAGCAACAGCCTGTGCAAAGCTCGGTTGGCAAAATTGCGCATCGGTTCTGAGTACCCGTTGCTGCGCGATCGCGTGCTTGACGTCATTCAAGTAACTTAATACTTGGGGCGATGCTTCCAGGCGCCTGAGTGACTTCACTGCATCTTCTGAAACGTCTGCAGAAAGCTCGGCAAGCATCTTCAATGCAAAGTCGGTAGCGTCCCACGCATTTCTGTCGCCCATTGACACCCCTTCTGGATGTGATGAGCGCGAAAACTGCGACATAGCCCAGCCGACGATCTGTTCTATTTGTTGAATGGACAACACCAGCGTATTGTGTCTATTGCGACGGGAGAGTCCACAAAGCTCGCGCAGCTCCCATATCAATTTTTGCTTGCCCGAATTATCCAGTGCATCGCAATGGGAACCAAATTCTGTTGCTGAAAGCAGATATCCCCCAGCCAGCCAAACGAGCGATATATCATCGTTGTTAAAGCCCTCTGCCATGACTCTCCGCAAAATTTGGATGACTTGTTTTGGATTGCATTCGTAAATCGCAACTTGTATTAAACGCTTAAGCGCATCCGGGTGCGTAGATGGGAACTCTTGCAATAGGGATAAAACCACGGCTGGTCGATACTGTGAAAGCTCGGCGCTGTGAAGCAATTCATGCAATCCGGAAGCATGCTGGAACTGTCTTGCTAAATCTGCGCGAGTCAAAATAAAATTAGCACGCATAACAAGTTCTGGGCGCTCTCGAAGCAGTATCGTTTTCCAGGGGTGAACGTACTGCGCTGAAACATTACCCTTGTACGTAAATGTTGTGCACAAAGAATCAATCATCAACGCCGATAACAAATATTCATCCCGCAACCCAAGTAGTGGCTGACCTGCGGCAACATACTCGTCGAGTCCAGCAAGTACGGCATACCACCACACAGGATATTGTCGGTCGATGTGCCTCTGCAGCAGTTCTGTCGTGTCGGGAATCGTGCCACGTTGAACCAACGCAATTAATCCTTCGATAGCCACCACAGCATTGTCTTCTCCCAATTCAGACACGATTCGCTCAAATGGCGTTGCATCGCGATTTATATCGCGGCCCAGGCAAAAGTAGACCTTGGCGATCCAACCTAGCCATCCAAGGTGTTCCCCGCACTTGATTTCCGCAATGTGTACTTTGAAATTTGCGTGATTCTCGCTTTGAGCAGATTTCTGTTTGGCAATTCTGTCTTGGTTGCGTTGTGCATCCGTCACCCGCCATTCAGGAATCTCTTGATAGCAACAACGTTGACGTATTACTTCAAGAACTGGATTGCCTTCAGCTGACTCAAGAAGCAGATTAAATTGCGCAATTGCACTGGTACCGCCTTGTATGGCTGCTGTGAGCGCGAGTTCAAAAAAGCAACCTTTTATGGACGCATTCGCTTCCGTTTCAAATAGGCGAATACAACATTTCAAAAATAAGGGATCGCCATAATTGGTAATACCAAGTTCCTGTAGATGGTGGAAAAACAGCCAGATATTCTCGTCCGGTCTGAGTCCGCGCAACGCAGCCTCAACGGTGCGTTCGATGGCAGCCGGATATTCAGCCACGATTTTTTGCATACTATCGGCGTTTGCGGCGTAATGGCGGTTAACTTTGTGACGGCATTCGAGCCATGTCAATAGCCTTTCGCCATCTAGCTGGGAGTCTATTGCTAGAGCACGGTGAAGTAAGCTGTCAAACTCTCGAGCCAGTACCCAGACGTGCGCACATACGTCATCAGCAGAAATTGTCTTTGTGTTTTCGGATATGCAATTTAGTGCTGTACATATGTCGCTGTCTGCAACCTTATCGGCTAGCCGATAAAGGAAATCGAAGAAATCTTTCGACTTGTAACGAAGAACGTCACAAAAAAGCGTTGCGAAGGCATCGATCCCCAATTTATTTCCCAACAATTCTTTGAGAATCTTCGCTTTCAGCATCAGTTCTTCCGCTTCAGTTCCGATGCCCATATAAGTCAAAGCAAGCGCATTGGTACCCGGCTCTCCAAGTCGACATAGCGCTTCGACAGCGGTGCTTCGCTCAACAAAGGAAACCTCAGTGCTGCCAGCAAGATATTGCAATTCATTGAGCAACTCTGGAATGGGATGCCCAACGGTTAGTGCATCCAAGATCAGTTTCCTAAGGCTGAAGTTCGGATTGCTGGTAACAAGAATTTCGCGGAAGCCGCTCAACATGTCTGGCCCAGATAGTCCAGCAATAGCGGCTGATGACCAATTCCCGGCTCGGAACCAAGGGTCAATGTCCGCTAACTTGGCTAATTCCGATAGTAGAAAGCTGCGCAGAGCAGGTGTAAGTGCTTTGGCGTCGCCATAGCTCAGTACCCCAAACGGGTCCGCGGCTATCAATGCTCGCGCTTCATCTGGAAGATGGCTCGCCAGCCAGGCATGCAAACCGCGAAGTTCAGAAGCCGGCCTGCCGTCAACGCCGATCAGCGCCCGCACGCGACCTATCGGTAGCCCATTGCGAATCTGTTTCGCCATCCACAACGCGCCGAGATATTCCGCAACGGTTCTGTGCGCGTATTCCACAGTCCCCACTTCGTGAGCTGAAACAAATACTCTCCGTCCGAGAGCAGCCAGAACCTTATCTTTATCAACAGTGCTGAAGTGACGATAGCTCGGTGAGTCATCGCTGTGGCTGTCGGTGAGGCTAATTGCTTGTATGTCGCTGATCAGGCGCACCGCACATATCTCCCCTGCCACATCAAGTAACTCGCTTGGCGAGTACTTTCCGGTGGTACGGGTAGTTTGAGTGCTGTTGTGCTCGGTCAAAAGGATATCGACTGCCTCGTGGAAAAGCTCTGCTCGTGAATTTGGCCAATCACGTTTACCGACTACCTCAGCAAGCATTTTTAAATTCTGAGGATTACCAAGAAGATCATCCAGTTGTTTGTTTTGTGCTTTAGCGAGAAATGCAGAAGGATCATTTACGCCTTGTGCAGTGAGGACATCAATTTGCTCTACCTCTGAAAGTGGCTGTAGTGCAAGCACGACGTATTCGCCGTTCACTGCAAAGAAATCACGAAAAGCCGCCAAGTCTGTTTCGCCCAACCAGTCAGCGGCACGGCACGCAATACGTAGCTTGCTTGGTTTTGTCTCAAATAGCTTTTGCACAATTTGGTCGACTGCGTTGCCATCACTTCGACCGGCGCGCCGTTCGTCCAATGCGTCAATGTAAAGGGTACTTGTTACCCCCAACGATGAGATGTCCCTATTGAGAAACGACCGGGCGACAAGCGCCCTTGTGTTTTCGAACCGTGCGAACTCGCCGAAAAGATGGGTCTTTCCCGCGCCCGGATCACCCAATAGAACGATATTGGGAACCCGGAGATAAGCCGAAAACTGGTTCGAACCATTTCCGATCACTGGTGAAGTACAAACCTCTTGGACGGTGCGATCAGTTAGTAGCATATGGCTCAATAAATGTTCAATAGCATTGATAGTTGATTCACCAAGCCTCTGCTGCCCTTCATGGGCAGCGTAATCTCAATCTCTCGATCTCTTAATCAGCGTTTGCGGAGGATTTTCTGGTCAGCGGCTCTGCCTTGCAACTCGGTGGATTGGCTTGTACTGCGGCGAAAGAGCTTGATGTTGATCAGAAATTTCTGGCGGCTGGGCTGAGCTTGCCACTTACTGGGCTGTCCCGCTCCGGAGCCCAAAAATGGGGTCAGAGCAAAATTTCGTATGGGTTTTTTCAGTCGCCGATGCAGACTGTGTCCTGAATTTTGATCTGACCCCATTTTTCTCGCGCGCGGCGATTTTTAAGTCAGAACAGCCGACAGCCCTTGTATTCATTGCTCAAGCAGCTATTAAAAACATAGTATTCAGATGCTTGTCCATGCAACCCCGCGTTGGCAACACCCAACTTTGAGCCTCTACCCAAGAGTGCTTTCCAGTGGGGGCATTAAGGCTGTGCGCAGCACGCTCACCACGCTGTCTAGCGGCGCTGCTGCCAGTGCATTCTTTTTAATGAATGCGGCCCACAGTGCTTGGCGGGAGCGATCGTTTGCGAACTCGTCGCTCAGTCCAATCGGTACGCCTGCTGGGAGTGCCGTACGCCTGCGTGCGAACGTGGCTCCAATGGCGGTTGCCAAGGTGGCAGGCTCCAGCGTCTCGCGCTCAATCAAAACCAACAAATCGAGGTAGTCCTTCATGCGGCTGTTGGTCATGCCCACCAATACGATGGCATGCAGCTTTTCGGCTATGACGGTGTACATGGGGTAGGTGCGAATCTGCGGTGCGGGCAAATCATCCAGCAAGACGGGGTAGTAGGTGTGCACTGGGCCGGGCGTAACCGCGTCGCCATAGCCGATATCAATCTGCACGTTGCACACGGCACGCGCCAGCTCTGCCAACACGGTGACCCGTGCACCTGCGTAGCCTGCGTTTTTGCGAATCTCTTGCGTGGTAACGCTGGCTGGATCAAACACCACGCCATCGGCGGCCACGACAGACACGATTTCTCGCACGGCCCGTGCAACGGATTGCAGATCGCTCGCGCCAAAACCCAGCAAGTCCACGTCCCGCGTGGGTCTGTGTGGCATGGCGTACCACAGGTTAAAGAGCATGGCGCCTTTGAGTACAAAGCGCTCGGCATGGGCAGATTGGCCCAGTCGGTACAAAAACCGCTCCATTGCAAAGCGCATCAACACGGCGTTGAAATCGGTTTTCTCCGCCTTGGCAAGCTGCAGCAAGCGAGCGCGAACCGAGGCTGCCAGGTCTTGCGCCATCTAGCCTCCCAGCGCTTCCAGGTAGGGGCGCATCACGTTGGCCACACGGCAAACTTTGGCAAAGCGCCACAAATCATCTGCGGTGGCTTTTTGGCTGGCCAGCGCTTCTTTCAAGGCTTCCAGCGCCACGTCGAGCCCAATTTTGTTGCGATGCTTGAAACAGTCCGCCACCGTTTTGGCCGCGCTATACACCCGCAGGGGCACTTGATCGACCTGCATCACCTGAACGCCCTGTGTATAGGCATCGCCCGAGAACTGCACCATTTTCAGCGGCGGGTAGTCCAGCTTGGGCGCGTGGCTGCCCTGGGGCATGGCAATCCACACCTGGCGCGGCAGCTGTGTGGTGAGCTCATGAAGCTGCAATGCGGTGAGTAAACAAAACACCGCTTGCGGCACCTTGACGGCGACTGTGGCCAGGCTCTCATGTGCAGACCCTGATGCGCCGGCCAGCCGGTACACGCCTCGCCCCACACGCTCCAGCTCGCCGCTGGCGATCAGCCGCGCCAACACCACCCGCGGAATGCCTTGCTCCTGCAGATGGCTTGCACGCAGCAGGCCTCGTTGGCCTGCCAAGGCCAGAACGCGCTGGGTGTGGGTATCGGTATGGGTTGGCATGACGCAGAAAGTATGTTCCATTTATTCTCTACTTTCAATCAAGTAGAGTATTTATGGAACATCAAGCAGGTTCACCACTTGCCAGTTTTGTCCCACTCCGGAACCCAAAAATGGGGTCAGAGCAAAATTTCGTATGGGTTTTTTCAGTCGCCGATGCAGACCGTGTCCTGAATTTTGATCTGACCCCATTTTTCTGGCACTCGGCGGCTTTTAAGTCAAAACAGCCGACAGCCCTTTTATTCATTGCTCAAGCAGCTACAAAAAGCATAGTGATTCAGTGTCAATGCGCTTGCTGTGGTGGTTATTCATCCCCTTCACCACTTAACAACACCCCGCGCCTCGCGAGCCGCTCGCGCGCCTCCAGCAAGGCGGCGTGGAGTTTTTGCTCCAGCTCGGCTTTGGGTGGTAGCTCGGTCCAGTATTCGGCGACGGTGATGCCGTCTTGGTGCATTTGCAGCAGCTCCACCTGCTCGCGGCTGGATTCGGCGCAGAGGATGAGGCCGATGGGGGCTTCTTCGGTTTCTTGGCGCTCGTACTTGTCCAGCCATTTCAGGTACAGCTCCATCTGGCCTTTGTGGGCGGCTTTAAAGCGGCCGAGCTTCAGTTCTATCGCGACTAGGCGACGCAGGCGGCGGTGGTAGAAAAGCAGGTCGAGGTAGAAGTCTTCACCGTCAATGACCATGCGCTTTTGCCGCTCCACGAAGGCAAAGCCGCGGCCCAGTTCGAGGATGAAGGCTTCTAGTTGGCGCAGGATGGCCGACTCCAGGTCGGCTTCATCGTGGCCTTGGTGCAGGCCTAGAAAGTCCAGGAAATAGGGGTCTTTGAAGACTTGGGCGGGGCTTGCGCTGGATGTGGCGTTGAAGGCGACAGGCTCAGCCCGAACGGGTGTGGGGGCTTGCAATGCGGCAAGCTCGGTGCGTTCAAAGGCCTTGCGTTCGATCTGGTGCTGGAGTTCGCGCACGCTCCAGGTTTGGGTGGCGGCGCGTGTCAAGCTACTTGTCGCCTCATTCATGCGGCCAACCGCTGAATATCGTTGCAACCCGAATGCGCCTTGACGACGCAGTCACGTTCGGGGTTGAGAGTGACCGCCCCAACGGGCGACCAGTTGCGTGTGTTGC
>JANOQJ010000030.1:0-3652 GCA_031414805.1 Comamonadaceae bacterium
CGACGGATGCGGGTGTGCCGTTCACAAAAAACCTGGCCGAGCAGGCGCTACGCATGACCAAGGTCAAGCACAAGATATCGGGCTGTTTCAGAACCGCCCACGGTGCCGATACGTACTTTGTGATCCGCTCGTATCTGGCAACCATGCACAAGCAACAGGCCAACCTGTTTGCCTGCCTGGTCAGCGTGTTTAACCGCCAGACAATTCAGCCGCGCTTTGCGGGGTGAGCTGAGTAGTTACTAGTTTTAAGCCAAAAGTGCTTTCAGCCCTTGTAAATACTGCTCAAGCAGCTATTATTTTCATAGTGACTGACCGCCGAGCGCCCACCTACAATCGACCATGACTTTTTCCCCTATCTCTGCCCTGTCGCCGCTAGACGGCCGCTACGCCAGCAAACTGGCTGCCTTGCGCCCCCACTTAAGCGAATACGGCTTCATGCACCGCCGCGTGCAGGTTGAAATCGCCTGGTTCATCGCGCTGAGCGACGCCGGGTTTGACGAATTCAAGCCGCTGCCTGCCGCCGACCGTGCCCACCTGAACGCGCTGGTGGCCAACTTTTCCGAAGCCGACGCGCTGGCCATCAAAGAAATCGAAAAAACCACCAACCACGACGTGAAAGCCGTGGAGTACTGGATCAAGTCCAAACTCGGCGCACACCCTGCCCTGCAAGCCGCCGCCGAATTCGTGCACTTTGCCTGCACCAGCGAAGACATCAACAACACCAGCCACGCCCTGCAGCTAAAAGCCACCCGCGACACGGTGCTGCTGCCCGGCCTGGACGCCGTGTGCGCCAAGCTGCGCGAAATGGCCCACACCTATGCCGACGTGCCCATGCTCAGCCGCACGCATGGCCAGACCGCCAGCCCCACCACCGTGGGCAAAGAAGTGGCCAACGTGCTCATGCGCTTGCGCGCCGCGCGCGAGCAGATCGCCGCTGTGCCGCTGCTGGCCAAAATGAATGGCGCGGTGGGCAACTACAACGCCCACCTGGCCGCCTGGCCTGCGTTTGACTGGGAAGCCTTTGCGCAAAACGTGGTCGAGCGTGACCTGGGCCTGCAATTCCAGCCCTTCAGCACCCAAATTGAGTCGCACGACTACATGGCCCAGCTGTTTGATGCCGTGGCCCGCGCCAACACCATCCTCATCGATTGGTCGCGCGACGTGTGGGGCTATGTGAGTCTGGGCTATTTCAAGCAGCGCCTGAAAGCGGGCGAAATCGGCTCGTCAACCATGCCGCACAAGGTCAACCCCATCGACTTTGAAAACGCCGAGGGCAACCTAGGCCTGTCCAACGCCCTGCTGCGCCACCTGGCCGAAAAGCTGCCTATCTCGCGCTGGCAGCGCGACTTGACCGACAGCACGGTGCTGCGCAACATGGGTGTGGCCTTGGGATACTCGGTGCTGGCCTGGCAATCACTGCTGACGGGGCTGAACAAGCTGGAACTAAATGAGGCCGCGCTGGCCGCCGACCTGGACAAATCCTGGGAAGTGCTGGCCGAGCCGATTCAAACCGTGATGCGACGCTACGGCATCGTGGGCGCGTATGAACAGCTGAAAGAAGCCACGCGCGGGCAAACCGTCAACGCTGCCGATTTGCACAAGCTGATTGAATCGCTGTCGATTCCCGCAGGCGACAAGCAACGTCTGCTGGACATGACACCGGCCCGCTACATCGGCAAGGCCGCAGAACTGGCCCGGCGGGTGTGAAGCCCTTTTTATAAGTCAAATTGCCCTCTAGCCCTTGTAGTGAATGCTCAAGCAGCTATTAAAAATATAGCAAAAAAAGAATAACAAAATGGCCATCAAATCCACCATCTTCAAAGCCAACCTGCAGGTGGCCGACATCACCCACAGCTACTACGCCGACCACGCGCTCACCCTCGCCCGCCACCCCAGCGAGACCGACGAACGCATGATGATTCGCCTGGCAGCGCTGGCGATCAACGCCTACCAGTTGCAGTCCACCTGCAACGGCGACGGCACCCTGGCATTTGGTGACGGCATGTCCAACCCCGACGAGCCCGACGCCTGGCTGCGCGACTACACCGGCCGCCCGCGGGTGTGGATCGAAGTCGGCCAACCCGAAGACAAGCCGCTGACCCGTGCCTGCAGCAAGGCCGATGAGGTGTTGGTGTATTGCTTCGCCCACTCCGCCGACATCTGGTGGAAAGGCATTCAAACCAAATTAAGCCGCCTGGAAAAGCTCCAGGTCTGGCGCATTCCCAGCGAAGCGTCGCAGGAGCTTGCCAAACTGGCCCAGCGCAGCATGCAACTGCAGGCCACCATTCAGGAAGACAGCCTGATGATGAGCAGCGAGCAAGGTACCGTGGAAATTGAGGCGGTGCGCTGGAAGTAGGCCTTCTCGGGCGCACCGGATTTCGGCTGGTTTGTTTGATTAAGGCTTGTTTTGCCCTTAAACCCTTTTAAATACTGCTCAAACAGCTATAAACTTCATAGCAATTTACACGTAAAAAAGGCGGGAATCGCTCCCCGCCTTGTTAAGTTGCGCTAACACCAGCTGTCATTGTTTTGAAGTCGTGCTCCTTACGGACGGGTGTAACGGTGTTCCCAGGCAGCGCCGAAGTTGGCTGACACCGTGCCATTACCGGCGCGGGTAAACGCCTTGCCCACAATCGGCAAGCCGTTACCTGTTGCCAGCCCGCCGCCACCTGTGGTGGGGCCTGGCACGCTGACGTTGGCCCAGCCGTCACGGGTGGTGCCGGTGCCAAAGTCGGTTCGGGCGCATGAGACCCGCTCGTCAAAAAAGGCGCACCCATAAAAAAAGGCGGGGATTACTCCCCGCCTTATTAAGTTGCGCTAACAACGTCGATCAATTATTCTTGAAAATCGTTAGGCAGCCGTCAACAAATAGCCGCCTACACTAACCAAATCAAGGTGTAGCAGGACGGACATAACGGTGCTCCCAAGCGGCACCAAAGTTAGCCGACACGGTGCCGTTACCAGCGCGTGTGTATGCCTTGCCAAGGATTGGCAGACCATTTGAAGCAATACCAGCAACGCCCGTTCCAACACCGGCTGTACCGACGTTTGCCCAACCATCACGGAATGGTGTGGTGGAGAAATCAGTGCGGGCAATCTCTGCACCCAACACCGACTGGCCGCCTGGCGCATTGAAGGTCAAGATGCTGGTCTCACCGCACAGACGGAAGCCTGCTGCTGGCGGATTTGGAGAGATCACGAAGTTGTTGCCAACCAGCGTTGTCTCTTCACGGTCATAGAAAGTCACACCAGATGTTGTGGTGCAAATCTGGGCGCCAGATGCCGACAGCGAAGTGTTTGCGCCTGTGAAGTAGTCACGACCACCAGGTGTTGGAACCAATGGAACTGGTGCTTGTGCAGCGGTCAGGATACCCATGTTCGTGTAAGCACGAACAAACGGTGCTGGCGATGCTGCACGGTAGTCCAGAGCCACGCTGTAGCGACGTGTCGGGCTGGAGAACACCCAGTCAGTGAACGCGCCGATGGCTGTGTCAGTGATGTATTCATTGATCACGTTGACAGTGGCGATTGCACGGGTCAGTGCATAAGCCTGTGCAACTGGGTCAGCACCAACGGGTGGGTACGCGGCCAAAACCAGGTACGGAGTCGACAAGTCAGGCAGGTCAAAGTTAGACGCAGCGATGATTGGCAC
>JANOQJ010000031.1:0-122646 GCA_031414805.1 Comamonadaceae bacterium
AACCCCTGCACAAACCATGTGACCGAGCGATTCTTGCGTCGAGACTGGGGCTTGTGTGCGCAGTCACGAGATATTCCAAGGCAATTGGCCTATTCAGACGGGAGTATTGGCGACGGTACTGTTGGGGTCACGGATTCAGGATCATGTTTGCGGTGTACTTGGCGCTGTGTGCGGCCACCTTTGGCATCTTCAAGCTGGTGCCGGGCGGCTTTGTGCCGGGGCAAGACAAACAGTACCTGGTGGGTTTTGCCCAGCTGCCTGATGCGGCCTCGCTGGAGCGCACCGACGAGGTGATTCGCCGCATGAGCGACATTGCTTTGGGCGTGCCCGGCATCAAGGACTCGGTGGCGTTTTCGGGCTTGTCAATCAACGGTTTTACCAATTCGTCCAACGCCGGCATCGTGTTTTTTGACCTGGATGACTTTGACAAACGCACAGACCCCAGCCTGTCGGGCCTGGCGATTGCGGGCGAGGTGAACAAACGTCTCGGGACAATTCAAGACGCCTTCATCGCCGTCTTCCCCCCGCCCGCCGTGAACGGCCTGGGCGCGGTCGGCGGCTTTAAATTGTTTCTGGAAGACCGGGGCAACCTGGGTTACGACAAGCTGTATGAAGCCACCATGGCCCTGCAAATGAAGGCTTGGCAAACGCCCGAGCTGGCGGGGGTGTTCAGCAGCTACCAGATCAACGTGCCGCAGTTGTTTGCCGATGTGGACCGCACCAAGGCCAAGCAGTTGGGCGTGCCGCTGGCCAGCATTTACGAGGCCATGCAGATCAACCTGGGCTCGGTGTATGTGAACGACTTCAACCAGTTTGGTCGCACCTACCAGGTGATTGCGCAGGCCGACGCGCCATTTCGGTCCGCCGCCGCCGACATTGCCAAACTGAAGGTGCGCAACGCCGCCGGCGACATGGTGCCGCTGGGCGCCCTCATGACCGTGAGCGACTCGTACGGCCCCGACCGTGTGCAGCGCTACAACAGCTACCTGGCGGCCGACATCAACGGCGGGCCCGCGCCTGGCATCTCCAGCGGCCAGGCCCAGGCGGCCATGGAGCGCATCGCCAAAGAGGTGCTGCCACCCGGCATCAGCTACGAATGGACCGATTTGACCTACCAGCAAATACTGGCGGGCAACACCATGGTGTTTATCTTCCCGCTGTGCCTGCTGCTGGTGTTTCTGGTGCTGGCCGCAACGTATGAGAGCTGGACCATGCCGCTGGCAGTGATCTTGATCGTGCCGATGTCGATTCTGTTCGCGCTCTTGGGCGTTTATTTGACGAAGGGCGACAACAACATCTTCACCCAGGTGGCGCTGTTTGTTCTGGTGGGTTTGTCGGCGAAAAACGCGATCTTGATTGTGGAATTTGCGCGTGAGCTGGAAAGCCACGGCAAAGGCGTGGTGCAGGCGGCGCTGGAGGCTTGCCGATTGCGGTTGCGGCCGATTTTGATGACTTCGATTGCTTTCATCATGGGCGTGGTGCCCCTGGTTTTTTCTAGCGGCGCGGGCGCGGAGATGCGCCAGGCGATGGGGATTGCGGTGTTTGCCGGCATGTTGGGCGTGACCTTGTTTGGGCTGTTTTTGACGCCGGTGTTTTATGTGGCGATACGGTTGTGGGTGACGCGGGGTGATAAGCGCAAGCTGCCGGTCCTGACGGAAAAGGCGGAGGGTTCGGTATGAGCTCGCAATCAATTCCAAACTGTGGCGTGACTTCCTTGACTTACCCCCTCTCCCCTCGGGGAGAGGGCAGGGGTGAGGGTGGTCGCGACTTGTCCAAGGTGTCGGCGAGCACGCGCCCTCACCCCTGCCCTCTCCCGCAAGCGGGAGAGGGGGTAAGTCAAGGCATCAGCGTTTATGAGCAAAAACAGCCACCAGCCCTTATAAATACTGCTCAAGCAGCTATACAAAACATAGCATTCAAGTTATCCACGTTGTCACTCGCGTGCGCCTTGGCGGCCTGCTCAACCGTCGGCCCCAATTACCAGGCGCCAACGCCCACCCTGCCCGCCACCTACCTGCAAACCGCAGGCTTCGAGTCGGCCCAGGTCGACGCCGCGTTCTGGCAACGCTTCAACGACCCGCAACTCAACGCCTTGGTAGAGCAAGCCAAAAAAGCCAACCCCGACATTCGCCTGGCGCTGGCCCGCCTGAACGAAGTGCGGGCCAATTTACAGGGCGCGCAAGCCGCCGGTTTGTCTACGCTCAACCTCTCGGCTACCGCCACCGAGCAACTGCGCTCGACCGTGCAGCAGCCTGGCGCCAGCCGCGATGCCCGCCAGGGGCCGTATGCCTCGCTGGGTGCCAACCTGGCCTGGGAGCTGGATCTGTTTGGCCGCGTGCAGCGCGGCGTGGAAGCCGCGCAGGGCGACTTGCGTGCCACCGAGGCAGATTTGCGCGCCGCGCACGTGGCGGTGGCTGCCGAAGTTGCCAGCAACTACCTGCAACTGCGCGGTTTGCAAGCCCGCCTGGCTGCGCTCAACCGCAACCTGACCAGCCAGACTGAAACCGCACGCTTGGTCGATGCCCGGCTGCGCGCCGGCGCAGGCACCGAGCTGGACGTGGCCCGCCAGCAAACCCTGCTGGCCACCACACAGGCTGCCGTTGGCCCCGTGGCTGCGGCGATTGATCGGGCCTTGCTGCGCCTGGCCTCGCTCACGGGCACCCAGCCTGCAGTAGGCGCGGCCAGCAGCGAACTTGCGCGCGGCCAGGCCGTCCCCCAGTCGCCCACGGTGGTGCAAATCGGCCAGCCCGCCGACCTGCTGCGCCGCCGCCCCGACCTGTCACGCGCCGAGGCGGCGCTAGCAGCCGCCACCGCCCGTGTGGGCGTGACCACTGCCGAGCTGTACCCCAGCATCTCTATCGGCGCACGCGCCGGGCTGGAGGCCGCGGGGGTTGGCGAGCTGGGCAGAGCCGGTGCGTTCAACTTCAGCTTCGGCCCCAGCATCACCTGGGGCGCGTTGGATTTGGGTCGCACCCAAGCCCGCATTGCCGCCTCAGAAGCCCGCGCCGACCAGGCCCTGATCGGCTTCGACAAAACCCTGCTGGTGGCGCTGGAAGAAACCGAAGGCGCGCTCAGCATCTACCGCCAAAGCCTGCTGACCCTGACAGCGCAAGAAACCGCCAACACCGCCGCAGCGCGTACTGCCGACTTGGCACAAAAGCGTTTTGCTGCCGGTGCCGGCGATTCCCTGAGCCTGCTCGATGCGCAGCGCCAGGCGCTGGATGCTGGTGCCGCAGTGGCCAGTGCGAGAGCCGATGTGGGCGTGGCGCTGGTGGCTGTGTACCGGGCGCTGGGGGGTGGGTGGGAATAAACGGTGGGGTTGGAAAGATCGGGTGTCAGCAGAACCAGTCTTGTTGTGAATCGCCCGGCTAATTGAAATTTCCGTTCGGACTGAGCAGGGTATCCAGGAAACCCCGTTCAGGCTGGGCTGAGGAGCACAAAACCCAGTGGATCGGGGCATGTGCTTGTTTGAGCCGCAGGCGAGTTTGCACATGACCCCACTGGGTTTGAGCACCGCAAGGTACCCGTAGCGAAGCGCAGGGGCACAGACTGCGGGTCGCCTTTCTTTTGCGTGACTTTTCTTTGGCGACGCAAAGAAAAGTGAGTCGCTGTCGGGCGACCCCGACATCTACGCATGCCACCGAGGCGATCTTTCGGTACTGGACTGCCTCGTACAGCAGCCCTCACGCCCCCAACGGCTTGAGCAGCTCCGACAAATCGTTTTCCGTGAACAGCGGCTCTTTGCGGGCCACTGAGTCGCTGTACAGGCTGTTGGCCAGGGCGGCTTTGCGCTCTTGCAAGGCCAGGATGCGTTCTTCAATCGTGCCTTGGGCCACCAGCTTGTAGACCAGCACCTGCTGGGTCTGGCCGATACGGTGGGCGCGGTCGGTGGCCTGGTTTTCCACCGCCGGGTTCCACCACGGGTCGTAGTGAATCACGGTGTCGGCTTGCGTGAGGTTCAGGCCCACGCCACCGGCTTTCAGGCTGATGAGGAACAGCGGCACCTCGCCGCTGGTGAAGCGCTCGATGATCGCGTCGCGTTTTTGCGATTGGCCGGTGAGCTTGACCCATGTCAGCTTGTATTTGGCCAACTCTTGCTCGATCAATTCCAGCATGCTGGTGAACTGCGAAAACAGCAGCACTTTGCGGCCCTCGGCGAGCAGCTCAGGCAGCAATTCCATCAGCAGCTCCAGCTTGGCCGATTGCTTGACTTTGCGGGCCGCAGGCACAGGCACCAGGCGCGGGTCGCAACAGACCTGGCGCAGTTTCAGCAGGGCATCCAGCACCTGAATTTGTGACTTGGCCAGGCCCCGGCTGGCCAGCGCCTCGCGCACGGCCTTTTCAGTGGTCAGGCGGATGGTTTCGTAGAGGTCGGCCTGCTTATCGCCCAGCTCGACGCTGGCGACCGACTCCAGCTTGTCGGGCAAGTCTGTGGCCACATCGCGCTTGGCGCGGCGCAACATGAAGGGCGTGACGCGGCGGCGCAGTTGGTCCATGCGCTCGCTGTCGCCGTGCTTTTCGATGGGTGTGCGAAACAGGTTTTTGAAGCGGGCCTGGCTGCCCAGAAAACCCGGCATGAGAAAGTGAAACAGGCTCCACAGCTCGCCCAGATGATTTTCCATGGGCGTGCCGGACAGACACAGGCGGTGGCGGGTGTTCAGCTCGGCGGCCACTTGCGCGGCGTGGCTGTTGGCGTTTTTGATGTTCTGCGCTTCGTCCAGCACCACCAAGTGCCAGGCTTGCTGCAGCCAGCGCTCGCGGTCGCGCTGCAACAGCGAATACGGGGCAATCACCAGGTCGTGCCGGGCCATGTCGGCCGCGGCTTCGTGGCGCGCGCTGCCGTGCAGCACCAGGGCGCGCAGCTCGGGCGTGAAGCGGGTGGCCTCGCGCAGCCAGTTGCCCATGAGGCTGACGGGCGCGACGATGAGCACCGGCCGGTCGAGCCGACCCGCCTGCTTTTCCACCAGGATGTGCGCCAGGGCTTGCACGGTTTTGCCCAGGCCCATGTCGTCGGCCAGCACACCAGCCAGGCCGTTGCTGCGCAGAAACTGCAACCAGTCCAGGCCCTGCCGCTGGTAGGGGCGCAGTGTGGCTTGCAGGCCGTCGGGCAGCGGCACTTCGGGCAACACGCTGCGACCCGCCAGCTGCTGCACCAGGTGGCGCAGGCTGTCGGCCCCCTGCCAACGCGCGCCGTCGCCCAGCGAGGCACCGACGCGCAGCGCCTCCAGGCGCGACAGGCGCAGCGTGTCGCCGCCTTGGGACAGGTCGCGTTCGCCCACCAGATCGAGAAGGGCCGCCAGCCAGGGGCGCAGGGGCTCAGTGGGCAGGCGTAAAAAACCGCCACTTTCCTCCTGCAGGTACACATATGAAGGTAATTGCAGGGTAGCCCTTGTGGAATCTGCTGGAGCAGCTATTGAATTGGTAGCATTTTCTGTGGCATTTGCGTTGTGATGCACCACATCCAGCTGGGCCAACAACTGCGGCAGCAAGGGCAAAATGTTGCGCCGCTGGCCATCAATAGCAATGCCCAGCGACAAATCAAACCAGGGCGAAGCGGCATCGTCGCCACCCGCCAGGTCACCACTGGCCGCAGACCCGTTCGGCGCATCGAGCCGCACGTCCAGCGCGTCGGCGCGGGTGATCCAGTTGGCCAGGCTGGCGTCCAGTTCCACCTCAAACTCAGCCTCGCGCAGCGGCGCGAAGTCTTCATCAGCCCAGGCCAGCCATTGCTGCTGGGAGCCCGATGCCCCTGGCAGCATCAACGGCAACACGAAGCGGCCACTGGCATCGCCGCGCAGGCCCAGCGCGTGCAGGGCGTTCTGGGCGGCCTGTTCAAAGTCCAGGTCGCGGTGCAGCAACAGGCGTTGCACGGCATCGGAGTCGTCAGCAGCGGGCTGCTGAATCAACAAGGGGTTGCGGTTGTGCGGCGCGAAATGGCGCAGGCCGCCATAGTCAAAGCGCAGCGTGGCTTGCAACAAACCCAGGCGGGGCACGTCGGGCGCAGGCACGGGAGCCAGACGCAGGTGCGCGGAGGGAACCACGCCCTGCACCACTTGCGGCGCCCGCATCATGGGCGGCAAGGGCAGACCCGCCAGGCGGCGCAGCAACGTGGCTTCGTGCTGCGCCAGCGCAGACTGCGGAATGCGCGGGGCGTTGAGCAGCAGGGCCAGGTGTTCATCAGACACGCCGGGCGACTGCACCTGTCCGCACTGGCCTGCTTCGATGTCCAGGTACAGCGGCGGGCTGTTGGCATACCACTGGGCGCTCGGTGGGGTGAGGCTGGCGTGCAGCACCCACAGCGGGTCTTCGAAACTCAGGGCGCTGGCCTCACGCCAGGACCAGGAGACGTTGAGAGGTTCACCCAGGGTGAGCAGCTTGCCCAGCGTGCGGTCGGCGGGCATGTGAAACAGCTTGCCGCTGGCTGCGGCCAGTTGCAGGGCCAGCAGCCCGGTGTGGCCCTTAGCGGCAGCCTGGGTGATTTGCACGCCGTAGCTGTAACGCCCGATGGTCAATGTGTCGATCAGGCGCTGTGCCTCGCGCTCTTGCGCTGTTAAGCCCTGGATTTGGGCGCTGTAGCGCAAGGGCTTGAGCTTGGCCCAATTGCCATTGGCCAGGCGGCGCGACAGGCCATAGCCTATTTGCACCACGGTCTGGCCGTTTTCTTTGGCGGGGCACAGGGTGAAAACCAGCTGCTCGGTTTGCATCGCGTCATGTTGAGACGGTGCCGGGAGCTCGTTGGGCGAGTCGTGCCCGAACAAATCCAGCCACTGCGTGAGCTTTTTTTCGGCCTGTTGCTGAGGACTTGGCGCTACGGGAGCTGTTGGTGGTATGCGGTTTGGGACAGGCGTTGGATTGGTATCCTGCGTGGCCTCGCTGCGCTTGAGCACCCCGCCAGACTTGTAAGCCGCCTTCAATGTCAAGGCCACACAGTGCTTGCAGTCGCTGCCCACCGGGCAGGAGCAGTCGCCGTTGAAGTAGCTGATGCGGCCATCGCTGGCAGCCTCCAGGCTCACCGAGACCGTGTAGGCCTCGCGGTCACTGCCCTGCACCTTGCCGTAGACCCCCCATTGGGTGGCACTGGCACCCTCCAGCTCGCATTCCAGCACCTGCTGGTTGCGGTACACCGCCAGGCCCCTGTCGTAGGTGCCGGTGCTGACGTGATCCGCCAGCGAGCGGGGGTCCAGCAGGAACTTGGGGGCGGTGCTCAAGCCGCCGCTTGCAATACGCCTTGCGCCTGCTCGTCTGCGTGGTAGCTGCTGCGCACCATCGCACCCACCGCCGCGTGGGAAAAGCCCATGTCGTAGGCTCGTGCTTCAAACATCTTGAAGGTGTCGGGGTGCACATAGCGGCGAACGGGCAAATGTGACATCGACGGGGCCAGGTACTGGCCGATGGTGAGCATGTCGATGTGGTGGTCGCGCATGTCCTGCATGGTTTGCAAAATTTCGTCGTCGGTCTCACCCAGGCCGACCATGATGCCGCTCTTGGTGGGCACGCTGGGGTGCAAGGCCTTGAATTTTTTCAGCAGGTTGAGCGAGAAAGCGTAGTCGCTGCCGGGGCGGGCTTCTTTGTACAGACGGGGAATGGTTTCCAGGTTGTGGTTCATCACGTCGGGCGGCGCGGCTTTGAGGATTTCCAAAGCGCGGTCGTCGCGGCCGCGAAAGTCGGGCACCAGCACCTCGATTTGGGTGGAGGGCGACAGGGCGCGGGTCTGGCGGATGCACTCGACAAAGTGGGCGGCGCCGCCGTCACGCAAATCGTCTCGATCGACCGAGGTGATGACGACGTATTTGAGCTTCAGCTTGGCAATCGTCGTGGCCAGGTTGAACGGCTCCTGCGCGTCGAGCGGGTCGGGACGGCCGTGGCCTACGTCGCAAAACGGGCAGCGGCGGGTGCACTTGTCGCCCATGATCATGAAGGTGGCCGTGCCTTTGCCAAAGCACTCGCCAATGTTGGGGCAGCTGGCCTCTTCGCACACGGTGTGTAAGTTGCTCTCCCGCAGGATTTGCTTGATTTCGTAGAAGCGGGTGGTAGGCGAACCGGCTTTGACGCGAATCCAGTCGGGCTTTTTCAAAAGTGGCGCTTGCTCGACTTTCACCGGGATGCGCGACAGTTTGGCGGCCGCCTTTTGTTTGGCGGAGGGGTTGTAATTTTCGGCAGATTGCGCTTCGCGTACGACTTCGGTGGTGGACATGGTGTGCCTTAAGGTGCCAGACGGACGGTCAGTTGGTGCGCCAGCACCTGCGCGGCCTCTTGCCAACTGACTTGAACGCCGATTGTAGAAAGATCAATGGTTTTCAGACCCGCATAGCCGCAGGGGTTGATGCGCGAGAAGGGCTCCAGGTCCATCGCCACATTCAGCGCCACGCCGTGGTAAGTGCAGTGGCGGCTGACTTTGATCCCCAGCGCGGCAATCTTGCCGATGTCTAAGTAATGGGGGTCAGATTCCAATTGTTGCAATGCGAAATCTGCGGGCAGCCGACCATGGGAGCCGGGCGCATCCAGCCGCACATAAATGCCCGGCGCGCCGCGCACGCGGTGGCCCGTCACACCAAGGTGCGCCAAGGTACGGATGACCGCTTCTTCCACGCGGTAAACATATTCCTTGACGTAATAGCCCGCCCGCCGCAAGTCCACCAGCGGATAGGCCACCACCTGGCCGGGGCCATGAAAGGTGACCTGGCCACCGCGGTCGGTTTGCACCACGGGAATGTTGCCTGCATCCAGAATATGAGCGTTTTTGCCTGCCAGCCCTTGTGTATATTGCTCAAGATGCTCACATATCCATAGCGTATCGGGCGTGTCTGCGGTGCGCTCGGCTGTGAATTTTTTCATGGCTTGCCAGGTCGCCACGTAGTCACACCGGCCTTTGAATTCGACAAGCACAGCTACAGCACCACCTTGACCATCGGGTGCGTCGACAAGGTGCGGTACAGCTCGTCCAGCTGCTGGCGGCTGGTGGCAGTGACGGTGAGGGTCACGCCCAGGTAGTTGCCCGCTTTGCTGTCACGCAGCTCGACGCTGGACGCGTCAAACGCGGGGTCAAACTGGCGGGCGATGTGCGTCAGGGCTTGCACAAAGCCTTCCTGGTTCTGACCCAGAACCTTGATGGGGAAGGCGCTGGGGTACTCGATCAGCGAATCGTTGCGCGAGGGTTCTTCAGGCGGGGTGGATGGGGTCATGCGGCACTCGCTAATTTGGCACTGTCTTGTTTTGCGCGTTGGTAACCCGCGTACAGAATTTCGTAGATGGGGCCAGGTCGGCCATTGCCAACAGCTTGGCCATCCAGTGTGGTGATGGGCAACACCTCTTTGGTGGCCGACGACAGCAGCAGTTCATCGGCCGCAAGCACCTGCGCGCGGCTGATGGCTTGCAGGTGAAACGGGATACCTGCTGCCTGGCACAGCTCGGCAATCAATCCGTAGCGAATGCCTTCCAGCACCCGATGGTCGCGCGGCGGGCCGAACACTTCGCCGCCTTTGACCACCCACACATTGCTGGAGGCCGCTTCGCTCAAGTGGTCGCCGCGAAACATCACAGTTTCCACCGCATCGGCGTCCACGCTGATCTGACGGGACAGCACCGCGCCCAGCAGGCTGGTGGTTTTGATGTGGGCCTTTTCCCAGCGAAAGTCGTCTGCGGTCACGCAGGCCACGCCTTGCGTGCGGGCGGCGGCGCTAGCAGGCTTCATGGGCGTGGCCATGGCGAACACCGTGGGCGTGATGCCTTCGGGCATGGCGTGGTCGCGCATGGCCACACCACGGGTGATCTGGATGTAGACCAGTTGATCTTCTGTTTTTGAGTCAAATGTGCCGTTAGCCCTTATAGATACTGCTGAAGCAGCTATTATTTTTATAGTGTTTGAGTGTGTGAGGGTTGCAACCAGATACCGCCATTGCGCATCGCTCAACGGGTTGTCCATGCGCAGCTCGGCCAGCGAGCGGCCCAGCCGGGCCAGGTGATGGTCAAAGCGAAACGGGTGGCCCGCATACACCGGCACCACCTCGTACACACCGTCGCCAAAAATAAAGCCTCGGTCCATCACGCTGATGCGGGCGTGCGGCAGGGTGGTGAACTCGCCGTTCAGGTAGCAGGGCCAGTCGGGCAGATTTACGGACGGCGTCGCGGCGGGCATGGCAACAGATGGGGTCATTTCGGGTCGGTGGTTTTGGCAGATCGAATGAGTGAGTTGCTGCGTCACGGTCGTTTGGGCAGCAAAACGATTTGCCCGATTTTGAGCACAAAATAATTCTGCTTGGCCAGTGCGGCTATCCAGCCGTTGAAGGGGCAAAAAAGATGTTGATGAAACACAGAAAAGAGCGCACGGGTTTTTACTTATAATCAGCGGCTTTGTGAAATTTTGATGCGGTTGTAACCGGGACGTAATCTGTGATGCCAACAATCGCCTCGATTTCTGAAGATGAAAAGGACGAAGCGCCTTTCAAGCCGCTGACCGCTGATGAAGCGCAAAAGCTGCGGGAAGCGCATCCGGCACTATCACCTTGGTGGGTGGTGTTGGGGCAAGCGACGGTGGGGCTTTTGGTGGCTTTGGCCACTTGGGCTCTGATGGGGAGGCAAAATCTGGCTTGGTCTGTTGGTTACGGCGCGCTGGCGGTGGTAATACCTGCTGCCTTGTTCGCACGTGGTTTGACCAGCCGCCTGTCTCGCTCCAGTCCGGGTGCTGCGGTTTTTGGATTTTTTTTGTGGGAAATGGTCAAAATTGCCTTGACAATCGCGATGCTTTTCGCGGCGCCAAGGCTGATCGAAAATTTGAGCTGGCCCGCCATGTTGGTGGGCTTGGTAATGACAATGAAGGTGTACTGGGTCGCACTGCTGTTCAACAGCAAGGCCAAACCCAACGCCCAAACGACTGGAAACGAGTGACACATGGCTGTTGAAGGTAAAGCAATGACCGCTGGTGACTACATCAGCCATCACCTGGTTCACCTGCAATCCAAAAAGCAGGAATCGATTATTGATTTCTCCGTCTTCAATCTGGATTCCATCTTTTTCTCGGTGCTCCTGGGCATCATCGGCTGTTACGTGCTGTACCGTGCGGCCAAGTCGGCCACTTCGGGTGTGCCCGGCCGCTTCCAGGCGGCAGTTGAAATTCTGGTCGAAATGGTCGACAACCAGGCCAAAGGCATCGTGCACAACGCTGAGAGCCGCAAACTGGTTGCGCCATTGGCCCTGACGGTGTTTGTCTGGATTTTCCTGATGAACTCCATGGACTTTTTGCCGGTCGATCTGCTACCGCTGTTTGGTGAGAAGGTGTTGCACCTGCCATACATGCGGGTCGTTCCAACTGCTGACCTGTCAACCACGCTGGGTCTGTCGATGTCGGTTTTGTTGGTCTGTGTTTTCTACAACATCAAGATCAAAGGCATGGGCGGCTGGGTGCATGAACTGTTCACCGCGCCGTTTGGCTCACATCCCATTCTGTGGCCCATCAACTTTTTGATGCAAATGATCGAGTTTGCCGCCAAGACCGTGTCTCACGGCATGCGACTGTTTGGCAACATGTACGCAGGCGAGTTGGTGTTCATGTTGATTGCCCTGATGGGCAGCGCCGCCGCTCTGAGCCTGTCAGGCATCTTGCTGCCAATCGGGCACATCATTGCAGGCTCGGTCTGGGCCATCTTTCACATCATGATTGTTGCCCTTCAAGCCTTTATTTTCATGATGCTGACCTTGGTGTACGTCGGTCAAGCGCATGACGCCCACTAGGTTTTCACAGAGTTTCCCTTTCCCTTTCCTTTCACCACTAACTTTTATCCTCAGGAGCATTTAAATGGAACACGTACTCGGTCTCGTCGCACTCGCCGCTGGTTTGATCATTGGCTTGGGCGCTGTCGGTGCCTGTATCGGCATCGGCATCATGGGCAGCAAGTACCTGGAAGCAGCTGCACGTCAGCCAGAGCTGATGAACGAACTTCAAACCAAGATGTTCTTGTTGGCCGGTCTGATCGACGCGGCTTTCCTGATCGGCGTCGGTATCGCGATGATGTTCGCGTTTGCCAACCCGTTCGTGTTGAAGTAATCCCCGTCACCTAACTGAAAGGGTGTTGCTGTGAGCATCAACGCAACCCTGTTCGTTCAGGCGATTGTTTTCGCGATTCTGGTGTGGTTCACGATGAAATTCGTGTGGCCACCCATCGCCACAGCGCTGGACGAGCGTGCCAAGAAAATTTCCGACGGTCTGTCGGCTGCTGACAAAGCAAAAAGCGAGTTGACCAACGCCAACAAGCGCGTGGAAGACGAGCTGGCCAAATCGCGTACCGAAAGCGCCCAACGCCTGGCTGATGCCGAGCGTCGTGCGCAGACCATCGTGGAAGAAGCCAAAACCCGCGCCACCGACGAAGGCAACAAAATTGTTGCCGCCGCGAAAGTGGAAGCCGAGCAGCAAACCGTCAAGGCTCGTGAGGCACTGCGTGAGCAGGTTGCCGCGTTAGCTGTGAAGGGCGCCGAGCAAATTCTTCGCAAAGAAGTCAATGCTGGCGTTCACGCGGATCTGCTGTCGCGCTTGAAGACCGAACTTTGAAAATCACGCAGGCACACCATGGCTGAACTTGCCACCATTGCACGCCCTTACGCCGAAGCACTCTTCAAGTCATCGCAAGCTGACTTGAACGGTGCCTCAGTGTGGGTTGAATCACTGGCTGCCATTGCGGCCAATCCACAGTTGCTGCAATTTGCAGATAACCCGAAGGTCACAACAGCGCAGGTTTTTGACGTTGTTGCAGGCGTGAGCAAAGCCGCGCTGCCAGATAACGCCAAGAACTTCTTGCGTACCGTGATCGAGAACGGGCGCCTGGGCGCTTTGCCGGAAATTGCGGCGCAATTTCGGGCTCTGAAAAATGCGCAGGGTGGTTCGTCTGATGCTGTGGTGTACAGCGCCTTTCCGATTGACGGGGTGGCATTGGCTGATTTGGCGGCAACGCTGGAAAAACGCTTTTCACGCAGGCTGAACCTCTCGGTTGCGTTGGAGCCCGCCCTGATTGGTGGCATTCGCGTGGTGGTGGGTGACGAGGTGCTGGACACCTCGGTCAAAGCCCGCCTGGAACAAATGAAAGTTGCGCTGTCGGCGTAACCCTTACAAGACACATGCCAAGGACTTTGCTATGCAACTGAACCCCGCAGAAATTTCTGAGCTGATTAAGAGCCGCATTGAAGGCCTGGCCGCCAGTGCAGACATTCGCAACCAGGGCACCGTGGTGTCGGTTGCTGACGGTATTTGCCGCATTCATGGCCTGTCGGACGTGATGGCAGGTGAGATGCTGGAATTCCCGCCCACGGCCGACGGTACCCCCACATTTGGCTTGGCGCTGAATTTGGAGCGCGACTCGGTCGGCTCGGTGATTTTGGGCGAGTATGAGCACATCTCGGAAGGCGACACCGTCAAATGCACGGGTCGCATTCTGGAAGTGCCCGTCGGCCCTGAATTGATCGGCCGCGTGGTCAATGCCTTGGGTCAGCCCATTGACGGCAAAGGCCCGATCAACGCCAAAATGACTGACGTGATCGAAAAGGTTGCACCTGGCGTGATTGCCCGTCAATCCGTGAGCCAGCCCATGCAAACCGGCCTGAAGTCCATTGACTCCATGGTGCCGATTGGCCGGGGGCAGCGCGAGTTGATCATTGGTGACCGCCAGACCGGTAAGACGGCTGTGGCGATTGACGCCATCATCAACCAGAAGGGTCAGCAGATGACCTGCGTGTATGTGGCAATCGGTCAAAAAGCCTCATCCATCAAAAACGTGGTGCGTGCTCTGGAGCAGGCTGGCGCAATGGAGTACACCATTGTGGTTGCCGCCTCTGCGTCGGAATCCGCCGCCATGCAATATGTGTCGGCCTACTCGGGTTGCACGATGGGCGAGTACTTCCGCGACCGTGGCCAGGACGCCTTGATCGTGTATGACGACCTGTCCAAACAGGCTGTAGCCTATCGCCAAGTGTCATTACTGCTGCGTCGCCCACCCGGCCGCGAAGCCTACCCTGGCGATGTGTTTTATCTACACAGCCGGTTGCTCGAGCGTGCAGCGCGCGTGAACCCTGACTATGTCGAGGCATTCACCAAAGGTGAAGTCAAAGGCAAAACCGGTTCGCTGACTGCCTTGCCGATCATTGAAACGCAGGCCGGCGACGTATCAGCGTTCGTGCCGACCAACGTGATCTCGATTACGGACGGTCAGATTTTCCTGGAGACCAGTCTGTTCAACGCCGGTATCCGTCCCGCGATCAACGCCGGTATTTCGGTGTCGCGTGTCGGCGGTGCCGCACAAACCAAGCTGGTGAAAAATCTGTCTGGTGGTATTCGCACCGACTTGGCGCAATACCGCGAATTGGCTGCTTTTGCACAGTTTGCGTCTGACCTGGACGAAGCCACCCGCAAGCAGCTGGACCGCGGCGCCCGCGTGACCGAACTGCTGAAGCAGGCTCAGTACAGCCCCTTACCGATCAGCCTGATGGGTGCCACGTTGTTCGCCGTGAACAAGGGCTTCATGGATGATGTGGAAGTGAAAAAGGTCTTGTCGTTCGAGCATGGCCTGCATGGCTATTTGAAAGACAAGCACGCTGCGCTGCTGGCCAAACTGGAAGCCGACAAAGCCATGGACAAAGACGCTGAGGCTGAATTGACCACCGCTCTGGGCGCGTTCAAGAAGTCCTTCATTTAAATCTCTTACCCAACTTAGGAGCCAAACGTGGCTGCAGGAAAAGAGATACGCGGCAAGATCAAGTCGGTGGAAAACACCAAAAAGATCACCAAAGCCATGGAGATGGTGGCCGCCTCCAAAATGCGCAAAGCGCAGGAGCGGATGCGCCACGCCCGTCCGTACAGTGACAAGGTGCGCAATATTGCGGCCAACCTCGGCAAGGCCAATCCGGAGTACACGCACCCGTTCATGAAACTGAACGAAGCGAAAACCACTGGATACATCGTGGTGACGACCGACAAGGGCTTGTGCGGCGGCATGAACACCAACGTGTTGCGCGCAGTGACCGCACAACTGCGCGAAGCACAGAACGCGGGTATTCAGACGCATGCGGTGGCCATTGGCAACAAAGGACTTGGTTTTTTAAACCGGGTCGGTGCCAAGGTCGTGTCACATGTGACGCAGTTGGGCGATACCCCGCATCTGGACAAGTTAATCGGCCCTGTGAAGGTGTTGCTGGACGCTTATGCCAAAGGCGAGGTGAACGCTGTGTACCTGTGCTACACCAAATTCATCAACACCATGAAGCAGGAGCCGGTGATCGAGCAATTGCTGCCCTTGTCGCAAGCCAAGTTGCAGGCAGAGGCCACGGCCGACGCCAAAGCCAGCGGTAGTCACCATGGTTGGGACTACTTGTATGAACCCGATGCACAAACCGTCATTGACGAATTGCTGTTGCGCTACGTCGAAGCGCTGGTTTATCAGGCAGTCGCTGAAAACATGGCATCGGAGCAGTCGGCACGTATGGTGGCCATGAAAGCTGCTACCGACAACGCTGGTAGCGTGATTGGCGAACTCAAGCTGATCTACAACAAGACACGCCAAGCGGCCATCACCAAGGAACTGTCTGAAATCGTGGCCGGTGCGGCTGCGGTTTAAACAGTTCTAGACAGATTTTTAGATTCATTTTTTGGGGCAACACATGGCTCAAGCAGATACACAAGTTCTCGGCAAAATTGTTCAGTGCATTGGCGCAGTGGTGGACGTGGAGTTTCCACGCGACAAGATGCCCAAGATCTACGACGCACTGAAGATGGAAGGCACCGCCCTGACACTGGAAGTGCAGCAGCAACTGGGTGACGGCATTGTGCGCACCATTGCACTGGGCTCGTCTGACGGCCTGCGTCGCGGCAACATGGTCTACAACACCAACAAGGCCATCACAGTGCCCGTAGGTAAAGCCACCTTGGGCCGCATCATGGACGTGCTGGGTAATCCGATCGACGAGCGCGGCCCGGTATCGGCTGAGCTGTCAGCATCTATTCACCGTAAGGCTCCTGCGTATGACGAGTTGAGCCCTAGCCAGGAATTGCTGGAAACCGGCATCAAAGTGATTGACTTGGTTTGCCCATTTGCTAAAGGCGGCAAAGTGGGTTTGTTTGGCGGTGCCGGTGTGGGCAAGACCGTGAACATGATGGAGTTGATCAACAACATCGCCAAAGCCCACTCTGGTTTGTCAGTGTTCGCTGGTGTGGGTGAGCGTACCCGCGAAGGCAACGACTTCTATCATGAGATGGCCGACTCCAAAGTTGTGGATCTGGAAAACCTGCCCAACTCCAAAGTAGCCATGGTTTACGGCCAGATGAACGAGCCACCAGGTAACCGTTTGCGTGTGGCGCTGACCGGTTTGACCATTGCCGAGTCGTTCCGCGACGAAGGCCGTGACGTGTTGTTCTTTGTGGACAACATCTACCGCTACACCTTGGCCGGCACCGAAGTGTCGGCGCTGCTGGGACGTATGCCTTCCGCTGTGGGTTACCAGCCGACGTTGGCCGAAGAAATGGGCCGCTTGCAAGAGCGCATCACGTCCACCAAAGTCGGCTCGATTACCTCCATTCAGGCCGTGTACGTGCCGGCGGATGACTTGACCGACCCATCGCCTGCCACCACGTTTGCTCACCTGGACTCCACCGTGGTGCTGTCGCGTGACATCGCTGCGCTGGGCATTTACCCCGCTGTGGACCCGCTTGACTCCACCAGCCGCCAGCTCGACCCATTGGTCGTTGGCGAAGACCACTACAACACCGCCCGTGCCGTACAAGGCACCTTGCAACGCTACAAAGAGCTGCGCGACATCATTGCCATTTTGGGCATGGACGAGCTGGCACCCGAAGACAAAC
This sequence comes from Comamonadaceae bacterium, assembly GCA_031414805.1. Classification (GTDB taxonomy): domain Bacteria; phylum Pseudomonadota; class Gammaproteobacteria; order Burkholderiales; family Burkholderiaceae_C; genus JAAFIW01. Next base: position 16,835 of record JANOQJ010000031.1, read on the forward strand.
TGGCTGTGGCTCGTGCCCGCAAAATTCAACGTTTCTTGAGCCAACCATTTCACGTCGCTGAGGTGTTCACCGGTTCGCCTGGCAAATACGTTCCCTTGTCTGAAACCATTCGTGGTTTCAAGATGATTGCCAACGGTGAGTGCGACCACTTGCCTGAGCAGGCGTTTTACATGGTAGGCACGATTGACGAAGCGTTCGAGAAAGCCAAGAAAATTTAATGGCTCATGCCGCAACGATTGATACGGCAAGTCACAAGGAAATCCTATGAACACCATTCGCGTGGATGTTGTGAGCGCTGAAGAGTCGATCTTCTCTGGCGAGGCTGTTTTTGTAGCCCTGCCCGGGGAGGCCGGCGAGTTGGGTATCAAACCTCGCCACACACCGTTGATTACCCGGATTCGCCCGGGTACGGTTCGCATTCAAAAAGCCGATGGCAGCGAAGAATTTGTCTTTGTAGCTGGCGGCGTGCTGGAAGTGCAACCCAATGGCGTGACCGTCCTGTCAGACACCGCCATTCGCGGCAAGGACCTGGACGAAGAAAAGTCCAATGCCGCCAAAGCGGCTGCTGAAGAAGCGCTGAAAAACGCCAAAGGTGAATTGGATATCGCCAAAGCGCAATCGGAGCTGGCGGTCATGGCGGCGCAGATCGCCGCCTTGCGCAAGTACAGGCAGAAAAAGTAAGTCGTATTCACACGCGCTAGACACCCTTCAAAAAAGCCATCGCCTGATCAGCGGTGGCTTTTTGCATTTCAGCTTCTAAAATATAGCGTGCACGTTTTATCCTCCACCAACCCTGCAGCGCCAGACGAAAGTTCCGGCCAGGAACGGGCGGCGCGTTACCTGATCGTCCACACGGCTTTGGCCGACTTGAGTCTGGACGATGCCAGAGCCGTCGTCGGCTATATGAAGCCCAGACGTATCAAGCTGGGCACCGTCTTTATTCACGAAGGCGAAATCAGCGATACCGACTACATGATGCTCATCATTGATGGCGACGTATCGGTTGAAAACCATGGCTTGGCGCACCACGACAGCATGGTGATGTCCATCATTGGCGCTGGTAGTTTGATTGGTGAAATGGGGGTGTTGGATGCTGCCCCACGATCAGCCACTTGCACCGCCATCACCGATGTAGGTGCTGCCGTGCTGTCGCGCGAAGCTTTGCTTCGATTGATTGACAGCAATCCGCGAGTGGCAGCGCGTTTGATTCTGGCCATCTCCAAATGTCTGGCAGACCGTTTGCGCCTGGCCAACAGAAAGATCAAAACAATGGCGGGCTTGAGTCGCTCACTTCAACAAGAACTGGACGCCGCCCATCAACCGGGCCGACTGTCGATCAAGCCGACCCGACCGCCTGTTCGGTAGTCCGTTGAACTGCCTTGAAAGTAGGCTCACAGATCCTTCGCATCCGCTTGGTTTTATGAATTCGGCCAGATACAAATACCTGTGAATTGTTTACATTTGGCCATACCTTAATTAGGGCATCGACAAATTTGCCCAATCGATTAGTATTTGAGTATTAATTTTTCGCCCACTATGTCACAAGAAAGCTTCTACCGTGACCAAGCAGCCAGTCTGCTGATCACCCATCCTGCTTTTGCGGGTATCAGCCGTCAAGACGCGCAAGTCATTGTTGGCTTCATGCAACCTCTGCAGCTGCCACTGGGCAGCGTATTGATGGAAGAGGGGCAACCGGGCCAGACAGACTTCATGCTGCTCTTGCTGGAGGGCGAGGTTTCCGTCAAAACCCACACCACCTCTTCTGACGACGGTATCGACATGTCCTTGTTGGGCCCTGGCAGCTTGATTGGTGAAATGGGGGTGCTCGACGGTGCGCCGCGGTCTGCCACCTGCGTCGCCGTCAGTCAGTTGGTGGTCGCTAGGCTGGCGCGTCAAGATTTGTTGTCGCTGGTTCGAAAAGATCCACAGGTGGGTGCCAGTTTGTTGCTGGCGATTGCGGTGAGTCTGTCTGGGCGCTTACGGGCTGCGAACCGGCAGATCAAAGCCCTGTCGGGTATCAGCAGAGCCTTGCAGCAAGAACTGGAAGTGGCACACGACAGCCAGTTTGCCGGGATAACGGAAGCTCCGGAAATGCACCAGCTGTCCACATTCAAAGACCGCCGCACAGGTGACTGGAGTGAATCTGGCGCGCGACTGCATGGCTTTGCCAAAACGCAACCGCCACCGCGCGTGGGCCGCGGCTAAAAAAATCTCAGCCACGGTGCCCGCGTACCTGCTGACGGTACCTTCGGATTTATTTTTGCTATTAATAGCATAGCTGCTCGAGCATATTTTACAAGGGCGAGAGCCTCTTTTCGTTCGAAAACCGCCTCTTGTCCACAATGATCGTCACAGATGCACTCCAGGCCGCTTACCGCGCGCCGCCGCGCCCTTTGCGCGCACCGTCACTGTTAATCGCCGGTGCCACTGGGGCTTTGGGCAACGAGGTGTTGCGTCGCTTGGTGGGCTGCCAGCGCTACGGCAGCGCCTGCGTGCTGGCCCGTGAACCCATCACACCCGCATTGCGCGGTGTGGTGGCCTGGGAAGTGCCTGCTGGTGATGTTGTGCAGTGGTCGGGCACCGACGGCGCGCCAGAAGGCGAGATAGGCGTCGTGCTATTCGATCCCCCGCGCCTGTACCTGGACCGTGAACGTGCGCTGTTCACGCCCAGCCCTGAACAGTTGCCGGCATTGGCCCGCTGGATGCACGGCCGCGGGGTGCGCACCCTGGCGGTGGTGTTGCCCCATGCACCGGGACGCTTGCCTGAGGCACTCAAGCGGGGCTTGGCGAGCCTGGATGAACAGGCAGTGGCAGCGCTTGGGTTCGACCGCCTGTTACTGATCCGCAGTGCACGTGCTGTCACCACACCGGCCAGTGGATCAGCTTTGGAGCGCGTTGCGCAGTGGATGCTGGGTATTTTCAAGTACATGATTCCGAGCACTGAGCAACCGGTGCGCGCGGTGCAGGTGGCGCAACTGGTGGATGCCGCCTTGCAAATGGCACCACACGGCATACATGTGGCGGCACCTGATGTGGTTTGGCGAGCGGCGCAAGGCCACAACCTGAACGCGGTTGTCACGGCCTGGCTGGCACCTCGGGCAGCGACCGACAGCGCGAACGGCACAATCGCCTCTTAGCAGCGCGCTGCGCTGTCAACCCACAAGCCCCTCACAAACCCCGCATGTCCAAAGCCAAACTCCAAGCCGCCACCCTGGGCGGCAGCGCCGACGAGGTGGAAGCGGCGTTTTACGAAGCCCTGCAAACCGGCGACATCGACAAACTGATGGCCTGCTGGGCCGATGAAGACGAGATCGTGTGCGTGCACCCCGGCGGCCCGCGCGTGGTGGGCGCTGGTGCCATTCATGCGGCTTTTTCCGTGATTTTTGCCAGCGGCACCATCAAGGCCTGGCCGCAGCGCGTGCGCAAGGTCGACTCTCTGGCTAGCAGCGTGCACAACGTACTGGAGCGAATCGAAGTACTCACCGAGCAAGGCCCACGAGAGGCTTATGTGATTGCCACTAACGTCTACCACAAGACTGCGCAGGGCTGGCGCCTGGTAGCCCACCACGCCAGCCCTGGCACCGCCAGCGAAATGCTGGAAGTGGCCGAGGTGCCGCCGGTGCTGCACTGAGGCAATTTCCCAGGCTTGCGAGGCCGGTTGGTGTGCCGCGCAGCGCGACAATAGGCACCATGAAACACCTGCTACCCCTGGACGCCTGGAACCTGTTGCAAGCGCAAAAAGACGCCCTGTTTGTCGACGTGCGCATGGAAATTGAATCGCTGTATGTGGGGCGGCCACCGGGCGTTCATAACATTCCCTGGTACGAGTACCCCGAGCTGGCACCCCATCCGCAGGCTTTCGTCGCAGCCGTGGAACGCGAAGCCCAGCGCAAAGACCGCCCCATCGTGCTGATCTGCCGCAGCGGCCAGCGCACTGTGCATGCTGGCTTGGCTCTGGAGGCGGCCGGGTTTAGCGACGTGGTGAACGTGCTGCACGGCTTTGAAGGCGATCTTGACGCCCACTTCAAGCGTTCGACCCTGAACGGCTGGCGGCACGACGGTTTGCCATGGGAGCAGATGTGAATAGGTTTTTTTAAGCCAAACAGGCCTCCAGCCCTTGTAAATACTGCTCAAACAGCTATATATTTAATAGCATCTAATTCAGCCTCCCGTGCCCCTTTCCATTCTCAGCCAGGTCTTTGGCTACCCCCAGTTTCGCGGCCCGCAGCAAGCCATCATTGAACATGTGGTGGGCGGTGGCGACGCGCTGGTGCTCATGCCCACGGGCGGCGGCAAATCGCTGTGTTACCAGATTCCGGCCATCGCCCGCCAGCGCGCGGGGCATGGCATTGCGGTGGTCGTCTCGCCCTTGATTGCGCTGATGCACGACCAGGTGGGCGCGCTACACGAGGCGGGCGTAGCGGCGGCGTTTTTGAATTCGACTCAGACCAGCGAGCAGGCGCAAGCGGTGGAAAAGCAGATGCTGCGCGGCGAGATCACCCTGCTGTATGCCGCGCCCGAGCGCGTCACCACACCACGCTTTCTGGCCCTGCTGGATTCGCTGCACGAGCGCGGCAACTTAAGCCTGTTTGCCATCGACGAGGCACATTGCGTGAGCCAATGGGGCCACGACTTTCGCCCCGAGTACCGGGGCCTCACGGTGCTACACGAGCGCTACGCCGGTGTGCCGCGTGTGGCGCTCACCGCCACGGCCGACGCTCTCACGCGGGCCGACATCGTGGAGCGCCTGCAGCTCGAATCGGCCCAGCATTTCGTCAGCAGTTTTGACCGCCCCAACATCCGCTACCGGCTGGTGGAAAAGAAAGACGGGAGCGCGCAGTTGCTGCGCTTCATCGAGCGCGAGCATGCCGGCGACGCGGGCATCGTGTACTGCCAGTCGCGCCGCAAAGTGGAAGACACGGCGGCCATGTTGTGCGCCCACGGCATCAGCGCCCTTCCCTACCACGCAGGCCTGGATCAATCCGTCAGGCAACGAAACCAGGACCGTTTTCTGCGCGAAGAAGGCCTGGTGATGACCGCCACCATCGCCTTCGGCATGGGTATCGACAAGCCCGACGTGCGCTTTGTGGCACATGTAGACATGCCCAAAAACATCGAGGGCTACTACCAGGAAACGGGCCGCGCCGGACGAGACGGCCTGCCTGCCAACGCCTGGATGGCCTACGGCCTGCAAGACATGGTCAACCAGCGCCGAATGATCGACGAAAGCCCCGCCAGCGAAGAGTACAAACAGGTGATGCGCGGCAAGCTGGATGCGCTGCTGACGCTGGCGGAGGCGCCCGATTGCAGGCGGGTGCGGTTGTTGGGGTACTTTGGGCAAGCCTCTGAGCGCTGCGGAAACTGCGACAACTGTTTAAGTCCGCCCAGTCTGTGGGACGGTACCGACGCCGCGAGAAAACTCCTGTCCACCATCTACCGCGTGCAGCAACACAGCGGCATCGGCTTCGGCGCTGGCCATGTGATGGACATCGTGCGCGGCAAGTCGACTGAAAAAGTGGCTCAATTTGGCCATCAAAGCTTGAGCACTTTTGGCCTGGGAAGTGCCTTCAGCGAGGCCCAACTGCGCGGTGTGCTGCGCCAACTGGTGGCCACCAACGCCGTGGCCGTGGACAGCGAAGCCTTCAACACCTTGAAGCTCACCGACGCCTCACGCGCCGTGCTCAAAGGCGAGGTGCCGGTGATGCTGCGCGAGTCGGTCTCGTCGCCAGCAGCGCCGGGCAAATCCGCCACCACAGGGCGCGTGGGCCGCGTCGGCCGCCCCAGAACGCCAGTCGTCGCCGCCGAACTTGACCTGTTGGGCCAAGCCCGCTTTGCCGCCCTGAAAGCCTGGCGCGCCGAAGTCGCCCGCGAGCACCAGCTCCCGGCCTACGTGATCTTTCACGATGCGACGTTGGCCGCCATCGCCACTCTAGGCCCGCAAACCGTGGATGCCTTGCAAGGCGTCAGCGGCATGGGGGCCAAGAAGCTGGAGGCTTATGGGCAGGAAGTGCTGCGGGTGGTGGCGGGGGTTCAAGACGACCGAGCCAGTGCTTGATTGTTGATTTTTTGCTATTAATTAAATAGCTGCTTGAGCAGTATCTAAAAGGGCTACAGGCCGATTTTGCTTAAAAATAGGCCCATGAGAGACGTCAATGCACAAACCCAATGCTGCGCGCCTCGCGCACCTCGGGCTTGATGCGGTGCTCGGCTTCGAGTTGCTCCATGAACTCATCAGCTGAAAAACCCGTGCCCAGGATGTCGATTTGCCGTTTGACGGCGGCAAAGTCGCCGGGGCACAGCACTTGCAGTTTGGCCAGGCGGGCGCGCAAAGCGTCGGTGAGCAAATCAGCGGCTCCGGCCAAGGCTTCCACCGCAAACATCTGCTCGCGCTGCACTGCCGTGAGCGGGTTGAACTTGATCTTGAAGGAGAAGCGGCGCAAAGCGGCTTGGTCGATGCGGTCCAGCAAGTTGGTGGTGCACACGAAGATGCCGTTGTAGCGCTCCATGCCTTGCAGCATTTCGTTGACTTCGGTCACCTCGTAGCTGCGCTGGGCACCGCGACGGTCTTGCAGGAAACTGTCGGCTTCATCGAGTAGCAGCACGGCTTTCTCGGCTTCGGCTTCGCGGAACATGGCGGCCATGTTTTGCTCGGTTTCACCGACGAATTTACTCATCAGGTCGCTGGCTTGTTTGACCAGTAATGGCTTGCCCAATTGTTCGGCAATGTGCTGGCCCAGCGCGGTTTTGCCGGTGCCGGGCGCGCCGTAAAAGCACAGGGTGCCGTGGCCACGGTCTTTCAGCGCCTGCACGATGCGGGGAATTTCAAAACGGGTTTCCACGTTGAGCAGGCCCAGGTTGTAGGCCGTGACGCTGGGGCGTTTGGGTTCCTGAAGCTGGTTTCCCAATGCCAGATCAGCGTTTTTCAGTTGCCGCTCGATCAGCGATTCCGTCGCATCAGCCGCGCCTTCTTTGTCTTCTTGCGCCAGCCCTGCAAAGCGCACGGCGGTGCGGATTTGCGCAGGTGTCAGGCCCTTGCGCTCGGTGAGCTTGGCCACAAATCCGTCGGACACGGGCACGCCTTCCAGCGTCTTGCGCACCAACTGCTCGCGTGCGCCGGGGGGCGGGCTTTTCAGTTCCAGGTGGTAGGCAAAGCGGCGGCGAAACGCCGGGTCAATCTGCTCGATGCGGTTGGTCACCCACAAGGTGGGCACCGTGTTGCTCTCCAGAATCTGGTTTACCCAGGCCTTGCCGCTCACGCTGGCAGTGCCCGGTGCAGCCACCTGTTCGGCGCGCGCCATGATTTGCGCCGCTTCGGAACTGATAGGCGGGAAGACGTCTTCCACCTCGTCAAACAGCAGCGCGGCCTGGGCGCTGCCTTTGAGAAACACCTGGGCGATTTGCAGCGAGCGGTAGCGGTCGCGGCCGCTTAAAGAATTGCCGTCGCGGTCGGCGTATTCGACCTCGAACAGCTCCAGCCCGGCAGCGTGCGCCACCACCTTGGCCAGCTCGGTTTTGCCTGTGCCGGGTGGGCCGTAGAGCAGCACGTTCACACCGGGTTCTTTGCGGGCCACGGCGTTGCGCAGCAGGCTGCACAGCACCTGCACGTCGTCTTGCACAAAGCTGAAGTCGTTCAGGCCCAGGGTTGTTTGCGTGCTGGGGCGGGTGAACACCGCCATGAGTTCGGTGCGGTCGCGGTACTCGCGCATGAGCACGGGAGGCAGCTTTTCGCTGACCTTCATCAGGTCGGCCAGGTCGGTGATGTTGTGCTCGGAGATCAGGTTTTCGACCAGCCCAATGCGCTCCAGACGCGAGCCTGCGCGCAAGGCTTCGCCCACCTCAGCCGCATTCACACCGGCAATTTCGGCGATGGCGGCATACGCCTCGGGCGCGTTGTTCACCTTGAATTCGACCAGGATGCTGCGCAAATCGCGCTGGTAGCGTGCCAGGGTTCCGTAGAGCAACAGCGCGCGCTCGGCCTTGTTTAGTTGCAGCAAACCCGACAGGGCATCGATGTTTTTCTCGACCAGCGTGCTTTGCTTTTTGAGCGCATGGCCTAGCCAGTTATCAGTGGTCGACAGTACGGCCAGCAAGTCTTTGGGGGCGTCTTTGGCGTATTCGTCCAGATAGAAAAACAGCGTGCCTTCTTCGTACGGGCCGCGCCACAGGCCGTGTCGCTCTAAAAATTCGCGGTTGTCCAGCGCCTCGTGGCCGCGCCAGAATTCGTTGTCTTTGCAGCGGCGGGCCAGAAATTCACGCAGGCGGCCCAAGGCAGTCACAGGCCAGGCCAGGTGCCTGCCGGTGAGCGACAGCAGGCCGTTCAAGTCGCGGCGCACGTTGAACTTATTGCCCTGCTTGATGCACAGCGTGAGCACAAAATGCGAGCACATCAAGTCCATCACCGGCACGTCTTTGAGCCCCGGCGAGGCCAGAATTTGACCGCCATCAGATGCAAAAGCCAACCGTTTGACCATTTAGGTGCCTTTCAAATGAAGCCTGCCAAAACAGGCCGCGTGCAGATCGCGAGCAATGTGCGCGCTGTAACCATAACGCTTGTTGATACCGCATGGAAGACACTCATTGTGGAAAAAACGCCACGCTAAGCCGCTCTGCCGCAGCACAATCACACGATGCTGCAACTAAAAGATATTGAATCAGCCGCCGCCCGCGTGCAAGGGCATGTGTTGAATACCCCCTGCGTCGAATCGCGTACTTTGAGCGAGCTGACCGGTGCGCAGGTATTTTTGAAGTTTGAAAACCTGCAGTTCACCGCGTCATTCAAGGAGCGTGGGGCGTGCAACAAGCTGTCCCAACTGCCGGCAGGTGTGGCCGGGGTGATTGCCATGAGTGCGGGTAATCATGCTCAGGGTGTGGCCTACCACGCACAGCGTCTGGGCATGCCCGCCACCATCGTGATGCCGCGTTTCACGCCGGGCGTGAAGGTGGAACGAACGCGGGGCTTCGGGGCCGAGGTGGTGCTGCAGGGGGACACGCTGGACGAGTCTCGCAGCCATGCGCTGGCCCTGGCTGCGCAGCACGGCCTCACGTTTGTGCACCCGTATGACGACGAAGCCATCGTGGCAGGCCAAGGCACCGTGGCGCTGGAAATGCTGCAGGCCGTGCCCGATCTGGATACCTTGATCGTCGCGGTGGGGGGTGGTGGATTAATTGCCGGCATGGCCACCGCAGCCAAAGCCATCAAACCGAGCATTGAAGTGGTGGGTGTGCAAACGCTGCGCTTTCCCAATGTGTTCAACGCCATCAAGCACACCCAGCACCCGCAAGGGGCCAGCACCATCGCCGAAGGCATTGCCGTCGGCACGCCGGGCACCATTGCGCTCGAAATCATTCAAGCCAAGGTTGACGACATGCTCTTGGTGGACGAAGGCGACATCGAGCAGGCCATCGTCATGCTGCTGGAGATTGAAAAAACGCTGGTGGAGGGCGCGGGCGCGGCCGGTTTGGCGGCTTTGCTCAAGCACCCCCAGCGCTTTGCAGGCAAGCGCGTGGGCCTGGTGCTGTGCGGCGGCAATATTGACCCGTTGCTGCTGGCCGCCATCATCGAGCGGGGCATGGTGCGCGCCGGGCGGCTCGCTCGCGTGCGGGTGAGCTCGCGCGACGTGCCGGGCTCTTTGGCGCGCATCACCGCAACGGTGGCAGACGCCGGCGCCAATATTGACGAGGTGCATCACCAGCGGGCGTTTACCACCCTGGCGGCGCAGAACGTGGAAATTGAACTGGTGCTGCAAACGCGGGGCCATGCGCATGTGGCGCAGGTGCTGGATGCGCTGCACCGGGCTGGTTTTGTGGCGGAGCAGACATGACCGATACCCACACCCTGCAAGCTGCACTGGCCGACTACTTTGCCCCTTGGGTGCAAGCCCTGGGCCTGGTGGTTGAAACAGCGGACGCTGACAGCGTGACCTTGCGCCTGCCGCACAGCGACCAGTTGTCGCGCACCGGCGGCATGCTGTGCGGCCAGGCCATGATGGCGGCGGCGGACACGGCCATGGTGCTGGCGCTGATCAACCACTTCGGCCAGTTTCGCCCTTGCACCACGGTGCAGATGAGCACCAGCTTTCTCAAACCTTTGTCAAATCAAGACGCGCTGGTGCAAGCCCGCGTGCTGCGCGCGGGCAAAGCGATGGCGTTTGGAGAGATCGACATTCGTGGTGCGGCTGATGCAAAGAGTGTGTGCCGGGCCAGCACCACCTATGCCTTGTTATGAGCGCTCGTTAAAATCGCACAACGCCCAACGGCACACTTCACAAACTTTCCGGAGCCCAACCATGTCAAACCCACAGCCAGACCAAACGCCACACGACGACACCCCCGTTGACGGTGTAGAAGCCATCGTCCCGTTGATGCCGATCGTTTTGCCCATCGTGGGCGGCGTGTTGATGTTTTTGCTGGCGTTCATCGCCGTCTCCATGGCCTGATGTGATTTAAGCCAAATAGGGCTCCAGCCCTTGCAGATACTGCTCAAGCAGCTACTCAATTTATAGCAACCCGTTGATCGGCTCAAGGCCTGGTCAACGGGTTGTTTGCTTTGGGGAGGTGTCATTGTTGCGCGCAGTTTTTTCGACGCATAACCTCATGCAAGTTTTGCATGGAATTTGTCCCTGAAGGGCGAGCAGTTACCGGGTGGTTTCATAAAATTGGCACCTGTTCGACGCCAGCACCGAATCCCAGCATTGCGAGCCACCGCTTGCCCGCCGCCTCCAGGTTGCCCTACCCCGCAGCCGTGCCCACCGTCCCCGTTACTTGTTATTGTTTTCAGGAGACTTGTCCCATGAACTCGCCCGTGATGCAGGGGTTAAACCTCAATGCCCCCAACCATGTCAAAAACGCCCGTCTGATTGCCTGGGTGGCCGATATGGCAGCTCTGTGCAAGCCCGACACCATCTACTGGTGCGATGGCAGCGACGCGGAATATGACCGCCTGTGCCAGCAGCTGGTCGATGCAGGCACCTTCAAAAAGCTTAACGAGGCCAAACGCCCGAACAGTTTTCTGGCCTGCTCAGACCCCACCGACGTGGCCCGCGTAGAAGACCGCACCTATATTTGCTCCGCGAAAAAGGAAGATGCAGGCCCGACCAACAACTGGATGGCACCCGCTGAGATGCGTGCCACCTTGAACCCATTGTTCGACGGCTGCATGAAGGGCCGCACGATGTACGTGGTGCCCTTCAGCATGGGCCCGCTGGGCTCGCCGATTGCGCACATCGGCATCGAGCTGTCGGACAGCCCATATGTGGCGGTGAACATGAAAATCATGACGCGCATGGGCAAAGCGGTGTACGACGTGCTGGGTGTGAACGGTGAGTTTGTGCCGTGCGTACACACGGTGGGCGCGCCTTTGGCAGCTGGCCAAGCCGATGTGAAATGGCCATGCAACAAAACCAAATACATCGTGCACTACCCCGAAACCCGCGAAATCTGGAGCTACGGTTCCGGTTACGGCGGCAACGCCTTGCTGGGTAAGAAGTGTTTTGCGCTGCGTATTGCGTCAAACATGGGCAGAGCGGACTCGCAGGGGCCCTCTGGTAGCCCGGGATGGCTCGCCGAGCACATGCTGATCCTGGGCGTGACCAATCCGCAAGGAAAGAAGTACCACGTGGCGGCCGCCTTCCCAAGCGCCTGCGGCAAAACCAACTTTGCCATGCTGATTCCGCCCGCCGGTTTTGACGGCTGGAAAGTGACCACCATTGGCGACGACATCGCGTGGATCAAACCGCAGGCCGACGGCAGCTTGCGCGCCATCAACCCCGAAGCAGGTTATTTCGGCGTGGCTCCGGGCACCAACACGCTGACCAACCCCAACTGCATGGCCAGCCTGACCCGCAACACCATCTTCACCAACGTGGCGCTGACCGACGATGGCGACGTGTGGTGGGAAGGCATGGGCGAGGCACCCGCGCACTGCATCGACTGGCAGGGCAAAGACTGGACGCCCGCCATTGCGAAAGAAACCAGCGCAAAAGCCGCACACCCCAACGCCCGCTTCACCGTCGCCGCCGTCAACAACCCCGCACTGGACGACGCCTGGGACGACCCCAAGGGCGTGAAGATCGATGCCTTCATCTTCGGTGGTCGCCGCAGCACCACCGTGCCGCTGATAACCGAAGCGCGTAACTGGGCGGAAGGTGTGTACATGGCCGCGACCATGGGCTCGGAGACGACAGCCGCCGCCACCGGTCAGGCGGGCGTGGTGCGCCGCGACCCGTTTGCCATGCTGCCGTTTGCGGGCTACAACATGAGCGACTACTTTCAGCACTGGCTGGACATGGGCGAGAAGCTGGCGGCCACGGGTGCCGTGTTGCCCCGTATCTACACCGCCAACTGGTTCCGCAAGGGCGACGACGGCAAATTTGTCTGGCCTGGCTACGGGGAAAACATGCGTGTACTCAAGTGGATGATTGACCGCATCGAAGGACAAGCCAAGGGCGTAGAACATGTGTTTGGCGTAAGCCCCGCATTCGAAGAATTGAACTGGACAGGCCTGAACTTCACAGCTGGCCAGTTCCGCACCGTCACCAGCATCGACAAAGCCGCGTGGCAGGCTGAGCTGAAACTGCACGAGGAGTTGTTCAACCAGCTACAGCACCATTTGCCCCAGGAACTGATAGCGACCAAGGCACTAATTGAGCAGCGCCTCGCTGCCTGATCTCTCACACGCCAACAAAAAAGCCACCGAAAGGTGGCTTTTTTTATTGGGCTCCAGGTTCTACCGGAATTTGCGATCCGCCACCGTCTTCAAGTCGCCGTCCAATGACGAGATGTAGCTGGCAAGCGCTTTCAGTTCCGCGTTGGTGTACTGCTTGGCAATACCGGCCATCACGCCATTGGTTCGGCCAACTTTGGGGTTGTTTTCGGTTTTGTAGGCCTTCAACGCCACCAGCAGATAGTCAGCATGTTGACCCGCAATTTTGGGATAGCTTGGGTCAATCGGTTTGGCAAAGTTGGCACCGTGGCAGGACACACAAGCCCCTTTTTGCAGCAGGGCGGCTACTTGCGGGCTGGGTTGCTTGCTGGGCTGTTCGGCCAACACAGCATCGGTCTTGCCGTGCACCGCGTAATAAGCCGCCACATCTGCCATGTCCTGATCGGTCATGGAGGTGGCGATACCGATCATGGTGGGGTGTTTGCGCTCGCCTGCTTTGTAGGCATTGAGTGCCGAGACAATGTACTTGGCGCTTTGGCCCGAAATTTTCGGCACCTTGTAGATCTCGGGGAAACTGGCTTGGTAGCCCTGAATGCCGTGGCAGCCAATGCACATGGCAATCTTCTTTTCACCGGCCTTGACGTCGCCCGTCTTGTCTTGAGCAGAGGCCCCAAAGGTCACACAAGCGACAGAAAGGGCGAAGAGCGTGGTCAACAACTGGTTCATTTTGCGCAGACAATCCGGTGGAATAAGGGGGCGAAACAGCGCTGGATTATAGCCAGCGCACCTGAGTCAAACGCCGCTGCGGCTTTTGACTGACCGCCCCCATAGACCGCCCAAATACCTCCTGTCCAACACCATCCCACCATGAAATTTCAAGGCTCAGCCAACTACGTTGCCACCCAAGACCTGATGCTGGCGGTCAACGCCGCCCTCACCCTGAAACGTCCGCTGCTGGTCAAGGGTGAGCCCGGCACCGGCAAAACCATGCTGGCCGAAGAGGTGGCGCAGGCGCTGAACATGCCGCTGTTGCAATGGCACATCAAGTCGACCACCAAGGCCCAACAGGGCTTGTATGAATATGACGCGGTGAGCCGGCTGCGCGACAGCCAACTGGCCGATGTGGACGGCGGTGAGCGGGTGAAAAACATCCACAACTACATTTTGAAAGGCGTGTTGTGGCAGGCGTTTACTGCCGAGCAACCCGTGGCGCTGCTGATTGACGAGATTGACAAGGCAGACATTGAGTTTCCCAACGACTTGCTGCGCGAAATCGACCGCATGGAGTTTTATGTGTACGAAACCCGCGAACTGATTCGCGCGGTGCACCGACCGCTGGTGTTCATCACCTCCAACAACGAAAAAGAATTGCCCGATGCGTTTTTGCGTCGCTGCTTTTTCCACTACATCAAGTTCCCCGACGCCGACACCATGCGCAAAATTGTCGATGTGCACTTCCCGGGCCTGAAGAAAGAGCTGCTGGCGGCTGCGATGAAGACGTTTTACGACGTGCGCAACCTGCCCGGCATGAAGAAAAAGCCATCCACCTCCGAGCTACTGGACTGGCTGAAGCTGCTGGTGGCAGAAGACATTCCGCTGGATGTTTTGCAAAGCAAAGACGACAAAGTATCGGTGCCGCCGCTGGTGGGGGCCTTGTTGAAAAATGAGCAGGACGTGACACTGTTTGAAAAACTGGTGTTCATGCAACGTAACAACCGATAAACCCATGACCCGCACCGTACGTACCCAGGTTCGAAGCATCGTCGCAGCAGTTTGTGTGCTGTCGGCACTGGTAGCGTCTCCCGCCGCACATGCCTGGCTTGGGGCATTAGCCAAGCTGGGTTCTGCGGGTGGAAAAGCGGCCACTGTCGGCAAAGGGGCGGCTGCGGGCGGTGCTGCGGTGGCCGGGGCGGAAATGGCTACAGGTGCCAATGCGGCAGCCAAAGTCGGCGCCCACAGTGCGGACGAACTATCCAAAGCGTCTGGCTTGGGCAAAGCAGTGCCCGATGACATTGCAGGCATGCTCTCAACGCCCGGAAAGGCTCTGGCGGATGTGCCAGACACGGGTGCCCGAGCGTGGCTGGCTACACCACCGTCCAGACTTAAACCTGGCGATGCAGACTTGATGGTGACGGACTACGTGAAGCTGTTGCAAGGCAAACCGGCCAACGGCCCCGCAAACCGTCAGGCTGCTGCAGGCGAAACCGCCAGCAAAAAGCCATCCGAGACGCCCATTTCCGGTCAAACACCGGCCAGCCAGATCCCCTGGCACGCGATTGAGCTGCTGGCGCGTGCTGCGCACCTTGGGCACCGGTCAGCCCAAAGCGAATTGAACCGTGTTTGTCAGGGCGCAGACAAATCTGCTCAACGTGCCCCGCAATGTCCGACACCCGCATCCACAACGGCTATTGCCCGCAAACCATGAACAAACAACTTCTCAGCGGTCTGGTCGATGCGGTGGGCTTTGTGGCGGGCGCTTTGCTGGGCCTGTTCATTGCCAAAACCTTTGGCGCCGACCCGATGGGCGCGGGCTACGGCACCGGCAGCGTGGTGGGCATTTTGTTGTGCGGACTGGGCGGCGGCGCGGGTTTGCAGATTGCGCGTTGGGTAGCCGCCAAAATGCGGGCGGATGATTAACTGCCTTGAGGTAATCCCTGATGAGCTTCGTCAACCCTGTTTCCCTGTCGCTCCATGGCGTGACCCTGGAGCCGCTACACCTGGCGCATGAAGAGGGCTTGCTGGCTGCGGCTGCTGACGGCCAGCTCTGGAACCTGCGCATAACCTCGGTTCCAGAGCCGGAGCAGACCCGCGCCTATATTGAAACCGCGCTGAAAATGCGTGAAGAAGGCAACCGCTTCGCGTTTGCGGTCATCGAGTCAGCCACCGGCCGGGTGCTGGGCACCTCCAGCTACCACGACATCCTGCCGGCGGTCAAACGCCTGGAAATTGGCTACACCTGGTACCGCAAAAGCGTGCAGCGCAGCCATGTGAACACCACCGCCAAGCTGCTACTCATGGCGCATGCGTTTGAAACCCTGGATTGCGGCGTGGTGGGCTGGCGCACCGACAACTACAACTTTGCGTCGCAACAAGCCATCGAGCGCCTGGGCGCCCGAAAAGACGGGGTGATTCGCGGCCACGCACTGCGCCGCGACGGCACCATCCGCGACACCGTGATGTACAGCCTGACGCGGGGCGAATGGCCGGAAGTGAAAGCACATTTGCACGACCAGCTGAGCAAGCCGCGCACATCTGCATGATGAATCTGAATGATAAAACTGACCGAGAGAATTGCTTCTTTTTTGATAGCTGCTTGAGCAGTATCTATAAGGGCTGTTGCCTCTTTTTATATAAATTCAATAAATTCACCTAACTAGCTGACTAAGAGTAGGTGACCCAGTCTTTGAACTGCGCGTCGTCCAGATGAGGCAGTGTGTTGTAAGTCACCAGCATGTGGCGCTTGGGGGTGAAGGCCAACTCGGTCACGCTGCTGTTGCGAATACGCAAATTCAACTCAATCGTGGCCTCGGGGCTGGTGCCCAGCACCTGGCCGACTGCTGTCGATATCGGTCCACCGCTGGATACCAGCAAAACGTTTTGACCATGGTGCGTGGCGCGTACGTGGTCCAGTGCATGGGTGATGCCTGCGACGAACTCGCTGTAAGTGGGCATACCGTGCGGGCTGACCACGCCTGCCATCCACTGGGTTAGTCCGTCGCGCAGCAGGCGAAAGTGGTGGCGGTACATCTCCGGCGAGGTGGGCGCCTCCAGCTTGTGCGGGTGAATGGTGGCAATCACGGCTTCGCTGTCGTACTCATTCAAACCGGGCAGCGCCAGCGGCTGAAACGACAGGTCGGCACCTTGCGCGATGCCCGCGTAGGTCTGCACGTGACGCTTCAAGGTGCCCGTGATGGCGGCGTCAAACACGATTCCCTTGCGCTTGAAATATGTACCGAGCTGCACCGACTGCTGATGGCCCAGTGCGCTGAGTTGGTCATAGTCAGCAGCGCCAAAAGAGGCTTGGCCGTGTCGGATGAGGTAGAGGGTGCCCATGTGAGCATTTTGTCGGCCCGCTGCTCGGGCAGACTGTCAATCGGGGGACTTAAGCTTGCCCGGCGTGTCGCGCAGGCAGCAGCTCACGACAGCTTCAAGGCGCAGCGGGGAGCAACTCGCCAATGCCGTACAACACCGCGAGTTCCCGCAGCTTGGTGGGCATGGCTTTGACTGACCAGGTTTTCCCCATTGCAGCCGCCTCGCGCCGACACTCCAGCAGCACCGCCAGTGCCGAGGAATCAAAAGTCTGCAGTGCCGACGCATCGGCCACCGCCGCTTGTCCGGGTTGCGCGCGCAAGCTCAAGACGAGCATGTGCGCACAGGCAGGTGCCTCGGCGTGGGTTAATTGCGCTGGTAGCAGCATGGGTTAAACGCGCTGGGTGCTCTTGATGCTCAAGTCTTCTTGGCGGCCGTGTTGCGGTTATTGCGCTCTGACAAGGCCGCAATCAAACCATCAATGCCCTTGGCATTGATTTCTTGCGCGAACTGGCTGCGGTAGGTTTCCACCAGCCAGACGCCCAACACATTCAGGTTGATGATTTTCCAGCCTGCGCCTTGTCCAGAGACTTTTTCGAGGCGGTAGTCCAGCTGGATCGGCTCACCCCGGCCGGTCACTTCGCTGCGTACCGTCACCTCGGTGTCGCTGGCGCTGGCGCGCAGTGGCTTGATGGTGATCACCTGGTCATTGATCTGGGCCAGTGCACCTGAGTAGGTGCGCACCAGCAGGGTTTTGAACTCTTCCTGCAAGCGCTTTTGCTGCTCGGGCGTGGCCTGACGCCAGGCAGGGCCCACGGCAGAAGCCGTCATGCGGGCAAAGTTCACGTTGGGCATGATCTTGCTGTCGACCAGCGCGATGATTTTGCTGGTGTCAGCGCCCTGCATGGACTTGTCGGCCTTGATGGTGTCCATCACCTCGGCGGATATGCGCTTGATCAAGGCATCGGGCGCTTCGTCAGCAGCATGTGCAAACGGCGTGAAGGCCAGGGCTGCGGTTGCTGCAACCAGGCTGACAAGGTGGCTGAAGGATCGACGGTTCATGGTGTTTGACTTTCAGGTAGCGGGGCATCCCGCTCAGGTTTAACGTGTAGATCGGTTGATTGGGCTGTGAAGCGCGCGCATGAGTTGCAAGCAACTGAAACAGCCCCCAAATTTACGGCTTGGCAGATGGAGTGGCTGGGGCAGCGGGTGGTTCCGCAGGCGGTGGCGGCGGCGCGTTGTCTTCTTCCACGCCACCCGCTGGCCGCTTCAACGCGCTGCGGCGCTGCAAAAAAGCGTCGCGGGTGAAACTGTATTTGTCCAAAGCAGCCTCGTCGAGCACGCTGCTGGCGCGCAGCAGGTTGGCCCGCACCTCCACCACGCGCAGGGCGCCGAGCACAGTTTGCGTCTTGCCGTCGGCATAGCTCAACGGGTTACCCAACGCATCAACCGGGATGGCGGCCGCATCGCGCACCGTGGAGGGGCCCAGCAGCGGCAGCACCAGATAAGGCCCCGAGGGCACGCCCCAGTAAGCCAGGGTGCGGCCCAAGTCTTCTTTTTGGCGGTCAATGTTCATTTCGCTGGCAATGTCCAGCAGCCCGCCCAGGCCCAACAAGGTGTTGACATTGAAGCGCATGAAGTTTTCGGCAGCGGCTTGCGGTTTGAGCTGCAAGGCACTGTTCACGGCAGACCACAGGTCGCCCAAATTACCAAAAAAGTTGCTCACGCCGGTGCGTACGCGGCGCGGGGTAACGTTTTGGTAGGCCGTGGCGACCGGTTTGAGTACCGCTTCGTCCACGCCATCGTTGAATCTGGAGACGCCCCGGTTGAACGGTTCAAATGGATCATTGGGGCTGGTACGTGGACCGCTGGCGCAGCCGGTGGCCAGCACGAGCAAGGCCACACCGGCCAGTTGCAAAGCGCGCGTATGTAACGCGTGAAAAGATACGGAGTTCATTTTTTTCCTGGGGTCCCTGGGGATGTGGCGGGCGGGGTGCTGGATGGTGTGTCAGCGGCCTTACTGTACAAAAACTGGCTGATCAGGTTTTCCAGCACCACCGCAGATTGCGTGGACGCGATGGTATCGCCCACGGCCAGATTTTTCTCTGACGCACCGGCTTCAATCCCTATGTACTGCTCGCCCAATAATCCGCTGGTAAGAATTTTCAGCGACGAGTCTTTGGGGAAGGCGTAGCGGCTGTCCAGGTCCAGGTTCACGCGGGCCTGAAATGATTTGTCGTCAAACACGATGGATTCGACACGGCCCACCACCACACCGGCGCTTTTCACCGCTGCCTGGCGCTTCAAGCCGCCAATGTTGTCGAACTTGGCCGACACACGGTAGCCGGAGCTGAAGTTCAGGCTCAGCAGATTGGCCGCTTGCAAGGCCAGAAACAGGATGGCCGCTGCGCCCACCAGCACAAACAGGCCCACCCACAAATCGTTTTTCGAGCGTTCCATTGGCTTATCTCCTAAATCGACCTAGATCGAAAACATCAGCGCGGTTAACAAAAAGTCCAGCCCCAGCACGGCCAGCGAGGCCACCACCACGGTGCGGGTGGTCGCACGTGATACGCCTTCTGGGGTGGGTTGTGCGTCAAAGCCCTGCAACAAAGCGACGAACGTGACGGTCAGACCAAACACAAAACTCTTGATGACGCCATTGCCCACATCGCGCCACACGTCCACGCCGCCCTGCATCTGGCTCCAGAAGGCGCCTGCATCCACGCCAATCATGGCCACGCCGACCACCCAGCCGCCCATGATGCCCACCGCGCTGAACACCGCGGCCAGCAAGGGCATGGTGATCACGCCCGCCCAAAAGCGCGGGGCCAGGATGCGGCTGATCGGGTCAACCGCCATCATTTCCATGGCGCTCAATTGCTCGCCCGCCTTCATCAGGCCAATCTCGGCAGTGAGCGACGTGCCTGCGCGGCCGGCAAACAAGAGAGCCGTGACCACGGGCCCCAGTTCCCGCACCAGACTCAGCGCCACCAGCAAGCCCAGCGCTTCGGACGAGCCGTAGCGCTGCAAGGTGTAGTAACCCTGCAAACCGAGCACAAAGCCCACAAACAGGCCAGAGACGGTGATGATGGCCAGCGAGTAGTTGCCTAAAAAGTGAATCTGGTCGCGCACCAACCCGAAGCGCCGCAGCGTGGGGCCCAGCAGCAGCACCAGACGCAAAAACAAGCGGGTTGCGCGGCCTGCATCAGCCAGCTGGGTGCGCACGGCCAGCCCAACGTCGGACGGTTTGAACCAGCTCATACCTGTCCCCCGCCAAAGTCTTGCGCCACGGTGGCGCCTGGGTAGTGAAAGTGCACCGGCCCGTCAGGCAGTGCATTGACGAACTGATGCACCAGGGGATCGGCGCTTTGCCGCACTTCGTCGGGCGTGCCTTGCGCGGCAATTTTTCCGTTGGCCAGCACGATCACCTGGTCTGCAATGCGAAAGGTCTCTTCCAGGTCATGCGAGACGACGATGCTGGTGATGCCCAGCGCGTCGTTGAGCTGGCGAATCAGTCGGGCGGCGGTGCCCAGTGAAATCGGGTCCAGACCAGCAAACGGTTCGTCGTACATCACCAACTCTGGATCAAGCGCAATCGCACGGGCCAAAGCGACACGCCGGGCCATGCCGCCCGACACCTCGCTGGGCATGAGGTCGCGCGCGCCGCGCAGGCCCACGGCGTTGAGCTTCATCAGCACGATGTCGCGAATCAGGGCCTCGGGCAAATCGGTGTGCTCGCGCAGCGGAAAAGCCACGTTGTCAAACACGCTCAGGTCGGTGAACAGGGCGCCAAACTGAAACAGCATGCCCATGCGTCGGCGCGCGGCCTGCAGGCCCGGCGCATCCAGCGTCGCCATGTCTTGGCCATTGACCAGCAACTGGCCACCACTGGCCTTGACCTGCCCGCCAATCAGGCGCAACACGGTGGTTTTGCCGCCGCCCGATGCACCCATGAGCGCAGTGACCTTGCCACGCGGTACCGAAAAGCTCACGCCGTCCAGAATCAGTCGCGCACCGTAGCCAAAGCGCAGGTTGCGGCATTCGACCAGTGCGTCTGTCGTGTCTGTCGGGGTACTGGCGGAGGGGCTTGTCATGTAAGGGGTCAGTTGCAAAGAGTGCCGCTGTGGGCTGCCGGTTCATGATAAAGGAAGCTGTTGACGCTGCTGGGCTGCCCCAATAACACGGCGTAAACAAATGCAAGTGCCCAGTAAGTTGCTATTATTTATATAGCTGTTTGAGCAGTATTTACAAGGGCGAAAGCCTTGTTTTGCTCATAACTGACGGTTTTCAGGCCTGCACGGTCCGCAAGGCCCGCCGCGTGATGTAGGAGGTGGCGGCATCGGCAGGTGCCTGGCTCCAGCGCGCGCACAGGTCTTGCACCCAGGCGGGTTGCGATTTGCTGGCGTCGTTCAACCAGTTGGCCACCGAGTTTTGCACGTAGCGGCTGGGGTCGGCACGCAGCGGTTCCAGCAGGGCCAGGGCGAGCCAGGGCTGGGTTTTGAAGGCCTCAATTTGCGCGCACCACACGCCGCGCGGGCGGGTCAGCTCACTGGCGAAGCGGCGAACGTTCTCGTCGCTGTCGTGCACCCAGGGCACCAGCAGCGCCACCGCGTCGGCAGGCGAATGCGCAATGGCGGCAATCAGCGCGTCGCGCACTGCCATCCAGGCAATCTCGCGCACGCCGAAGTGGCCATCTGCGGCAAATCGGCGCGCCGCCTGCAACTGGCCCGCAAAGTCCAGGCCCGAAAAACCGACCCACTGCGAGGCCCAGCAGCGCGCCACATCGCTGGCGTGCGTCGCAAGCGCGTGGGCCACGGCGTCGCGCTGTGGATGTGCCGCAGCCAGGTCGTACAGCGCGCGGGCCACGTGGTCGTGGCGCTTCATGGGTTTGAACGACGGCAGCATGGCCAGGGTGTCAGTCAGGCGCTGGGTGTGCGGATCAATGCCCATGTGGCCAGCCACTGCCTGCGCCAGACGCGCCAAGTCAATCGCCAGAAACTCGGTGAGGTTGACGGTGGGCATCAAACCCTGGTTCAGCGCGGCCAGGACATCGGGCGGAATGTCGGCGATGCGCGGCGCGCCTTTGCGCTGGATAAGGTCCCCCACGCTTGTCACTTCGTGTACGTCGCTGCCCCCCAAGGGGGTGCGGTCCGCCTTGGGAGCGGCCCGGCGGCGGTCCATCAGTCGCTCGGTCATCACCCGCGCAGCAGCAGCTTGATGTCGCTCGCCAGCGCCTGCGCACCGCTGCCGCTGCGGGTATACAAGCGAATGCGGCCCTGCGTGTCATAGACAAAGCTGCCCGCCGAGTGGTCCATGGTGTAGCTGGTGGGGGTTTTGCCCGCCACCTTTTTGTAATACACCTTGTAGTTCTTGGCCAGCTCGGCCAGTTTGTCGGGCTCCACGCGCAGGGCCAAAAAGCTGGGGTCGAAGTTGGCCATGTAGGCCTTGAGCACCGCGGCGGTGTCGCGCTCGGGGTCGACCGTGAAAAACAGGCCTTGCAGCTTGTCGCCGTCTTTGCCGAGCAGGGTTTTGACCTGCGCCAGCTCGGTCAGTGCGGTGGGGCACACATCGGGGCATTGGGCAAAGCCAAAAAACAGCACCACCACCTTGCCCACAAAGTCTTTGAGCGTTCGGGTCTGGCCGTTGTGGTCGGTCGCGGTCAGGCCTTGCGCGTAATCGGCTCCGGTGATGTCGATGGCGGCGAACTGCGGCTTGCCCTCAGTACAAGCAGCAAAAAGGCCACCAGCCCCTATCAATGCTGCTGGAACAGCTATTTTTTTGATAGCATCCCGACGATTATTTGGACGATTCATAAGACTCCTGAGAAACACGCCCGATGCAGGCAACCGTCGATTTTCACCGCAACGCTTACCCTTGGCGACCATGAGCCCACCCGATCCTGTTTCCGCAACCCCGCACAAAACCCACGGCATCGTGGCTTGCTGGCGCCTGCTACGCGCAATCAGCCACCTGCTGCTGGGTCTGTTCGTCATCCGCTTTCGATTTGCGGGTTTCTCACCCGAGCATCGCCAGCAGCGTGTGATTCGCTGGTCGCGCGAATTTGTCGAATTGCTGGGGCTGCAGCTGACGGTGCACGGCCCGTTTCCCGCCAAAGGTCCGCTGTTGGTGGTCGCCAACCACATGTCGTGGCTGGACATTTCGGTGTTACATGCGGCGGGCTACTGCCGCTTTGTGAGCAAGGCCGACGTGCAGCACTGGCCGGTGCTGGGCGGCTTGGCCACCGGCATCGACACCCTGTACATCGCCCGTGAGTCGCGCCGCGACGCGATGCGCGTGGTGCACCACATCAAAGACGCACTGCTGGGCGGTGGCGTGGTGGCCATCTTCCCCGAGGGCACCACGAGCGACGGCAGTGACGTGCTGCCCTTTCACGGCAACCTCATTCAAGCGGCCATCTCGGCCGATGTGCCGGTGCTGCCGGTGGCGTTGCGTTATGAATATGTGTTGAACGGACAACTGAGCACCGACACCTCGTACGTGGGCGAGCAAACCCTGCCCAGCTCCCTGTGGCGCACCGTTTGCGCGCCACCCGTTCGCGCCGTGGTGCGAATCGGCCAAGCCCAAACCGCCGACGGGCGCGACCGGCGAGTGTGGGCGGTGGAGTTGCGGGAAGCGGTGCTGACATTACGGAAGTAAATCAAAATCGTTTATCGGTGTAAATTCAGCCACTGAGCGGTAGAATTTCACCCTTTAAAGGGTGCCTATTCCATGCTTCAACGCCATCTTGCCCACAGCATCCGTACCGCCATGGCGGATACGCCGGTGGTCGTGGTCAATGGCGCGAGGCAAACCGGCAAAAGCACCTTGCTGCAATCGCTGGCGCAGGCTGACAACCCGGCACGCTATGTCACCCTGGACGACCCGGCAGCGCTGGCGGCGGCCACTGGCGACCCCGGTGGCTTCATCGCCGCCCAGACGGGGCCGGTGATGATTGATGAGGTGCAGCGCGCGCCGCAACTGTTTCTGCCCATCAAATACGCGGTCGATCAACGGCGCAGCCCCGGGCAGTTCGTGCTGTCGGGCTCAGCCAATGTGTTGCTGCTACCCAAGCTGGCTGATTCGCTGGCCGGGCGCATGGAAATCCTCACCCTGTGGCCGTTGTCGCAGGCCGAGCTGGTCGGGCACGCACACAACCTGGTGGATGGTCTGTTTGCACCCGGTCTGGGCGCAATCGGTGTATTGCAGGGCCTGCAGCCTGAGCGCGACGAGCTGTCGCGGCGCCTGCTGACCGGTGGCTACCCGGAAGCCGTCACCCGCAGCACCGATGCCAGGCGCAGCGCCTGGTTTAGCGCCTACCTGCACACCATCGTGCAGCGCGACATCCGAGATCTGGCACAAATTGAGGGCTTGACACAGCTGCCATTGCTGCTTCAGTCATTGGCACACAAAGCCACTGGCATGTTGAACACCGCTGACCTGTCACGCACGCTGGCCTTGCCGCAAACCACGCTGAAGCGCTACCTGGTCTTGCTGGAAACCGTCTACCTCATCAGCCTGCTACCCGCCTGGAGCCCGCGCGCCAGCCACCGCGCGCAAAAAACGCCCAAGCTGTTTTTTAACGACAGCGCCCTGCTGGCGCACCTGCTGGGCCTGACCAAACCGGGCCTGGCCGCCCTGCCAGGCCTGCATGGCGGCCTGCTCGAAACTTTTGTGTTTTCAGAGCTGCAAAAACACATCGGCTGGGCTGAGGCCAGCGGCGTTCAACTGATGCACTACCGAACCTCCACCGGTGCCGAGGTGGACTTCGTGCTGCAAGACCGCCTGGGCCGCATCGTGGGCATCGAGGTCAAAGCCGCGACCAGCATCACCGGCGACGCCTTCAAAGGCCTGCGCCACCTGCGCGAACTCATAGGCTCACAATTTCACCGCGGTGTGGTACTGCATCCCGGCACGCAAACAGTTGGGTTTGACCCGCAACTGGCTGCCGTGCCCTTACAGGCACTCTGGATGTAGACTGATTGCTATTTATTTAATAGCTGTTTGAGCAGTATTTGCAAGGGCTGCAGCCCTAAAACACATAAAAACCCCAGCGTGTAGGCCAGCATGTCCCACCAGTCGGGCGTGCTGCCCACGATGATGCGCAGCACCGGGTCGGCAATTTTCCAGCCGTTGATGTGGGCCACGTATTGGCTCAACTCCACCGCATAGGCAATCAGCAGCGCCGCCACGGCCAAAGCGCACGGGTGGGTGCGCAAAACCGTAGCCAAGCAGAAATAGACCCACACCACGACCAGCACATCGCCCATAAATCCCCGCAGCCAGACTATGTGGCGACCCACGGCAGCGATCAACACCAGGGCGATGAACAGCGCGAGAGCCCCCAGAAAGGCCTTGCGGTTGAAATACAAAAGTGGCTTCACAGGGCTTTGACGCGCGGCATCTTGCAACGGCATTCGCCCTAGCGTTTGACTTGCAACAAGTCTTTGATGACTTGGCTGTGCTCACGTGCCCCTCGGAAAGGGGCACTTTTGGGGGGAACCACACCATCTGTAACGGCTGGCTCGACATGCCCCGCACTCTCAAACGTCACCACATGGTCCACCTGCGGCTTGATGCCGATCCACTCGCCAAGTTGGTGGTCGTGGTGGCTGGGTACGTGGGCCATGACCGTCTCGCCGGTTTTCAGTTGCAGGGTGTACAAAAACTCGTTGCCGCGAAAGGCTTTGCGGGTGATTTGGGCTTTGGTGGGCGCGTCGTCGTCGTGGACGATGTCGTCGGCCCGCAGCAGCACGTCTATCTGGCCCAGCGGCAGGCGGGCCAGCACCTCGGGCGCAATATCGTGCAGCTCGCCCACCGGGGTGCTCACGTGTTTGTGCGTAACGCCGCCCTCGGTGTGCAGCTCCACCGTGGCCTGGCTGAACACGCCGTGACCAATGAAATCGGCCACAAAGCGGGTGGCGGGGCGGTGGTACAGGGTGTAGGCGTCGGCCCATTGGTGCAGCGCGCCCTCGTGCATCACGCCAATGCTGTCGCCAATCGCAAACGCCTCCAGCTGGTCGTGCGTGACAAACAAGGCCGTGGCACCGGCGGTTTTCAAGATGCTGCGCAGCTCGTGCGCCAGACGTTCGCGCAGGTCAACATCGAGGTTTGAAAACGGCTCGTCGAGCAGCAGCAGTTGCGGGCGCGGTGCCAGCGCCCGGGCCAGGGCCACGCGCTGCTGCTGGCCGCCCGACAGCTCGTGCGGAAAGCGCTGCTGCATGCCTTCCAGGCCCACCAGCGCCAGCACCTCAGCCACCCGCGCGGCGCGTTGCGGTTTGGGCAGCGCATGCAGGCCAAACGCCACGTTGCGACCCACGTCCAGGTGCGGAAACAGCGCGTAGTCTTGAAACACCATGCCCATCTGGCGCGACTCGGCCGCCACACCGCCAGCAGCATTGCTGACCACCCCACCCGACAACCGAATCTCGCCCGCCGACACCGGCTCCAGCCCGGCAATCGCGCGCAGCAAGGTGGTTTTGCCGCAGCCCGAGGGGCCAATCAACACCCCAATTTCGCCCGCCGCCAAACCAAACGACACCGCACGCACGGCGGGCTGCGGCTGCTTGGCGTAGTGAACGCTCAGTTTTGAGACTTCGAGGTACATCGAGATATTCTAGATGCGTACAATTCTTATTTGCATCCGGCTTCGATGACCAATGACACGCCCTTTGGGCTGCATGACAAATGACTTCATTGCCTTGCCGTCATTTGTCATGCTTTTCAAACGTCAATGAGCTCCCCGACTGATGTTTCGCCGATTTCCCCCGCTGCTTTCCAAAGTCTTGTTGCTTGCCTTCGCCACCGTGCTGGTGTTGCCGGTGCTGGCGATTGCCGCGTCGTGGCTGCAGTGGAATGCCCAAAGCGCCCAGGTATTGACAGATCTGGCCGGCACCGTGCTCCCCGGCTACGCCTGGACCAGCCTGCGCCTGTGTTTGATGGTGGGTGCCGGTGTGGCGCTGGTGGGCGTGAGCTGCGCGCTGGCCGTGACGGTGTTTGACTTTCCGGGCCGCCGCACCTTTGAATGGGCCTTGCTGCTGCCCCTGGCCATGCCCGCCTACGTAGTGGCCTATGCCTACACCGACTACCTGCAATACAGCGGCCCGCTGCAAACCCAGCTACGCGCGCTGCTGGGCCTGCAAGGCCGCATGCTGCCCGAGGTGCGCAGCCTGGGCGGCGCGGCGCTGGTGTTGATCTTCGCGCTGTACCCCTATGTGTATCTACTGGCCCGCGCCGCGCTGGCCGAGCGCGCCACGCATTTGATGGAAGCGGCGCGTTTGCTGGGCGCCCCTTTGAGCCGACGCATCGCCAAAGTGGCCCTGCCGCTGGCCCGCCCCGCCGTGGCAGCGGGTGTGGCGCTGGCCTGCATGGAAACGCTGGCTGACTACGGCGTGAGTAGCTATTTCGGCATTCAAACGTTCACCACCGGCATTTACAAAGCCTGGCTGGCCATGGACAACCCCAGCGCCGCCGCCATGCTGGCTACGTGCCTGCTGCTGGTGGTGGCGTGGCTCCTGAAACTGGAGCACAAAGCCCAAAAACGCATGCGCTTTGCCTCGGCCCGCAGCCTGCGCGGCGGTGCGCAGGCCCAACCGATTTACCTGGCAGGCCGCCAAGCCGCCTGGGCCTGGGCCGTGTGCGCCGCGCCGGTGCTGCTGGGCTTTGTGCTGCCTGTGCTTTTCATGCTGCGACCGCTGGTGGCCGACTGGTCGGTGCTGCCGTGGAACAAGTTTCTCGGCTGGGCCTGGAACAGCCTCTACCTGGGCGCTTTGACCGCCACGATGGCCGTGGGCGTGGCCCTGGCCCTGGCCTACAGCCTGCGCCGCGCGCCCGATGCGCTCACGCGCGGCGTGGTGCAACTGGCCGGCCTGGGCTACGCCGTGCCCGGCGCGGTGGTGGTGGTCGGCCTGCTGCTGCCGGTGGGCTGGCTGCAGGCGCAAGCACCCGGCACGGCAGTGGGCGGCCTGGTCACCGCCACCGTGCTGGGTTTGCTCTGGGCCTACCTGGTGCGCTTTTGCGGCGTGGCGTTGCAAAGCGTGCAAAGCGGCTACGCCCGCATTCCCACCAGCCTGGACGACACCGCCCGCACCCTGGGCGTGAGCGGCCTGCGCCTGCTCACCCAAGTACACGCCCCCCTGCTACACCGATCCGCCATCGCAGCCGCGCTGCTGGTCTTCGTCGACGTGATGAAAGAACTCCCCGCCACATTGGTGCTCCGCCCCTTCAACACAGACACCCTGGCCGTGGTGGCCTACCAACTGGCGCGGGATGAGCGGCTGGGGGAGGCGGCGCTGCCCAGTCTGGCGTTGGTGTTGGTGGGGTTGATTCCGGTGGTGTTGTTGAGTGCGACTTTGCGGGGGGATGGGCGTGGGGTGCTGCGGAAAACGTAGCTGGTTGTGCAGGTGGGTCGGGCAATGGTGGTGTTTTTAACCAATCACTGCTGGGCTAGCTGAGGTCAACAACCCGTGGTAGCGTCGCAGACGGATGTGCGCCGGCATGAACGAATACGATAAAAAGCTGGATTCAAGGAGTCTTCATGGAACACCTAGCTGCCACGGGCCGCTTTGATTTGAAAATTGATGCCGCCGAAAGAAACGTCGGCTTCGCGCGTTCTGCCGTGAAAGAAAAGGCGCAAGAACTGCTGGATCGCGATGCTTTGCTGCGTATGTCGGCGCAAGATTTCGATCAATTTTCCCAAGCCATTAAAGGCGCATTCAAGCCCAACAAAGCCTTGCAAGCTGTCATGAAAGCCGACAAGGTGCAGCGTGCGTGAGTGGCGCGTAAAGACCGCCTAAGCGCCGCACCCAATCCAATTGCGATGCAAAAAATAACACCGCAACCGACGGGGAAGCGACCCGAAACTGGGCAAGCAAGCAGGCAGCACTAGAAACCTGGCCGCTATACTGAAAACATCCAAGAAGGCGAAACATATGCCAAGAGCAGACCTAATCGTCAGTCTCGTGCGCGCTGGCACGCAAGGCGATCAGAAGATGTTCCGGTCGACTGTAGAGGCCATAGCTGCAGAAGAACGCGCCAAACGCCACACCCTACTAGCGGACCGTCTAGAAGAGAATCTGCGCACTGTCGCGTCTCCGACCAAAAGTCCGGAGGTAGTGCGTAGCTTTGACGGTGGTCATGGCGGTTTACTTTACGAGATTCAGCCCCGGCGCACGCTCGACTCCATCCTGCTGGCTGACGATGTCAAGGCCGCTGCGCGCGAATTAGTGGAAGAGCAACAACGCACTGACTTGCTGAGATCCTATGGGATCGAGCCACGCCACCGGGTGCTGCTTTCGGGGCCACCAGGGAATGGCAAAACGACCTTAGCGGAGGGTATCGCCTCCGAATTGATGGTTCCCCTCTTCGTGGTGCGCTATGAGGCGGTAGTGGGCAGCTTCCTCGGCGAAACAAGCAGCAGACTGAAACGGCTGTTCGACTTCGCTCGTACGCATCACTGCGTTCTTTTTTTTGACGAGTTCGACACGCTTGGTAAGGAGCGTGGCGATACCCACGAGACTGGCGAGATCAAGCGCGTGGTCAGTTCTCTCTTGCTTCAAATTGATGGATTGCCCAGCCATGTGGTGGTGGTGACCGCAACCAACCATGCCGAGTTACTTGATCGCGCTGTCTGGCGTCGTTTTCAACTTCGCCTGACGCTACCGCCGCCAACGCTGGCCCAACGTACGCAGTGGTTCGAACGCTTCCAGAGCCGGCTTGATATTTCACTAGGCATGGCGCCAAAGACGCTCGCGACGCGGCTTACGGTCACCAGTTTTTCCGACCTAGAGCAGTTCTGCGAGGACGTGCATAGGAGATATGTCTTGGCGCTGCCGTCGGGCAATATCAAGACGATCATTGCGGATCGGCTCGTGCAGTGGAAACTCCGCGCGTCCGCGGACGACGCGGCTAGGCGGTAAGGTTTGCCGGGCGCGAACCAAGGGCAGTTGCCCCTCCTTATCTTCCCGCAGCCTTCGCCCGTTGAGCGGCAGGGTGGTTCCAAGATGCGTCCCACGCTCCATGCTCCAGGGCATTCGCGGCAGGTCGAGCGTCTGACTCCGCGATTTCAGTCGCTACAAGCCGCCTTCGAAGGACGCCGCCTGGAGTTGCAAGCAAACGCGCAAAACAGCGATCCAGACCTTGTTGTCGTTTTTGAAACGGTAGGAGCCGTGAACGACTTCATCTCCTCGGCCCAGCGCATTTCCGGCCTGGAATGGCTGGCCGGGATGATCGACGTTCAAGTGGCACCGGATGAGGATTTCTATTCGACCAAAGATGCCGCCAAAGCGTTGAGCGGCAAGCTGTTCTTGATGGGTAGTAACCGACAGGCTCTGGATGAGGTCGTGCGGCTGTGGGAACTCTACTGCGCTGATAAGGCAAACAGCCTCGGCGAAGGGCTAAGTGCGTGGAAGGGGCTTTTCATAAACCTAAAGGAAGTACGGTTCTGGGGCCCACAAGACCGGCTGAATAACGAGTTGCGCGATGCGTGGCGTTTTCGGCTGGAAACAACGGGAGCATCGTCGCTGAAATTCGAAATCGAGGCTTGGTGCTTTTCGTCAGCCGTCAAGAACACGGCTTCTTCTGTCGAAGTGCGCACACTGGTTGGTGAACTCGGAGGGCGGGTGCTAGATGAGCGGCAGATTATCGACATCGCTTATCACGGGTTTTTGGTTGAGATGCCCGCTCAGGGCGTCTTGTCGCTCCTCGACGGAGAGCCGCCACCGCTACTTCGATCCGAGCGAGTGATGTTCCTGCGCCCCCAGGGGCAGGCCGCTGTGCGGGCTGACGAGGCGGCAGCACACTTGCCCGGTACGGCAGTGCCAGAGCAGCGAACATCGGGCGATCCGATCGTTGCCATGCTGGACGGACTTCCCCTGGCCAATCATCCGCGCCTACAGGGACGACTGATCATCGACGATCCCGATCAATGGGCGGACGCCTATCCGGCCGCCGAGCGCGTCCATGGCACGGCAATGGCCTCCTTGATTGCATGGGGTGAGCTCGATGCAGCCGGGACCGCGCTGGCCGCGCCCATCTATGTGCGCCCCATCCTCCGCCCCGACCCCAGCAGCAATCCGCGCGCGGAATGTACGCCGGATGATGTCCTGATCGTCGATCTCGTCCACGTGGCCGTGCGGCGCATGTTCGAGGGTGGCCCAGGGGTGCCGGCCGCTGCCCCTACGGTACGGATCATCAATCTCTCAGTGGGTGATAGATATCGTCCATTCGCGGGCGAGCTATCGCCGTGGGCTCGACTCCTGGACTGGCTGTCGTACAAGTACAAGGTGTTGTTCATTGTCAGCAGCGGCAACGGCGTAGACGATCTCGTTCTCGACGTGGCCCGTGAATCACTTCAAGGCCTTGCGAAGGAAGCGCGGGAAGCCGCTTCGATGCGGGCGGTGGTGCAGCAGGACATGCACCGCCGCTTGGTGGCTCCGGCTGAGGCCGTCAATGCGCTCACGGTTGGGGCCTCCTATAGCGATGGATCGACCTTTGCGACCGTTCCTGGCCGGTACGCCTTGTTCCCAGAGCATGGAGTCGCGCCATATTCCTGCATCGGACCGGGATTCCGGCGGGCGATCAAGCCCGAAGTGCTGTTGCCGGGTGGGCGTGTGCTCTACCAAGAGCGCCCCACCTCGCCTCCAAACGAAAGCCATCTACGCAGCAACGGGGGTACACCTCAACCGCCAGGGCATCGCGTCGCTTCGCCTCCGGATGCCACAGGCGATACGATTTACACCCGCGGTACCAGCAATGCGGCTGCACTCGCTACGCGCTGGGCGGCGCAGGCATTCGATGTGCTGGAAGCGCTTCGCGCTGGAAACCCCGCAGGACTCGCGCATCGGTATGACGCCGTGCTGATCAAGGCCCTGATGGCCCACGGTGCAAATCTCGGAAACATCGAAAATCAGGTGCTGGCAGCACGCCCGGACGTAGAGCACTGGCATGCGCAACGTCGCCTGGTAAGCCGGTACGCTGGCTACGGAGTTGCCGATGTGGAACGGGCGCTCACCTGTACCGAGCAGCGCGCGACGATGCTGGGCGTGGGCGAACTGCGCAACAAAAAGGCATGGGAGTTCCGGGTACCCATCCCAGAAGCGCTGAGCGCAACCCTAGTGCGACGCAGGCTGACTGTCACGCTGGCATGGTTCACACCCCCCAATCCAAGGCATTCGAAGTACCGAGCTGCCCGCTTGTGGGTAGACATGCCGCACGATCCCTTGCGCCTAAAACGCCTCGAAGGCGAGCCACGGCAACTACAGCTGGGAACGTTACAGCACGAAACTTTTGAGGGCGAAGGCGCTGTGCCGGTTGTGCCGGGACAGGTCTTGGTGGTTCGGGTGAACTGCTTAGCTGATGCAGGCCGTCTCGAACACCCTGTCGAATTCGCACTGTGTGTTTCGCTTGAAGTCGCCGAGGGGGTTGATTTGCCAATTTACGAGCAAGTGCGGGCTCGAATCACACCTCGCGTCGCGGTCGGCGTCGAGTCAGTTCGTTGAGCGGCGGTAAGTGGCGCGCAGAAAACGCTACCAAAATCGTAGCTACTTGAGCATGTTCGTCATGGGCTGGTGGCCATTTTGACCTCCAAACCTAATACTTTTCATTGAAACCAATTCCGTTTGAACTGAGCTCTTCGACAAGCCCAGGGCGAACGGACGTAAGTAAATAGCATTGCCAGTAAGCCCCCTTTTAGCAATGCGGCTGGCACGGTTTCAAGGGTGCCGGGCAGCTGGATGTAGACGAAGGCATGGCGTTCAGACGCAAGCCTGCGGGGGCGTGGGCTCGCTTGGGGCGACTCAGAAGTCATATTCGTTACTGGTCTTGCGCGGCTTGCCCGCACGGGTGGGGCGGCGCGAGGCTTCGAGCGCTTTGCCGTGAATGTCCGCGTCCGGATCGGCCACCGCATCCAGCGACTTATCCAGGCCGAGCGCCCACAGCACGGTGAAGCACACGCCAATAGCCGTGCCGGTTTTGCCCTGTTCCAGCGCCGTCAGCGTGTTGCGGTTGACGCCCGCTTTGCTGGCCAGATCCACCACCGACCAGCCGCGACGAATGCGCGCGACACGGATGCGCTGGCCGAGCTGAACAATCTGCTCGGAAACCTGGGCGGGAATGGAGAAATTGCTCACTGATTTAGGCATTTATGTTTCTAATGCCCATTATATTAATCACTTACTGCTTTTCACAAGCTGCAAAATGGGTGTGTGGCTAGTTACTGGTGGGTAAAATTTGCTATTAATAACGTAGCTGCTTGAGCAGGTTTCAAAAGGGCTGGTGGCCGCTTTGACTGATCAATATCCGCCGCCACGATGAAGTGTGAGGTTACCGTCCTGATGTAGCGAAGGAAGCCCTCGCGAGCCCTTCGATACCTCAGGACGAACGGTCGGGATTAAACCGTGCCAGATCAATAAGCGCTCGACATCAGGCCTTGATACGGCGACCCATTCACCCGGTGTCGATTCCGTTCTATACCGGCCACAAAGCATTGGCCACACTAGGCCGTTCAAGTTTGCCGTGCAGCGAGGCCCAGAATGATTCTGCGAAGCCTCCCCACGCTGATTCATTGAAAATAATCGTCAAGCCCTGTCAATCTCCAATCTCCAACAACTCATGAACCTGCGCGCACTCCACAGAACATCGGCATTCGTCATCACCGCCTTTGCTTGTTTGCATATCTCAAACCACCTCGCCGCACTTGCAGGCGTGCCGTCGCACATTGCCTTCATGGAGGTGGCGCGCACGATCTACCGTCAGCCTGCAGTGGAGGGCCTGCTGCTCTTGTGCGTTGCATTTCAGATCTGCAGCGGGCTCTGGTTTGTCGTTCGGGGCTGGAAGCAACGCACAGGCGCAGTGGCTTGGCTACAAGCGGGGTCGGGCGCCGTCCTCGCGTTGTTCTTGCTGATTCACGTCAGTGCAGTTTTGTTGGGTCGCACGGTTCTGAAACTCGACACGAACTTCTACTTCGCCGCAGCAGGGTTTCACGTTCCGCCGAACCAGTTCTTCTTCGGGCCGTATTATTTTCTGGCGGTTTTGGCACTGTTCACTCACCTGGGTTGCGCCTTGTATTGGCATCGGTCATCGGTAAAACAGCCTGTTCGCGCTTTGTTCATCGCGTTGCCCATGCTGGTCGGAAGCGTTGTTTCCTTGCTGATCGTGTTGTCGCTGGCTGGCCAGCTTCAGCCCTTCGAGATTCCAGCAGAGTACAAGGCCACTTATCTGCGAAAAGACGGCTAACAGCCTTTGATCGAGAAACAGAAATTGCTATTTAAATAATAGCTGCTTGAGCAGTATTCAAAAGGGCTGGTAGCCGTTTTGACTCCTAAACCGCTCGCCGTTGCCACGACCATCCCAGATTGATACCCGCCGCCGAAATCAAAATGATGGCGGCGCCGACGAGCTGCAGCGGATGCAGCCGATGGTCGAAGGCCAGGTAGTCGACCAGGATGGCGACCACAGGGTAGATAAAGGACAGCGAGCCTTGCAAATACGTGGGCAGCTTGTGGATGGCGCCATACATCAGGATGTACATCAGCCCGGTGTGCACCACGCCGATGCTGATGAGCCAAAGCCAAGCGCTGCCCTGTGGCGGTTGCGCACCATTCGCAAAACCGGCAAAGGGTGCGAGCATCACCATGCCGACGCAGACCTGAACCAAGGCAATCAGGTGGGGCGGCGTTCCGGTGAGTTTTTTGGTGATGAGGGCGGCGATGGCCCAAAAGCAGGCGGCACCCAGCGCCAGGGCGATGCCCACCCCATAGTCGGTGCCAACATACGCCGCACCGGGTTTGGTTTGCACCACCAGCAGCATGCCCACAAACGCCGTGCACAGCCACATGAGCTTGGTTGCCGTGATGCGCTCACCCAAAAACAGCGCGCCCAAGGCCACCAGAATAAAAGGCTGCACGTTGTAAACCGCTGTGGCAATGGAGATGGACGCGCGCGAAAACGCGCTGAACAACAGCACCCAGTTGATGACAATGGCCATACCGCCCAGCGCCGCCAGGCATGTGGTGCGCCAATTCAACAGGCCGCGCAACAAGCCCATGGCAGCGCAAACCGCCAGCAAGGTGATGGCCCCAAAAACGCAGCGCCAAAAGACCACGTCCATGACCGGCTGGCCTGACTGCAGGACGAAGTAGCCAATGGTGCCGGAGATGACCATCGCGCTGCTCATCTCGATGGTGCCGCGTGTCTGTGGGTTCATAAGTTAAGCCTGATGATTGAACAGGCTTCATTATCAAATCCACAGCTGCTTTTATGAATAGCAAATATTTTGTCAAATGTGTTTTAGGCCTAATAATAGAAGGCATAACATCAGGCTTCCCAAGGAAAAGAAATGCAGATGCTCGACGAGACAGACCAGGCGATGCTGCAAGTGCTGCTGAAAGACGCGCGCACCTCGCTCAAAGACCTGGCACACCAGGTGGGGCTGTCTTCACCCAGCGTGGCCGAGCGGCTGCGCCGGCTGGAAGAGCGCGGCGTGATTCGGGCCTTCACCATTGACATCAACCCCCAGGCGCTGGGCTACACCTTGCAGGCCATCGTGCGCATCCGGCCCCTGCCAGGCAAGCTGCACCATGTTCAAAAACTCATTGAAGAAACGCCGCAATTCATCGAGTGCGACAAAGTGACTGGGGATGATTGCTTTGTGGCCAAGTTGTATGTGCGCTCGATCGAGCACCTCGACCAGATACTGGACCGGATTTCGGTTCAGGCCGAAACAAACACCGCCATCGTGAAAGCCCAACCCATCAAGCGACGCCCACCGCCGTTTGTGGTGGGTGCTCACTGATAGATCAACGGCCTCGATCCAATGGCTGACATCTGCAGTTCGCAGCCGTGGCACAGTAATCCCCTATTCCGGGGTAGCTCAGAGGTAGAGCACTCGGCTCGTAACCGAGAGGGCGCTGGCTCAAAACCAGCCCCCGGATCCAGACGGAGAGATGTATGGCGCAAGCTGGGCAAAATGAGAGTGGGGGGCCGCAGCCAGAGCCGTTGCCCGCACAGGTGGGCTCCAGTTATGCGCAGTTTCAATTAGCCAAGGCGTTCGCCGCCACCGCTCGGGCAACCGATGCACAAGAACACGGCCACGCCAGCGCAAAGGTGGCGTCATGGCGTCGCGTGATTCAAAACCTGATGACCGGCAGCGTCGACTACGGCGTGCGCACGCCGGTCAACCAGGCGCCAGCATGGGCCACGCTAGAGGTGCTGACAGGCGGTTTTGCAACGGGTGCGCTGTTAGCGTCAGGGCCTTTGCTGCCACACGAACTGGCCACGTTGCAGCGAATCGGCCCCGTGCGCCCAGGGGAAGAACGCGCTCAACTTAATGCGTATTTTTTGTCAGACGCGGGCTTGGCAGAGCTGCAAGACTGGCTGCGTACGCGGCAGTACGCGATCACGGTTCCCGAGGAAGGGGCATTGCTGGTCGCGGCCTGGTTGGTCGGTGACGGACATGCCGATCAGGCGCGAGCGCTTCTTGGCGAAATTTCCCCCTTTTTTCACCAGCTGCGCTTTTATCCCTCACCCAGCACGCGGGCCGTTGAGCCGCGGTCGGTTGTTTACGTCAAGGATGCGCCAACCGCCGTCAAACAGTTAAACGCGATGGGTCCGCACCCGGGCGTTCTGGCCCAACAGGAAGCGGTGCGGGTGTGGGCGCCTTTCCGGGACAGGATGCTTGCCTTGATTTTGGAGACCGTTCGCGACGATTGGCCCTGCCAAACTTATCCCCCTGATTGGGCAGAACGCGGGCGCGGGCTGTTGAATGAATTTACCCAGCTTCGCAAAACGCACCAGCAGTGCCGCAACCCTGAGAACCTCGGCAAACACTTTGCGCAATTGCGCCAGTTGCTGGCGCAAACCGTGTCGGCTCCGCAATCTCTGACCGGGCGTGATGTGGCGCGCATTCGAGCCATCTTGAAAGGGTATGTGGCCAAGCGGGGGGCGCCTGGTTCAGAGCTCTTGACCCGCTACCGCGACGCCCAGGCCAGCGATGTCAGCGCACCGACGCACGACCGCTTTGCACAACTGGTGGCCGCGCGGGCTTGCGCGTTCCCCGAGGGATTGAGCGCAGACGACATCGCGCAGATGCTCAGCCCTGCCACTAGTGAAGAAGCACTGCGCCACGGGCTCTCGATAGGTCTGCTGGTTCCCGCATCCATCCGCCGCAAGATCGAGGGCTGCCTGGCGGACACGCCAGAAGAGCTCACACGTCAGGGGCACATCACATCAGGCGAGGTGCTTGCGAAAGTGCTTGTGCAGATCACATCGGGCATACGCGCGCAGGCGGTCGACGACCCCCTGCTTCAGCCGGTGTACGCCAGCGTGTACAGCGCATTCCGCATGCGGCGTTCCCTGCTATTGCTGAATTTGCAAAAGCAGGTTCAGATTGAAGAGCTCCCTTGGGTTGCGGCCATCGATGCCTTTCGAACCCAGGGGGTACAAGAACAGGATGTATCTCGCCAAGCCTTGACCCACGTTTCGGCCATGGCCCTCGCAGCCTTTCCCCACGCCATCCTGCCAAACAAGCTGCTCCAGGAGTTGAAGGCGCTTGCCAAGGGGGCAGACCTCAAAATTCCCCTTGTCGACGAATTGGCCGCCGACATCTTCATGGGGCAGTTCTCCACGACCTTCGTCGATGCGGTGCTGCAAACGGCGCAGGTGATGCAGGGGTCGCTGTATGCCACTTACTACGGCATCGACTACCAAATCATCGCGCAGGAGCTGAGCGCTTTGCGCGGCAGTGATGCGAAAACTCAGGCCGCAGCCACGCAGTTGTTCGCAGACATCTGTGGCACCAGGGCCGGCACCGTCCGACGTTCCACTCCAGCCGCCAACGGGATGGTCATCGAGCAGCAGCAAATTCTGACGACTCAAAACCTGTCCGTGCTGTTTTCAGCCCTGGGGCTGCGCAGCGTCCTGGATGCGCAGCTCATTTCGATGGCTCAGCAGTGTTTTCGCTGGGTTTGCCGACGGCAACAGCTGAAGATGGATGACTTCCATGCCCGGCTGATCATGTTGAAAAACACGGCCTACGCGTGGCGGCAGATGATTTTCTTCCTGTCGCTTCAACCGGACCGGGTGCCTGAGTTTCTGCAATGGGCGGCGGCGCACTTGCAGCAGCAGCCAGAAGCGTTTCGCGCCCGCTTCGAGGCTGCGATATCGGGGTTAGATCTAGCGTCGCTGGGCCAAGTGCCGCCAGACGAACCCACCGGGCGCTCCCGTGCACGTCGTTTTCTGGGTTGGTCAACACAACGCCACTGGCTCATGCCTGCGAAAGAGGTCTTTACAGACTCACTGGATACTGAGACGCTACAAAACATATAGCTGCTTGAGCATATTCCACAAGGGCTACAGGCCGTTTTAGCCCCTAAACCCCCTAAACCCTAAACCTCTTACCCCTACTTCAACCGGATCGACGCCACACTCGCCCGCAACGCCGCTTCTTGCGTGGCGAAGTCTTCCTTGGTGGCGTTGAAGTTAAACATCAGCATTTTTCCGTCAAACGGGGTGATGAGCATGATGTTGTAGATGTCGGTGTCGATGGCGGTGGAGGTCATTTCCAGATAGATCCACCGCTGACCGCCCTGCTCGATGATTTCCTTGCGCTTGAACACCAGGTTGGGGATGGCGCGTCCCAGCATGGTTTCAAAAACACGCAGGCCTTCTTCCAGCTCGGCGTCTTTGATGGCCTGGGGCTTCAGGTCGTAAGCAATCGACGTGGTGCGCCGGGCGTTGCCCACCACGTATTTGGGTGGGCGGGTGCGTGGAAATTTGAGGGCGATTTCAGCTTCCGTCAGCGCGGTGAAGCCTGTAGGCGCTTGCAATGAAACCGTGGTGCCGGGGATGTTGACTTTTTCAGTTGCGAGCAGCGGCCCACTGTTCAAGGCGAGCAACAGGCCCAGGGCGCAGGCAACGAGACGGATGAAGTTGGAGCGGGTGTTGGGCATGGTGTGTTGTCAATGGGTGTGGGTGCGCTATTTTGTATTACTCGTATGGCCTTTCTAGTTTCCATTCGGGCGAAGGTGGCAGGGGTCCGAAAGCGGCCAGTGGCATCAGGCACGATCTGCGCCTTGTTCCACTTTGCCGCCCATCACCATGGCTACAAACCACCACTTCACGCAATTCAACGCCCTGCACGCGCAGGCCACACCCCTTTTGCTGCCAAACGCCTGGGACGCTGCCAGCGCCGTGCTGCTGCAAACCGACGGTGCACAGGCGATTGCCACATCCAGTGCCGCGCTGGCCTGGTCGCTGGGGTATGCCGACGGTGGGGCGTTGCCGCCCGATGCGTTGCTGGCTGCGATACGCCGCATCGTGCGGGTGGCCACGGTGCCTGTCAGCGTGGATGTGGAAGATGGTTACAGCGCCAGCCCACAGGCTGTCGCTGATCTGGTGGTTCAGGTGGCCCGCGCCGGTGCGGTGGGCATTAACCTGGAAGATGGGAACCACCCTGCGGCGCTGCTGGCCGACAAAATTGCCGCCTGTCGGCAGGCCCTGGCCGATACCCCGCTGTTTATCAATGCCCGCACCGATGTGTATTTGCGAGGAATGGGCAAAGACGCCAGCGGCGACGATCCTCAAAACGACCGCGCCATCGCGCTGTGCGCGGCACGCCTGAAGCAATACCGGGCGGCGGGCGCCAGTGGCGCGTTTGTGCCCGGCATGGCCAGCGCGGCCGATGCGGTTCGCCTGGTACCGCAAATCGACCTGCCTTTGAACGTGATGGCGGTGCCCAGCCTGGCACCCGCCAGCCAGCTGGCCGCTGTGGGTGTTCGGCGCATCAGCGTGGGTAGCGCGCTGTTTCAAACGACCTACGGCTACAGCCGCATGAAAGCGCAACACTTCATGCTGAGCGGCGACGTAACCGGCTTGTTTGAGCATGCGCTGGCGTATGGCGCGCTGAATGCAGCGTTTGCAGCGACGCCTTGACGCTCCTAAATTAATAGCTGTTTGAGCTTGTTCCAAAAGGGCTAGTAGTCCGTTTCATCAAAAACCACCGATCAGTGGTTTGAAAGTCCAGCAACGTGAGGCACCACGTGCATCGCATGAAGTGACCGGCTGTTTTTTGCGGCGCGACCGCTAGGGAACCTCTGCATAGCCCTTGTGGAACTGCGGCGAACGGATTGGGATGCAGCGCAAGGCGTCTTTTTGCAGCCAATGCGGGCTACAGGCCAAGAAAAGCAACGAAGTCGATGCGGCCAAGGCCGGATGAATCGCAGACCGCAGGGGGCTTTGCAGAGGTTCCCTAAGGGTCCAAAAATCGCTCGCCATCACACGGATGCGATGCCGGTCAGTCGCTATGAAACTAGTAGCTGGCTGCGCCGACCCAGAGCGGGCGTCAAGGCTGTTGGTAAAAATTTCGCAAACCTTCTTCGTATTGGCTCATGGCTCAGCAATAATCCTCGCGTCGTGAAAAAAATCACATTGAAGAGAAGCTCCATGACCTTGTTTGCATCGCGTCGCGCGTTCGGCGCTTTGGGTATTCACAGTGCGCTGGTTTGCGCTTTGCCGGGTGCTCTGTCAACTGCCTGGGCGCAGCCCGCCAGCCCGCTGGTGGCCCCTACCGATGCGGCGCTGGATGCAGCGGTGGCTGCCCAGATGCGCAGCCGCCAGATTGCGGGTGTGGCGGTGGCGGTGGTGCGCAATGGCCAGCCGGTGGTCGCGCGGGCCTGGGGCGATGCCAAGCTGGCGGGTGGCACCAGCGCGGTCGCAGAAGCGGCCAAGCCCGACACGCTGTTTTTCATCGACTCCGCCACCAAACAGTTCACGGCCTCGGCCATCATGTTGCTGGTGCAGGAAGGGCGTATGACGGTGGACGATCTGGTCAAGGTGCACCTGCCCGGCGCACCCAAAAGCTGGGACGGCATCCGTGTTCGCCACCTGCTGTCGCACACCGCCGGGCTGCCGCGCGACGTGCGGCCTTATGCACCGATGGCCGAGCAAAACTGCAAACCGCAAGCCGTGCTGAGCCCGCTGTTCAAGCTGACGCCGCAGTCGGCGCCGGGTGCGCAGTTTTTGTACTCCAACGCGGGTTACAACGCGCTGGCGGCGGTGATCGAGCGGGTCACTGGCGACTGCTACTTCACGTTTTTGAACAACCGGATTTTTGGCCCACTGGGTCTGCAGCGCACCGCGCTGGCCGTGTATGCCACGCAGGCTCAGCCCGGCCACGCGCGCGGCTACCAAGCCGGTGCGCAGGGTGCTGCGCTGCAACCCGTGGCGCTCACAGCCCCGCCCAAAACGGCAGCGGCCAAAGCAACCGCTGCAACTGTTTTGGCGGCGCAAACGCCCCACGCACTGGGTGGTGGTGGCATTGCCAGCAATGTGCTGGAGCTGGCCGAATGGGAGTCAGCCCTGCGCGGCGATGCGATCCTGACCAGCGAGACCAAAGCCCAGATGTGGACGCCCACCACTCTGTCCAGCGGCCAGATCAGCAACTACGGTTTTGGCTGGGAAATTGAGCCTACAGCGGCGGGCCGGCTGGTGCACCACAACGGTGGCGGCTTTGGCTTTAACACCGCCATTTACCGCTACACCGACACCGGCCTGTCGGTCATCGTGCTGACCAACACCGAAGCCGCGACCGAAGGCACTGCACGCCCGAAAAACAATGGCGATGCCATTGCGCAGAGCGTGGCGGCGTTGTTTGACACGCGGCTGGCGCGCTAAACCGTCACAACCCCGCCAGCCACGCGAGCAACTGCGCATTCACAAACGCAGGTTGCTCCATGGTGAGCATGTGGCCGCACTGCGGCACCACCACCCGCTGTGCACCAGGAATCAAGGCCGCAATTTCGTCGCTGCAATCGGGCGGGGTCAACAGGTCGGCGTCGCCGCACATCACGAGCGTGGGGCAGGTGATCTGCGGCAGATGGGGCCGTGCATCGGGCCGGGCCATGATGGCGCGGTTTTGGGCGATGAGTTGTGCGGCACCCGCGCGCAGCACAAAACCCAGGTAGCGCTGCACCAGGTCAGCGCGGACAGCCTGGGTGGGGTGAAAGGCCAGCGGCACATTCGGCTCAATGACTTCGCGCACCTGGCCTTGCGCAAACTGCGCAATGGCCCCTTCGCGCAGCGCGTGCATCTCAGGCGACTCAGGCCGGGCATTGGTGCCCAGCAAAGCCAAACCTTTGATGCGCCCCGGCGCCTGGCAAGCCACCTGCATGGCCACGATGCCGCCCATCGACGCACCACAGAGCACCAGCGGCCCATCGTGCTCGGCCAGCAACGCGGTGGCCATGGCTTCGATGCTGGGCTGGCGGGTGTGCACGTCGGTCACTTGAACTTGCCAGTTCAACGGCAGGGCTGCCAGCTGGTCTTGCCACATCGTGGCATCAGCGGCCAGACCGGGGAGCAGGATGAGTTGGGGCATGGTTTTTTTACTATTGAATTGATAGCTGCTTGAGCAGTATTGACAAGGGCTGGTGGCTTAAAAGTATATAAATCCAGCGCACACTCAAGGCGACGTCTCTCCGCGCTTGATCTCGCGCAGCATGAACAGATACAGCCCTTCCACCTTGTCGCGGGCCCAGGGGGTTTTGCGCAGGAATTTGAGGCTGGAGGCGATGCTGGGGTCGCTGGTGAAACAGCGCACCGGGATGCGTTGGCCCAGCTCCTCCCAGCCGAAATGCTCCACCAGCGCGGTGACGATGGCTTCCAGCGTGAGGCCATGCAAGGGGTTGCGGGTTTGGGTGGTGGGTAGATCGGGTAGCGTCATGCTTAATTGCTATTAATTAAATAGCTGTTTGAGCAGTATTCACAAGGGCTGCAGGCATAAAAGGTTTATAGATTGCGATTTTTGAGCACAGCGTCTTGCTGAAGCCGCACAAACAAATCGCGCTGTGCATGGCTGCCGCCAATGGCTTGTAGTTGTGGCAAGGCCATGCCCAGTTGCTGCGATGCAATGCGCCACTGCCCGCGCGCATGCGCGAGCACGCCACGGGCGGCGGGCAGGGCTACTTTCTGCCAGGTGTGGGCGGCTTGGCGGTCGGTCAGTGTCTGGGCATGGGCCTGCAGGTTGCGCATCAGTACATCGGCCTCGGACCGGTCAGCTTTTGCCAGGCCGTACAGGTATTGCAGGTCCAGAAACGGCAGCACGTGGTCGTGGGTGCGGGGCGTGAGGTAGGGCACCAGGTCTTGCCAGCGCGGGCCCACGTCCACACCGGCCAGCTCGAGCCGGGCCAGCAGCGAGACGGCGTTGATCTGGTCTTGCGAATAGTCTTTTGCCACGCCCCACACCTCCTCGTCGTACAGGCGCAGCGCTTCTTCAGGCTGTTTGCGTTCCAGCGCGAAAAGCGCCTGGTGCCAGTGGTTGTGCGTGCGCATGAAGGAGTTCAGGCCCTGCCAATGCACGCTGGCCGCGCGCATGAAGGCCTGGCCCTCGGTGTAGCGACCTTGTGTGAGCATCACGTGGGCCAGCGCGTGGTGTGACCAGGGGTCTTGCAGTCCACCTTTGGGCGTTAAGTACAGAGCCTGGCGCGCACTGGTTTCGGCTTGCGTGAGCAGGTGGCACTGCTCGTAGCCGAAGGCCAGCATGCCGTGAAAGTGGGGCACGTGGGCTGACTTGGTTTGGCAGGCTTGCGCGATTTTCAGCATGCCCGCAGCGTCGCCGGTGTTGAACAAGTGGTATTGGCCCAGCTTGAGCGAGACCAGGTCGCGCGGGTGCTCGGTGGCTTGCTCCATATGCAGCTTGATGGCGCGTGGAATGTCGCCTGCCGCCCAAGCGGCCACCGCCTGCACAAAGCGCTGTTCGCGCGACGTGGCCTGGATCGTGGACGCCAGCGCGGCAGCAATGAACGGCTGGGCGTTTTTGGCTGCGTCAGCGCTTTCGGCGAACAGGTGCAGCGCGGCGCAATAGGACTGGACGACGGGGCTGTGGTCTGTCAACGCCAATTGCAGGAGGTTGACGGCGCGGGCCTGGCTTGAGATGAAGCCTTCGACAAAGTCGTTGACAAGCGGCAGGCTGGCGGGGTCTTGCAGGGTGACGGGGTTGTTGAGGGAGTCGGTTTGCATGGGGTGGATTGTTTCGGAAATGGAAGTGGTGGGTACGCATGCCCCCACCCCGACCCTCCCCCGGAAGGGGAGGGGGTTAAAT
This sequence comes from Comamonadaceae bacterium, assembly GCA_031414805.1. Taxonomy (GTDB): domain Bacteria; phylum Pseudomonadota; class Gammaproteobacteria; order Burkholderiales; family Burkholderiaceae_C; genus JAAFIW01. The sequence goes on from JANOQJ010000031.1 coordinate 60,616, forward strand.
CAAAGGCCAGGCCCGCTGCGCATCCCGGATCAGCTCGAACGCGCGGGCCACTTGCAACACGCCCAGGTCGTCAAAGCGCTGCCCGGCAATCTGCAAGCCAATCGGCAGGCCGCTGTCGGTGTAGCCGCAGTTGATGGACACGGCGGGTTGCTCCGACATGTTGTAGGGCACGGTGAACGCAATGTGCTCCAGCGGGCGCAGCGGGTCATTGGTGGGGCTGGGCAGGTGGGCGTCGAAGGCGGGCACGGGGGCTACGGGTGAGATCACGTAGTCAAACGCGGCGCAGGCGCGCACGGTGGTCAGGCGGGTGGCGTGGGTTTGGCTGAACGCCGCGAAGACTTGTGCGCCGGTCATGTCGGCAGCGCTGTCGGCCCATTGCTGGATGTAGGGCAATACGCTGGCCTTCTTATCAGCGGACAGGTTTTGCAGTTCCAGGTGCGAGCGCATGCGCCAGAAATGGTCCATGCCGTCCAGCATGGTGGGGGTTAAAAACGGTTGCAGCCCTTGTATTTGCGCGCCCGCGCTCTCAAAAAGCATAGCGGCGCGCTGCACCGCTGCCAGCACCTGCGGCTGCACCGGCAGGCCACAGCCGGCGTCCAGCAACAGGCCGATTTTCAAACCCTTGAGTTTGCTCAGCGCCTGATCGCCGCTTTGCAAAGCCATCCAATCGATGTCTTGGACCGGCAGGTTCATGCTGTCGCGCGCGTCGGCCAGGCTGAGCACCTGCATCATCAACGCGGCATCGCTGACGCTGCGCGTCATCGGTCCCGCCGCGCGGCCCATGTAGGGCGGGTCAATCGGCACGCGGCCCAGGCTGGGTTTCAGGCCAAACACGCCACACCAACCGGCAGGCAGTCGAATGGAACCGCCAATGTCGGTGCCAATGTGCAGCGGGCCATAACCCGCCGCAGCCGCTGCGCCCGCACCGGCACTCGACCCACCGGGAGTTTTGCTCACATCCCAAGGGTTGCGTGCCAGCTTGTGAAAGCTGGACAGGCCCGACGACAACATGCCGAAATCAGGCATGGTGGTTTTACACACCGGTACCGCGCCCGCTTCCCGCAAGCGGGCGGCGGGGGGCGCGTCGCGCAACTGGGGCGAATGGTCGGTGACCTGCACGCCCAACGGCATCGGCTGGCCCTGGGTGGCAATGTTTTCTTTGATGGTGACGGGCACGCCGTCCAGCGGGCCTTGAGGTTGGCCCGCCAGCCAGCGCTGTTCGCTGGCGCGGGCTTGGCTCAATGCAGATTCGGGGCTGAGTAGGTAGGTAGCGCACAACTGCGGCTCGCAGCGCTCCATCTGCGCCAGCACGGCTTGCGTGACTTCGACGGGTGAAAGGGTTTTGGCTCGGTAGGCGGCCAGGAGGTCAACGGCGGGGAGTGTGTGGAGTTCCGTCATCTGTCATGCATCGCCGCGCAAGCGGCGATGCAGTCGTCTGTCATCAAGCCCAAGCACATCAGGCCCAAGACATCGCCGACAAATCATTCACAAAAATCGGCATGTCTTTCCACAGCCCCTTGATGCCTTTGTGCGCCACGGTAATCCACTGCGGCTGGTACAAAAAGCCATGCACCGCGTCGTCGGCCAGCAGGCGCTGCACGTCGCCCAGCAGCTTGGCACGGTCGGCGGGGCGGGGGCTGGTTTTGATCTGGTTGTACAAAGTGTCGAACTTGGTCGACTGGTAGCCCCAGTAGTAATCGGGCTTGGCAAAGTTGCCCAGGTCGAACGGCTCCACGTGGGAAATGATGGTCAGGTCGTAGTTTTTGGCACCAAACGTGCCGCTGAGCCACTGCGCCCATTCCACGTTTTCCAGCTTCACCTTGATGCCGACCTTGGCCAGTTGCGCCGCAATCACCTCGCCGCCCTGGCGGGCATAGGGCGGGGGTGGCAGGGTCATGGTCAGGTCCAGCGAGGTGACGCCGGCTTCCTTGAGCAAGGCCTTGGCTTTTTCGATGTTGAACGGGTTCACGCCAGTGGTGTCCACATAGCCAAACGCGCCGGGCACGTAATGGCTGCCAATGGGCGCACCGTAGCCGTCGCCCGCGCCTTCAATCACGGCTTTGCGGTCGATGGCGGCCGAGATGGCGCGGCGCACGCGCACGTCGTCCAGCGGCTTCTTCTTGTTGTTGATCGCCAGAATAGTTTTGGCCCGGGAGCCGCTGACCACCACCTGGAACTTGGGGTTGGTTTTGAACTGCGGCACGCTGCGCGGCGTGATGCGCGGGAAGGCGTCCACATCGCCCGCCAGCATGGCGGCCACTTGCGCCGCAGGGTCGGAAATGAAGCGGAAGCTGGCGCGCTTGAGTTTGATGCTGCCCGCAGCGCGGTAACCATCCCACTTGTTGAGCACCACCGACGAGCCCTTGACCCAGTTGCCCAAGGTGTAAGGGCCGGTGCCCACGGGTTTGGTGGCATTGGTGTCAGCGCTTTTGGGCTCCACGATGATGGCCGTGGCCTGGCCCATCAGGAACAGAAAGTCGGGGTCGAGTTCTTTGTTGACGATGACCACTGTGTGCTCGTCGATTGCGGCCACGGTTTCCATGCTGGCAAAGGTGCGCTTGTCTTTGTTGGTGCTTTTCTCGCCGCCCGCGCGGGTGAACGAAAACTTCACAGCCTGTGCGTTGAACGGCTCGCCGTTTTGAAACTTCACGCCTTTGCGCAGCTTGAAGGTGTAGGTGCGCAAGTCGGGCGAAATCTCCCAGCTTTCGGCCAACAGCGGCGACACCGTGCCGTCGGAGTTGATTTTGGTCAGCGTTTCGTAGATGTTGTACAGCGTGATTTCAGCAATGGCCGAGGCGGCAGCAGCGGTCGGGTCGAGACCGACCGGCTCCAGCGTCATGGCCAGGGTGATGGCGTCTTTTTTGGTCTGGGCGAGGGCTGGCAGAGCCAGGGAACCACCCAAGGCCGTGGTTACCAGGGCGGTAGTGGAAAGAACGGTGCGGCGGTTGAAAGTCATCAAATACTCCTGTGTCACAAAGTTTGCGCAGTGTGCCAGTTTCTGGCGAACTTGCCCCCGTCAACTATCGATCCGGCACGGTTCACTCCAGACTGTTCGCCCTGAGGTATCGAAGGGCTCGCGAGGGCTTGCTTCGATACCTCAGGACTGTCGGAACAGCTGCCTCAGCCCGAACGGGAATTCGCAATTAAATCTCTCCGGATCAATAGAGTTGAAAATAAACCCATGCGCATCACGCTTTCTCTTGACGAGGATATTCATTTGATTACCCGACAACAGGCCACCCAAGACGGTATTTCAGTCGGCGCGGCGCTATCGCGACTCGCACGCGCTGGCTTGATGCCAAAGAGCACTCCCGCGCCTTTGCGCTCGCGCTACTCGGTACTTGAGGCTCGGGAAGAGGTAATGACCGATGCGCATGTGCGCCAGTTGATGGAAACCAATGGTATTTAAGGCACTTTTATCACTAGTGTCCGGTAAATTCTTCGTAGAAATGGCGCAAACGCAAGCTGGGTGCGGGTTTCAAGAGGTTTTGCGATTCGGACGATTTCAAACGTGATTTTTGCAGCTGCGTATCGTGGCCTCATTTTTCGAGGTTTTCGCTCTATGCACACTGGCCGCACAGTGTTTGCACAACTTCTAGAAATCGTGCCGTTCAAGCACTTCGAGCATCTGGTAAGTAAACACCAGGCCAATCGCTGGACGCGGGACTTCACTGCGTGGAGTCATTTCATCTGCATGGCCTACGCGCAGCTGACCCGCAGACAGGGATTGCGTGACCTGATCGTGTGCCTGAACTCGCAAAGCACCAAGCTGCACCACTGCGGTCTGCGCCAGCGTGTGGCGCGCTCCACGCTGGCCGATGCCAACGAGCGGCGGGACTCACATCTGTTTGAAGCACTGGGTCAACGCTTGGTCGAAATTGCGTTGAATTTGTACAAGGATCATGACATTGGCTTGGGCCTTAAGGAGCCCCTGTATGCCATGGACTCCACCACCATTGATCTGTGCCTGAAGCTGTTTCCCTGGGCTGATTTTCGATCCACAAAAGCGGCAATCAAAGCCCACACAGTGATCGACCTGCGAGGCGCCATTCCAGTCATGCTGTCGATCACCACAGGCAAGGTCAGTGATGTGGGGCAATTGGACGCATTGAGACTACCCAAAGGCTCCATCGTCGTACTGGACCGCGGTTACGTGGACTTTGCAAGGCTGTACCGTTTGGTACAACGGGAGTGCAGTTTTGTCGTGCGCGCCAAAGATAATTTGAGCTTCAATTGCAGCCAAGCGCACGCCACCGATATCCAGGCCGGTGTGTACGCGGATCAAACCATTGTGCTTATGGGTGAGCGCTCTAAAAAGGGCTACCCAGAGCCACTGCGGCGGGTACGTTTCTATGACGCCGTGAGTTGTTTGGAACTGGTGTTCCTGACCAACCGCTTGGACCTGTCTGCCCTGACCATCGCAGCCATCTACAAACAGCGCTGGCAGATTGAACTGTTCTTCAAATGGCTCAAGCAAAACCTGAACATCCAGCACTTCTTTGGCAACTCCCTGAATACTGTGCGTTCGCAAATCTGGATTGCAGTCTGTACCTATTTGATAGCTTTGATCGCGCACCACGGACTGCATACTGACATGTCACTACGCAATTTCTTGCATCTGGTGGAGGTCAATATGTTCGAGAAGATCACCTTGACGCAGATGGTCGACAACGCGCTCAAAAACGAGAGTTTTGAAGAATTGAAATCACAGGTTGAGCTGTTTTGAAAATCAGTCGAAATTTACCGGACAGTAGTGCACTTTTATACGAAAACCGCCACCAGCCGTTATCAATACTGCTCAAGCAGCTATGTTTTAAATAGCAACTGGCTGCGCCGCTGCCAGCAAACTACGCGTGTAATCCTGCTGCGGGTCGTTAAAAATCTGTTCAGCAGCGCCCTGCTCCACGATTTGCCCTTGCCACAGCACCGCCACCTCGTCGCACACGTGGTGCACCACCACCAGGTCGTGGCTGATGAGCAGGTAGGTGACGCCAAATTCCACTGCCAGGTCTTGCATCAGATTCAGCACCTGGGCCTGCACCGACACATCGAGTGCGCTGACCGGTTCGTCGGCCACGATGAGTTTGGGCCGGGTGATCAGCGCGCGCGCAATCGCAATGCGCTGGCGCTGGCCGCCGGAGAACTCGTGCGGGTATTTGTCCAGGTCGCTGGCGCGCAGGCCCACTGAGGTGAGCGCTTGCGTGCTGCGCTCGTGGGCTTCATCTTTGGAGATACCCGGCAGCGCGGCCAGCGGCTCGGCCACGATGCGTGCCACCTTTTGGCGCGGGTCCAGCGAGCCGTAGGGGTCTTGAAACACCATCTGGAAATCGCGCCGCGCCGCGCGCAATTCCTTGGGCGGCAATGCATTCAAGTCTTGTCCCAGCAGCACCACGCTGCCACTGGTCGGCACATCCAGCGCCATCACCAGCCGCGCCAGGGTTGACTTGCCCGAGCCCGATTCGCCCACCAGCCCCAGGCTACGCCCTGCCTGCATCTGAAAACTCACCCCGCGCAGCGCCTGCACCTGCGCAGGCGGGCGAAACAAACTGTCGCGCGGCAGCGTGTAGGTGCGGGCCAGGTCGGTGACTTGAAGGAGCGGGGTCATGCCGTGCCTTCCTCCCTCTCCCGCAAGCGGGAGAGGGCAGGGGTGAGGGCTGACCCCCATGCTGTTTCCGCGACCCGTAAACACCGCACCTGATGCCCCGCGCCCACTTCCGTGACTTCCGGCACCACCGAAAAACAATCCTCAATCGTCAACCCGCACCGCCCCGCAAACGGACACCCCACCGGCAAGTCAGCCAACTGCGGCACCGTGCCCGCAATCGTGGTCAGCCGTTGCCCGCGCGCAGTGTGCAGCGATGGCCGAGCGCCAAACAGCCCTTGTGTGTACGGGTGCGAAGGCTGCGCAAACACAGCCGCTGTCGGCCCACTTTCCAGCGCCATGCCGCCATACATCACCAGCATGCGCGAAACGTGTCGCGCGATCAGCGAGAGGTCGTGCGAGATCAACACCAACCCCATTCCCCGCTCTGTCACCAGCTCGCCAATCAAGCCCAAAATCTGCTGCTGCACCGACGCATCCAGCGCCGTGGTGGGCTCGTCGGCCACCAGCACATCCGGCTCACAAGCCAGCGCCATCGCAATGCCTACCCGCTGCCGCTGCCCACCCGAAAACTGGTGCGGATACGCGTCAAACCGCCGCTGCGCATCCGCAATGCCCACCCGGTCCAACAGCGCCACCGCTTTGGCCCGCGCATCCGCCGCTGACAAGCCCTTGTGCAAGCGCAGCGGCTCGGCAATCTGCCGCCCCACGGTATGCACCGGGTTCAAAGCCGTCATCGGCTCCTGAAAAATCATGGCGATGCGGTTGCCGCGAATACTGCATAAGTCACTCTCCGGCATGCCTACCAGCTCCTGGCCGTTGAGCTGAATGCTGCCCGAGACTTGCGCGCCCTCGGGCAGCAAACCCATCAACGCCAAAGCGGTGAGCGACTTGCCGCAACCCGATTCGCCCACCAAGCCGAGGGTGTCGCCTTTTTCGAGAGCAAAGCTCAGGTTGCGCACTGCGTCGGCGGGGCCTTGGCGGGTTTGCAGGCGGATGTGGAGGTGGGTGACGGCTAGCAGTGCAGTCATGAAATGGCAATCATCAAGCCGCAACAGATCGAGCACGGACGGGTCGTGACTTGGGTTTGGGCGCTGAAAGCTCCTCCCGCACGACCTGGCGCACAGCGTCAATCATGTTGCGCTGCGCGATGAAAGCCACCAATGCGTTGTTGATCAAGGTTTGGTAATTGCCTGCGCCCGCCTGCTCCACCTGCGCTCGGAAGTAGTCGATGACGGTGTTGTCCATTCGAATCGAAATTTTGGTCTTCCCCGCCTCTGGCGGTACCACAGGCCCGCGTTTGGCTGTAGAGAAATCAATATCGCGATACGGTTCAGCGGCGGTTTTTTTCATACAGTTTCCTTTGCGGCTTGTTGACCTTCCAAGATGAAATCAGGCGGTAAACATCGGGCTCGCGGTGTGTGTACACCACCAGCAAAGCACCTGTAGCACTCAAGCCCAGGGAAACGAAGCGTTGTTCGTTAATGGCATCCGGGTCTTCGCGGATCAACGACTCATCGTCAAGAACCGTTGCTGCCTCTGAAAATGACACACCATGCAGGCGCTCATTGGCGTGCGCCTTGTCTGGATCCCACTCGATGTTCATCGTGCCAATTGTATGGACAAATGTCACCTATTCCAAGCGCTTAAATTCCCATGCCAGCGACGGGTGGTTGGGTGTGGGATGAAAAATTGGAGCAAGGCGCGGAGTCGATCGTGCGAACGCTACAAACCGCAGTCGCGTGATTGCGGAAATTTTCTTCAGCGCATACCCAGCCGACCGTCGCTCGCCAGCCCGCCCGGCGCGCACAGGAAGTCCAACAGCCTGCCCCCACCCAGCCCTCCCCCGGAAGGGGAGGGAGCCAGCAGCCGGGTTCAGATCGTGGCAAACGCTTTTCTGAATCTCAATCGTTGTTTCACTGCCGTTCGAGCCCGCCCGTTATGAAGGAAAGGCCTGTAGCCCTTTATTTAAATGCTCAAGCAGCTATCAAATCAGGAGTAAAACCATCACAAAACCACACTAAAACATCCCATTGCCATGCGCGGCAACAGCGGGGACAACCTGCAGCACGTCCCAGTGCTCCACTATTTTTCCCGCCTCATCGAAGCGGAAGATGTCGATGCCTGCCCAGTCTTTGCTGGCGTCTGTTGGCCAAACCTGATGGCAGTGGAGAACGACCAATTCGCCCTCCGCCACGCTGCGCTTGACGGTCACTTGCTTGCCCGGATAGTCCCGCGCCATGCGCTCAAAGTAGGCGATGAAGTTTTCTTTTCCGTCGGCCACGTGCGGGTTGTGCTGCGTGTAAGTGGCACCGACATAGCGCTCCACGGCCTGCCTGGGTAGGCATTGGTTGAACATGAGGTCGTAGAACGCGATGGCGGTGCTTCGGTTTTGGTCTGTGTTGGTTTGCAAAGCGAATCCTGGTGAGTAAATGTGAGTCAAAGCCTGCGCTGCGGCTGCGCCATGTGCAGAAACCGGGTGTACAAATCGCGCGGCGGAACGCCTCCCACACCTCGCAAGACCTGCCCGGCCGCACCGCGGTGGTAGCCACCGTGGGTGACGATATGCAGCAAAATTTCTTCCCGGTTCATCAACCCCGTGTCTGCGTCCGTGAAGGTGAAGCGGACGGGCTCATTCAGTGAAGCTGGCGACAAGCTATCGACATAGTTGATGTACCACGCATCCAGCTGGCTCACGGCCGCGGTGAGCGCTCGCAAGGACGGGGTCTCGGGCGTGTTAGTGGCCACGTAGGCGTGGGCCACGCCTTGCAGGTGCGCGCTGAAGATGGCGTCCACCACGTAGACGTGGTTCAAGATCCGAATGGCGTTGTGTACTTCGACGGCATGGGCCGCGGCGTCGACGCCAGCCAGCACGGCGAGCAATTCATGGTTGGCCCAGGCCTTGTAAGCGAACAGGGACTGGAGGGTGGATGCAGCGATGGGGGCGGGTTGGTGCGACATGGTTGATGCGACTTGATTAATTAAGGCTTGCGAACGTGGATCAGGTATTTTGACCAGGGTCGCCAACATCAAACTCAAATCGCTCGAACACGCCATCACCCAGCGTCTTTTGGCTGTGATGCCGAAACCCAAACCGCTCATAGACCGCACGCAGCTTGGGCCTTGCGCTCACGCAATCCAGCCGCAGGAAGCGGCGACCATGCTGACGCGTGAGCTCGCAGGCGTGCCTGAGCAGTGTTTGCGCCAGGTCATGGCCTTGTTTGCGCGGGCAGATGGCGAGTTTGTGAATGAAGGCTGACGTACCGTCTTGAATGTCTGGCCAAAAGTGCGGGTCGGCCAGTTGAAACCTGAAAACCCCCACGGGGCCTTCGTCGTCAAACGCTGCGTGGTACAGCCCCTCACGAACATGCCCCTCGACAGCTGCCTGGCTGGTCTCAGCTGCGCCCCACAGCGCTTGACCTTTGCTGACGAGGTGTAGCGCGGCAGCGCTCAACACCTGTGCAACCAGACCTTCTTCGCCACCACGCACCTAGCGAATGTGCAGGGGTGCGCTGCTTGGGCTAGTTTTCGACGGCATGCAGCGGCAACAGGCTCAAGGTCATGAACACGCTGTACGGGTCTTCGACATAGTCGCCAAAAGGCCCGCAGCACTCAAAACCAAAGCTCTCATACAGCTTGAGCGCCGGCTCAAACCCCGGCACAGACCCGGTTTCCAGACTCAGCCGCTCGTAACCGCGCGCGCGGGCCACCGCCACGATGTGGGCCAGCATGGCGCGCCCGGCACCTCGGCGGCGCAGGGCATCGGGTGTGCGCATGGACTTGATTTCACCGTGCTTCTCGCTGAGCTGTTTGAGCGCACCACAACCCAGCAGCAGTGGGCCTTCCCAGGCCGACCAAAACGTGATGTCCGGGCTGCGCAGCTTGTCCAGATCGAGCGCATGGACGCTCTCGGGCGGCGACAGCGCAAACATGCTTAGCAAATGCTCGTTGAGCAAGGCGTGAATGGCGGGGCGGGACAGGTCGTCGGGTTCTGTGTGCATGGGTAGCTCTTGTGTGCGACAACATAAGCGTAGTCGCCGGCAGACGACGCATAGCGTTGTGCGATGTTTTTAAATTGACCGGAGTTCAAATCAGCGCGAAGCGCGAAAAGCCCTTGTTCAAGTTCATCGGCGCTGCAAAGCGAGGCAAATGACGAGATGTTTGCACGGACAACGGGGTCGAGATACAGCGCGGGGCGCTCCTTACCAGCGTAAAGGAACAGGTCTTGTAGTTCAGCCGTGACGAAGAACGGCGTGATGCGCTCAACCTCAAACCCGGCGGATTGCAACGACACGACAACCGATTGTTGAGATGGCATCTTCTCAGCGGCGCGCCGCATCATCTCTGGAAAGTAATGGCACAACCAATAGCTGCGCATTTGCTCCGGGAATGCGGTGAAGATGACGAAATTCCCCTGATCGAGAACCCGCCAGACTTCCCGAAACGGCGAACCAAGCTCATGAAAATGGTGGATGGCGAGTGAACAAACCACCCCGTCGAAGGCGCTTTGTGGGTAGGGCAGTGAATCAGCGCTGCTGGTTTTCCATTCAATACTTGAATTTTTCTCCATGGCCTGCTTGAGCATGACTTCGGAAATATCGGTGCCACACCACTGACCACCCAAGGCAGCCAGCGCGCAGGTGTAATTGCCGGTGCCACACGCCACATCAAGAAACCGGGCACCTTCCCGGCAGCCAACCAGCCGCGCCATCTCGCGTGCGATGGCAGGGTCGGCACGGCGGGTGGTGTTGTAGGTTGAACCTATGGTGTTGTAGAGGGGTTGCATGGGAAGGGCTGCCGTTTGACATGCGAGGAGCAGCTGAGAAAGCAAGTTTTCAACAGCCACTATAGCCGCAGCACCCAGGCCCAGCGGGGCCGCGAAAGCGCATTCGATGCTTGATTCGCAGCGGCTTGAATCAAGCCAGCTACAAGCAAAATCAGCCTCCAGCCCAAGCAAAAACTGCTCAAGCAGCTACAAAATCAGGAGCAGCCTAAGTCTCCTTGCAACCCAACAAGCCATGCATGCGGCGGGTGGTTGGGTGTGGGACGAAAAAAGAAGCCAAGGCGCGGGCTGGTCTTGCGAACGCTACAAAACGCAGTCGCGTGATTGCGGAAATTTTCTTCAGCGCATACCCAGCCGACCGCCGACCGCCAGCCAAGCTTGCGTCAAAGGGGAGCCAAACAGCCTGCCCCCACCCCAGCCCTCCCCCAGTGGGGGAGGGAGCCAAAACCCGCGAATTTCAAGCGAAAAGTACCTCTAGCCCTTGCGAATACTGCTCAAACAGCTATATTTTCAGTAGCACTTATGCAGCAGTAACACCCGTTCAACCATGCGGGCTAAACTGCCAGCCATGAAAATCGTTGGTTCCCTCAACCGCAGCGAAATCGAAACCAACCCTTTGGTTGCCTGGCAGCGCGGTCGCGCGATGGATGCGATGCTGCGCGGCAGCTTGCCGCCGTGTCCGCGTGGCGTGTGGCGCCTGACGCATGCGCAGATGAATGTGATGGATTTTGAGCGGCAACTGGCTCAGGCCACGCGTGTGAACCGTCAGGTTGCCAGCCAACATGGATCGTGATGCCGCCGACGGCGACCTTTTCCTGAAGCTGCTGCGCCGGTTTCAGGAAGAGGGTGTGGCCTACGTGCTGGTGGGCGGCCAAGCCGTTCGCCTGAACGGTTTTTTGCGTGCCACGGAGGATGTGGATGTGTTACTGCAACCCAGCCGCAGCAACGGCGAAAAAGTCATCCGTGCACTCAGTTTTTTATCGTCTTCAGCCGAACTGGAAGCGCAATGGTTTGAGCCACAAGCCGATGGCGCGGTGGACAACATTCGGGTGGCCGACGAATTGCTGGTGGATTTGCTGTTTGCCGCCAACGGACAGACCTTTGACAGCTTGCAATCACATATTGCGCAACTGGACATCGAAGGCGTGACAGTCAAGCTTCTGGATATTGAGGGCCTGCTGAAAACCAAGACGGACTATCGGGAAAAAGACCTCTTGGACAAATCTGTGCTGACCCGACTGAGGGATGCGCTGCCGGGCAAATGAATCCAATCAAGATCTGTAAAGTTCAAAAATTTCAAGCCGAATCGGTCTCTAGCCCTTGTAAATACTGCTCAAGCAGCTATATTTTCAGTAGCAAAACATCTATTCAATGACATCATCGATCTGCCGGTAGCACGCCTGCCAGGCTGCACCACCAGTCTGCACGGCGAGCTTGGTGCACGCCAGGCTCTGGAACAAGGCGTCGGTCACAGCCCGGTAGTCTTGGTACAGGCTGATCAGGCCGTCGACCCCCGCGAGTTGCCTGCGCGTTGCGTAGGGCGATGTCAGTTTCCATGCCACTTGATACGCTGCCCATTTGGCACCGCGTTCCGCACAAATGGTGCGAATCGCGCAAGCCACGTCTGCCTGATGAAAGTACACAACGATGGGCCGCAGCGGGGCCAGCACACGCATGAGTTCGTTCATATGCACCGCCAGATCATTCGCTGACATTTCCATCATGAACAGGTTGCTCAGATCGCCATGAAACAGTTGGCCGTCCATGACGGTGAAAACGTCATCTTGCAAACGTTTCTCCACGTAGCGCGCCCACTTCTCGCGTACGTGGGTTGCCAGCTGCTGCGCTTCGATTTCAAGCCAGGGCTGGAAAAAGTCGACCAACTCGTCTGAAGCGCGAACCGGGTGCGGATCTGCTGCCTCGGTGTAGGCCGCCACCTGCAGCCCGGTGGCCGCCAGTCGCTCGCCGAATTGGCGCGTGGCGGTTGACTTGCCCGAACCCATGATTCCTTCGAAGATCAGCAAGCGCGATGAAGTGGGCGGTGATGCTTGCATGCGGTATGGATTGGGGTCATTCGCCGTCTGCGTCATCTGCCAGCAGCTGCGCCAAGCGCTTCGGATAGTTGTTCAGAAAATCTCGCGTGATGCTGAAGTGCTCGGTATCTTCAAACGCCACTTCGCTCACGCCCGACTTGTCAAACTGGATGATTTTGGCGTGCGGGTAGGCCAGCAAGATGGGCGAGTGCGTGGCAATGACGAACTGCGACGAGGCCTCAACCAGCTGATGAATGGCGCTCAGCGCGGCAAGTTGGCGGCTGGGCGATAAAGCGGCTTCCGGTTCGTCCATCAAATAGATGCCGTCGCCGCGCAGCTTGTTGAGCAACACCGCCATGAACGACTCACCATGCGACTGCTGGTGCAACGAGCGACCGCCATAACCTGCCAGGTAACCCGTGTCGTCCATGTAGGTGGCGACGTTGAAGAAGCTTTCGGCACGCAGAAAGTAAGCATCACGCGGTTTCGGCACCCCGCGAGCCAAGCGCAGCACCTCGTGCAGCGGCGAGGTGGAATCAGCCGTTTTGAACTGCACGTTTTGGGTTCCACCTTCCGAGCCAAAGCCCAAACCCAGTGCAAGCGCCTCCATGACGGTTGACTTGCCCGAGCCGTTTTCACCCACGAAAAACGTCACGTTGGGGTGGAACGCAATCTGGTCCAGGTCACGAACCGCAGGGATGTTGAACGGATAGGCGTCGTAGTCGATCTGCGCGTCGGGGCGGAAAGATGCGTGCAGGAGGTAGGGGGTTTTGCGCTTGGGCATCGGGGGTTGAATTTGATGCTTGACGTTTGACTTGGGAGCCCTCTCACCTCGAGGGCATGTGCTTGACCTCGTACTCGCGTTCAGAATTGCGTGTTACGACAAGCTTGTCGCCAGCGATGGCGCCAAACTCGGTCAGAAACTGCGCAAACGAGCGTTGTGGACTCAAACGCCTGCCACTTGAGACGCGAATGGGTCCGACGTATCGATGTTTTCCAGCAAGAAACAGGACATCAGTTCCTTTGTGTCCTTCGAGTTCCCGATCCGAAAGGCTATCAGTCGGGAAGAACGTCACATCGCTGATAGGAAAGTAGATGCGACCGTTGTCAATGCTGGATTGGATGAGTTCGATCTCGCGGACTTGCATGGTTGGGGCTACCTTTGGGTTGGCTGAGTTTTGTGGTTCTTCGATCTACGCCAAGCATCGACACAGCATGCCGGTTTCTGTGGCGTGTCAGTTGCTGGACTGGTGGGGCCACCAACTTTCTACAACCACTATAGCCGTAGCACCCAGCCTCAACCGGGCTGCGAAAGCAAGTTCAATACTCGGTTTACAGCGGCTTGAATCGCACCAGTCATAAGCAAAAATCGCCCTCCAGCCCAAGTAAAACCTGCTCAAGCAGCTACAAAATCCGGAGCAACCTGAACCCCCCCGTAACCCAACAAACCCCATGCCAGCGGCGGGTGGTTGGGTGTGGGATGAAAAAATTGGAGCAAGGCGCGGGGTTGGCCCCGAGAACGCTACAAAACGCAGTCGCGTGATTGCGGAAATTTTCTTCAGCGCATACCCAGCCGACCGTCGCTCGCCAGCCAACGCTGGATCACGGGAAGTTGAACAGCCTGCACCCACCCCTGCCCTCCCCCGGAAGGGAAGGGAGTTAAAACCCGCTGATTTAGAGCAAAAAGTGCTAAAAGCCCTTATAGATACTGCTCAAGCAGCTATATTTTAAATAGCAAAACAAGCAAAATCAACGCTTACGCGCCAGCTTCGGATCCAGCACATCGCGCAAGCCATCACCCAATAGGTTCAGCCCCAGCACCGCCAGCGCGATGGCCACACCGGGGTACACCGCCAGCATGGGGGCCTGAAACATCAAGGTTTGCGCTTCGCTGAGCATGCGGCCCCAGGAGGGTTGGGGGGGTTGGGTGCCCAGGCCGAGGTACGACAAGGCGGCTTCGGCCAGGATGGCAATCGCAAAGCGGATGGTGGCTTGCACGATGAGCACGGAGGCGATGTTGGGCAGCACGTGCTCCACGGTGATGGCCCAGCGGCCTTTGCCGCAGGCGCGGGCTGCCAGCACAAACTCACGCGACCACACGGCGTTGGCGCTGGCGCGGGTGATGCGGGCAAAGGTGGGAATGTTGTAAATGCCGATGGCGATGATGGCGTTGACCAGGCCAGCGCCAAACACGGCGGTGAGCATGATGGCCGAGAGGATGGCGGGGAAGGCAAATCCAAAGTCGCTCAAACGCATGATGGCTTCTTCGACCCAGCCGCGTCGCGCCGCAGCCAGCAGGCCCAGGGCGGTGCCGATGAACAAACCGATACCCACGGCAATGATGCCCACCAGGATGGATGCGCGCGCGCCCACCAGCAGCAGCGACGCAATGTCGCGGCCAAAGGGGTCGGTGCCCAGCCAGTGCTGGCTGCTTGCGCCTTGCAGCTTGCCGGGCAGGTTCATCTCGTAGGGGGAATGGGGCGTCCATACCAGCGATAGGGCTGCGGCAAGCAGGAGCAGGGTGGTGAGGGCTGCGCCGAGCATGAAGCTTTTGTGCTGTAGCAGGCGGGTGGGCAGCGATGGGGGGGCGCTGCTGGTCATGCAGGCTCCCGCGTGCAAACGCCCTCACCCCAGCCCTCTCCCGCAGGCGGGAGAGGGAGCAAGACAGGGGTCGGCGGCTTAGATATCACTGGCTTTGACCCGCGGATCGATCACCGCATACAACAAATCCACCACGAAGTTCACCAGCACCACCATGGCGGCCAGCAGCATCACGCAGTTGCGCACCACGATCACGTCGCGGTTGGAAATCGACTGGAAGATCAGCCGCCCCAGGCCGGGCAGGTAGAACACGTTTTCCACCACGATGGTGCCGGCCAGCAGCTCGGCGAACTGCAGGCCCATGACCGTGATGACGGGAATCAGCGCGTTGCGCAGCACATGCCGCCACATCGTGGCCCGCTGGGATAGGCCTTTGGCCCGGGCGGTGCGCACAAAATCTTCGCGCAGCACCTCCAGCACCGCCGAGCGGGTGATGCGCGAGAGGATGGCGGCTTGCACCACGGCCAGCGAAATGGCGGGGAGCAGCAAGGCTTTTAAACCCGGCACCAAGCCACCGCCGTCGTCTTCCGTCCACCCCGGAAAGCCGCCCGCCGAGAACCAGCCCAGGCCCACCGAGAACAGCAAAATCAGCAAAATGGCAAACCAGAAATTGGGAATGGCAATGCCCAGTTGCGACAAGCCCATCACGCCCACATCGCCCAGTTTGTTGTGGCGGGCGGCGGCGTAAACCCCGGCAGACACGGCCAGCGCGGTGGTCAACAGCATGGCCATCAAAGCCAACGGCACGGTGACGGCCAGGCGCTGCCACACCAACTCGCCCACGGGGGTGCTGTAGGCATAGCTCAGGCCCAGGTCGCCCACCAGCAGGCCGCTGATCCAGGCCCAATAGCGAACCCAGGGTGGTCTGTTGAGGCCCAGTTGCTTGGCCAGCGCCGTCACCGCCTCGGGCGAGGCATCAGGCCCCATCAGCACCTGCGCGGCGTTGCCGGGCAGCACTTCGAGCACGCCAAAAATCACCAGCGACGCGCCCACCAGCGTGAGCAACAGGGTTAACAGGCGCTTGAACAGGAAAAGACTCATACAGCGCTGGATAATGCCAGACCTACTTCAATCGACCGGAACACCCAAAACATGGCTTTGATGATTACCGATGAGTGCATCAACTGCGATGTGTGCGAGCCCGAGTGCCCGAATCAGGCCATCTACATGGGGCGAGACATTTACGAGATTGATCCGCACAAATGCACCGAATGTGTGGGGCATTTTGACGAGCCGCAGTGTGTGCAGGTGTGCCCTGTGGCGTGCATTCCGCTGAACCCGGCGCACCTGGAAAGCCGCGAAACGCTGATGCAGAAATACCAGCGGCTGCAGGCAGCTTGAGTTTTGCCGCTTGACTTGTCCGTCAGGCTGAGCTCTTCTTTTTCTTGGTTGGTTTTTTGCCGCTGCCCGGCACGATGGCAACGAATTCGTCGGCCTTTTTCTTCTTGGCGGATGTGCGTTTGGGTTTGTTACTGGGCGGTGTTTTTGCTGCCGCTAGCGGCCTCGGGACGACGCGAGCTTCTTGCTGCAGCCGCGCTTTTTCCATCGCATCGGCGGCTTTGGCGTCGCGTTTTGCATTGGCGCGTGCTGTAGCGATTTGGGCTCGTGTTTGTGTGTCGCTCGGTAAGGCGACGCCTCCTGCGCAGGCAGATTGGCTGTAGCTCCCGTCAGCACATTTGTAGACGTTTTGGGCTGTAGCGCTTATGGAAAGCGCTACAGCAGCTATCAATAAAGTAGCAGCAATGCTTGATTTCATGAAACCGTCTATTTGATACAGACGGAGCGAACCATCTTCAAATCGGTCAGCCCCATGAGCACTTTTTCCATGCCGTCCATCTTCAGGGTACGCATACCACCGGCAACCGCGGCGGTGAAAATTTCCGCCACACGGGCGCGCTCTTGAATCAGCTTTTTAATGGGATCGTCCGCGATCAATAGCTCATGCAAGCCCACGCGGCCTTTGTAGCCGGTCTTTTTGCATTTTTCGCAGCCACCGCTGGCGTTGACGCGGTACATCTTCAGGCTATCGTCTTTGCCATAAGCCTGCGTCCAGTCGTCCAGGAGTTTTTGCTGTTCGCCGCCTATGTCAGCCTTCCAGGCGTCGGTGTGGCGCAGCTCTTCGGCATATTCCGCGATGAAGCTTTTCAGCTCAGCGGAGTTGGGCGTGTATTCCTCTTTGCAGTCACACAAACGCTTGGCCAGGCGCTGCGCCAGGATGCCCAGCAGCGCATCAGCAAAGTTAAACGGATCCATGCCCATATCGAGCAAGCGGGTGATGGACTCGGGCGCGGAGTTGGTGTGCAGGGTGGAGAACACCAGGTGACCCGTGAGCGAGGCCTCGACGCCCATCGATACAGTCTCTTTGTCTCGCGACTCGCCCACCATGATGATGTCGGGGTCAGCGCGCAGGAAGGCTCGCATCACCAGCGCAAAATCAATGCCCGCTTTCTTGTTGATCTGAACTTGCCGCAAACCTTTTTGGGTGATTTCCACCGGGTCTTCCGCCGTCCAGATTTTGGTTTCGGGCGTATTCAAAAACTTCAGGATCGAATGCAGGGTGGTGGTTTTGCCAGAGCCCGTGGGGCCACAGACGTAAAACAGGCCGTAGGGTTTGGTCACCGTTCGTTCGACCCGCTCGCGGTTGTGCGCTGACAGCCCCAGCTTCTCCATCGGAATCGGCTCCCCAGCAGCCAGGATACGCATGACCACATCTTCCACGCCGCCGGCTGAGGGAATGGTGGCGACGCGCAGCTCAATATCGAGTGGGCCGTATTTTTTGAACTTGATCTTCCCGTCTTGCGGCTTGCGACGCTCGGAAATGTCCAGGTCGCACATGATTTTCAGGCGGGTGACCATGGCCTGGCGAAAGTGAGCGGGCACCTCGATGTAAGGATACAAGGTGCCGTCAATGCGAAAACGGATACCGGTTTTGAATTTGCCCGGCATGGGCTCAATGTGAATGTCCGAGGCTTTTTGGTTGTGCGCGTCGATGATGACTTTGTTGACGAACTTGACCAGCTCGTTGTCAGCCGCGGCGGACTCGAGCGAATCTTCAACACGGCCGTCGTCATCAGCGGGGCTCAGGTCGGCCAACATCTGGTCGATGGAGCCGCTTTCGGCTGTTCCGCCAAAGATCTGTGCCAGCGTTTCTTCAAACTCGGTTTGCGTGGTCACGCGGTACACAAATTTACTCATGCGCGAGAACACTTGTGGCACCACGCGGGCACTGCGCACGGCCTCGGGGTCGACGCACATCACTACCAGACCATCTGGCGATTCTTCCAGCGGAATCCAGCTTTGCTGCTCCAGAAAGTCGCGCTTGAGCGACCCGTGGAGCATCTCGGACCGAACACGGCCCGAGTCAAACGGCTGGTACGCCACACCAAAAAACTTGGCGAGCGACGGACCAATCTGGGCAGGACGAATATGGTGGTCTGCCATCAATATGTGCTCGACCGATTTGGACTGCTCACGAGCGTTTTGTACACAGGTCTGCAGCTCTGCGGCTGTGAGCACCCCATCAGCCATCAACCCATCGTATTTGGTGGCTTTGCGCCGATGCTGGTCTTCGGTTTTGCGCATGCGCTGCCGGATAGCTGTGGCCAGCGTTTTACAAAGCTGCGCGGTACCTTCCACCTCCAGGTCGCCAAAAGACTGATCGCTTTTGTTATTGATGACTTGCAGCACGCCGTGAAGGGTGTCGTTCTCCAAAATGGGCACGACCAGCATCTGCTTGGTGCGGTAACCCGAGCGCTTGTCAACTTCTTTGAGGAAAGTTAAAGCCGGGTGAATCAGCTTGAGGGCCTCGTCGTCATAAACATCGGCAATGTTGACAGCTTGCTTGCTGCTGGCCACGTACCCTGCAATGCTCTGGGTGCTGATCGGCAACTTCAGGTCGCGACTGCCGCTCAGGCCGGTCTTGATTTTGGAGACGATCGATCCGCCATCTTCGCTGACCGCGTACAGCGTCAGCCGGTCGGCATTCAGGAGCTTGCAGATATCCTGGCTGGCATCCAGCATGATCTGGTCGAGATTCTCGGTCTCGTGAATTCGGGCACTGACGCTCTGGAGTTGGCGGAAAAACAAGGCCTCGAATGACACGCCACGCTTTTCTGGTGGCAGCATCTGCGAGTTAAAAAATGCACGCTCGTTATCGGGTGCAACTGGCTTCAATACGGCGCTCATAGATCAAACTCCTGCCCTGCATGTAACCAGCGAATATCGTGACTTACGTTGGGGCCAAATGGTTGCGTTTGATCAAAACGCTGGATCTCTTCCATGATCATGTCGGTCTCTGCGGGTTTGGTGTGGGTGATGTAAATCGGAAAGCGTTTGTTTTTGTCGATCAGATCCAATTCTTCTGCTAACGCGTTGGGCGACAGATGCAGGCTGCGGCGAGCCAAGTCCCGCTCCCGGTTGCTGAACGCCGTTTCAATCACCAGCATGGCGATGTTCATCTGGTTAATCCGTCGCCAGAACGCCGGATTACGCTCGGTGTCGCCGGTAAAAACCCAGCAGCCGTGTCCGGTCGTGATGGCGTATCCCACGGCAGGCACCGTGTGAACGGCGGGTAGCACCTCAATGCCTTTGCCGCCCAGTTGGAAGCGCCCGCCTACCTGAAGCTCGTGAAAAGTCAGAAACGGCGCTTGTGGCGTAGGAATGCGGCTGAAGTCGGGCCAAATGACGTTGTTGAAAATATGGGTCTTCAAGGCCTCAATCGTGCCGCTCAATGCATGTATTTTCAACGGTGTCGTGCGACGGGCAGCGACAGAATCGATCATCAGCGGCAGCGCTGCGATGTGGTCCAGATGCGAGTGAGTCAGAAGCACATGGTCAATTCGCACCATCTCATCCATCGTGAGGTCCCCCACGCCGGTTCCCGCATCGACGAGCACATTCGAATCGATCAAAAACGACGTGGTGCGACAGTCTTTCGCAATGGCGCCGGAGCAGCCCAACACACGTACCTTCATCAGTGCCCCTTACTTGGTCTCAAAATTAGTTGCGCCGTCCCATTCGGGATCAAAAGGCAATAAGCGCATTGAGGCTACACGCTGCGAATACAGGTCGTAAAGGTACTTTTCCGCATTCATGCGATGTAGATTGAGCAACTGCAGGTCGCATTGGTCCCATTCTTGTGCTCGGTAGGCCTTTAGCATCGCATTCCAGATCTTCAACTCGTCACTACCGGCCTTATCTAATTGGTCGAGCGGTGCGACAGGCCAGAAAATCGCTACAGCCTGGGCTTTGCCCTTGACCCTGACCCGATCAAGCTCTTGCCAGGCAAATTCAGGCGCCAGTTTCCGGGTCGAGTCGCTCACGACAATATCGACACCATACGTCTTCGACAAACCCTCAAGGCGGGCGCCCAGGTTGACTGAATCGCCGATCACGGTGTAGCTGCGACGAATATCAGAACCCATGTCGCCCACACACATGCTTCCTGTATTCAAGCCGATTCCAACACCAATTTCTGGCAAACCTTTGGCACGGTGCTCGTCATTTATTTTGCGAACTGCAGCTGCCATTTCAATAGCGGTTTTAACCGCCAAGTAACCATGGTTGGCTGTTTCGACTGGCGCCCCCCAAAAAGCCATCACGCAGTCACCCATATATTTATCAATGGTTCCGCGATTGGCACGAATTTCGTTGGTCAGGCGACTGAATACACTATTCAACAATTCCTGCAGCTTGGTGGGCTCCATTTGCTCGGACAATTTAGTAAACCCGCGCATGTCACAAAACATCACGGTCAACTCCTTACTCACTGCCTTCATGCTGTAGCTGTCCGGATCCTTCACCATTTCATCGACCAACTCGGGCGGAACATACGTACCAAACAAGTGCGCCAGTTCGCGCTTGGACCTACTTTCGACAAAGTAGCCGTAGCTCATATTCAAGGCGAAAGCCGTCAGCGCCATAACCAGAAATGATGCAAGCGGCAACACAAGTCCAGCGCCCAGATAAAGCCATGAGTTAAGACCAACAACCGCAGCAAGAATACCGGCACTGGTAGCCACGGCACGTGGTGCAGATAACAAAGGTAGGCTGAAAGCCAGTAATAATCCGGCTAGCACCAAAATAACTACTTCATAGCCCACCGCATAGTCGGGCTTCACAAATATCTTGCCGTCCAGCAGCCCGGATATAACATTGGCGTGAGTTTCCACCCCAGGGTAGGTTTCACCGACGGGCGTTACGCGCAGGTCAAGCAATCCAGGCGCTGTGGTACCGAGCAGAACGATCTTGCCCTTCAAAACGGCGCTGTCGACGCGCTTGGCTAGAACATCAGCCGCAGAAACATACTTAAATGAGCCTCCGCTGACTCCCCCAACGCCTCGAAAGGGCACCAGCGTTGCTACGCGATCATCCACAGGAACAGCGAGTGTTTGCCGGGGCTCCTTCAGCAAAATACTTTCAAGGCCCTGATATCCACGTGTTACCAAACGGTCTTGAGGAAAGCCGGGCTCGACTGCAGGTAAGCCAATCAGCATTCGAAAAATCGCCAGTGACAGCGACTCGTAGTAACTACCTTTATATTCCGCGATCAAAGGGATGGATCGTACAACGCCGTCACCCGCCGTTATAGAATTAAAAAATCCTGCCATGGGCGCTGCTGCTGCAAGCTGAGGCAGATTAGACCCATATCCATTCCAGCTGGTGAACTTAATCGGACGCCCTTGTAAGTTTTCACGTTGCATGACCGGCTTAGGAAGCGCCCCAGACGCCCGGCCATCGCGGTCGCTTGTAAAGTAATAACCCATCACGACCGGGCGATTTGCAAGCGATTTGGCAAACAGGCCATCGTAATCAAGCGTAGTTTGCAGCTGTGCCAATTTTTCGGCGAAGCCCGCTTGATCTTTCAATTCATTTTGAGAGAGCTGCTGTAACCGCTTCAGGCCCGAACTATCATCCCCCTCGGCAAAAACGACATCAAATCCGAGCAACGCAATCTTTTGTCCATCGAATAGTTCGTTGACCAAATCGGCAAGCGTATTGCGCCCCCAGGGCCACCGTCCAATTTCGGCCAAACTTTTTTCGTCGATATCTACAATTACAATGCGCTCATCCAGCGTGCGAGGCATTGTTGCTCGCAAACGCGCGTCGTAGATAATATCGTCCAGGCGCTGCAGCACATCAATTCGCATTACGCCGGTGGCATGAAGTAATGCGAAAAACAGTGGTATAAGAGTAACCACTATTCGCGTCCAGTGCTTTGAGATTGACCCCATATAATATTTATATACAGGGAAATGAGAACGTAAACGCTTGACGAACGACCCAGTAGAACTACTAGTGCTGCACAAACTGCATTTGCGTTCCTGCTAGCTCGAGCAAATCACCATTCTTCAGGGCGACTGGTTCAGCTCCAATCGGAGATCCATTTAGCGTGGGCTTACTTCCACCTTCAACATGCGCCACCACAAAACCATGCTGCCGCTTGGTGATGGCAGCCACCGCTACGCCAGGCTTGCCGATGGTTGTCACGACTTTGACAAGCGGTACTTCCCGGCCAGCCGCAGCCCCAGACAGTACTTTAATTGCGGCATTAGCCGAATCTCCAGACATGGGTGTAACTGCCGGGGGAGTCGAAGGAGCTCCAACCGATCCGGCCTTCATCACCATAGTTTTGTCAAACGTCGCCGCAACGGCTTCATTCATGTATTTGATTTTGTACTTGCCGATTTCAACCGTGTCATTATTCTGAAGCAGTTGCTTTTTGACAGCCTTACCATTTACATAGGTGCCATTGGTACTGTTCAAGTCCTCCATGTACACTTCGTTGCCAGTCATCTGAAGTACAGCATGCTCGCCACTCACGGCAAGGTTATCGATCACGATATCGTTATAAGGTCGGCGCCCAAGGGTCGTACGATCCTTGGTTAACTGGACTTCCTTGATGACGACACCGTCGATCGAAACGATCATTTTCGGCATGGTCGGCTCCTGTATCTAAGTTTGTTGTTGAAAATTAATACGAAAGACTATTTTCCCAGCAATCTGGAAATTAGTCCCCGTTTTTTTGAACCACTTTGCGCAAATGCCGCAAAAACGGATATGTTGTCGCGGCCGCCATTGGCATTTGCTGCGTCAATCAACTGTCCCAATCTCACTTGCAGGGGCGCATCTACCGCCAGCAACCTAGCAATGCCATCATCTTCCACCATATCAGATAAACCGTCGGAACAAAACAAGTACACATCACCGACCTCAACGCGGTATTCGTTAACGTCTAGCAGCACCGCATCTTCAACACCGAGTGCTCGCGTGACCAGATTTTTATTGCTTGAGGTTGCAGCCTGCTCTGCCGTAATTAGGCCTGCATCCATCTGCTCTTGAAGCAGTGAATGATCTTTTGTGATCTGTGTGAATTCCCCTGCTCGCAAAAGATAACACCGTGAATCTCCGATGTGCCCCAGCATCAAGCGACCGTCTTGAAAAATCCCCACGACCAGTGTCGTGCCCATACCGCTGTACTGCGGGTTCGAATTCGCAGCATTGAAAATAGCTCGATTGGCGTTGTCAACACAGATCTCCATCGCCCGACGCACTTCTTTGGGGTTGGCGTGACGCCCAGCTTGAGAGAGCCAACGACCGAGCTCGGATTTGATAAAAGTTGTTGCCATTCCGCTGGCGATTTCGCCAGCATTGTAACCACCCATACCATCTGCCAGGATGGCCAATTGAGTCACTTCATCTACTGCGACTGAATCCTCATTGTTTTCTCGCGCGAGTCCAGGATCCGTACGGGTGCAAAACTCATAAATCATAGACTGCTAACTAGCTATTACGGTTATCGCTACCGCTATGGGATCCCGAATCACCTGTAGCAACCCGCCGGATGACGGCAGTTTTTTCAAATGGGTCATCGGTCGGTGGTGAGGGTGCAACTTTTTGTGTTGCATCATATCCTGCTGTCCGAGTCGCCGAGGCTGGACGCATAACAACCGTGGCATCAGCGTCAGCGGACTGGGGAGCTGCTGAAGGCGACGGCTGTGTCATCAGCAAAGTTTTATCAAAATTGGCTTGCGCCGAATTCAAGTCAATCAACGCCTTCAGGTCCACCGCGAACTTGTCGCCGTCTTGATACCGAGCCTCGGGCTTTTTACTGAGCGCCAGAGCTACCACCCGGGCGAGTTGGTCCGGGATATCGCGGCGTACGGCGCGTATGTCTGGCGCATCTTCATTAGCGATTTTGTACATCAGCTCTGCCATGGAATCGCCCCTAAATGGCAAGACACCCGCCAGCATCTGGTAAAGCATAACGCCCAACGAATACAAATCGGATCGGCCGTCGACCTTCTTCCCAGCGATCTGCTCTGGAGACATAAAACTGGGTGTGCCCAGCACCAATCCAGTTTTGGTCTTGCTGGAATCGGTGATGCGCGCGATGCCGAAGTCAGTCACTTTGACCGTATCGCTTTGCAACTCATACATGATGTTGGCAGGCTTGATGTCCCGATGTACGACGTTTTGCTTGTGCGCATAGGCCAAAGCCTCGGCAACGCGGGCAACGATAGACAGCACAGTACGCATGGGTAGCAAATTGCCGTCCCTGCAAAAATCGGCAAGATCTTTACCTTTGAGAAACTCCATGGCAATGTAAGCCAAATCGTGCTCTTCTCCAGCGTCAAATATGGTCACGATATTTTGATGCTGCAATCGGCCGGCTGTCTCTGCCTCCCGGAAAAAACGCTCGCGGGCATCAGTCAACTCTTCGCCTTCGAATTCCTGGGCCAGGGCCATTGTTTTGATGGCTACCACCCGGCCAATCTTTGGATCTTTCCCGAGATAAACCACGCCCATCGCCCCTTTGCCCAATTCTTTTTCGACTTGGTAGCGCCCCAGCATCGGTTTCTCCACCCCCCCACCCTCGAGTAACACCGTACCGCCCGGGTGGTTGCCACCACCGCCCAAAATGACAGTCTCGGAAAGGTTCTTTGCTCGATTTAACTTGGCGGAAAGGCCTTTGAAATCTTTGTTCAAGCTGGCCATGTATTCGTAGACTGCCTGGGCTTTATTGAATTGGCGTTTCCGTTCAAAATCCAACGCCAAGTTCCCCATATTGTCCATGAGCGCATCGCTGTAGGGCACGCGACGGAAACGATCAAAAGCCATGTCCAACTGCCCTTGGCCCTGATGGGCAAGACCCATCATGCGATTGGTCTCGGCAGACTCCTCATCAGACTTAACTTTTCCGGCCTCAGTGACCAGGAAACGCTTGGTGGTCAATGCAAGATGCCCAATCAAAAGCAGTGTGGCAGGCAACACCAATTTCAACCACAAGGAAGCACCCGCGAGCAAACCAAATTCACTTGCCAAAATTACGCAAAACAGCAATGCCGTAATTGCCGCAGCTACCCCAGCAGACAATCGAGGAAGCAGGGTGATAAGGTAAGCAGCCACCAGGAGAAAGACACCCAGGCTGGCCCAGACACCCCAACTGGGTGCAACGATGAAGTGCTCACTCAAAATACTGGAAGTAATATGAGCAATCATCTCAGCAGGGCTCATATCAGACCCAGTCGGGGTGGAAAAGAAACTGCCAACACCGGCCGCAGTACCTCCGATCAGAACTATTTTGTCAGCATACTTAGATGCTGGAATTTTCCCGGACAACACGTCATAAAACGAATCGACCACAAACGGCGGTTTCCCATCCCGATTCTTGTAAAACTGCGGCAACATACGCGCTTGATCATCCGTGCTCACACGCAGCTTACCTATCTGCACCGACTGCCCAGGATTCAACTTGATATCGGCACTTGCCAGATTTAGACTTTTAGCGGCTGCCAACAGCGCCATAGATGGAACAGCGGCCCCGTAGTAATTCACGAGCAGTGGCTCCAAGCGAACCGACCCATCAGCATCTTTGGTTTGATTCAAATGGGCGACGCCAATTGACGCCGCACCGATGGTTTCAATAGGCTGCTGGCCCTTGATCGCAGGCACCGAAAAACCATTGTTTTCTTCCACCGTGCTCTTTAATGCAAACGCGGGCAACGGCGAATCTGGTTTCCCCAAAGGTTCGCCGGTCACAAATACTGACGGCATAAGCACATTACCTGCACGCAGCATACTGGCGGCAAGTTTGGCGTCTGTGTCCAGCGCGAGCTCGGCTTCGGTGATCACCTTGACCAATTGATCGCTGGTATCGCTTGGGACGGCACCAGATGCTGCCAGCACAGAACGCATTTTTCGTATGTATTGCAAACCGCGATCGGTTTGCGGCTCGAAGAAAAATACAGTGTGCGCAATTACTTTTACCTTTGCGGCAGCCAACTGATCAATTAATTGCGCATGAATATCGCGAGGCCAGGGCCATCTGCCGATATTTGCGATGCTTTGATCATCAATAGCAATGACCGCAATGCGATCAGACGGCATTTTTCCCGTGCTGGTGCTGGCGTAGTCATAGAGTCGGCGTTCCAGCGTATCGATCAAGTCAGTTGACTGGTGAAGCACAAAAACGGCCAGTACCACCATGCAGCCAACAAACCAGTCGGTGCGCCAGAACCGGCTGCGCTTAGTGGAAGAAGAAGTGCTCACGCCCAGCTCTCCAGAAAGACAGCCATATTTTTTGGATCCATTTCACAACGAAATTTGGTCACAAACGATCTCGCGGAAGCTCACCCGCACTCCTGTGGCGCGAAGGTAACAGACCGCAACCTGACGGACAAGCGACTTTGTCACGTTCAATGTGTACGGTGTTGCAAATAAGTAGCAATCAATGACTTGGTTTGGCGCGTGAGCGGGACTGCAGAAACTTGCCCATCACGAACACGAAAGTTGCGCCAGCTGCGGCAGCTGCGTATTCCCAAAGTTTTCCGACTGGTAGATACGGCTTCAATCCCGGGTCGGTATAGGCCATTTGTCCGGCAATCCACCCCAGCAGCATCGCGCCCAACAAAATGATGATTGGAAAGCGTTCCATCAGTTTCAAGACGAACGTGCTGCCCCACACAATGATGGGAATACTGACCAGCAGGCCGAAGATCACCAAGGCCAATTGATGCTCCCCTGCGCCCTGGGCGGCGCCAGCGATTGCCAGCACGTTATCTACACTCATCACCAGATCAGCGATGATGACTGTCCGTACGGCACCCCAGAGCTTGTCACTGGGTGTGATGTTGTGATCGCCCTCGTCTTCGGGCTGCATCAATTTGACGCCAATCCACACCAACAAGATGGCGCCGATCAGCTTGAGATACGGGATCGCCAGCAGGGCCAGTGCAAAGGCAATCAGGATCACCCGCAACACGATTGCGCCAGCCGTACCGTAAATAATCCCTTGCGTCCGCTGTTTTGGCGGCAGGTTTCGGCAAGCCAACGCAATCACTACCGCGTTGTCTCCCCCTAAGAGGATGTCAATCAAAATTATCTGGCCAACTGCAATCCAGAAGTTGGCGGTCATTAGCGCATCCATGAGCGAACTTTCCTAAAGTAGAAAAACAAAGGCCGATTGTCTGATGCGGCAATCGGCCTGTCGGTTGTGGGTACCCGCAACGCGGCAGCTCAGAGCAGTGCTTTTAGCAATTTGGCCATCTCGGAGGGGTTACGCGTCACTTTGAATCCGCATTCCTCCATGACAGCCAGTTTGGCGTCTGCGGTGTCGGCGCCGCCGCTGATCAACGCACCTGCATGGCCCATGCGCTTGCCCGCCGGAGCCGTCACACCAGCGATGAAGCCAACGATGGGTTTTTTCATGTTGGCTTTGCACCAGCGCGCTGCATCGGCTTCGTCGGGGCCGCCAATTTCGCCAATCATGATGACGGCGTCTGTATCCGGGTCGTCATTGAACGCCTGCATGACGTCGATGTGCTTCAGGCCATTGATAGGGTCGCCGCCAATGCCTACTGCCGACGACTGACCCAGCCCGATTTCCGTCAACTGCGCGACCGCTTCATAGGTCAACGTTCCGGAACGTGACACCACGCCGATACGGCCTTTGCGGTGGATGTGCCCGGGCATGATGCCGATCTTGATCTCTTCGGGGGTAATCAATCCGGGGCAGTTCGGGCCCAGCAACAAGGTTTTTTTGCCGCCAGCGGCTTCCTTGGCTTTCATCCGGTTGCGTACTTCGAGCATGTCACGTACGGGGATTCCTTCGGTGATACAGATCGCCAGATCCAGATCTGCCTCTACCGCTTCCCAGATTGCAGCCGCTGCACCTGCTGGGGGCACATAAATAACGCTGACTGTTGCACCCGTTTGCGACGCAGCCTCTTTAACCGATGCGTAGATCGGAATGTTAAAGATGCTTTCACCCGCTTTTTTGGGATTCACGCCTGCGACAAAACAGTTCTTGCCGTTCGCGTATTCCTGGCATTTTTCGGTGTGAAACTGACCGGTTTTCCCGGTAATGCCCTGGGTAATGACTTTGGTATTTTTGTTGATGTAGATGGACATAATCGTTCCTTAAACCTTGACGGCTGCTACAACTTTTTGAGCCGCCTCGGCAATGGTGTCGGCTCTGATGATGGGCAGGCCAGAGTCTTTGAGCATTTGCTTGCCCAGCTCCTCGTTGGTGCCTTTCATGCGCACGACCAGTGGCACGCTCAGGTTGGTGGCCTTGCAGGCCGTGATCACGCCCGTGGCAATCGTGTCGCACTTCATGATGCCGCCGAAGATGTTGACCATGATCGCCTTGACCTTGGGGTTTTTCAGCATGATTTTGAAGGCTTCGGTGACCTTCTCTGGTGTTGCGCCGCCGCCCACATCCAGGAAGTTGGCCGGCTCTGCGCCATATAGCTTGATGGTGTCCATCGTCGCCATCGCCAAACCAGCACCGTTCACCAGGCAGCCAATGTTGCCGTCCAGGCTGATGTAAGCCAGATCGAACTTGCTGGCTTCAATTTCTGCGGCGTCTTCTTCATCCAGGTCGCGCAGGGCGACGATCTCGGGGTGACGAAACAGCGCGTTGCTGTCAAAGTTGAACTTCGCGTCCAGCGCCTTGATGCCGCCATGGCCTTCCAGAATCAGCGGGTTGATTTCAACCAGTGCCGCGTCTGTTTCCATGTAGCACTTGTAGAGCTTTTGCAGCACATCCACACAGGCAGCGGTGCTGGCGGCAGGCACGCCCATGCCGTCTGATAGGTACTTGCCCTGCTCGGCTGTCAAGCCCACCAGCGGGTCAACGAAGGCTTTGAGGATTTTTTCGGGTGTGTCATGTGCCACAGCCTCGATGTCCATACCGCCTTCGCTGCTGGCCATGAACGCCACTTTTTGCGTTGCCCGGTCAGTGACGACAGACACATACAGCTCTTTTTTGATGTCGGCGCCGTCTTCAATAAACAAGCGACGCACCTTCTGGCCTTCAGGCCCGGTTTGCACGGTTTTGAGCTGCATGCCCAAAATCTCGCCCGCCAGTTTCTTGACATCTTCAATGCTGCGCGCCAGCTTGACGCCGCCGCCTTTTCCGCGACCCCCTGCGTGAATTTGTGCCTTGACCACCCACACAGGGCCGCCAAGTTTTTGCGCGGCTTCCACGGCCTCTTGCACGGTGAAGGCAGGGATTCCGCGTGGAACCGGGATGCCAAAGTTGCGCAAGATATCCTTGCCTTGGTACTCGTGAATCTTCATGAGGTCTCTCTCAGGAATGGATGGTTTTGACGGCCGACTGCGCCGCCTGCTGGGGCGGGCGCAAACTGTATCATGCTGCATCGCACCATCTTGGCGCGGGTCAAACGCTGTAGCTGCTTGTATGTAAGGATGATTTTTATGCCCAAAGTCTTCATTGATGGCGAAGCCGGTACCACCGGTTTACAAATCCGCGAGCGGCTGCAGGACATGCCGCACATTGAGTTGGTCAGCATTGCGCCCGCGCTTCGAAAAGATGCGGCTGCCAAGCGGGACTTGATGGCGCAGGTGGACTTGGTCATCCTGTGCCTGCACGACGATGCGGCGCGGGAATCGGTGGCGATGGTTGACTCGCTACCCGGCAAGAAACCAAAAATTATTGATGCCTCCACGGCCCACCGCACCGCTGCCGGTTGGGTGTTTGGCTTCCCGGAACTCACGGCTGGTCAGCAAGCCGCCGTCAAAGCGGCTGACCGGGTGGCCAACCCGGGTTGCTACGCCAGTGGTGCCATTGCGTTGCTGCGCCCGCTGGTCGATGCGGGATTGATGCCGGTTGATTTTCCGGTGGTGCTGCCAGCGATTAGCGGCTACTCGGGCGGTGGCCGCACCATGATCGAGGCTTACGAAGCTGTGCCCCCCATCGCACCAGCCTATGAGCTGTACGCGCTGAGTCTTTCGCACAAGCACATCCCCGAAATCATGCAATACACCGGCCTGACCCGCCGTCCGGTTTTCATGCCTGCAGTGGGTAACTTCCGCGAAGGTATGTTGGTGCAATTGCCCCTGCACCTGGACACGCTGGCGAAACAAACCAGCTTGGCTGATTTGCACGCGGTCTACGCCCGGCACTACGCAGGCTCCAAGTGGGTGACTGCCGAGCCCTCAACTGCTGAAAACAAGCTCGATCCACTCGGTGTGAACCACACCAACAAGCTGGAGATTCGGGTTTTTGGCAACGACGCGCATCGCCAGGCCGTGGTGGTGGCCCGCCTGGACAACCTGGGCAAAGGTGCCAGCGGTGCGGCAGTTCAAAACCTGCAATTGATGCTGGGTTTGGATGCTTGAACTTGCTATATTAAAGATAGCTGCTTGAGCAGTATTCAGAAGGGCTAGAGGCCATTTTCATTCTCAAATGAAGTATCTGGCGACCGGATCACCCGACGCGCCACTTCTGCGCTGAATCCGCGCGTTAGCAAGAAGCGCATTTGTCGTGCGGTAGCCGCAGACTGGACGGTCCGGTCACCGCTGACCTCAAGTTGTCCAAACTTACGCTGCCAGATGTCGCGGGCGCGCTCGAATTCGGTGCTTTGCAGCTGCGCCACGGCGTCGGTGACCAACTGGGGATCCAGGCCTTTGGTTTGCAATTCGTGGCGGATGCGGGTTGCGCCCAGCTTGCTGGAACGGCGGTTGACCACCGATTCCGCCACGCGTTGTTCATTGATGAAACCTTTGGCCTGCAGCTCGTCCAGCGCCTGTGCCAGCGACCCCGATTGCGCCTCATGCGGCGTCAGCTTGCGCACCAGCTCAGCGCGCGAGTATTCGCGTGTGCTGAGCAGGCGCAACGCACGACTTTTCAGGCTGAGGGCAGTGGGGGTGAAGAACGCCACAGGTGTTTAGTTACTACTAAATTGATAGCTGCTTGAGCAATAGATGCAAGGGCTACAAGTCGTTTTGGCTTAAAAGTAACGCCTTGATCAAGCCGCACCAATCGGTGCCGCTAACAGCGCAATGCCCAGCGATTCCCGCACCTTGTTTTGCCGAACCTGCGGTGCATGAAGCTTGCGCTTCATTACGCTGCCACCGCTGGTGCCAGCGCTGGAATCCCAAGGGATTCCCGCACCTTGTTTTCAATCTCAAACGCCAGCGCGGGGTTCTCGCGCAAAAACTCGCGGGAGTTGTCGCGGCCCTGGCCGATTTTTTCGCCGTTGTAGGCGTACCAGGCACCGGATTTTTCGAGTACGCGGGCGGTGACGCCCAGGTCGATGATTTCGCCCAGGCGGCTGATGCCTTCGCCGAACAGAATGTCGAATTCGGCGGTTTTAAACGGCGGTGAGACCTTGTTTTTCACCACCTTGACCTTGGTTTCATTGCCTATGGCTTCCTCGCCCTTCTTGATGGTGCCTGTGCGGCGAATGTCCAGGCGCACCGAGGCGTAAAACTTCAGCGCGTTGCCGCCGGTGGTGGTTTCGGGGCTGCCAAACATCACGCCAATCTTCATGCGGATCTGGTTGATGAAAATCACCATGCAGTTGGCTTTTTTGATGGTGGCGGTCAGCTTGCGCAGGGCCTGGCTCATCAGGCGGGCCTGCAGGCCAGGCAGGCTGTCACCCATTTCACCTTCAATTTCGGCCTTGGGCGTGAGCGCGGCCACCGAGTCAATCACGATCAGGTCGACTGCGCCGCTGCGCACCAGGCTGTCCACAATTTCCAGCGCCTGCTCGCCGGTATCGGGTTGGCTGATGAGCAAGTCGGGCAGGTTCACGCCGAGTTTTTGCGCGTATTGCACGTCCAGCGCGTGTTCTGCGTCCACAAATGCGCACTGGCCGCCCAGTTTTTGCATCTCGGCAATCACTTGCAGGGTCAGGGTGGTTTTGCCCGACGATTCCGGGCCGTAAATCTCGATCACCCGACCGCGAGGCAGGCCGCCCACGCCGAGCGCAATGTCCAGCCCCAGCGAGCCGGTGGAGACGACTTGAATGTCTTCAATCGCCTCGCCCTCGCCCAGCCGCATGATGGTGCCCTTGCCAAACTGCTTCTCAATTTGCGCCAGAGCGGCTTGCAAGGCCTTGGCTTTTTCGCTGTCGGCTGCGTTGATGCGAGCGCCCTTGACTTGTACGTCCATAAAAATCCCCTTGTAAATCAATGAGTTAAGAAGTTTGTTGACTGCGGCACTCAACTGCTTTTATGAACACGCTGGATGCTTGATCAGTAATGTAGTGGCCTTGTTGAAATCGGTAAACGATTATTTTGGTCAGTTTGATTTACTATTTAAGAATGTCTGAATACACACCTGACACCGGTTGGCGCCAAACCCACCTGGGCCGTTTGCTGGGGCACGCGATGCAGCGTTTTGACGCGCGGGTGCTGGCATTGATGGCGCACAACGTGGACGTGCCGCTGGCGCTTTCCAACCTCGCAGCGCGCGACCAGGTAAGCGCCGCGCACATCCACATCACCCGCCACCTGCCCGTGCAGGGCGCACGCCTGACCGAGCTGGCCGCCAGCGCGCACATGACCAAGCAGGCCATGGGCACCCTGGTGACGCAATGCGAAGCCTGGGGTCTGGTCACGCGCACCGACGACCCGCTGGACGCTCGCGCCAAGCGCGTGTGTTTCACGACTGCGGGGCTGGCCTGGTTACAGGCGTTTCAAGATGCGGTGGCACAGGCGGAAGGCGAATTTCGCGCAGAAGTGGGGGCAGAAATTGCAACGGTGGTGGCGATGGGACTAGAGGCTTACGCGGGTAGCGCCACCTGACCTTGCCACCTAAAATTTGCAAGGCAAACGACAAAAACTGGAGACCCCAACATGCGAATCCTGATAGCCGAAGACGACCAGGTGCTGGCGGACGGCCTGCTGCGCACGCTGCGTGCGTCCGGTGCGGCGGTCGACCATGTGGCCAGTGGTGGCGAGGCCGATGCGGCGCTGATGACCAACAGCGAGTTTGATTTGCTCATTCTGGATTTGGGCCTGCCCAAGCTGCACGGCCTGGAGGTGCTGCGCAAGCTGCGGGCACGCGGCTCCAAGCTCCCGGTGTTGATCTTGACCGCGGCTGACAGCGTGGAAGAGCGCGTGAAGGGCCTGGACTATGGGGCTGACGACTACATGGCCAAACCCTTCAGCCTGCAAGAGCTGGAAGCCCGCGTGCGGGCGCTCACCCGCCGGGGACTGGGCGGGGCGACCAACACCATCAAGCACGGCCCGTTGGTGTACGACCAGACCGGTCGCGTAGCGAGCATCGACGGCAAAATGGTGGACCTGTCAGCCCGCGAGCTGGGCCTGCTGGAGGTGCTGCTGCAACGGGTCGGCCGGCTGGTGAGCAAAGACCAGTTGGTCGAGCGCTTGTGCGAGTGGGGCGAAGAGGTGAGCAACAACGCCATTGAGGTGTACATCCACCGGTTGCGAAAAAAGATAGAGAAAGGGCCGATCCGCATTGCCACCGTGCGCGGCCTGGGCTACTGCCTGGAAAAAATCCCTTGATGTCACAGGCCCCCACGCTTGCCACTGCGTGTGCTGCGCTGTCCCCCGAGGGGGAGCGTTTCACTTTGGGGCGGCCCGGCGGTGAAACACAGGCCCCCACGCTTGCCACTGCGTGTGCTGCGCTGCCCCCCGAGGGGGAGCGTTTCACCTTGGGGCGGCCCGGCGGTGAAACACAGGCCTCAGGCTCGTTACCGTCGAGGTTAATTGCGTGAGTTTGTTCCAGCGCGCGCAACGCTCGCTGTTCGGCGAAATTCTCGACTGGATGCTCACGCCGCTGCTGCTGATCTGGCCGGTGAGTCTGGCGCTGACCTGGCTGGTGGCGCAAAGCATTGCCAACAAGCCCTTTGACCGGGCGCTCGAATACAACGCCCAGACCCTGGCCCAGCTGGTCACGGTGAGCCAGGGCCGGGTGCAGTTCAACCTGCCGCAATCGGCCCGCGAAATTTTGCGGGCCGACGATGCAGACCTGGTTTATTACCAGGTGCAAGGCCTGCGCGGCGAGCTGCTCAGCGGTGAGCGCGACATGCCCATGCCCGACGAAGAAGCGCCCCGTACCGGCACCGTACGGCTGCGCGACGCGCAGATGCGCGGGCAGGACGTGCGCGTGGCCTACACCTGGGTAGCGCTGGACGTGCCGGGCAACCCATCGGCCAGTGCCTTGGTGCAGGTAGCCGAAACCCGCGAAAAGCGCTCAGTGCTAGCCACCGAAATCATCAAGGGCGTGATGTTTCCGCAGTTCGTCGTCTTGCCCCTGGCGGTGCTGCTGGTGTGGCTGGCGCTGGTGCGCGGCATCAAGCCCCTGCACCAGCTCGAGGAGCGCATTCGCGCCCGCAAACCCGATGACTTAAGCCCGCTGGACGAATCGGGCGTGTTGCTGGAAGTCGCGCCGTTGGTGTCGTCGGTGAACGACTTGCTCACTCGCTTGAAAGACTCGATTGCCACCCAAAAACGGTTTCTGGCCGATGCCGCGCACCAGCTGAAAACACCGCTGGCGGGACTGCGCATGCAGGCAGACTTGGCCGCGCGTGAGGGTGCCAGCGAGGCGGAATTAAAGCAGTCGCTGCAGCAAATCGGCCTGGCCAGCATGCGCGCCACCCACACCGTGAACCAGCTGCTGGCGTTGGCCCGTGCAGAAGGCGGTGGCACGGGCCCGGTGCGCGTGTCCTGCGATCTGGCGCAGCTGACGATGGACGTGGTACGCGACAGCCTGCCGCGCGCCATGGACAAACGCATTGACCTGGGTTACGAGGGCGCGTCCATTGGCGCAGCGGGCGGCACGCTGCGCGGCAACCCCACGCTGATCAGCGAGCTGATTCGCAACCTGCTGGACAACGCCATCGGCTACACACCGTCGAGTGCCGCCACGCCGGGCGTGATCACGGCGCGCGTGCTGCCCCAGCCGTTAGACCACGCGCTGTTGCTGCAAATCGACGACTCCGGTCCCGGCATTCCGCAAGCCGAGCGCGAACTGGTGTTTCAGCCGTTCTACCGGGCGCTCGGAACCCAGGTCGACGGCTCCGGCCTGGGCCTGCCCATCGTGCTGGAAATTGCCCGCCAGCACAGCGCCACGGTGACGTTGGACGCCGTACATCCGGATACCGCCATGCCGGGTACGCGGGTGACGGTGCGGTTTGATTTGCAATGAGCGTGCAGTCAGGAGTCTTTGAACCTCTTTCCCCATCACACAAACCGCCCCAAGCAACGGTTTGTTTCAAGCAAAAAGTGCCCCTAGCCCTTGTAAATACTGCTCAAGCAGCTATTGAATCAATAGCATTTTCCTGCGAATCACTATAGAAGAACCCCTTGACCTGGCGCGCCGCGTGCAATTGAACCTTCTCGCGGATCGCAAAGATATGGTCTGGCGTGGTGCCGCAGCAGCCACCCACAATATTGACCAGCCCTTCGGCAGCGAACTCGTGCAGCAGCCGGGCCGTCATGTCGGGCGTCTCGTCAAAACCGGTGTCGGCCATCGGGTTGGGCAAGCCGGCGTTGGGGTAACAGCTGATGAAGGTATCGGGCGCAGCGCGGTGCAGCTCCTGGATGTAGGGGCGCATCAAGGCCGCGCCCAGCGCGCAGTTCAGGCCGATGGCCAGCGGTTGGGCGTGGCGCACGCTGTGCCAGAAGGCGGTGACGGTCTGGCCGCTCAAGATGCGGCCTGACGCGTCGGTCACCGTGCCGCTGATGATGAGTGGCAGGCGCTCGCCACTGGCTTCGAAATACTCGTCAATGGCAAACAGCGCCGCCTTGGCGTTCAGCGTGTCAAAAATCGTTTCGACCAGCAACACATCCGCGCCGCCCTCGACCAGGGCCTGGGTTTGTGCGTAATAGCTGGCGCGCAGCTCTTCAAAACTCACATTGCGCGCGCCCGGGTCGTTCACATCGGGGCTGATGCTGGCGGTCTTGGGCGTGGGACCCAGCGCCCCGGCCACAAAACGCGGCTTGTCTGGTGTGCTGTATTTGTCGCAGGCGGCGCGGGCAATGCGGGCCGACTGCACATTCATCTCATAGGCCAGGTCCTGCATGTCGTAGTCGGCCTGGGCTACCGTGGTCGCACCAAAAGTATTGGTCTCAATCAGGTCGCAGCCCGCTGCCAGATAGCTCTCGTGAATGTCGCGAATCACGTCCGGACGGGTCAGGCTGAGCAGCTCGCCGTTGTTTTTCACGCCCTTGTGGTGGTTGGCAAACCGCTCACCACGCACGTCTTCTTCCGTGAGCTTGAAGCGCTGAATCATGGTACCCATCGCGCCGTCGAGGATGGCGATGCGCTGGGCCAGGATGGCGGGGAATTGCTGGGCTCGGGTGTAGGAAGGGAAATGGGTAGTCATGGCCTGATTTTCCACGCAAACCGGGACAGAGTGCTTTCAGCAGGTGCCATAACACTGACAATCGCTATTTAATTGATAGCTGCTTGAGCAATAGATATAAGGGCTGGTGGCCAATATCGGCACAAATAGCCTCAAATCTCACAACAGCCGCTTCAAATAGCGCCCCGTAAAACTCGCCGCATTCGCCGCCAGTTCCTCCGGCGTACCCATCCCCACCACCATACCGCCGCCTGCGCCACCTTCGGGCCCCATGTCAATCAACCAGTCGGCCGTTTTGATGACATCCAGGTTGTGCTCGATCACCACGATGGTGTTGCCCGCATCGCGCAGTTGGTGCAGCACTTTGAGCAGCAGCGCAATGTCGGCAAAGTGCAGGCCGGTGGTGGGCTCGTCCAGGATGTACAAGGTGCGTCCCGTGTCGCGCTTGCTAAGTTCCAGGGCCAGTTTCACGCGCTGGGCCTCGCCGCCGCTCAGCGTGGTGGCCGCCTGGCCGAGCTTGATGTAACTCAGCCCCACGTCGAGCAGGGTGTGCAGTTTGCGGGCAATGGTGGGCACGGGTTTTAAAAATTCGTAGGCGGCCTCCACAGTCATGTCCAGCAATTGGGCGATGTTTTTGCCCTTCCACTGAACTTCGAGCGTTTCGCGGTTGTAGCGCTGGCCGTGGCACACGTCGCAGGGCACATACACGTCGGGCAGAAAGTGCATTTCCACTTTCACCATGCCGTCGCCCTGGCAGGCCTCGCAGCGCCCGCCGCCTGCTGCCTGGCTCACGTTGAAGCTGAAGCGGCCCGGGCCATAGCCGCGTTCTTTGGCCATGGCGGTTTCGCTCATCAACTCGCGCAGCGGTGTGAACAAGCCGGTGTAGGTGGCGGGGTTGCTGCGCGGGGTGCGGCCAATGGGCGACTGGTCGACGTTGATGACCTTGTCGAAATGCTCAATGCCGATGATTTCTTCGTGCGCGGCGGGCTCCTCGTGGGCGCGGTAGAGCTGGCGGGCCACTGCGGTGTACAGCGTGTCATTCACCAGAGTGGACTTGCCGGAGCCGGACACGCCGGTCACGCAGGTCAGCAGGCCCACGGGGAAGGCAACGCTGACGTTTTTCAGGTTGTTGCCGGTGGCGCGGACGATGGACAGCCAGTCTTTGGGGTTGCTGGTTTGGGCCTCGCTGGATGGGTGAGGGCTCCCCGGTTTGTGCCGTTCAATCGGCACCTCAATCTTCAAAGCCCCCGACAAATACTGCCCCGTCAGCGACGCCGCCGTGCCCTTCACATTGTCAAACGTGCCCTGCGCAATCACGCGCCCGCCGTGAATGCCCGCGCCCAGCCCCATGTCAATCACATGGTCCGCCGCACGCATCATGTCTTCGTCGTGCTCGACCACCAACACGCTGTTGCCAATGTCGCGCAGGTGTTTCAGGGTGTCGATCAAGCGGTCGTTGTCGCGCTGGTGCAGGCCGATGCTGGGCTCGTCCAGCACGTACATCACACCGGTCAGGCCCGAGCCAATCTGGCTGGCCAGGCGAATACGCTGCGACTCACCGCCGCTGAGCGTTTCAGCGCTGCGGTCCAGGCTCAAATAGTTCAGGCCCACATCGTTCAAAAACTTCAGCCGCGTGCCAATTTCGCGCACCACGCGGTCAGCAATTTCTGCTTTGGCGCCGTGCAGCTTCAAGCTGCTGAAGTACTCAAAGCACTCGCGCAAAGTGACATGGCTGATCTGGAAAATCGCGCGGGCTTGCGCGCCCTCGCCCACGCGCACAAAGCGTGCTTCGCGCTTCAAGCGTGTGCCGCCGCAGTCCTGGCAGGGCTGGATGGCGCGCAAACGGGCCAGGTCGTCGCGGACCACCTGCGAATCGGTCTCGCGGTAGCGGCGCGTGATGTTGGGAATGATGCCTTCGAACGGGTGTTTTTTGATCAGCGCCTTGCCCGCTGAATCGCCCGATTCCAGCGTGTACGAGAAGCGGATTTCTTCTTCGCCCGAGCCGTGTAACACCACTTGCTGCACGACGGCGGGCAGTGACTCAAACGGCGCATCCACATCAAACTTGTAGTGCTTGCCCAGGCTTTCAATCAAGGCAAAGTAGTAGCCATTGCGTCGGTCCCAGCCCTTGATCGCGCCGCTAGCCAAGCTGAGCGAGGGAAAGGCCACCACCCGCGCGGGATCGAAAAATTCGCTGTGGCCCAGGCCGTCGCAGGTGGGGCAGGCCCCCACTGGCGAGTTGAAGGAAAACAAGCGTGGCTCTAGCTCGGCCAGTGAGTAAGTGCACACCGGGCAAGAGAATTTGGCGTTGAACAGATGCTCTTTGCCGACCCCCGCATCGTCAGCCATTTCCAATGCGATGGCGCGTCCTTCGGCCAGGCGCAGCGCCGCTTCAAAACTTTCGGCCAGGCGTTGGCGCAGCTGGGCACGCTCTTTGGGATCCGTGTCAGGTCGCACCTTCAGGCGGTCAATCACCACATCAATGTCGTGCTTTTCGGTCTTTTTCAGCTTGGGCAACTGGTCAAATTCATAAGCCTTCCCGCCGACGCGAAAGCGCACATAGCCCTTGGCCTGCATCTCGGCAAACAGCTCCACAAACTCACCTTTGCGCTCCCGCGCCACCGGCGCAAGAATCATCAGCTTGGTGTCGTCTGGCAGGGCCAGCACCGCATCAACCATTTGCGAGACGGTTTGCGCCTGCAAAGCCAGGTCGTGGTCGGGGCAATACGGTGTGCCGGCCCGGGCGAACAGCAGGCGCAGGTAGTCGTGAATTTCGGTCACCGTGCCCACCGTGGAGCGCGGGTTGTGGCTGGTGGCTTTTTGTTCGATGGAAATCGCTGGCGAGAGGCCTTCGATCAAGTCCACATCGGGCTTGTCCATTAACTGCAAAAACTGGCGTGCATAAGTGCTCAGGCTTTCCACATAGCGGCGCTGGCCTTCGGCATACAGCGTGTCAAACGCCAGCGAACTTTTGCCGCTGCCGCTTAGCCCGGTAATCACCACCAACTGATTGCGCGGAATGTCAACGTCGATGTTTTTCAGGTTGTGGGTGCGCGCCCCCCGCACCGCAATGCGCTGGGCGGCCAAGGTCTGGGCCAGATACTTGCCATCAGAAGTGGAGTTCACGTTATTGGGCTGCTCGGGGTAAACCAAAGATGATAGTTCGCATGGCCGACAATCGCACCCCGCCACATTTACCCACCATGTCATCCCCCGACGACTCCCCCACCATGACCGCCACCGAGCGCCGCGCCAGCGCCGGGCTGTCTGCCATTTTTGCCCTGCGCATGCTGGGGCTGTTTCTGGTGCTGCCGGTGTTTGCGCTGGAAGCCGCGCGCTACCCCGGCGGGCATGATCCGGCCATGGTCGGCCTGGCCATGGGCATCTACGGCCTCACGCAGGGCCTGCTGCAAATTCCATTCGGCATGGCTTCTGACCGGCTGGGCCGCAAACGCGTGATCGTGGTGGGCCTGCTGATTTTTGCGGCTGGCAGCTTTGTAGCGGCTGCTGCCGACAGTTTGCTGGGCCTGCTGGTGGGCCGCTCGCTGCAAGGCGCTGGCGCCATTTCAGCCGCCGTAACCGCGCTGTTGGCCGACCAGACGCGCGACCTGGTGCGTACCAAAGCCATGGCCCTGGTGGGCGGCAGCATTGCGCTGATGTTTGCGCTGTCGCTGGTGGTGGCACCCGTGCTCACGCAAGTCATCGGTTTGTCGGGCCTGTTTGCCCTGATGGGCTTTTTGGTCCTCTGCGGCATCGCGGTGTTGATCTGGGTGGTGCCCCCGGCACCCGCTCAGCCCGCGGGTGTGCCGCGTGACAGCTTGGGTCGTCAGCTGAAAGAAGTACTGCGCCACCCGGCCTTGCTGCGGCTGGACTGCGGCGTGTTTGTGTTGCATGCGGTGCAAATGGGCATGTGGGTGGCGCTGCCCGCGCTCCTGGTGCGCGCGGGCCTTTCGGCCCCTGCGCACTGGCAGGTGTATTTGCCCACGGTGCTGGCGTCGTTTGTGGTGATGGGCGTGACGCTGCTTCCGCTGGAACGGCGCGGCTACCTGCGGGAACTGTTTTTGGCGTCGGTGGCCGTGATTGCCCTGGTTCAAGTGGGCTTGCTGCTCGCTGCAAATTCGTCACCCAATCTGTGGGTTCTGGGAACTTTGCTGTTTGTGTTTTTCTGCGCTTTCAACGTGCTGGAAGCCAGCCAGCCCAGCATGGCCTCGCGCGCCGCGCCTGCCCATGCGCGGGGAGCGGCGCTGGGCGTCTACAACACGCTGCAGTCGCTTGGCTTTTTCGTGGGCGGCGCTTTGGGTGGTTGGCTGGTGAAAACCAGCGGCGAGCAAGCGCTGTTTGCAGCCTGTGGTGGCTTGATGCTCTTGTGGCTGCTGGTGGCCTGGCCCATGACGTCGCCACCACCCGCCAAACCAGTGCGACCAACCGGCGACACAGCTCAGGCCACATAATCACCGACCGTTTTTGGAGAACCACCATGGCATCAGTCAACAAAGTCATCTTGATGGGCAATTGCGGGCGCGACCCCGAAATCCGCTACCTGCCCTCGGGCCAGGCAGTTGCCAACGTGAGCGTGGCCACCACCACCCGCCGAAAAGACAAAAACACCGGTGAAAACATCGAAACCACCGAATGGCACCGCGTCACCTTTTTTGACCGCCTGGCCGAAATCGCAGGCGAATACCTGAAAAAAGGCAACCCCGTCTACATCGAAGGCCGCCTGAAATACGGCAAGTTCACCAACAAAGACGGCCTGGAGCAAAACACCTGCGACATCGTGGCGCAAGAAATGCAGCTGCTCGGCACGCGCCAGGGCCAAGGCAGCCCCGGCGGTGACGACGAAGGCGGCGGCGCTCCGCGCCGTGCACCCGCTCCCGCTTCGCGCCCACCGATGGCCCCTGCGCAGGCGCCACGGCAAGCACCGGCCAAATCGTCAACGGGGTTTGACGACATGGATGACGACATTCCGTTTTAAACTTTTAAGCCAAATCGGCCTTTTGAGCATGTCCTACCTGCTCAAGCAGCTATGAATTCAGGAGTGGCGGCGGCTTGCACGCCTGCTAGTCCGTGGCGTCCTCGCGAGCGCTTCGATACCTCAGGGCGAGTGCTTCACCCGTCACGGGGCCGGATCAACAGTCGGTGGCGTTTGGGTAGCTCGCACTGCCCGGCTAACTTGCCAAAGATTTCCACCGTGGCCACCCATGCGTGGTGTCGATGAAAACTATTTTGACTTTTTTGTGCAGGGGTGTTGACGCAGGAGTAAAGTTTCTTTACAGTCCACTCAACGCCTCAACAAAGGCATGTGCCTTCAACCGAACCCATCAGGAAACCACCGTGATCACCAGCCCCTGCATTCCAAGCAGCAAGCGTCCGCCCGCCGGCCGATGGGCTTGGGTGCGTCCGGTTGCTGGGAGTGGCGATCAGGGGTGTCCATCGAATCCGTCCATGCGCCTCGCAGTGCGCCAGCCGCTGGCTGGGTATGAGGATCCGACCGATCCGGGTAGGGGTAGCGCCTAGGCGAGCTGACCTCTTCATCTCTTTCACAAGAGGCCCGGATTCCCTGCGAATCCGGGCCTTTTTTCTTGGTGCAGTGATCGCGCTGCGTCACCGGCAACGGTGTGGTTCTTTAACAAATTGCTGCAAAACATGTGGTTTTGCACAGTCGCCCCGGTGATGGAACTGGCATACATGCCTGTCTTAGAAGCAGGATTTTGGGAGTTCGACTCTCCCCTGGGGTACCAAATTTTGAACCGTGAGGCAGCAGGCGTGGCCGACAGACTTTCAATCTGTGGAGATGGGATCGATACCCATACGGTTCTCCAGACATACGAATAGCGCAGGAAGGTTGCTGGTCACCGGCGCGGTCTCATAAGCCGCTGCGACGTGGGTTCGATTCCCGCTCCTGCAACCCAACCAAACCAAGCGATGACCAGCGATGCTGGCCTTCGCGGAAACCGGCCGCAACGATTGGGCGGCACCGGAACCCGTAACCGGAACCTTTTTTGGAACATTGGCCGAGTGGCTCAAGGCGGCGGTTTGCTAAACCGTGGTTGCGCAAGCGACTCGCTGGTTCGAATCCAGCATGTTCCGCATTTTTCTCGGTGTAGCTCAGTCGGTAGAGCGCGTGCTTTGGGAGCATGAGGCCAGAGGTTCGAGACCTCTTACCGAGACCATTTTTTGCTCCGTTAACTCAGTGGTACGAGTGCCTCCCTGTCCAGGAGGAAGCCGCCGGTTCGATCCCGGCACGGGGCGCCAGTTTGAATTGAAGGGCGCAGCTGTGCGCAACTTCTAAGCGTTTTATCTCGATAGCTCAATTGGCAGAGCGCCGGTCTCCAAAACCGGAGGTTGAAGGTTCGAGGCCTTCTCGGGATGCCAAAAAAATTTGCCTTGTTAGCTCAACTGGATCAGAGCACCGGCTTACGAAGCCGGGGGTTGCACGTTCGAATCGTGTGCGGGGCGCCAGATAACCGGGTTGCGAGCAGCATTGGCGACTGCGGCGGACTGTAAATCCGTTCTCCTTCGGGACACCATCTGGTTCGATTCCAGGGCAACCCACCAGTTATTCCATTTCTAATTCATAAATGAAGTAATTAAAGCTTCCATAATCCAGTCCCAAGAGACGATCGAACTGACGGTCAAGCTGTTTTGCTCCAAGCTCAATAGCCCTGCCTCCAGGTGCGTCTCCAGAGCATCCAGAGATACGAATACGCGGTTATGAAAGAACTTCTCTCGCAGCTCATCCCAGATATGCTCCACCGGATTGAGTTCGGGCGCATACGGTGGTAGCTGCAGCAAGTAGATGTTGTGCGGCGCTTTGAGCCAGCTACTGCGATGCCAGCCCGCCCCGTCCATCACCATCACGATGCGCTCATTGGGATGGCGTATGGATACCTCATCGAGAAACACCTGCATGCAATCGGTATTGACGTGCGGCAAGATCAGGCTATCGAGTTGACCCGTGCAGACATCGACTGCGCCATAGGCATAGGTGTATTCGTGGGTCAGCATGGCCTGACACAGGGGGCGAAGGGGATACGGAGCCCAGCACCTGCGCACATCCGAGATGCGGCCAAAGCGCGCCTCGTCCTGAAACATCAGCTTGATGGGTTGGCCGCCTGCCCAGGCTGCAATGATGTCTTGGAGCGTTTCGGGGAGTTTTTTTTCCACTCCAGCTGGGCTGCAGGATCACTTTTGGGGTGGCGCTTGTCGGGCACCAGCTTCCTCCAGTTGTGGCGGTGCAGCAGGTTGTAGACCGACGATTGGGCGACCTCGCGCGCCAGCTTCTGCTCTAAAGCGGCTTTGATCTCGCCGACGACCAAGATGCCACCTGCTTGCGCCTTGTCAATGAAGGTGGCTAGAAACTGTGCCTCTTGCTCTACCGTCATGTTCTGGCGTCTGCGTCCGCCCGCCGTGGGCATCTCAGGCGCACCGG
Organism: Comamonadaceae bacterium; assembly: GCA_031414805.1. Classification (GTDB taxonomy): domain Bacteria; phylum Pseudomonadota; class Gammaproteobacteria; order Burkholderiales; family Burkholderiaceae_C; genus JAAFIW01. Next base: position 104,651 of record JANOQJ010000031.1, read on the forward strand.
CCACATCGCCTGCGATGAAGCGGCGACGCAACTGGCAGACCCAGCCGAGGGAGACTCCCGTGACTTGGGCGGTCTGCTCCAAGCTCAAGCCATAGACAAGCGGCAGTACAACAGCCTGCGCTTGGCGCAGTTGCTCTACGGTGGTGGCTTGCGAGATGGTCAGCATTGCATGCTCTATCGCGTGCTCATCTCCGGTGACTGGACGTGCCATGGAGTTCTCCATCTGAGGTGATGGAGAATATTATTGCACTATTGATTTGGAAATGGAATTATCCATTTATGCGGGCCTGGCCGAGTGGTTGAGGCAACGGCCTTCCAAGCCGATCAGGCGAGTTCGATCCTCGCGGCCTGCTCAGTCTTTTTGTTGCTTCTTACGGCGCGGTAGCCAAGCGGTCGAAGGCACCGGTTTGCAAGTCCGGTTTCATCGCGGGTTCGAATCCCGCCCGCGTCTCCAGTTTTTTCCCCGATAGCTCAGTGGGTAGAGCACCTGGCTGTTAACCAGGGGGTCGGACGTTCGAGCCGTCCTCGGGGAGCCATTTTTGCCGCATAGCTCAGGGGTAGAGCATCCGCTTGATAAGCGGAAGGCCGCTGGTTCGATGCCAGCTGCGGCAACCATGAAACGTCCGGTAGCTCAGCGCCCTCATAAGGCGGCTCGCGGTGGTTCAAGCCCACCCCGGACGACCAATCCCAAAGCCATTGCGCGGGCTTAACTCAGTTGGAAGAGTGCCTGGCTTTTAACCAGGAAGTCCGGGGTTCGAGTCCCCGAGCCCGCACCAAGCGTTTTCCAGGGGCGTAGTCGAGTGGTCCAGACAGCCGGCTTTGACCCGGTGTACGCAGGTTCGAACCCTGCCGCCCCCACCATCCGTTTTCAATAAAAAGTGCCATCAGCCCTTACAAATACTGCTCAAGCAGCTATTATTTTCATAGTGATGAACGCCTCATCGCGCAATCACCCCACCCCCCAAACACACCTCACCGTCATACACCACCGCCGATTGCCCGCCCGTTACAGCCCACTGAGGTTGCTGGAAACGCAGCTCAAACCCTGCGTCCGATGGCGCATCGACATGGCAGGCAGCATCGGCTTGCCGGTAGCGTGTTTTGGCCGCCGCATCACCCGCTACAGGTGGGCTGCCCGCTACCCAGCTGGCATCGAGCGCCGTGAGCTGGCCCGCAAGCAGCCAGGGGTGGTCGTGCCCCTGCACCACCCACAGCGTGTTGGTGCTCATCTCTTTGCGGGCCACAAACCAGGGCACGTGCTCGCCCGCGCCGCGCAGACCCTGGGCTTTCAGTGCTCTCAATTCAGTGCCGGTGGCTTTGATGCCGCCTATGCCCAAGCCTTGGCGCTGACCCAGTGTGTAAAAGCTCAGGCCCACGTGCTCGCCGATGGTGCGGCCCTGTTCATCCTTGATCGGCCCAGGCTCCTTGGCGATGTAGCGGTTTAAAAACTCGCGGAACGGGCGCTCGCCAATGAAGCAGATACCGGTGGAGTCTTTCTTCTTCGCATTCGGCAGACCAATCTCGTCTGCAATGCGGCGCACTTCGGTTTTGTGCAGTTCGCCCACGGGAAACAGCGTTTTGCTCAGTTGCGCCTGGTTCAGGCGGTGCAAAAAATAGCTCTGGTCTTTGGTCGCATCCAGGCCTTTGAGCAGCTCGTGCAAGCCGGTGGTTTCGTTCAAGCGCACACGGGCGTAGTGGCCGGTGGCAATTTTTTCAGCGCCTAGGCGCATGGCGTGGTCTAAAAAGGCTTTGAACTTGATCTCGGCGTTGCACAACACATCGGGGTTGGGCGTGCGGCCTGCCTGGTATTCGCGCAGAAACTCGGCAAACACGCGGTCTTTGTACTCGGCGGCGAAGTTGACGTGCTCGATTTCGATCCCCAGTACATCGGCCACGCTCGCAGCGTCGATGAAGTCCTGGTTGGTTGAGCAGTATCCAGAATCGTCGTCACCCGACGCCCCGGGTCGGTCATCATCCTCCCAGTTTTTCATGAAGATGGCGACGACCTCGTGGCCTTGTTGCTTTAGCAGGTGCGCGGTAACGGCAGAGTCCACGCCGCCACTTAAACCGACCACCACTTTTGATTTTTTTTCCATGTGCGGATTATCCGCAGGGGGTTTGACCTGGGTGGGGGAGGGTCAGCGCAACGAGGTACTCAGGGGCTACCCCGGCGCTCAGGAAGACAGTTCGAGAAAGCTGCACATGCCGCAATGACTTCCTTTTGGAGCGTTGGACGCCCTGTAAGTATGGCCAAGCTCTGAAAAGCAACGACAGTTAGGCCATTGCTGCTTCGAAACATCTGCTCAAGAAGCTTGGGAGGTGGCTCGCATTTGGTCCAGTGAACAGCGTGAATTCCAGAATGAACAAATGAATTAAGTGGATGCCAAGAGCTGTCTTTAAACTCTTTTAAAGATATTAACAGTTGACTGAGCTGTGTCTTATTTTCAAGACTGGCAAGCATTTCAGCAACTTGAGGAATATTTTTATTAGCTTGTTGTGATGCGACTGATAGATCGGATGAGAGCTTTTCTACTTGAGTATCTGTGGCGCAGTAAAAAGCCCAGACGCTTCGAACTACAGCTTCAAATTGGCTGCGAAGAACCGTCGCTGTACCGAGTGTTAAATTAGCGCCACAGAGAGTCCTTGTAGATGCTGCGAAGTGCAAAGAGGTAATTGCTAAAACACGACTCAGCATAAGCCGTTCAGAGCTGTCGTAGGGCGGGAGATCGACAATATCGGTCAAGTGATCTATCAGCTTTTCAACCATGCGCATATCAATTGCTAGCATTTGATTTATTCCCAAAATTAGTATGAAACGTGACATCTTCACTGACCGTCAGATCCCGATTTCGCAAGGGCTTTTTGAGTTTCCGGTACGTCCTGAATCGGGATCTGACCCCCATTTTTCTTGGCGTGCTGGCGTTTGAAGTAAAAACAGCAATTAGCCCTGGTAGTTATTGCTCAAACAGCTATCAAAAACGTAGTAAATAACCATCGTTGATCACGCTTCGGACCGATTTCGTATTTATTTTGTTGCGCTTCGGAGTGACTGCGTCTTGAATCGGGATCCGACCCCAATTGCTCACAAAAGGATCTCCACCCCCGGCTCTTCCGCCGCCAGCACGCCCTGCGCCCAGGGGGCCAGCCGTGCTGCATCGCTGCGCAGCACCTCTTGCTTGACGGCCAGAATTTGTGCGGGGTGCATGGAGAAGCTGCGCAGGCCCAGGCCTAGCAAAAGGCGGGTCAGGCTGGTGTCTCCCGCCATTTCACCGCACACGCTCACACCTTTGCCACGGCGCAGGCATTCGGCAATGGTGCTGGCCACCAGACGCAGTACGGCGGGGTGTAGCGGGTCGTAGAGGTGAGCGACCGACTCGTCGGCCCGGTCGATCGCCAGGGTGTACTGAATCAGGTCGTTGGTGCCAATCGACAGGAAATCGAAGTACTTCAAAAAGATGTCTAGCGTGAGCGCGGCGGCGGGCACTTCGATCATGGCGCCCAGTTTCAGGGGGCCGTAGGGAATGGTGGCGGCGTCCAGGTCTGCGCGGGCCTGATCCAGCAGGGCCAGGGTCTGGCGAATCTCGTGGCCGTGGGCCAGCATGGGAATCAGCAGGTTCACCTGGCCGTGCGCCGCCGCACGCAGGATGGCGCGCAGCTGGCTTAAAAACATGGCGGGGTCGGCCAGGCTCCAGCGGATGGCGCGCAGGCCCAGCGCCGGGTTCAGGTGCGACTCGTCGCGTGCGGCAGCCGTGCCGTGCTGGCTGCTGTCCAGCGGTTTGTCGGCACCAATGTCCACTGTGCGGATGGTGACCGGCAGGCCTTGCATGCCGTCGATGGCGCTTTTGTAGGCCAGGTACTGCTCTTCCTCGTCGGGCAGGTTTCCCGCGCGGCCCATGAACAAAAACTCGCTGCGAAACAGGCCCACGCCGACCGCACCCGCTTTCACGGCACCTGGTGCGTCGTCCGGCAGTTCGATGTTGGCCAGCAGCTCCACCTTTTGCCCGTCGAGCGTGACGGCGGGCGTGTGGCGCAACCGCGAGAGCCGCCCGCGCTCCAGCTCGGCCTGGCGCTGCTTGAAGCCGTATTCAGCCAGAATGATGGGCGAGGGGTCGACGATGAGCACGCCGGCATCGCCATCGATGATGACCCAATCGTCCTGGCGGATGAGCTGGCTGGCGCTGCGCGAGCCGACCACCGCGGGAATGTCCATGCTGCGGGCAATGATGGCGGTGTGTGAGGTTTTGCCACCCACGTCGGTGGCAAAACCGGCAAACACGCTTTGCTTGAACTGCAGCATGTCAGCCGGCGACAGGTCGTGTGCCACCAGCACCAGGGGCACATCCAGCGTGTCGTCCAGCAGCAGGTCTTGTTGCGTTTTGCGCTGCGGGCGAGGGGCGCGGGCAGTCTGCTGCAGCGCCGAGTCCACGCCTTTCATGTAGCGCAGGATGCGCTCAACCACCTGCTCCAGATCGGCCTTGCGCTCGCGCAGGTACTCGTCTTCCATTTCGTCAAACTGGCGCGCTACCACCTCCAACTGCGTGGTCAGCGCCCACTCCGCGTTGTACAGCCGATCACTGATCCAGTGCTTGACACCGCCAATCAGCTCCTCGTCTTGCAGCAACATCAGGTGCACATCGAGCAGCGCGCTCAGCTCGTGCGGCGTTTCCTTGGGCCCCATCAGGCTGATGCTTTGCTGCAGGCGAGCAATCTCGTCCACCACCTGGTTGCGCCCGACCCGCACCCGGTCAATTTCAGCCTCCACCTGCGTCGCATCAATAAAGTAATGCGCCACATCCATGCGACTGGACGCCACCAGCACGGCGCGGCCAATGGCAATGCCACGGGCGACGGGGAGGCCGTGAACGGAGAAAGTCATAAGGGGTCAGATGACGGATGACGGCGCGCTGCGCGCGGCCATGACAGATGACTGATTCGGGGGCAATGCATGGTCATGCGGCGCAGCCGGGTCATCGCCGCGCAAAGCGCGCGGTCATTCGTCATTCACCTTCCCCAAACTTGTCGTTGATCAGCGCCAGCAGCGCATCCATCGCTTCCTGCTCACGTTCGCCGTCGGTGTCCAGCGTCACCTGGCTGCCCAGGCCAGCGGCGAGCATCATCACGCCCATGATGCTTTTGGCGTTCACGCGGCGGTCATTGCGGCTCATCCAGACCTCGCAGGGAAAGCTACCGGCCAGTTTGGTCAGTTTGGCCGACGCCCGGGCATGCAGGCCCAGCTTATTGCTGATGGTGACGGTCGTTTGGATCATGGGGACGTTGGGTTTGGTTTTGGGGAGCGGAGATGGCCACCTGCATCACGCCCTGGGTGCCGCCGGCGATGGCACGGGTCACTAGCGTGTCCAGGCTTTCATGGCGGTACGTCAGGCAGCGCAGCAGCATGGGCAGGTTCACCCCCGCAATCAGCCGGGAGCTCACGCCGTCCACCAGGCGCTGGGCCACGTTGCAGGGCGTGGCGCCAAAAACATCGGTGAGCACCAGCACGGAATCGCCTAACTTGCCGCGAATGACGCGCGCGGCGGCCAGGGTTTCGTCAGACGGCTGTTGCGCATGCACATCCAGCACCCAGATAGCGCTGTGGGCATCCGGAAAAACATGCAGCGCGCAATCGCGCAGCGCGCTGGCCAGGGGGGCGTGGGCAATGATGAGCAGTTGGTTCATGAGGTTTCATTATCTGTTTTTGCCCAGGCAAACCAGGCATAGGCACCGAAACAGCACACCCCAAATACAGCCATGGCCGCTTGATACCGCGCCACAGGGCCAAGACCCGCCGCGCCAAAGCCGTCCACCAGCAAACCAATGCCCCACTGCACCACAAACACACCGGAGAAGATGGCCAGGTTGTAAGCCGACAGCGCGCGCCCGGCCAACGCGGTGGGAAACGCCAACGCAATCGCGGGCTGCGACAGCGCAATAAAGCTGCTTCCAACACAAAAAGCGGCCCAAGCCCATGTAGTTGCTGCTGGACCAGCTATACAAATGATAGCAATCATGATCAGACTGGTGGGCACACCCCACAGCATCAAGCGGTTCGCATTCCAGCCGGCGCTCACCAACGCAGGTGTCAACAGGCCCCAGCCCCAAAAGGTAAACAGCATGGTCAGGTTGATCCAGAACAAACCCGTGGCCGCCTGCAGCGAGGTGTAGCCCGCCACCTGCACCAGCCAAGGCCCCGCCCACAGGGTTTGAATGGCCACCAGGCCGCCGTAGTTAAAAAAGGCCAGTGGAGCCAGGCGGCGAAAGTAGGGGTGTCGCCACACTTGCGCGTAACCGGGCGCCGCCACTGCCGTGTTGTCTTTCGGTGCGTTGGCCCACGCAGGCACCTGCCACGCCAGCAGCGCCATGGCCAGCGCAATCAGCCCGGCCAGGCCCCAGAATAAAGGCCGCCAGCCCACCACCGGCTGCAACCACTGCACCGGCAGCGTGGAGGCCAGCATGCCCAGCGAGCCACTCATCAGCATCCAGGAATTGGCGCGCAACTGATTGGCCGGGCTGAACCAGCGGCGGTAGCCCGTGAGCGGGGCCATCAGGCAGGCGCACACACCCACGCCGCACAGCACGCGCGCTGCCAGCAGACCCCAAAAACTGTTCGCCACCGCAAAAGCGGCGCAACCCAGCACCGCCACCGCCAGAAAACCCAGAATCACCTTTTTCGGGCCGTGCCGATCCAGCCAGGTGCCCAGCGGCAATTGCAAGGCTGCAAAGCCCAGAAAGTAGCCCCCCGCCAGCAACCCCAAGTCGCGCGACTGCAAGGAAAACTCTTGCGTGAGCGTGGGTGCCAGGGTGGCGGTGATGGCGCGCACCAGCGCCGAGAAAAAGTAGGCAAAAGCAAAGGCGAAAAACACCGCAGCCGCGGCGCGCCGGGAGAGCAAGGTCATTGAAGCTTCAAAGAGGTGAAGAAGGTGTCAGCCGCTTCAGGGTTGATGGTGTCGGCGTACACCACGGCCTGGTACACCCGCTGACCTTGCGCAAAGTAAGCCGCACGGCTTTGCACCGCGCTGCCGTTGGCACGCTGGCCGGTGGCCGAGACGATGGCGCTGCCGTCCACAGGCATGCTGCCCGGCGGTGCAAATGGCTGCACGCCTGGTGCAGCGGCCTTGACGTTCACTTTGATGTTGGCCAGCGTGGCGTCTTTCCACTGAGAAATCGCTACGCTGGGCACCAATCCAGGCGGAAGCTGGGCCGATGCAATGGCAAACAGCGCGCCGCTGGCCTCGCAGCCCATCATTTGCACCGCAACCGGCTGGCCAGCCAGAGGGACGATGCGACTGCCGCGGTCGGGCTTGCACGGCAGCAAAGCGCCAAGCTCGCCCGATTCGGTGCGTACATCGCGCCAGTTCAAGCTGGGCGTGCAGGCTGTAAGGCTGAGCGCCAGCACGGCGGCGGGAAGTGGGAACGAGGGCATCGCTGCATTATCGTTTTGATGATGGGAGACAGCGACAAACCACAGCAAAATGCAAGCCATGAACTCACTTGATGGCATTCGTGTTTTAGATCTGTCTCGCGTGCTGGCAGGCCCGTGGTGTACCCAAACGCTCGCCGATTTGGGCGCCGACGTGATCAAGATCGAACGCCCGGGCACCGGCGACGACACGCGTGGCTGGGGCCCGCCGTTCTTGCCATCAACAGACGACGCGAGCGCTCAGGCGGCCTACTACCTGGGTGCCAACCGCAACAAACGCTCGGTGACCTGCGACATTGCGCAGCCGCAAGGCCAGGAGCTGATTCGCGCGCTGGTGGCCCACTGCGACGTGTTTGTGGAGAACTTTAAGGTGGGCGACATGGCGCGCTACGGGCTCGACTACGCGTCCCTTGCCGCCCTCAAACCCAGCCTGGTGTATTGCAGCATCACCGGTTTTGGCCAGACGGGCCCGTATGCCGAAAGGGCCGGTTATGACTACGCCGTGCAGGGCATGGGCGGGCTGATGAGCGTGACCGGCGAGCGCGACGGCGCACTGGATGCCGACGGGAACGCCCAAGCCGCAGGCCCGCAAAAAGTAGGCGTGGCGGTGGCTGATTTGTTCACGGGCCTGTACGCCGCCACCGGCATTCTGGCGGCCTTGCGGCACGCCGAGAAAACCGGGCAAGGTCAGCACGTCGATATGGCTCTGCTCGATACGCAGGTGGCAATGCTGGCCAATCTGGGGGCCAATTACCTGATCAGTGGCCAGGTGCCGGGGCGCATGGGCAATGCGCACCAGAACATCGTGCCCTACCAGGTGTTTGAAGTTGCGCCGAGCACAGACGGCACGCCCGAACACATCATTGTGGCGGTGGGAAATGACAGCCAGTACTATAAATTTTGTAGCTGCTTGAGCAGTATCCACCTGGGCGAGAACCCGATTTATCTTAAAAACGCAGATCGCGTGCGCAACCGCCACACCCTGGTGCCGCAGATTGCGGCCATCTTGAAAACCAACACCAAAGCGCATTGGCTGGCCACGCTGGAAGCCGCCAAAGTCCCCTGCGGTGCCATCAACAACCTGGCTGAGGTGTTTGCTGACCCTCAGGTGGCCGCGCGCGGCATGGTGGACCATTGGATGCATCCGCACCGCGCCGATTTACCACTGGTAGCCAGCCCGTTGAAGCTGAGCGCCACGCCGGTGCGCGGGCCCGGCGAGGGCTTGCCACCACCGTTGCTGGGTCAGCACACTGACACCGTGCTGCGTGAGCTTCTGTTGTTGCCTGCAGAAAAATTGGCTGAACTGAAGCAGAACAATATCGTCTGAACTGACACAAAATAGCGCCATGGCTTCCAGCAAAAATTTCACCAACACCCGCCCCTTTTCCAAAACCCGCGCAGCTGGTTCGGATCTATCGCCTGCCAGCACAGACCGACGGGACTACCAAGTGGCCGGCGTCATCGGCAGCGAGCTGTCGGTCCCGCTGAACGCGATGCAAACCGTGATGGATGACATCAACCAGAGCCAACAGGTGACCAGCGCGCACATCGAGACGTTGTCGGCGGCGCTGGAAACGGCGCGCATCATTGCGCAACAAAGTCAGCAACTGGCGCGCCTGGACGCCGGCAAGCTACGCCAGTCACATGAGCGCTTGAACCTGAGTGCGCTGCTGGGCCAGGTGCTGGATCTGCGTGAGCCGCTGATGCGCTGGCGCGGTGTGGACTTGTACCGCAGCATCAAGCCGGTGGAAGTGATCGTCGATCCTGGCCTGCTGTCCAGCCTGCTGGAAGTGGCGGTGGATTGGGCAATTGGATTGGGTCAACGCATGGTCGTGTCACTCACCATCAAGAATTGGCCTGAACACGCTGTGCTGATGATTAAAACGGTGGCTGCTGAACAACCTGTGGCCAACAGCAACCACAGTGAAAGCCTGTCGCGGGAGGATCGCTTGAGCTGGCATTTGCTGCTGCGCATGGGCCAGGCCATGGGCGTGAGCATTGACCGTGTGCTGTCAGACCAGGAAGCGGTGGTGATGATTGAGTTTCCGCGCACTGTCAAACACCTGCAAGGCATTACGGCGGTGGAGATGGATGCCGGTGGCGACTCAGCTTTTCACAGCGATTCCAAGCCGCTGGCTGGTCATCGGGTGTTGTTGATTTCGCAAGACAGCATCGTGCGTGACAGCGTACGGTCTATCTGCAAAAACCTGGGGTTGGTGCAGGACAGCGTGGCCAGCATGGAGCTGGCGATGCGCTTTTGCGAAATGGAAGACCCGCACTTGGTGATTTTTGACGAGCGCTGCCGCAGCGACGATCTGGAGGTGTTGCAGCACAACCTGCAAGAACACAACCCCGACTTTCCGTTCATCGAGATTACCGACAAGTCCAACACGCTTGAGATTGGCGGCTGGATGAGCGGCAGCATGGCCCGCGTCAGCCGCGACAGCCTGCAAAACCAACTGGGCCCCGCGCTGGTGCTGGAGTTGGCCAAGGTGGTTTGAATACTGCCAACTCAGTCGCGTTTTGAGCGCTATTTAATGGCGCCAAACACCTTTTTGAGTATGGCGCTGCCGGTGCCAACCGGGTCTTGGCGGATCTTCTTTTCTTCTTCACCAATGATCAGGTACAGGCCGTCCAGGCTTTTGCCGGTGACGTATTGCTGAATGTTGGCATCTTCTTTTTTCAGCAACCCCATCCCTGCAGCCTTACCCGCGAACTGATTGAATTGTTTGGCCAAGCCCACTTTTTCGGTGGCGCGGGTCACCACAGGTAGAAATTTTTCGCTCAACGGGCTGCGCGTTTTGTCGGCAAAAAAAGTGGTGACCGAGGTGTCGCCACCCGCCAGAATTTTCCTGGCGTCGCCCACACTCATGCTGTTGACTGCAGACACCAGGAAATCTTTGGCAAGCGGTACAGCGGTCTCGGCAGCGCGGTTCATGGACGTGATCAATTCGTCCACACGTTTGCCTTGGCCCAGCGTTTTCATCACTTTTGCCGCGTCGTCCAGGAAGCCGGGCAAACCAATACGAACTTTGTCGTTGCCCAGGAATCCGTCTGTCTGACCTAACAGGCCGACAGCAGCGATCGCGCCGCGCTCCAAAGCGGTTTTCACGCCTTTGGACGCGTCGCCGATCGACAGATCGTCCAGACTCAGCGCATGCGCCTTGGTATGCGCTGCCAAGATGATCAATGCAATCGACTGGCCGATAGTGGAATTAAACTGGCGACGTTTCATTGGAGCACCTCGTGAGAAAGCAATTTGTATATGGTGCCGCGGCCGCGGCGGTTTTAGCAGTGGCTGCAGCTGTGTACCTCAGCAGCGCGCCATCTGTTGCGCCGCAATCCACATTTGTGTTGCTGGATGGCTCCAGTCAGACCACGTCACAGTTTAAAGGCCGCGTGACACTGGTGAACTTCTGGGCCACCAGCTGCGTAACGTGCGTGGCCGAAATGCCGCAGTTGGTCGCCACGCACAACAAATACCAGGCGAAGGGTTTCGACACAGTGGCAGTGGCCATGAAATACGACCCACCCAGCTACGTGGTGAACTTTGCACAGACCCGTGCGCTGCCCTTTAAAGTAGCCATCGACAACACCGGCTCGGTAGCTCAGGCCTGGGGCGATGTTCAGCTCACGCCTACCACGTTTCTCGTGAACAAGCGCGGCGAAATCGTTAAACGCTACGTCGGCCAACCCGATTTCACGCAACTGCATGCGTTGATTGAGCGCTTGCTGGCCGAAACCTGATACAAAGCGAAAAACACTTTTAGCCCAGATCCAGAGCGCTCAAGCAGCTATCAAAATTGAACCAACCGCCGATTCATTTGCAAGTTCCCGAAGACGCTCAGGCTTTGGCACAAGCCCGAGAAATCATTCTGGAGTATTCGCATAACCTGGGCGTGGACTTGTGCTTTCAGGATCTCGACCAAGAACTCGCCGAACTTCCTGGCGACTATGCGCCGCCGCGTGGTGTGTTGCTGCTTGCTTGGGTCGACGGCGCGGTCGCTGGCTGTTGCGCGTTGCGCCCGCTCGACACGTGCGATTACCCCAATGCAGCCGAAATGAAGCGTCTGTATGTGCGAAAGGCATTCCGGGGTTTTGGTTTGGGCAGGCAGCTGGCCGAGGCGGTTTTGGATTCAGCCCGTACCGCAGGCTATTCCAGTGTGCTGCTGGACACCCTGGACGACATGGAAGCGGCCCGGGCTTTGTATGAGGAACTCGGATTTGAAGAAATCCCGGCCTACTATCACAACCCGATCGGCGGCGCGCACTACCTGAAGGTCGACCTTTGACGTGGCTCAACACGTTTTGAGTCAGAGCGCACTGCAGCCCTTGTTGCATCTGCTCAAGCAGCTATCAAAACAGGAGTTTTTAAACGGGAGCGACCGGATAGCCCAGCCACTCTCGAGCTAGCAATCTAAGCTTTGGCTTGCGCCAGAAGCGTCCCCGCATCGCTCACCTCAAACTTGCCCGGTGCTTCTATGTTCAGCGAGGCCACTTTGCCATCTTTGACAAGCATGGAGTAGCGATTGCTGCGCAATCCCATGCCACGGCCAGTCAGGTCCAGGGTTAAGCCGGTGGCTTTGGAAAAATCAGCACTTCCGTCGGCCAGCATGCGAACCTTGCCAGCTGTTTTCTGATCGCGCGCCCAGGCACCCATGACAAAGGCATCGTTCACACTGACGCACCAGATTTCGTCGACGCCTGCGGCATGCAGTTCGTCAAATTTCTCAAGGTAGCCGGGAACATGTTTGGCCGAGCAGGTGGGTGTGAAAGCCCCTGGCAATGCAAACAACGCAATGGTTTTGCCTGCGCTGGCTTTCACGACATCAACCGGGTTGGGCCCGATGCTGCAGCCCTCGCCTTCGACCTCTGAAAATTCCATCAACGTACTTGCGGGAAGCGTATCGCCTAACTTGATCATGAAAGCTCCTGAAAAATGAAAACGGCCCACATTGTGAGCCGTTTTGATCGCGCTTTGCTTGCGCAGGGACGTTAGATAAAAGGGCCTTGCGGCACTACAAGTTAAACCGACAGGGCCTTTTGAACCAAGCGGGTCGCCACCCAGTTTTTGGTCTTGGAAATCGGCCGACTTTCGGTGATTTCAATGGTATCGCCGGTATGGAATTCGCCCTTTTCATCATGGGCGTGGTACTTGCTGGATTTGCCAACAATCTTGCCGTACAGCTCGTGTTTGACGCGGCGCTCGATCAGCACCGTGACGGTTTTTGCACGCTTGTCGCTGACCACTTTGCCGATCAGGGTGCGCTTCAGAGATTTGGTTTCTGTCATGGCAATTCCTTCTTAGCTGGCAGCCTGCGATTGCTTTTCAACCAAGATCGTCTTGGCTCTGGCAATGGCACGGCGGGTCACACGCAGTTGCGCGACGTTGTTCAGTTGTTGCGTGGCTTTTTGCATACGCAGGCCAAAGTGGGCTTTTTGCAGCTCTTTGACTTCCGTTTGCAGACCAGCGATGTCTTTTTGGCGCAGTTCAGTGGTTTTCATTTGCTAATCCTTCTGAAGTTAAGTGCCCATCATGCGAGCGACAAAGGTCGTGCGCAAAGGCAGCTTGGCGGCTGCCAAACGAAACGCCTCACGCGCCAACTCTTCAGGCACCCCCACGATTTCATACAAGACCTTGCCGGGCTGAATTTCAGCCACGTAGTACTCCGGGTTACCTTTACCGTTACCCATGCGCACCTCAGCGGGCTTGTGAGAGATTGGCTTGTCAGGGAACACACGGATCCAGATACGGCCGCCACGCTTCACGTGGCGAGAAATTGCACGCCGTGCAGACTCAATCTGACGCGCCGTCAACCGACCACGGTCGGTTGATTTCAGGCCGAAGTCACCGAACGCGACCGAGTTGCCACGGGTTGCGACGCCGGTGTTACGGCCTTTTTGCTCTTTGCGGTATTTGCGACGAGCGGGTTGCAGCATAGTTATTCTCCTTTACCGTCGGCAGCCGCTGTGGCTCCCGGCGCGACAACTTTGCGTACGCGCTTAACGGTAGATTTCGGTGCGTCAGCACCTGGGATTGCTGCGCCAGAGGCTTCAGCAGGCTTGTCGCTTCCATCGACCGGTGCTTGGTACACACCAACCGGCCGGCGGGGGCCGCCGGGCGCAGGGCCGCGCCGATCGCCACCTGGGCGATCACCGGGACGTGCATCACGACGAGGACCGCGGGGGCGACGTTCATCGTCAGCACGAGGCTCAACGGCTGCGGGCGCATCGTTGCGACCCAGTGTGTCGCCCTTGTAGACCCAGACCTTGACACCGATGATGCCGTAGGTGGTTTTGGCCTCAGACGTACCGTAATCGATATCGGCGCGCAGCGTGTGAAGGGGCACACGACCTTCGCGATACCACTCACAGCGAGCAATTTCAATACCGTTCAAGCGGCCAGACGACATGATCTTGATGCCCTGGGCACCCAAACGCATGGCGTTTTGCATGGCGCGTTTCATTGCCCGACGAAACATGATACGTTTTTCGAGCTGCTGGGTAATGCTGTCAGCAATCAGTTTGGCATCGATCTCCGGCTTTCGGACCTCTTCTATGTTGACCGCAACTGGAACGCCCAACTTGGCAGCCAGCTCCTTCTTGAGCAACTCGATGTCCTCGCCCTTCTTGCCAATCACCACGCCTGGACGAGCCGAGAAAATAGTGATGCGAGCGTTCTTGGCCGGACGCTCAATCAGGACGCGCGACACGGCTGCATTTTTGAGTTTGACTTTTAGGTACTCACGTACCTTGATATCTTCTGCCAGCATGCCAGCAAAATCTTTGTTGCTGGCATACCAGCGGCTTGACCAATTGCGACTCACCGACAGGCGAAAGCCGGTGGGGTGGATTTTTTGTCCCATATTTCTTCCAGGCCCTGTTAGTTGCCAACCGTCACGTACACATGGCACGTGGGCTTGCTGATACGGTTGCCGCGGCCTTTGGCGCGCGCGGTAAAGCGCTTGAGCGTGGTGCCTTGCTCAACGTAGATGGTTTTGACTTTGAGTTCATCAATGTCAGCACCGTCGTTGTGTTCGGCATTTGCAATAGCGGACTCCAACACCTTCTTGACAATTCCAGCCGCTTTTTTCTGCGTGAATGTCAGGATGTTCAAAGCTTGGTCAACTTTTTTGCCGCGAATCAGGTCGGCAACCAAACGGCCTTTGTCGACCGACAGACGGACGCCCCGAAGGACTGCACGTGTTTCCATGGTCTTTTCCTTACTTTTTCACGACTTTTTTGTCGGCTGGGTGACCTTTGAAGGTGCGCGTCAAGGCAAATTCGCCTAGCTTGTGGCCCACCATCTGGTCAGTGATGTAAACCGGCACATGCTGCTTGCCGTTGTGCACGGCAATTGTCAAACCAATGAACTCTGGCAACACCATGGAGCGGCGTGACCAGGTTTTGATTGGTTTTTTGTCTTTGGTTGTGACGGCCCTATCTGCCTTGACTACCAGGTGGTGGTCAACAAACGGACCCTTTTTGAGAGAGCGAGTCATTGCTTACACCTTATTTTTTACGACGCGACACGATCATCACTTGTGTGCGCTTGTTGTTGCGGGTGCGATAGCCCTTGGTGAGATTGCCCCACGGGTCTACAGCGTGACGGCCTTCGCCGGTACGGCCTTCGCCGCCGCCATGCGGGTGGTCGATTGGGTTCATCGCTACGCCGCGCACAGTTGGGCGAATGCCCATCCAACGCTTAACCCCGGCCTTACCCAACTGGCGCAAGCTGTGCTCTTCGTTGGCAACCTCACCGATCGTGGCACGGCATTCGATGTGAATTTTGCGAACTTCGCCAGAGCGCATACGCACTTGGGCATAAGTGCCTTCACGTGCCAGCAAAGTGGCTGATGTGCCAGCCGAACGCGCGATCTGAGCGCCTTTTCCAATTTGCAACTCGATGCAATGGATGGTCGAACCCACTGGAATGTTGCGAATCGGCAATGTGTTACCAGCGCGGATAGGGGCTTCGGCACCGCTGAGCAAAGTGCTACCGATTTCCAGCCCACGAGGCGCAATGATGTAGCGGCGCTCACCGTCGGCGTAGCACACCAAAGCGATGTGCGCCGTGCGGTTGGGATCGTACTCAATACGCTCCACTTTTGCCGGGATGCCGTCTTTGTTGCGCACGAAATCAACCACGCGGTAGTGGTGCTTATGCCCACCGCCTTTGTGGCGAGTTGTAATGTGTCCGTTGTTGTTACGGCCCGCTTTTTGGAATTGCGGCTCCAGCAACGGAGCGTACGGGTCACCTTTGTGCAGGTGATCACGTGTGACCTTGACCACGGCACGCTGGCCGGGCGAGGTCGGTTTCATCTTGATGACTGCCATGATTTACGCGGCCTCCCCAGACAGGTTCAACTCTTGACCCGGCTTGAGCATCACATAAGCCTTGCGAACATTGTCGCGGCGGCCGATGGACTTGCCAAAGCGCTTGGTTTTACCTTTGGTGTTCACAACAGACACGCCCTTAACCTCGACTTTGAACATCAACTCCACGGCGGCTTTGATTTCAGGTTTGGTGGCGCTTTGCAGCACTTTGAAAGTCACGGTATTGGTTTTGTCTGCCACCATCGTCGCCTTTTCAGACACGATAGGAGCAATCAAGACCTGCATCAACCGACCTTCGTCAAATGGTTTTACGGATGCACTCATGCGAACATCTCCTTGAGCTTGTCGATGGCACCTTTGGTAACCAGCACTTTTTTGTAGTGAACCAGAGACACCGGATCGGCGTAACGAGGTTCAACGACCAAAACGTTCACCAGGTTACGCGATGCCAGGTACAGGTTTTCATCAACCTCCTCGGCAATCACCAGAACCGATTGAAGATTCATCGCTTTAAATCTGGCCGCCAGCGGCTTCGTCTTGGGAGAATCCACAGTCAGCGAATCCAGAACCGCCAGACGACCCTCGCGCGCCAACTGGGAGAAGATGGACACCATGCCCGCGCGGTACATCTTTTTGTTAATTTTCTGGCTGAAGTTTTCATCGGGCATGTTCGGGAAAATCCGACCGCCGCCACGCCACAGAGGCGAAGAGGTCATACCGGCACGAGCACGACCTGTACCTTTTTGTTTAAAAGGCTTTTTGGTGGAGTGGTGAACCTGTTCACGATCCTTCTGAGCACGGGTTCCCTGACGGGCGTTTGCCTGATAGGCCACCACAATTTGGTGGATCAAGTCTTCGTTGTACGCCCGGCCAAAAACAGTTTCTGGTGCGTCGAACTTGGCAGACGCCTGACCTTGGTCATTCAAGAGCTCTAGTTGCATTACTTGGCTCCTTTTGCTTCTACCGCAGGCTTCGACTTGATGGCCGGCCGCACCGTTACAAATCCACCTTTGGACCCAGGGATTGCACCCCTGATGAGCAGTAACTGGCGAGCTTCGTCGATGCGAATGACGTCAAGGTTTTGCGTCGTGACGGTATCAACACCCAAGTGACCCGACATTTTCTTGCCCGGAAAAACGCGACCCGGATCTTGCGCCATCGAGATGGAGCCGGGCACATTATGCGAACGGCTGTTACCGTGGGAGGCACGCTGCGATTTGAAGTGGTGGCGCTTGATGGTGCCGGTAAAGCCTTTGCCGATCGTCGTGCCTTGCACGTCGACCTTTTGCCCGACAGCAAAAATATCCGCGACAGGAACCGTGACACCCGCCGCGTATTTAGCAGCGACATCGGCCGTCACTCGGAATTCTTGAATTATTTCACCGGCTTCGACGCCAGCTTTCGCCAGATGGCCTGCGGCGGACTTTGTGACGCGGGACGCTTTACGGGAACCGAAGGTGACCTGCAAGGACACATAACCGTCAGTTTCTTGGGTTTTGACCTGGGTGACACGGTTGCTTGAAACATCAACCACTGTGACGGGCACTGCATCCCCATCATCAGTGAACAGACGCATCATGCCCACCTTGCGGCCCAGCAACCCTAAACGATTGCTAAGACTCATTGTTTTCTCCAAAACTTCCGCCGCTGTCACTTCAATTGGCGACAACGTTTGAATTGCGAAAGACGGTTGATAAATCTTCGCCTTGAAAAGCGAAGCCTCAAATTATAACGCGGACTGTGCCGATAGGCAAGTCCGCGTTGAAAGCAAAAACACAGTTACTGCAGCTTGATCTCGACGTCAACGCCAGCAGGCAAATCGAGTTTCATCAATGCGTCGACGGTTTTGTCTGTCGGATCCACGATGTCCATCAGCCGCTGATGCGTTCGAATTTCAAGTTGATCACGGCTGGTCTTATTCACGTGCGGCGACCGCAAAATGTCGAAACGCTTGATGCGTGTCGGCAAAGGCACAGGGCCTTTCACGATTGCACCGGTGCGTTTTGCTGTGTCAACAATTTCGGCGGCAGACTGGTCAATCAATTTGTAGTCAAACGCTTTCAGGCGAATGCGGATTTTTTGTTTCGTAGCCATGTTCGCTTACTCCAGAATCTTCGCAACCACGCCGGAGCCCACGGTTTTGCCACCTTCGCGGATGGCAAAGCGCAGGCCTTCTTGCATGGCAATCGGGTTGATCAGTTTGACGGTGATGGAGACGTTGTCTCCCGGCATCACCATCTCT
>JANOQJ010000032.1:0-24200 GCA_031414805.1 Comamonadaceae bacterium
AATTGAGTTACTGCTCATCAGACTTGTGCTCTTCCTATATCACCACCGCCACCACCGCCACCACCGCCACCTGCGACACAAACCACTTTGACCAGTGGCTTTACCAGCTTCAGCCTGAAAAGCAGCGGTACCGACCAGCGCAACTATGGCACCGGCACACTGACCGTCGGCGACGGCACCAACGTGGCAAACAACACGTTGCCCGTGGCGTTTGCGGCAGCCTCCATCACGGGCACCCTGACGGGTACAGGTACTGTGATCGCCACCAGCGGAAGCGTTGCCAACAGCGACTACATGGTGATCGGAACCTGGACTGCGGGCACATGGACTGCCGGTCCAGTCGCCACCGTGACCTCAACCGGCTTTGCGGCTGGCATCCCGACTGCCAGTTTTACCAGCGTCACTGGCAAGCGGGCAACCTACAACCTGCTTAATGCCACGCCGGTATACACCTCTATTGGCAGCACGCCTGGTGCCCTAACCAGTGCCTCGCTCAATGTTGACTTTGCCGCAGCCACGAGCTTTGTCGGCGTTGACCTGAGCGTCAGCCTGCCCGGGCAAAGCTACAACCTCAAGGGCGGTGTAGTCGGAACCGGCTCAGGCTTTACCGGCAAAGTCTCAATGTCCAACCCGGACTGCATCGCTGGCGCGGGTGCCAATACCTGCGGGCTTGCCACTATCAACGGCGGCTTCAGTGGCCCCAATGCCCAGAACGCAATGCTGGCCTTTGCTGCCAGCAGCCTGGTCAATGGAAACTTTGGCGGTGCCGCTTCGCTGACCCAATCGGTGGCACCCGTCACCATTCCCATCAGCAACACCCTGACCGACCTGCGTATCAATCTTTCTGATAACAGCCAGTCGGTGGTCGGCCAGACGTACGCAACGGGCGCGCCCAGCACGGTAACCAGCACTTTCATGGGTCAACGGCTGACTGGCTTCAGCGACAGAAATTCTGCTACGTCCAGCACGCTGACCATCAAAGACAACAACGCATCGCCGGGAGCGTATGGCGCGATTGGCACTGTCTCCAGCGCAGATTTTGTGGGCTGGGGCAACTGGATCACCAGCGAAAAAAAGAATGTGAGAGACAGTCCACCCTGCACGGCCGCCTGCACCACCATCCAGGCATTGGATTCGGTGCATTACATCGTCGGGCGACCCACGGCCAGCATGCCGATGACCGGCACTGCCAACTACCAGCTAGCAGGCAGCACCGCCCCCACATCCACGCTGCTGGGCACGGGCCAGCTGGTCAGCGCCAACATGAACGCCAACTTTGGCCTGGGCACCGCCAGCGTTTCGGTCAACGCGCTGTTTGGCGGCTCAACCACCGTCGCATTCACACAGGGTGTGACCTTCACGCCGGGCTCGCCGACCTTTAGCGGGTCTAACGCCTCGACCACCGTCAGCGGGTTTTTTTCGGGCAGCAACGCCTACCGCGCTGCTGCGGTTTACGGTACCAGCGCGGTATCGGCAGCCGGTCAAGTCTCAGGGGCGGTGGTGTTCCAGAAAAACTGAAGCTACTTTTTTGATAGCGCATAGCCCAAGTGCTTGCTGCCGAAGCAAGCTTTTTGCTCATAAATGGCAACTACTCATCTGGCAGCTAACCGATGACAAATGACAGCCGCCTGCGGCGTGCATGACGGAATGACGGGTACGTCACTTGGCCTGCGGGAACCAGCCTGAACGGGGTTCCGGCCCGATGCCGTATCAACTTCGGTTTTGATTGAGCCCGTCGAAGGCGCTGCTACCCCGCAAGCTGACGGTCACCCGATTGCCTGAAGTAGTTTGCTCAAACGCCAGCGTGCCACCCATACGCGCAGCCACTTGTCGAACAATCGCCAGGCCCAGGCCCGCACCGGCGGTGCCTCGGCTAGCGTCGCCGCGAGCGAAGGCCTGTCGTAAGTCTTGATCGGAGCCCGGCGGCAGGCCGGCACCGGCGTCTTGTACTGATATGCGCACACCGTCGCCTCGCAGCGCCTGCAGCGTGACGCAAACCGGGCACTGGCCGTGCTTGAGTGCGTTGTCAATCAGGTTGGAGATCAGCCGGTCCATCAACAGGTTGTTGCAGGCTGTCATTGGCAGGCTGGCCGGGCCGTGCACACTGAGTTCGTGATCGGGGCGATCAAAACGGGCTGCCGCGGCGTGGGCGATTTGAACCAGGTCAACGGTTTCATTCAACTGCAGCTCGCCCGCACGCACAAAGTCCAGAAAGCTGCCAATCAAGCCATCGGCGTTATCCACATTGCGCACGATGCTGGTGCGCCGGGGTATCACCTCGGCCGTGTCGGGCAGCAGCTCGGCCGCCAGGCGGATGCGGCTCAAGGGGCTGCGCAGGTCGTGCGACACCCCAGCCAGCAGCAGGGCCCGCTCACGCTCGTGTTGCTGCAGGCGCGCGAGCAATTGCGCGTAGGCTGTTTCGATCGCGGTGACCTCCAGCGAGTCGACCGGGGTTGCCGCAGCATTGGAGTTGGGTACGACCGGCACCGTGTGGGGCTGCGTGCCGTGGGCCTGCATGCGCGCGCTGAGCGCGCGCAGTCGCTGCGTCAGACGCCGGGTAAATGCCCAACTGGCACCGACCGTGATCAACACCAGCGCCAGCGCGGCCCACAGCAGGCGCGCCGACCACTCGGGCAGCACCGGGCGGGCATCCAGACCCAGCCACTGGGGCGTCGGGTGCGGCGTTGTGCCCCCGGTTGGGTAGGCATGTAGCCACAAGACAGGTTCGGTGCCGTCCAGATCGAACAGCAGTTTGTCTACGCCCACGCCGCGCTCGGCCAGCGCCTGGCGCAGTACCTGCACGCGCGGCGCAAATCCCAGCGGCTCGTAAGCCGAAGCAGGGGGCGGGCCCGTGCGCAGTGATGCGGGGTGGTTAGCAGTGGCTGGATCCAATGCCTGCACCAGCTGCGGCGCCCACAGCTGCGCATACAGCACCGCAATGTCCCGGTTGCGCTGCACATAAAACAAGGCACCCAACACCAGCGCCAGCGTCAGCACAAAGCCAACCTGGGCTATCAACAGGCGGGCGAACAGGCTGCGTGGGAAGTAGTGGGCCATCACGCGCGCAGCACGCGGGCGCGCGGTACAAAGGCATAGCCTTCACCGCGCACGGTGTTGATCCACTCGGTGCCTGGGCTGGCAGTTGCCAGCTTGCGCCGCAGCCGCGCGACCTGCACATCGACCGTGCGGTCCAGCGGTGTGTAGCGGCTGCGTTGCACTGCCTGGCTCAATTGCTCACGCGCCAGGGCAATGCCCGGCGCGCGGGCCAGCGCCAGCAGCAGCTTGAATTCGATGGTGGTCAAGTCCACCACCTGCTGGCCCGCCAGCACCTGGCGGGCCACCGGGTCGATGGTCAGGTCATCAAATCGCAGCAGATGGGCATCCGCCCGAGCAGGTGCTTGGCGGCGCAGCAAGGCCCGGATGCGGGCCACCAGCTCGCGTCGCTCAAAGGGCTTAGCCAGGTAATCGTCGGCACCAATTTCCAGTCCCAGCACCCGGTCCATCGGGTCACCGCGCGCGGTCAGCATCAAGATGCCCAAGCTGGGGTAGGCCGCACGCCAGCGGCGGCACACGTCAAACCCGTTGGCGTCGGGCAGCATCACGTCCAGCACCACCGCGTCGGGCGGCCATTGCTTCAGGGCACGCTCGCCATCGCCAGCGGTCAACACGGTGTGCACGGCCCAGCCTTCGCGCGTCAGCAGCTCGGCCACCATGGCCGCCAACTCGCCATCGTCGTCCACCACCATCACCAGAGGTTTGCTCATGTTTGCAACTGTAGTGGGGGGAAGTGGGTGCGACAGACATGTGTCAAAACTGTCGCAATTCGTCGCCGTTCGTGGTCGTTCTGGCGTTCACCACAGCGTTCAATCGTCGTCACCACAAACAACCGCCGAAGGAATGCCCATGCAACTGTCAACCCTCAGTACCCAGCCCATCCGCGGGTTGGCGGTTTTATTCATTGCGGTGCTGCTGGTGGCCACGCTGGAAGGTCTGGTCAAGAGCTTTGTCCGCCAGCCCTACGACTGGCGGGCTTACGGTGCCTCGGTGGCCGATGCGCTGGGCCGCCGACTGATTGATGCGCTGGGCATCACGCTGGCTGCGCCGGTGTTTGTCTGGGCGTACACGCATCGTTTGACGACCATTCAGTTGTCCACGCCGCTGGCGATTGCATTGTTGTTTGTGGGGCAGGAGTTTTGTTATTACTGGTACCACCGCGCGGCCCATCGGGTTCGCTGGTTCTGGGCTTCGCACTGCGTGCACCACTCACCGAACGACCTGACGCTGATCGCGGCCCTGCGCCAGGGCTGGACCGGCAAACTGGCGGGCAGCGGCCTGTTCTTTGTGCCGCTGGTGTGGCTGGGCTTTTCGCCCGTGGCAGTAGGCTCGGCCCTGGCGATCAACCTGCTTTATCAGTTCTGGATACACGCCACCTGGATTCCCAAGCTGGGCCCGCTGGAATGGGTGCTGAACACGCCCTCGCACCACCGGGTACACCACGGCAGCAACCCGGAGTATCTGGACTGCAACTACGGCGGTGTGCTGATCGTGTTTGACCGCTTGTTTGGCACCTTTGTGGCCGAGCGCGATGACATCAAGATCGTGTATGGCCTGACCACGCCGCTGCACAGCTACAACCCGGTGCGCATTGCGTTTCACGGCTGGGTGACTTTGCTCAAGGATCTGCGCAAGACCCGTTCGGTTGCACAGTCGCTGGCTGTTGTATTTGGTCCACCGCGCTAAAAGTGCTATCAATTAAATAGCTTCTTGAGCAGGTAGAACATGAGGTATTGGCCTTTTCGGTTGATAAAGCTCGGTTCTTCGTGCGGTCAATCCAACAGAGTCGTGACTGAATCGTTGTTGCAAAACGGTGGGCATGCGGCGCGAGGCACCAGTTATGTAAAAAACAGTCACAATTGCACTGTTATGGTGCATTTAACACTGGAGATCTAACATGCGTTTTGCTTCTTTACGGTTGTTGTTCGGCTTTGCTGCGGCGGTATTCAGCTTGGGGGGCAGTCCTGTGGTTTTGGCGCAGCCGGTCGCCATCAAATTCTTGAACGATTGGCGCTGGGAAGGACAAGCGGCCCCCTTGCTGCTGGCCAACAAAGGCTACTTTCAAAAAGAAAATCTCAAAGTCACCCTCACGCCCGGAACAGGCTCTGGTGCCACCGTCGCCAAAGTGGCCAGCGGCGAGTTCGACATGGGTTTCGGCGACTTCAGTGCGTTGATTGAACACGCTTCAAAAACGCCTGCCGAGCCGCCACCGGTTGCCGTATATGTTTTGTACGAACGGACGCCCGCGTCGCTGTTTATTCGCAAAGCTTCGGGCGCCACGAAGCCGAGCGAGCTAGCGGGCAAAAAGCTGGGAGCGCCGCCTTTTGACGGCGGGCGCAAGTTGTGGCCGGTGTACTCCATGTGGGCGAAAACCGGTGAAGTGAAGTGGGAAAACGTGGACGCCGCCAAGCGGGAAGAGGCATTCGCCAAGGGCCAGTTGGACGGTATCACGGGCTTTTACTTCACCACCATGCTGAACATTGAGCGCCAAGGCATGTCCGGCCACGCGTACAACGTGTTTCCGTTTCACGAAGCAGGCTTGAGACTCTACGGTAACGTTTTGATGGTTAATCCCAAGTTTTTGAATGAGCAGCCAAAAGCGGTCGCCGGTTTTGTGCGCGCCTATCACGCTGCGTTGAAAGCGGCTCTCAGTGACACCCGGGAGGCCGTTAAGGCCGTTAAAGAAGCTGACGCTTCTATCGATGAGCAGTTTGAGTGGCGCCGTGCACGCTTGGCTTTCGACACCTTCGTGATGACGCCGACTGTCGTAGAAACAGGTCTGGGTCATATCGACATGAGGCGCGTGCAAAGCATGGTCGATACGGTGGCATCTGCCTACAAGCTGACAGCCAAACCGAAAGCTGAGACCATCGCGCGCGCTGATTTTGTGCCAGCCAAATAGCGCTATCGATTCAATAGCTGCTTGAGCAGTTTCTGCAAGGGTAAACGTCCGATTTCGCTTGAATTTGCAGGCGGCGATACTTTTTGTTGCGAATTACGTTGCGTCCAATTCCACAGCCTGTGCGTTTTATCTCGGGAACCCGGGAAACTTTCGCGCACACTTTGTGCATCATCCACCACCTGTTTTGCTTTGGAGTGCAACGTGATCAAACATACCGTCATCGCCGCTTTGCTGGCCACCACTGCCCTGGCGTTTACCTTGCCAGCCATCGCTGCCGACACCCCTGGCAGCAACCCATCGGTCTCCAGCGCGCCGTCCGCGGCAGACCGCATGGCTAATGCCCGTAAAGCCATCGAGGCGAAAGATTGGCGCAAATCACAGAGTGAGTTGACCGCTGTCGTGAAAGATGAGCCTCGCAACGCCGATGCGCACAACCTGCTGGCCTACAGCTACCGCAAAGCGTCGTCACCGAATCTGGCCAAAGCCTTCGAGCACTACAACATCGCGTTGAAGCTGGACCCCAAGCACAAGGGTGCGCACGAATACATCGGCGAGGCGTATTTGATGGACAAAAAGCCAGCAGAAGCCGAAAAACACCTCGCTTTGCTGGAAGGCATTTGCGGCAACAAAACCTGCGAAGAATATGCCGACTTGGCCAAGGCAATTGCAGACTACAAAGCCCGCAATCCTGGTTGACCCGTCCTGGGTTACGGCGTTCGCGCGAACCCCACGCGCTTGGCGGTTTCCTGATACTGCTGAGGCGACAGCGTGGTCATGTTGGCAAAGCTGACGTATTTGGCCAGGTTGGTCATCAAGTCTTTGATGAACTCATGTGACTCACCGCCCGCCTTCACCAGCGCGGGCAGGTTCACATAAAAGTAGGTAGTGCGCGACAGTGCGCCGTACTTGCCGGAGCGAATGCTTTGCTCTGTCGGCTCTATAGGGCCTTCGCCGAAGTTGATGTTGACAATGCGCAGTTGCGACGCAAAGTCCTTGGCTACCGACAACGGCACATAGCCAATGGCACCAGGGTCGGCGGCAACGATTTTGGCGGTTTCCTCATGGTGAACGGTGTCTTTATAGTCACTGCGGACGAATTTTCCGTTGCCAATGGCCGCGTGGAAAAAGTCAAACGTGCCGTGTTTAATGCCCACCCCTACCGCACGCAGTGGCTGGTCTGCAAATGTAGGTTGCACGGCATTCCAGCTCACCAGTTTGCCCGTCGCCAGCGGTCCGTAAATACGCTTGATGTCGTCAATGCTCAGGTCTTTGACGAAATTATTTTTGCTGGACACCACCAGCACCACAGCGTCTAACCCGACAGGTACTTCGACCGGTGTCACGCTTGCGCGCTCGCATTCCTTGGCTTCATCAGGTTTGATGGCGCGTGATGCGCCCACAAAAAATGCCCGGTTGGTGCACAGCTCACGAAACCCGGAACTGGTGCCCACGCTGTTGAGATTGAGTTTGAAGTTGGGGTGGCTTCGGCTGAAGGCGGTTCGTGCCGCGTCGACCACGGGTTCGACCGTGTCAGACCCCGCGTAGCGGAGCTGCGCCTGTAGCGGGGCGACCAAGCAACATAAAACGATGAGTGACGCGTGTTTTTTCATGATGACCTTTCAACTACCATTGATAGGTAGTGTCACCAAATTGTCACTTTTTGTATGTAGAAAGACAAGCTCCCAATCAATTGCGCTGTGATTTTTTGCACCAATTCGGAGCAATTTGTAAACAAATATAACAATTTGGCTCAAGGCGACCCGATGAGCGTGGTCCGGCCTACGCCACCACTCAAGCCCCGTCTGGTTTGATCTGCGCCCGCGCGATCACCGGCTTCCATCGGGCCTGTTCGGCTTTGATGAACGCATCAAACTCCGCGCCGGTATTGCCTACTGCAAGCGCTGTGTCGATGGCCAGCTTGTCTTTGACGGCTGCGCTGCGTGTGGCCTTGATGGCTTCGGCTTCGAGCTTGGCAATATTGGCTTTGGGCCATTTGGCTGGCGCGAGCAGGCCGTACCACTGCGTCATCTCGAACCCCGGGAAACCCTGTTCGGCCACCGTGGGCACGTCGGGCAACTGCGGCAGGCGGGTGGTGGTTCCGGTGGCGATGCAGCGCAGCTTGCCCGCTTTGATGAATTGAATCAGCGCCGGCGCGCCGACTGATGCAGCCTGCAAGCGCCCGGCCATCAGGTCGGTGACCATGGGGCCGGTGCCGCGATACGGCACGTGCACCATGAAAGTGCCGCTGACCATTTTCAAGTACTCAAACGCCAGGTGGCCTGCGCTGCCGTTGCCAGCCGAGCCGTAGTTCAACTGGCCGGGTTTGCCCTTGGCATACGCAATGAATTCACGCAGGTCTTTGACGGGAAGGTCGGGGTGCACCACATACAGGCTGGGCACTTTGGAAACCAACGTGATCGGCACAAACTCTTTGGCCGCGTCGTAGGGCAGTTTGGCAAAAATGTAGGGGTTCACGGCCAGCGTGCCGATGTGTCCCAGGATCAACGTGTGTTCATCGGTGGAGGCCGCTACTTCCTGCATGGCGATGTTGCCTGCAGCGCCGGGTTTGTTTTCAACAAACACGTTCTGACCGATGGTTTTGGCCATTTCGCCGGCCACCGCACGGGCCACGATTTCGCTGCTGCCGCCGGGGGCAAACGGTACGACCAGACGCAGCGGCTTAGACGGCCAGGTGGCTTGCGCAAAACCAGCTTGGGCGGTGAGCGTGCCCAGCGTCAGCGCTGAGGTTTTGACGAGAATGTCTCTGCGGTTTACGGGCACCATGTGTCTCTTTCCTTGTTTTAAATTGCTATTAAATAAATAGCTGCTTGAGCAGCATTTATAAGGGCTGTAACCCGTTTTCACCTGATTGGGTACAGGCCTCAGACATCTACAAACCCGTCATTCCCGCGCACGCGGGAATCCACCTCAGCACCGCTCCCACCCTGCCTTCTGCGTGATCCCCGCGCCTGGATTCCCGCCA
Source organism: Comamonadaceae bacterium (assembly GCA_031414805.1). Lineage (GTDB taxonomy): Bacteria > Pseudomonadota > Gammaproteobacteria > Burkholderiales > Burkholderiaceae_C > JAAFIW01. The sequence continues at coordinate 8,940 of JANOQJ010000032.1, forward strand.
GCGCGGGAATGACGGTCTGAGGCCTGTATCTAATCAGGCGTCTTCACTTGTTTTCTGTGACCACAGGCGCTGCGCCTGGGTGTCTGCGGTCGGCGCGCTCTTCGGGGAAGCCAGAGCCGTTCATGACGCCGCGTTGGCCGGTGATTTGCCATTGCGTGGGCTGGGCCACCAGCTTGGCCAGGTTTTCCAACTCTTCGTCTGTGTGCTCCACGGATTTGGCGGGGCGCAGAAAGCGGCCTGGTGAGCTGGGCACAGGTTCAGCCCAGAAAGATTGGTGGTAGATCGACTGCGACAGCGCCTTGTTAGGGCCAGCCTGTATGTCCACCTCTCCGTAGCAGTTGCACAGATAAGTGCGAAACCCCTTATCGGGTTGTACCTCTGTGTACACCCCCGTGCCGCGAATGCCTGCGGTAATGGTCGGCGTGATGATTTGCCGACTGCTGCCCTTGCCCCATACGCTGGCAACGGCACCCGTGAGCAGTCGCAACACGCTGACCGTGTTCAACGTGGCACCGCGGTCCACTCGCAAGCGGCTGTTCTGGCGCACCAAAAACGAGCTGTTTCCAATCACAAACACCAGCATGGAGCCTGGGCCCGTTTCAACGCTGTCGCCGCTCTGAATGGTTTGCAGGGCGCGTAACTGCTGCCCATTGACCTGGGCGTCGCCACGCAACTCCACGATGTTGCTGCGCTGCTGCGCATGTGCCGCCCCAAAACCACCAAGCGCCGTCCAGGCACCCGCATTTTTCAGAAAACTGCGCCGCTGGTGCCACAGCACCTCGTCTTCGGTACGGCCTACCAAACTGTGCTGTGTCATGAGAAATCCTTCAAGGGTTTTGTTACACCGTGCAACGCTATCACGAAAGCGACAAGCCGCAAACAACAGCCTACTTTTTCTCCTGCCCGTAACCGCTGCCGTCTTTAGTGCCTTTTTTGCCAGCAATCTGCCAGGCCGTTCGCTGGTTGATGAGCTTGGCTAAATATTCCAGCTCTTCGTCGGTGTGGTTGATCGCTTTGGCTGGCGTTAAAAAGCCGTTGGCTGTGGTTTGTGGCTCAGCCCAGAACGCCTGGTGATATTCCGCCTGCGAAGTGGTTTTGCTGGTGCCGGCCTCGAGGTCTACCGTGCCGTAGCAGTTACAAAAGTAGCTGCGGTAGTTCTGCGCCGGCAGCACCTCGGTGTACACCCCTGTGCCGCGAATGCCGGCGGTGATGGTGGGCGTGATGATTTGGCGGTTGCTGCCCTTGCCCCACGCGCTGACCACGGCACCTGTGAGCATCCGCAGCACGCTCACGGCACTCAACGTGGTCCCGCTCTCAACAGCCATGCGTGAGTTTTGGCGGACCTGAAACGCTGCGTTGCCCATCACAAACACCAGGCTCGCGCCCGGTCCGGTTTCCAGTCGGTCACCCGATCGAATGCTCTGCGTGGGAAACAGCCGTTGGCCGTTGACCTGGGCATCACCGCGCAGCTCGACGATGTTGCTGCGGCCTTGCGCATGCGCTGCCGCAAAGCCGCCCAAGGCGGTAAATGCAGCAGCGTTTTGCAGAAAGCTGCGGCGTTGATACCAGAGCACTTCTTCTTCGGTGCGGCTAACCAGGGTGTGCGCTGTCATGGGTGTCTCCAACGGTGTCAAGCTTTTGGGGCTCAAAAAAACTGTCGCGAAAAGAAAAGTAAAAGGAAGTAGTCACCATGGCGGCAAACAAAATAGCTACCGGCATCAACAGCAATGCTGCTAACTGGGGGCTGCCCGTCACCACGGCCGCAAGCGCGATCACCGACACGCAGGCAAACAAAACTACAAACCAGCCCAGGCCGTAAACCACCATGGCCACGCCATTGCGCAAGCAGGCCACGATGCTGAAAAACAGGCTTTTCAGTGGCGACACACCATGCCAGTGAACCAGCGCAGGCGCATGCCAAAAAAGCAGTGCGACAGGCAGTTGCAGCAACACGCCCACCAGCAGGTATTTCTGAAAAGCCGGATTCATGACCATCTCTTGCGACGGATTGACCGCACCTTTGGCGACCTCGGGCACCGCCACCAGCAGCGGCGTGAGCAGCATCACCACCATGCAGGCACCCGCATACAGAACGCCCAGCACCAGCATGTTGCGCATCTGCTGGCGACCCACGCGAAATGCGGCAAGAAAAACCGTGGGCATGGGAAATTTGCCGGTGCTGGCCTCTTTGGCTGCCACCATCAGACCCAGGGTTGCAGTGGGTACTAGTGCCAGCGCCAGTGCCAGGCCAATGACCGGGATCAGGGTGAGCGCGGACGCACCTGCGAAGTACATGAACAGCAGCCCCGACAGGGCGAGTGGCTGCTTGAAAAAGGTTTGCATTCCCAGTTTGACCCATGTGATACCGGTGCCAGGCGAGACGAGTTGGAGTTTCATGGGTAAGTACGTCGGGTAGGGCCTGGCGGATACAGGCAGTGGGTGGGCAAGGCGTCGATCGCACATCCATGCAGATCTTTGACGCAAAAAGTGTGAAAAAGTTAACGTTTGTTACAGCATGGCTGTGGGCTGCAAGCGCCCGCGCAACACGCGCTCAAAGTGTGTGGGGTCATGCGGCTTGAGCATGGCGGCGTCGCGCGGCAGGTGAAAGTCCCATAGGCGCGAAATCCAGAACCGCAGGGCGCCAGCGCGCAGCATGGCGGGGAGCAACTGACGCTCGGCGCGGCTGAAGGGGCGCACCCCCTGGTAAGCGGACAGCAAAGCGGTGGCGCGGGGCGCGTCGTGCGTGCCGGTGGGTAGGTCAACACACCAGTCGTTCAGGCTCACGGCCACGTCAAACAACCAGGCATCCACACCCGCAAAGTAAAAGTCAAAAAAGCCGGTGAGCTTCGAGCCGTCAAACATCACGTTGTCGCGAAACAGATCGGCATGCACCGCCCCACGCGGCAGCGCTGCGTAGGTGCTGCTGGCGGCCACATGGTTCTGGAAGGCCAGTTCGCTTTGCAGCAGCGCGGCCTGGTCGGGCTGCAGGTGCGGCAGCACCACGGGCACCGTTTCGTTCCACCAGGGCAGGGCGCGCAGGTTGGGTTGCTGGCGCGGGTAGTCGCGCCCGGCCAGGTGCATGCGCGCCAGCATGTCGCCCACGGCAGCGCAATGGGCGGCGGTGGGGGCGAGTTCGCTGTGCCCGCTCAGGCAGTTCACCACTGCAGCGGGTTTGCCGCACACGGTGTGCAGGATGTTGCCCTGCGCGTCGGCCTGCGGGTTGGGCACCGGAATGCCGCGCTCGGCCAGGTGCTTCATCAGGTGCAAATAAAAGGGCAGTTGCGTGTGCGTGAGCCGCTCAAACAGGGTCAGCACGTATTTGCCACTGGCGGTGGTGGCAAAGTAGTTGGTGTTTTCAATGCCGCCTTCAATGCCGCGCAGTGTTTGCAGCGAACCTAGTTGGAGGCGGGACAGCAGCTCGTGGGCTTGGGGTTCAGAAACTTCGGTGAAGACGGCCATGCGTGGGGGTGATAGTCAAGGGCCTGGATCAGAACGACAGCACGTTCCACACGCGTTGCGCACCGCTTTCGCCGCCCCGGCGGTCTTTGGCTTCCGGGCGGCTGCGGGCACCGTCGCTGGGTTGCACTTCCCAGGCCATCCAGGCGGGCATGTCCAGCTTGGGTTGCACCGTCACGCTCTGGGTTTCACCGCCCACGCGCAGCTCGTCAATGCGGCTACCCGCGTCTTCAATGCGGATGCGCTGGATCTTCTGGTCGTTGCGGCTGGCAGTAGACTGCTCTTCTTTTTGTAGCTGCTCCAGCAGATTCTGCTTGGGCTGCAGGCTGGTTTGGCTTGAATTTTGTGCCCATGCGCTCGCCACGGCCAGTGGGAGCAGAAAACAGGCCAAAAGCAGGTGGTGATGGGTCATATTTACAGATTGTAGGCCTGCGGTTTTACCCCCACAGACTGAGGCGCGCCCCATGCACAATGCCCAGATGACCGACCTTTTAGACCTACTCACCCCACCGCCCAAACAAACCCTGCTGCTGGTCGACGGTTCCAGTTACTTGTATCGCGCCTTTCACGCCATGCCTGATTTGCGCGCCGTGCCGGGTGACCCCACCAGCCCGGCCACAGGGGCCATACGCGGCATCATCAACATGATGCAAAAGCTGCGCAAAGACGTGCAGGCCGACTACGCGGTCTGTGTGTTCGACGCCAAAGGCCCGACCTTTCGCGACGCGATGTACCCCGCCTATAAAGCCAACCGCTCGCCCATGCCCGACGACCTGCGCAGCCAGATTCCGCCCATTCATGAAGTGGTGCGTCTGATGGGCTGGCCGGTGCTGGACGTGCCCGGTGTGGAGGCCGATGACGTGATCGGCACCCTGGCCGTGGCCGCCAGCGCACACGGCATTGCCACCGTGATCTCCAGCGGCGACAAAGACCTTTCCCAACTCGTTAACGACCAGGTGATGGTGATCGACACCATGAACGACCGCCGCCGCGACGTGGCCGGCGTGACCGCCGAATTCGGCGTGCCGCCCAGCCTGATGGTCGACTACCAGACCCTGGTGGGCGACAGCGTGGACAACGTGCCCGGCGTGGAAAAAGTCGGCCCGAAAACGGCGGTGAAATGGCTCACCGAATACGGATCGCTCGACGCGCTGGTGGCCCGCGCTGGCGAGATCAAAGGCGCAGCGGGCGAGAACCTGCGCCGCGCGCTCGACTGGTTGCCGCAGGGCAGGGCGCTGCTCACCGTCAAAACCGATTGCGACCTGAGCGCGCAGTTACCCGGCCTGCCCTCGTTTGACAGCATTCGTTTGGGCGAACAAAACGACCCGGGGCTGAAGGCGTTTAGCGAGCGCTTCGGTTTCAAAGGTCTGGCGCGTGCCCTGGCTGCGGTTGCGCCTGTCGATGACGCCACCAGCCTGCTGGACGAAGCCCCCGCACCGACCGCAGCCCCGCGCCAGACGCATTACGACACCGTGCTCACCTGGGAATCCCTGGACGCCTGGCTGGCCAAAGCCCAGGCCGCCGACCTGGTGGCGCTGGACACCGAAACCACCTCACTCGATGAAATGCGCGCCGAAATCGTGGGCATCTCGTTCAGCGTGCAGGTTGGCCACGCCTGCTACATCCCGTTGGCCCACAGCTACCCCGGCGCGCCCGACCAACTGCCGCGCGACGAGGTGCTGGCACGCCTGAAACCCTGGCTGGAAAACGGCGCACACAAAAAACTGGGCCAGCACGTCAAGTACGACCGCCACGTGTTCGCCAACCACGGCATTGAAGTGCATGGCTATGTGCACGACACCATGCTGCAGAGCTATGTGCTGGAAGTGCACAAGCCCCACAGCCTGGAAAGCCTGGCGCTGCGCCACGTGGGCCGCAAAGGCCTGAGCTACGAAGAGCTGTGCGGTAAGGGCGCGCACCAAATTCGCTTTGACCAGGTCAGCATTGACCAGGCCGCCCAATATTCATGCGAAGACTCGGATTTGACGCTGGAGGTGCACCAGAAACTGTGGCCGCTTTTGCAGGCGGATGAGAAGCTGAACTTTGTCTATCAGCTGGAAATACAAAGCAGCGAAGCCCTGTTTCGCATCGAGCGCAACGGCGTGCTGATTGACGCGCCCACACTGGCCGCGCAAAGCCATGCGCTGGGTAACCGCATCTTGCAACTGGAAAAAGAAGCGCATGACCTGGCGGGCCAGCCGTTTAACCTCGGGTCACCCAAGCAGATTGGTGAAATTTTCTTCGTCAAGCTCGGCTTGCCCGTCATCAAAAAAACCCCCAGCGGCGTGCCCAGCACCGATGAAGATGTGCTGGAAAAACTGGCGGAAGACTACCCGCTGCCCGCCAAAATTCTCGAGCACCGGGGCCTGTCGAAACTCAAGGGCACCTACACCGACAAACTGGCCCAACTCGCCCTCCCGCGCACGGGCAGGGTGCACACACATTACGGGCAGGCCATCGCCGTCACAGGTCGCCTCTCCAGCAACGACCCCAACCTGCAAAACATCCCCATCCGCACCCCTGAAGGTCGCCGCGTGCGCGAGGCCTTTATTGCCCCGCCGGGCCACCAAATCGCCAGCGCCGACTACTCACAAATCGAGCTGCGCATCATGGCCCATATCAGCCAGGACGCTGCCTTGCTCAAAGCCTTTCACGACGGCATTGACGTGCACCGCGCCACCGCCGCCGAGGTGTTTGGCTTGAGCGCTGAGCAGGTCAGCAGCGAGCAGCGCCGCTACGCCAAAGTCATCAACTTCGGCTTGATCTACGGCATGAGCAGCTACGGTCTGGCAAAAGCCTTGTCCATCGAAACCAAAGCAGCCAAAAGCTACATCGACCGCTACTTCGCCCGCTTTGCCGGCGTGAAAGACTACATGGACGAAACCCGTCACTCCGCCGAGGCCAAAGGCTATGTAGAAACCGTCTTCGGCCGCCGCCTCTACCTCCCCGAAATCCGCGACCGCGGCCCCCGCAAAGCCGGCGCCCAACGCGCCGCCATCAACGCCCCCATGCAAGGCACGGCGGCAGACTTGATCAAGCTCAGCATGGTCAAGGTGCAGCAGGTGCTGGACGATGAAAAGCGCGGCACCAAAATGATCATGCAGGTGCACGACGAGCTGGTGTTTGAGGTGCCCGATGGCGAGGTCGACTGGCTGAAATCCGAGATTCCGCGGCTGATGGCGGGCGTGGCGCAGCTACGGGTGCCCTTGCTGGCGGAGGTGGGGGTGGGGCTGAACTGGGACGAGGCGCATTGACATGCGCGTGGGATGAGGCGCATTGAGGGCATGAACCTACGGGGGACGATGCGCTGCCCTTGTTTGCGGCTTAAACCTAAGCGTGTATAGGTTAAAATCCTCTATGCCCAATGTTCTACCCGTCCTCAAAGGCTGGCGCGTAGTAATTTTTACCAACGACCATCGTCCGCCGCATGCACATGTGATTGGGGTGGAGGAGCATGCACGGTTCGAGCTCCTGTGCGACTTAGGGCAAGTGCAACTGATGAGTACCGTCGGTTTCAGCCTGCGCCAGCTCCAGTTGATAGCCGACTACCTGCAAGCCAACATAGTGCATCTTTGCAATGAATGGGGACGAATCCATGGCCACATCTAGACCTGAACCTAAACGCAAAACTATTTTGATAGACGAAGCCAGCTTTGCCAAAGCCACCGAACAAGGCCAGCGCCTGCTAGCGCGTGGCCCGTTGGCCACTGCCGCCCGCTACCAGGCCGGGCGCATCCACGTTGAGCTGAACAACGGCTGCGCATTTGAATTCCCCGTTGAGCAGGCCGAGGGCTTGGCCGGTGCCAAAGTGAGCGACCTGCGCACCATCCAGATTCAAGCTGCTGGCCTGGGGCTGCACTGGCCCAAGCTGGACGCAGACCTGTACGTGCCCAGCTTGGTCAAAGGCGTGCTGGGTACCAAGCAATGGATGGCTGAAATAGGCGCTGCTGGTGGCCGCACCACCAGCGTCGCCAAAGCGCAATCGTCCCGTGCCAATGGCAAGCTGGGCGGTAGGCCGAAAAAGCAGGCTCATTTGCACGCGGCTTAAGCGTTAAATTCAAACAGCAGCCCAAGCCACATAGAGGTGCCCGATGCTGAGGTGGACTGGCTAAAAACCGAGATTCCGCGGCTGATGGCAGGGCTGGCGCAGTTGCGGGTGCCGTTGCTGGCGGAGGTGGGGGTGGGCGCGAATTGGGATGAGGCGCATTGACGGCCTGGGTGAGAATGTTTTTTGCTTATTGATCGGCCCGATGAAGTACAAAACCGTTCGCCCTGAGGTATCGAAGGGCTCATAAGGGCGTCCTTCGATACCTCAGGATGGTCGGAGCAACCACCTCAGCCCGAACGGAAATTTAATACCTCTTCGGGCCGTATCAATAGATCAGGCGCTAGCCCTGGAAAGTATTGCTCAGGAAGATATCAAATAAGTAGCAAAAAAAAGCGGCAAACCACCTGATCAACCACCTATGTGGTGGCGATGCATCCTGTAAACCTCCGTCGCGTGCCAGTCTAGGCAAGTTGCGAAGCTGGTGGTGTGCCGCAGCACCACACGGGGTAAATCAGAGTTCCCTTTTGTGCGTGCACCTTTTTTGGTTCAAAACGCTGTCTTGCTTCCTAAACTGTCTGCTGCGTTTTACGCTCAAAAAGGCTTAGACCCACCGTCGCAACCAGTGCGGGATTGGCTTAAGAGCTTGACCAAAGAGGAGCGCACGGAGGTAGGTGGCGACATTCAGTCCGTGCAATTTGGCTGGCCATTGGGTATGCCACTGGTTAAGCAGTTGCACGGCGACCTGTGGGAGGTGCGTACGCAGCTAGCGAGCCGTATTGCACGGGTGATTTTTGCTGTGGAGGGCAACACCATGTATTTACTGCACGGTTTTATCAAGAAAACGCCCAAGACAGCGCCCGCAGATTTGGCATTGGCGCAAAAGCGCTGGAAGCAGATCAAACCATGACAGCCATGCGACCAAGGCTGTGCGCTAACACTAACGGAGATTCACCATGAAACATGCAAAGACAATTGACACCGGCTATGTGGGCCAAGACTTTGACCAATTTTTGGCAGAAGAAGATATTGCCGCAGAGGTAGAGGCGCGAGCCATCAAAAAAGTAATGGTCGGCCTCCTGCAAGGCACAGGGCTGACACAAGTTGAGTTAGCCCAGCGCATGCACACCAGTCGCACGCAGGTGCGTCGCCTGCTCGACCCCGATAACACGTCCATTACGCTGTCGACCCTGCAACGGGCTGCAGAAGTCATGGGGCATCGCTTGGTAATTGGTTTTGAGCCTGCGTCCAAAACAAGCCGTTCACGTAAAGGCTTGACAGCGATGGCGTAGATTTTCTGCGGCACGCTATGCCTGCAGCATGCTTTTGAGTTGTAGACGCAAATCAGGGTGCCTGATGGGAAGTGGATTGGCTTAAAACGGAGATTCCCCGGCTGATGGCGGGGGTTGCGCAAATTGCGGTGCCGTTGCTGGCTGAGGGGGGCAGAACTGGGACAAGGCGCATTGAGCGATTCCGGTCATTTTCGGCGTCGAAAATGAGCGAATCTGGTTTTCAAACGATCAGGCATTCAACAGGCTATTCAACTAGGACAGTATGGAAACCATTGCATTTGACCTCCAACAAACCAAACGCATCCCGCTGAGCCAAGCGCATATCGCGGCACTGCGAAAACTCGGCTCCGAGAAAAACTATGCGCAGTGGGACATGGTGGCGCAGGCCGGGCAGGCGGTAGACCGCTTTATCTTGGTCGAAGAAGGCGAAATTGAGGTGGTAAGCCCGCGCACGGGGGAGCGCCACCTTGCGCATTCCCTGGGGGCTGGCCAGTTTTTGGGAGAGATTGCACTTTTAAATGGGGGCAGCTTTTCGTTTTCATTCCGCGCGGCCCTGCCAACGCGCGTGATTGAGGTGCCGCGCAAAGCGATGCTTGCCTTGATGGCCAGTGTGCCGGAGATGTCGGACATCATCATTTCGGTGTTGGCGGCGCGGCGGCGTCGGCAGTTGGAATCGGGTGACAGCAGCCTGCAGTTGATCGGGCTTGAAAGTAGCAAAGACATTCGTGCCGTCGCAGAATTTGCCAGCCGCAATCTCATTCCCTTCAAATCTATTGCGTTGGATTCGGAAGAAGCCTGGTTGATGGCCAACACCTGCGGTATTCGCGCTGGCGAGCCCGCCGTCATTTTTGGGCGCGATCAGGTCGTTGCAGATCCAAACCCTGAAAAAATTGCAGCCCTGCTGGGTTTAAGTCTGGATATTGCATTTGACGAGGTGGTGGATGTGTTGATTGTTGGCGGCGGCCCAGCGGGCGTGGCGGCAGGCGTGTATGCCGGCGCAGAAGGGCTGCAGGCGCTGGTGATTGAAGATATTGCCATTGGCGGGCAGGCCGGCACGTCCAGCCGAATTGAAAACTACATGGGATTTCCCACCGGCATATCGGGCGCTGATTTGCTTTGGCGCGGGGAAATTCAGGCGATGAAGTTTGGTACGCGCTTTGCCATGCCTCACCGTGTGGCGTTATTGGTGCGTCGCGACGATGGGCTCTTTTGCGCGCGCCTGGCCGATGGGCGGGAGGTTTGCACCAAGGCGGTGGTAATCGCCACAGGCGTTCAATACCAGCGCCTGCCGCTGAAGCGGCTCGACAACTTTGAAGGCGCTGGCGTGTACTACGCCGCCACAGACATGGAAGCGCGCCAGTGCCGCAAGGCCGACGCCATCGTGATCGGCGGTGGCAATTCGGCGGGGCAAGCCGCGATGTTTTTGAGCCGTTTTGCACGCCACGTCCACGTGCTGGTTCGCGGCCCATCGCTTGCGGCATCCATGTCCGACTATCTATTGGGCCGCTTGGAGGCTGACCCGAAAGTCACGATTCACTTGAATACAGGCGCAGACGAGCTGCACGGCGATGACCGTCTCCAGGGCGTGACGATTCGCAACGCCCAAACCGGGCAAACCAGGCTGATAGAAACCTCAGGGCTGTTTTTAATGGTCGGTGCTCGCCCCAACACCGATTGGCTGAAAAACTTGGTGAAGCTGGACGAAAAAGGCTTCGTCATGACCGGCGCCTCCGTGGGGGCTGACTCACCGTACGCAACGTCAGCACCCGGTGTTTTTGCCGTGGGTGACGTGCGTGCAGGATCCGTTAAACGCGTCGCATCTTCGGTAGGAGAAGGCTCGGTTGTGATTTCCAAGGTTTGGGATTACCTGCACGACTGAGGAACGGACGACACTGCGGTTTTTTAAGGCTTTTGATGCTGTAGCCCCTGTAAATATTGCTCAAGAAGCTATCAAAAAAATAGCGAATAGTCTTGATTGAGTCGGGTTTGCGCATGGTGATTCGTCCTACGGGGCCGACGCCAAACCAGGTCGCTTGGCCTGATACGCCAAGATTGTTAAGCAGCCCACACCGCGAGCAATAGCTTTTGCGCAGATGGAGGTGCTGGCTCAAACTGGCGCTCGCTTGTTGATGCCAACCGACAGGTACTTGGTTGTGCTGCGCCAGTTGGCCGATTCTGTTCAAACTGTTGGTGCGCAATTTCACGATGCCCGGATTGCTGCGACTTGCTGGTTGAAACAGGCGACCGCCCTTATCAATATTGCTCAAGCAGCTATTTAATGCATAGCAAATGAATTGGTTTATCCGGTCGTACAGGGCAGCCGCTGCAAATCACGCTGCGACTTGATGCACAGATGTTTGCTCAATTCACGTGGATCAGATTCGTCGGTGCGCTTTTGCGAAACCTTAGCTGATCTGTAGCTGCCTGTGTGGAGCCCGACTGATATGTACAAACCCGGCGATTCAAATGTCTTCATCTGTTTTGGGTATGCGATGTTTTGCGGCATGGCGTAGTCTTAGAAGCAATTGGTGAACGTCTTGTCATGAGGGCGTCAGGCTGTCCAAATGTTGATTTGCAAGACCTGACAAGACCTGACATGACCCGACACTTACGACGATGCGCGAAGTTACCTGATACAGCCTCTCAGGAAATTCAACGTTAACGTCTTGCAATGAGGCTGTCAGGTCGTGCAAATGTTGATTTGTTAGACCGGACCTGACCTGACCCCAGGGGACGGACACCGGGCAGCGAGGCATAACGAACCGCCATTTAAGGAAGAACACTTTGACCTATGACACGCATCGGGGCCTGCCGACATTAGCAGGCATCGTTCTTCTGTTTCTTTTACAAGGATGCGCCGGGGTACGGATTTATAGCGCCTCCGACGATGAGGTGGCAAAAAAGGCCAAGGAATCCATCGTCAGCGCTGATTTGAAGAGTTCCTTGAAGCCCGAACGGCTCGCTGTACAAGATTTCAACAAGAAAGAGCAGGATGCCGTCCGCCGAAATCAGAACAGCCTTCGAGACAGTACGCTGGTAGCTATTCTCTCGTCGACTGACAACAAGAACAGCTGGGACGAGCTAAGGCGTCGGATCGACGACCGTCGCAAAGCGCTGATTGGCGACAACAAAAGCCCTGAGATCGCAATCCAGATTGAGACTGCGATACGGCAGGCCAGGGATGCCGAGTCGTATCTCGAACCCCTTCGCCAGACATACCTGACTCCAACTAAGCGACAGGTCATCCTCCAATGCCCGATCAATGAGTCCCAGCGTCCGACAGACGTGATGTTGGTCCCACTGTTCTCCACCTTTGAAAATGCATGCAAGACCTACACAGAGGCAAAGGCTTCGCTGGAGCGACTTGAGAAGCAGGGGGGCGAGTTCCTGGTGGCAAAACTCTCCATTGAGCAGATCGAGGTCGCACGCAATCTCATAAAGCAACAACTCGCTATTGCCAAGAAGAATTACACGGACGCGCTCGCCGTGACGAAACCTCCCCCAGCGCAAGCCGGCAAGCTGGAAGACCTTTCAGAGACACTGAAGAAGCGCTTTGAATCGCTCGGCACGCTTACCCAGACGACGGCATTGTCGAGCAACCCAATCCTCAGCAGACTGCTCGACGAAGGCAAACTCGAGCAGTTCAAGGCGCGTAAAGATGAGATCGATCAACTGATCCAGGCGCTCAAAGGAGATACGCCCGCCGAGGCGACCGCCATTCAAAAGCGCCTGGCGGCTATCAGCGCCCTTGAGAAGGCGATCATTACTGAACAACCGCTCATGAGCGCGCTTATTCTGGAGGCCGAGTTCCTCAAGCAAGAGGTTGACGGGCTTCAGAAGCACATTACCCGCGGCGAGGAACGAATCGCACTGCTGAAGAAGAAAATCACCGCGATGGAGCAGGAAATCTTCTTCCTCAACGAGGCCGACAAGGCGCTCTTGACCATCGCGAAGAAGCGTTCCGTATGTCCGGTAACAGGATCGCTGTACAGCGACTTCAACAAAGGCGATGAGGGATGCAGACTTCTTGTGGCGGAAGCGCTTTCGGCCTTCATCAACTCGATGACCATCGGGCGTGCAGAACAGGAACTCATCGACTATCAGCTTATTGCTCAAGGCCATGAAGCGGTGCTCGATGATTCAGAAGTGGCTTTGGCGCAAACGGAAAATCTCATTCTCACGCCGGTTATCCAGATCTCGAAGATCTATGCCAGTGGGTTCAAGGCTGAGGATCTGTCTAACCTCATCAATGCACTTGGGTTCAGCGCAATCGCCATCCGCGTCAAGTAGGAGCACTAAACATGAGACTAATTTCAAAACTTATTCCTTTTTTACTGCCAATCTTGTTGCTCACAGGTTGCGCAACCGATGACCAGTTGCGGCAAGACTCCAAGGTTCTCAGCGTCTATGTCGAGAAGGTAAAGACAGACGCAGTTGCTTTCGCCGCCTCACGAGACCAGATAGCCAAAGCGCGAACCAGCACCCTGAGTTATCTGCAAAAGTCAACAGTGAGTAATGAGCAAAGCGTGCAGCGTGCAATCGCTGCGCGAGACGTAGCCGGAGATCAAAACTGGCTAAAGATGATTGAGGCGCTGAAGCGCGTGCCCGATCTTGCGATCAAACAACGCAAGGAACAAGTGGACAAGGATGCGGAGAGTGTCGAAGCACTTGCGAAGGCAAAGAGCGCTGTCGACGTCAAAGCTGCGAAGCTGACAGAGGCTTCTGCCTCGCTGGCAAAACTGGCGGAATTGCCGTCCAGTAAGGATGAAGCGAAGTTCTATTTTTCGTTCCTCAAGGAGGTGAATACGGAAGTAGCCAAAAAACAGGACAACGCGGCAAAGACAGCGAACAGCGCAGTCGGCGCCAGCGAAGCGAAAACCAAAAACGTCAAGGAGTAGACAATGCCTCAGCCCGTCACCGACAAAGAGAACGCCACCCCGGCTAAAAGCCTTGCCTATCTGGAGGCGCTGGCCCAGACAATGATCGGACTTCAAAGCGCAAATCGCGATCTGATTGCACGTAGGGGCCATGCCGATTCAAATGAAACGCGCACCATTGATGTCCAATTGAGCTACAACGCGGCCGACTGGTCAAGGGTGTCCGCCGCCCAGATTCTTTTTTACACCCAGAACATCAGCTTTAACCCCCCCACGGCATCCGAGCTGGCGAAAATGCGATCCATCGTGCATTTTCTGGATGGCGTTATTGCGGCACAAACCCGGGCGGACGCCGTTATTGCGGAGACGAACAAGCTTGTTGCAATCTTCCGGAGCACTCAGGCATTGCAGCTATAGGGTTCGGCGGCTCAGGCGCAACTAGCCCAAGAGACTTGAAGGCCACTTGGAGGATCATCCGTTCAATTGAAAAGTAACTGCTTTCTCAGGAATGGGGAGCACTAGTCGAAACGCTTTGAAAATATGCCCTTCAGCGGCATAGCACATCCTTTATTCGTATGAGGCAAGATGGCCGGTTATGACGGAAGCTGGGGGGCCAGGTGTGGTCAGGTCTTGGGTGGCAACCCTGATTTCTAATTGGCTGTCTCATGCCCACTATCTATATGCACCCGCATCGCCGCCTGCGCACCAACAATATCCCGTTTTCTCAGTGCGGCCATGATGGCCGCATGTTCATCCAGTGACTCTTCAATCCGTCCCGTATTTAGCCGGGACTGCGCGCGGTTGAGCTTCATTACTTCGCGCAGGTCGACCACCATTTGGTCGCGTCATTTGTTATCGGCGATTTGAAGCATACTGGTGCTTCAAGTAAATTTCACAGGAATGGAAGATGACCACAAGCATTCAAGAATTAGTTGATGAAATTGTTCCTGAGCGTACGGTTCTGATTTTCGGTGCAGGGGCTTCAATACCTTCAGATGCCCCCTCTGTCACGAAACTTATTGCTCGAATTTCACAAGACTTCAACATTGACTCAGAGGGTCTTACTCTTTCCGAAATTTCAGGACTGGCAGAGCGCAAGCGGAATCGCCGAGATTTGATCGCTGCGGTTCGCGATGAGTTCAAAGGAGTAAGGGCGAAAGGCTCGATACTAAATTTGCCGTTGTACAGTTGGAAAAGTATTTACTCAACTAACTATGACGAGGTCGTAGAATTCGCTTACGCGAAGGCTTCGAAAGCGCTAACGGCATTTTCATCGAATTTCGACTTCACTATTCATGCTGACCAGGGTGCAACGAAGCTATTCAAAATTCACGGGACTTTGAATAAGGACGTAGCGGACGGAAATGCCTCGCGTATGATTCTCACCGATCTAGACTATGACCAAACTCAAGACTACCGGGAAGCTCTCTATCTCAGGCTGGCGGGGGATCCCTCCGCGTCAGAATACTTGTCGCCTCTATAGAACCAAGAACCCGGTGGTGGCGAAGAAGGATCAAAGTGGCCCGATACGGACAAACATTCAAGGAACGGGCGGTAGCTCGGTTGTTGCCGCCTGAAAGCGCGGCGCTGG
>JANOQJ010000033.1:0-12348 GCA_031414805.1 Comamonadaceae bacterium
CTCGTTTCAAGATGAGATCTGCCGGGGCCTTGAGCCCCCTAAAGAGTCGTTCAAGACCAGGACGTTGATAGGTCAGGTGTGGAAGCGCAGTAATGCGTTAAGCTAACTGATACTAATTGCTCGTGCGACTTGACCCTATAATTTTGACTTTCTTAAAAGAAGTTTAAAAATTGTTATGCTAAGTGACGCATTCAAAATTCCACTAATTGTGGTTCATTAAATTGAAACTGATTAACTCTATGAATTCGTTGTTCTGATCCAAATCAGAGCAACAAAAAAGTTATGCCTGATGACCATAGCGAGGTGGTCCCACTCCTTCCCATCCCGAACAGGACAGTGAAACGCCTCAGCGCCGATGATAGTGCGGGTTCCCGTGTGAAAGTAGGACATTGTCAGGCTCTTACAGCCCTAAAAGCCCAACAGGAAACTGTTGGGCTTTTTTGTTTTTCGTTTTGGGATATTGCTTATATTTAAGTGCATACGGCGCCTAGCGAAGCTGGTCTGAAGTCATGAGTTTTGGCATGGAGTGAAGACCATCGGTAAGACGATAAACGCGATAGCTCGTACGCAGACTGATCACTAATGCAAGTGCCAAGCGTGCACCTTGGAAAAAAATGCGCGATAAACTGTTGCCAGGGTATGCAGAATTGCATTGCGTGAGCAATTTCAGTTTCTTACAAGGTGCATCGCATCCTGAAGAGTTGGTTGCCCGCGCTTGCCGACTGCAATATGCGGCCTTGGCCATTACTGACGAATGCTCAATGGCCGGTGCGGTTAAAGCGCATTTGAAGATGCAAGAGCTAAAGACTAATGGTTGTACGTTAAAGCTACTGTTGGGTAGTAAGTTCGCATATGACCATTGTTATCTAATAGCAATTGTCGCGAACTTAAAAGCCTGGGGCAATCTATGCGAATTCATTACCGCAGCAAGACGCAAAGCAACCAAAGGAAACTACAAAGTAGTGTGGCGTGAAGACTTTGCAATGCTGAATGAATGCCAGGTCATCTACATACCGCGGCGAAATGTCCCAAACGCGGTCAACCGGGCTGAGCTAAAGACTGCGAAGTCCGTTTTAGGTAGCAATCTTTGGTTAGGCGGCCATCTATCCGGCAGTACCGACGATGATTTGCAGCTGATTCATCTGCAAAAGCTGTCTGCTCAAGTTGGCGTGCCCCTAGTGGCCACAGGTGATGTCCACATGCACGCCATCGTGCGAAAGCCAATCTTGGATGTCCTTACTGCTATACGGCAAGGGCAGTCGGTTGTTTCTAGCGGTTTTGCACTACGCGGCAATGCCGAGAAGCACCTTCGAAATCGGGAAAATTTGTCGGGCATATACCCAGAGCAGATGCTTGCTAATTCACTACTCGTGGCCGCACGCTGTAACTTTAGCCTAAATGAAATTCGCTACAACTATCCCACAGAGTCGGTTCCGCGGGGACAAACACCAATTGAGGCTTTGACCAAACTCACCTTAGTTGGCGCTGCAAAACGGTATCCAGTAGCCAAAACCCCTCAAAGTACGCTTACGCAGATCCATCAGTGGCTGAATAAAGAACTGAAATTGATAGCGCAGTGTGGCTACGAGATGTTTTTTTTGACTGTCCACGATATCGTACGCTTTGCACAAAGTCGAGCCATTTTGTGCCAAGGTCGAGGATCGGCTGCCAACTCAGTTGTGTGCTATTGCTTGGGTATTACTGCAGCAAACCCGATGTTGTCACATCCACTTCTTGAGCGATTCATCAGTTTGGAACGCCGGAATGAGCCACCAGACATTGACGTTGACTTTGAGCACGAACGACGCGAAGAAGTCATTCAATACATTTACGAAAAATATGGCCGCGAACGCGCCGCAATAGCAGCTGTCGTTACTTGTTACCGTCCGCGAAGTGCAATTCGTGATGTCGGAAGAGCACTGGGTATCCCAGACGCACTTGTTGAGGCGTTTGGAAAAGAGCATCACTGGTTTGACCGTGGCTTGATGGTGGACCAATTGCCAACCCTTCTACAGAAAATTGGGCTCGTAATTGACACTGAAATGAAGATTCGCATCAACCATTGGTTGGACCTAGCGCAAAAAATAGTTGGGTTCCCGCGACATCTAAGTCAGCATGTAGGCGGCTTTGTACTGACGCAGGACAAGTTGTCCCGACTCGTGCCAATCGAGCCAACCGCCATGGCCAACCGGTCTGTCATCCAATGGGAAAAAAACGATCTGGAAGCCATGGGTCTGATGAAGATCGATGTGTTGGCACTCGGCATGCTGAGCGCCATCCGCCGTTGTCTCGATATGCGCAATGCGCTTCGACGATGCAACGACCAGGCACCTTGGGGTCTGGCTGACATACCACAGGAAGACCGGTCCACTTACGACATGATCTGTAAGGCTGACACGGTTGGCGTATTTCAGATCGAGAGTCGGGCGCAAATGTCGATGCTTCCGCGCTTACTCCCGCAAACGTTCTACGACCTGGTCGTTGAGATCGCAATTGTGCGACCTGGACCAATAGCAGGTGGCATGGTGCATCCGTATCTCAAAGCCCGACGGCGCCAGCGAGCGGGGATGCCGATTGAGTATGAAAAGCCGCAATTGAAACCTGCGTTAGAACGAACCCTTGGTGTACCGATTTTCCAGGAACAGGTGATGCAAATCGCCATGATCGCCGCAGGCTTCACAGCGAGCCAAGCAGATGCTTTACGGAGATCGATGGCGGCGTGGAAAAAAACGGGGAGTGTGGACAAGTTCTACCAACCCATCATCGATGGCATGCTTTCCAACGGATATTCGTTGGAATTTTCGCAACGAATCTTCGAGCAAATTAAAGGCTTTGGGGAATACGGTTTTCCTGAAAGCCACGCATACAGCTTCGCATTAATTACCTACGCGAGTTGTTGGCTCAAGTGTCATGAGCCAGCGTGCTTCCTGGCGGCGATGCTGAACTCGCAACCGTTGGGTTTTTACACCCCCGGCCAGTTGGTGCAAGACGCGAAGCGTCACGACGTAGATGTGCTACCAGTGGACGTGATGTGTAGCGAGTGGGATTGCACACTGCAGCCGACGGGATCTGCGCAACCAGCGGTTCGTTTGGGTCTGCGTCTGGTGAGCAACCTCAGCCAAGATACTGCCGAGCGTATTGTGCAAGCACGACATCAGGCATCTTTCGTAAACACTGAAGACTTGGCACACCGCGCTCAGACCACCGCGAAAGACATCACGGCATTGGCTGCCGCAGATGCGCTGCGTGCTTTGTCGGGTCACCGCCGTCAACAGGCGTGGGATGCTGCAGCCCAACAAAGCAGCCCTGAACTGTTGAGGATGACCCCGGTCCATGAGCCGGACCTGTATTTACCGGAAGCACCCGAAGGCGAGGAAATTGTGGCTGACTATGCAGCGACTGGGCTGACGCTGCGCCGCCATCCTCTGGCTTTGCTGCGTCCACACATGATGCAGTTGGGGATTCTCACAGCTGCCGAATTGAAAACTCAGCCGCACGGTCGTTATGTGCATGCTTGCGGAATTGTCAATATGCGTCAGCGTCCGCAAACCGCGAAAGGCACGATGTTCGTCACGTTGGAAGACGAAACGGGCACAGTCAATGTGATTGTTTGGCCGCAGCTAGTGGAGAGCCAACGGCAGCCCTTATTGGGCGCTCATCTTTTATCAGTTAAAGGCGTGTTGCAGGGAAATTCAGAAACCTCTAACGGTGTGCAGCACTTGATAGCACGTCAATTGGCTGACATGACCCCGTTGCTCGGGCAACTAGCGAAGCACAGACAGAGTCGTGATTTCCGCTGAAGGTTTTAAACTGAATGCGACACCAGAACCGTCTTTGAATATCCTGGAGCGGGCGATGGGAATCGAACCCACGTCTTGAGCTTGGGAAGCTCAGGTCCTGCCATTGAACGACGCCCGCATTAACGGGCCGCTTTACCCAGGTTTACAGGTGTCAAGCTGCGGGGCTGGCTGCAGCAATCAGTGAAGTATCGAGCTGGCCGGCTGCACGCAATTGCGCGGCCCATTTTGGTGCGACGCCACGGCCGGTCCAGGTTTGGGTAGCATCGTCTGGATTGCGGTATTTCGGTGGAACTTTCACACCAGCCATTTTGCTTTTAGTACCAGGCTTGGTGCCTTTCCGAGCTACCTTGGCAGCTTTCACTGCACCTCCAGCAGACATGGCTTTAGCGATGTCGTCGGCTGTCAAACCGGCAGACTTCGCCATAGCAACAATTCTCACCAACTCACGTGAATTGCTGCGTGCCATCAGCTCTTTTTCTTTCTTCTCCAACGCTTCACGGTCTTTGCGAATTTTTGCCAATTGAGCTGAAACAGACGTACGAGCCATGACGATATCCTTTGGTTAAGAGCTGGTTTTACAACAGTACGCGAATATTAATCCTAAAACCAATGAATTGGCAAATCAATCAGAGGACGGGGTTGAAAACGAAGCCAATACCCAGTCTGTGTAGGATTCGCATCACATCCCGTCACGGCGTCGTCCTACCTCAGAATATCGCCGACACACAAATACTTCATCTCCAGATACTCATCCATACCGTGCCGAGAACCCTCACGACCGAGACCGGATTGTTTGACGCCTCCAAACGGAACATGCTCGGTTGCAATCACGCCTACGTTAATGCCGACCATGCCGTACTCAAGCGCCTCGCTGACGCGGTAAATGCGCCCTATGTCGCGACTGTAAAAATAGCTGGCTAACCCAAACTCAGTACTGTTCGCCGCAGCGACAGCCTCATGCTCGGTTTTAAAGCGAAATATGGGTGCGAAAGGACCAAAAGTTTCTTCTTTGGCGCACAACATGTCAGCGCTCGCGTCGCCTATCACTGTCGGTTCAAAAAACTGGCCTGCCATGCGGTGGCCACCGGTGAGTAACTTGCCACCTTTTTCAAGTGCATCTGCTACGTGACGCTGTACTTTTTCGATGGCCGCGTCTTCAATCAAAGGGCCTTGCACCACGCCTTCTTCAAAGCCGTTGCCGACTTTCAGCGCAGTGACTTTGGCAGCAAATTTTTCCGTGAACTGTTCGTATACCCGCTCCTGCACATAAATGCGGTTCGCGCACACGCAGGTTTGTCCCGCATTTCGGTACTTGCTGGCGATTGCGCCTTCCACGGCGCTGTCAATATCCGCATCATCAAACACAATAAACGGTGCATTGCCGCCTAGTTCCAGCGACAGTTTTTTCACGGTCGGTGCACTCTGCGCCATCAAAATCCGCCCAACCTCAGTACTACCCGTGAAGCTGATATGCCGAACCACGTCGCTGTCGCAAAACACCTTCCCAACTGCAATGCTGTTTGCGCTGTCGGCCGTGAGTAAATTCAATACCCCAGTCGGAATACCCGCACGCATTGCCAACTCAGCTGCAGCCAGTGCGGTTAATGGCGTCAGCTCAGCGGGCTTGATAACTACAGTGCAGCCGGCCGCCAGCGCGGGGGCCACTTTTCGCGTAATCATGGCCAGAGGGAAGTTCCACGGGGTGATGGCGGCGCAAACGCCAATTGGCTGGCGTATGACCATCAAACGGCGGTTGTTATCAAATTGCGGAAGCGTTTCACCGTTGACACGTTTGGCTTCTTCGGCATACCACTCAACAAAGCTTGCCGCATAGGCCACCTCGCCTTTGGCTTCAGCAAATGGTTTGCCTTGTTCAGCCGTCATGATGCGGCCTAAATCTTCCTGGTTGGCCATCAGCAGGTCAAACCACTTGCGCAACACTGCACTGCGCTCTTTGCCGGTTTTATTGCGCCATGTCGGCCATGCGGCGTTTGCAGCTGCAATCGCAAGCTCTGCTTGTTCAGGGCCCAGATTAGCAACATTGGCTAATTTAATTCCTGTTGCCGGATCGGCCACGTCAAAACGGCTCCCGCCGCTTAGCCATTGACCGTTGATCAATGCGTCAGTTTTTAAAAGCGTGGGATCACGCAACAAAGACAATGGGGTGGAGGTGTGGTTCATGGATAGGTCGTGGATAGTGTCGGCAGTCTGTAGCGTAGCCATTTGCGGTACGGACCGCTGTCACAGCAGCTGAACCCGCAATGCTTGCCAGCCAACCCGTTGTCACAGCAACAGGACCAGCCAAAAAGCGGTTTTGGATCAAATCACGCCCTAGCCCTTGTATACAAAGCTCAAGCAGCTATTAAAAACCTAGCAATCATGATCGATATGGTGGACTCAAGCTTTGAGCAAAGCAGTTTCCAGAATCCCCAGCGCTTCATCAAAGACGCTGTGCTCAATCGTTAGCGGAAACAAAAAACGCAACACGTTCCCGTCCACCCCGCAGGTCAGCAAGATCAGGCCACTAGCCAGTGCGTGGGCTTGCACGGTGCGGGTGAAGGCGGCGTCGGGCTCACCGTTGGGTGTGCGGAACTCGCAGGCCACCATGGCGCCCAGGCCGCGCACGTCAAAAATCTGCGGCACCTGGGTGCGCAGTTTCTCCAGCCGGCTTTTCAGTTGTGCGCCCAGCAGCGCGCCGCGTGCGGGGAGGCGTTCCTGCGTCATCACGTCGATGACGGCGTGCGCTGCAGCAATGGCCAACGGGTTTCCGGCGTAGGTGCCGCCCAAGCCACCCGGCAAAGGGGCGTCCATGATCTCGGCACGGCCGGTGACGGCAGACAAAGTCATGCCGCCAGCCATGGACTTGGCAATTGTCATCAGGTCAGGCACCACGCCGTCTACCGCGAAATGGTCCATGGCAAACATCTGTCCGGTCCGGCCAAAGCCAGTTTGCACCTCGTCGGCGATCATCAAGATGCCGTGCTCAGTACACAGTTTGCGCAGCCAGATGACGGCTTCACGCTGGATCACGTTGAAACCGCCTTCACCTTGAATGGGTTCAAACACCAGGGCTGCGACGCGGCTGGGTTCAATGTCGGCTTTGAACAACTGCGCCATCGCCTTTTTGACGCTGGCCAGATCGGCGCAGTGGCATGGAAAAGGCAGGTGGTAAACCTCAGCTGGCGAGGGGCCGAAGCCCGCTTTGTAAGGGTGAACCTTGCCAGTGAGCGACATGGCAAACAGGCTGCGGCCGTGAAACGCACCTGAAAAAGCAATTACGCCACTGCGTCCCGTGGCGTAGCGGGCAATCTTGGTGGCGTTTTCAATGGCTTCTGCACCGGTTGAGAAAAACGCCGTTTTCTTGGCATGCTGGCCCGGCGTGATCTCGTTGATTTTTTCGGCCAGCGCGATGTAGCTTTCGTACGGAATGACCTGGTAGCAAGTGTGGGTGAAGCGCTCCAGCTGCGCCTGAATAGCCGCCACCACCTGGGGATGGCGGTGGCCGGTGTTCAGCACGGCAATGCCGCCAGCAAAGTCAATGAAACGGCGGCCTTCAACGTCCCAAAGTTCGCTGTTCAGCGCCCGCTCGGCAAAAAAGCTGCCCATCACGCCGATTCCGCGCGGTGTGGCGGCGGCCTTGCGGGCCATCAGTTGTTCGTTGGTTGAGTGTTGCACGGCCAGCTCCCTCACATTTTGATCATGATGTGACGCGCTACGGTGTAGTCCTCCAGCGCGTACATCGACATGTCTTTGCCGTAACCTGACGATTTCAGACCGCCGTGCGGCATTTCGTTGACCAGCATGAAGTGGGTGTTGACCCAGGTGCAGCCGTATTGCAGTTGCTTGGCCACTCGCATGGCGGTGCTCACGTCGCCCGTCCACACGCTGGAGGCAAGGCCATATTGCGAATCGTTGGCCCAGCCGATCACCTGGTCAGCATCGGAAAACCGGGTGACCGACACGACGGGGCCAAATACTTCGCGCTGCACGATTTCATCGTCTTGCCGCGCACCCGCAATCACGGTGGGCTCGTAGAAAAACCCAGGGCCCTGGCGCAGCTTGCCGCCGGTGGTCACTTCCATGTGCCCGGCTATTTGCGCGCGCTCGACAAAGCTGGCCACTCGGTTGCGCTGGCGGTCTGAGATCAGCGGGCCAATTTCTACGTCAGCCTCATCTTGCAGGCCCATTTTGATGCTGGCCACTGCGCTGGTCAGCTCGGCCACCAGCTTGTCGTAAATCTTGGGGCCCGCGTAGACGCGGCAGGCCGCCGTGCAGTCTTGCCCCGCGTTGTAGTAGCCAAAGGTGCGGATGCCGTTGACCACTTCGGCCAGGTCGGCGTCGTCAAACACGATCACCGGAGCCTTGCCGCCCAGCTCCAGGTGTGTGCGCTTTAGCGTGCCCGCAGCAGCCTGCAAAATTTTGCGCCCGGTCGACACATCACCGGTCACCGACACCATGCGCACCTGCGGATGCTCCACCAGCGGCTGGCCCACGCTGGCACCTCGCCCACAGACCACATTCAACACGCCCTTGGGCAAGATATTCGCGGCCAGGCGGGCAAACAGCAACGCTGTCAGCGGCGTCTGTTCGCTGGGTTTGAGCACTACGGTATTGCCTGCGGCCAGTGCGGGTGCAGTTTTCCAAGCCGCCATCAGCAGTGGGTAGTTCCACGGCGCAATCGATGCCACCACGCCCACCGGGTCCCGGCGGATCATGCTGGTGTGGCCTGCCAGGTACTCGCCGCCAATCGAGCCTGTCATGCAGCGCACGGCACCGGCAAAGTAGCGAAAGCAGTCGGCAATGGCGGGTATCTCGTCGCCTAGGGCGCGGGCATACGGTTTGCCACAATTCAGCGACTCCAGCCGCGCAAAACTCTCAGCGTTGGACTCAATGGCGTCGGCCAGTTTCAAGAGCAGGTTGGATCGCTCGGCTGGCGTGGTTTGCGACCAGCTGTCAAACGTGCGGCTGGCGGCTGACACGGCACGGCTGACCTGCTCGGGCGTGGCCTCAGGCACTTCGCACAGCACGTCGCCCGTTGCGGGGTTGATGATGGGCTCGCCCGGGCCTTCGCCTTTGACCAGTTGCTGATCGATCAACAAGTCGGTGGGGAAGCTGATGGCGATGTCTTTGGAATGTCCCATTTAGCGAGCTCCTTTTAAAAGTTAGCAAAAAAAATGTAGGCTGAATCGGTGCAATTCGCTACCGAGCGGCTGACCAGCGGTGCGCCAGGCAAGGCGCAAAGCACAGACGGGCCGCGTGGCCCGGCGAGCATTTGCAACGCCGCATGGCGCGGCGAGGGGCAGACGAGTGGTAGTGAATTCCATCGATTCAGCCTACCGGTCTTCGTCGGCTCGGGTGAGCCAGTACGCAGCCAGGATGGGGATGAAGGTCAACGCAATGATGAATACCGCCACCACGTTGGTCACGGGCCGTTGGCGCGGGCGAATCAGCTCTTGAAGCATCCAGATGGGCAGCGTGGTTTGCTGCCCGGCGGTAAAGGTGGTCACGATCACTTCGTCAAAGCTCAGCGCGAAGGCCAGCAACGCGCCCGCCAGCAAAGCCGTACCCAGCTGCGGCAGCAGCACATAGCGAAAGGTCTGGAAGGCGTTGGCTCCCAAGTCCATCGATGCCTCCAGCAGCGAGGGGCTGATGCGCCGTAACCTCGCCACCGCGTTGTTGTAGACCACCACCACACAAAACGTGGCGTGGCCGATCACGATGGTCCAAAAACTAAAGGGAATTTCGAGCGTGTGATAGGCCGAGCGCAGCGCAATGCCGGTCACCACGCCGGGCAGGGCGATGGGCAAAATCAGCAACAGCGACACCGCTTCACGGCCAAAAAACTGCGTGCGGGCCAGGGCCGCGGCGGCCAGCGTGCCCAGCACCACGGCAATGGCGGTGGCCCACAACGCCACTTGCGTCGACAGCTTGATGGCGGCCCATACATCGTCGCGGCCCAACGCCACGGCAAACCATTTCGTGGTCAAGCCTGGCGGTGGGAACACATAGCTTTTGTCTTCGCTGCTGAAGGCATACAGAATGATTAAAGCCAGCGGAATGTGCAAAAACAGCACACCTGCCCAGGTAGCCGTTTTCAGGCCCCAGGAAGCGCCCCGCCGAGGGTTCGATACCTTAGAGCGCATCGAACGCCCCTTTTCGCTTGGCCAGCCACAAATACACCCCAATGATCACGATGGGCACCAGCGAAAACGCCGCTGCAAACGGCACGTTGCCTGCTACCCCTTGCTGGCGGTACACCACTTGGCCGATGTACTGCGTGGAGTTCCCAATCACCTGCGGAATGATGTAGTCGCCGAGCGTCAACGAGAACGAAAAGATGGAGCCCGCCGCCACGCCCGGCAAGGCCAGTGGCCAGATCACCTGGCTGAAGGTTTGCTGTGGGCTTGTGCCCAGGTCGGCCGAAGCCTCCAGATAAGAGCCGGGTATGCGCTCAATGGCCGCTTGAATCGGCAAAATCACAAACGGCAGCCACATGTAGACAAACACCATAAACGTGCCCAGTGGCGAAAAGCTCAGCGAGTTACCGCCAACCACCGGCGTAGCCAGCAGCGCATCCAGCAGCCACTGCAGGTGCAGGCTTTGCAGCACCCACGAAATGGCCCCTTCTTTGGCCAGCAGCAGCTTCCAGGCATACAGCCGCACCAGGTAGCTGGACCACAGCGGCAGCATGATGGCCACATACAGCAGTGCCTTCTGCGGGCCACGGGCGTAACGGGCCATGTAGTAAGCGATGGGAAAGCCAATCGCCACGCAGGCCACGGTCACCAGCGTGGCCATGACCGTGCTGCGAATGGCAACATCCAGGTTGGCGGGCGCAAAAATCTCCACGAAGTTTTGAAACCCCACCTCGCGCACCACCTGGCCCGAAAAATCGTCGAGCCGAAAGAAGCTGTTGGCCAGCAGGCTGAGCAACGAGCCCAGGTACACCACGCCAAACCACAGCAGCGGCGGTGCCAGCAGCAAGGTCAGCAGCAGGCCCTTGCGGGTGTACAGCTCGGTGGACAGGCGATTGGCCAGCGTGGTCATGGCGTCAAGGTGTGTACAGCGGCATCAGACCAATGCAGGTGGGCCATCTCGCCCACCACAGGCGGCGTGGCGCCAGGAACCACGGGTACTTCGACCAGCACGCTGCCCGTGCCTTCTCGCGCCACGCGCACACGCCAGAACGTGCCGAAATACTGCACTTCTTGTGCCGTGCCGTGGGTCCGCGCGCCCTGGCTTGCGCTCAGGTGAATGCGCTCGGGCCGAATCATGGCCAGCGGCACGCCACACAAACGCATCGCGTCTTCGCCTTCCAACAGGTTGGCAGCGCCGACAAATTCCGCCACAAACCGCGTGCTGGGCGCGTCGTACAGCGCTTGCGGCGTGGCCACTTGCTCCAGCTTGCCTTTGTTGAAGATGCCGATGCGGTCACTCATCGACAGCGCCTCATGTTGGTCGTGGGTGACAAAAATAAAGGTGATGCCCAGCTGGCGCTGCAGGGTTTTCAGCTCGCTTTGCATCTGCTCGCGCAGCTTCAAATCGAGCGCGCCCAAGGGCTCATCGAGCAGCAACACCTGCGGCTCGCTGATCAAGGCGCGGGCCAGGGCCACGCGCTGGCGCTGGCCGCCTGAGAGCTGTCCGGGTTTGCGCTGCGCAATTTCCGGCAGCTGCACGGTCTCCAGCAGCTGCATGGCTTT
The DNA here is from genome assembly GCA_031414805.1 of Comamonadaceae bacterium. Classification (GTDB taxonomy): domain Bacteria; phylum Pseudomonadota; class Gammaproteobacteria; order Burkholderiales; family Burkholderiaceae_C; genus JAAFIW01. The sequence continues at coordinate 11,501 of JANOQJ010000033.1, forward strand.
GGCTTCGCGGGTTGCTTTGGGCACGCCCTTGACCATCTGGCTGTAGGCCACGTTATCCAGCACCGTCATGTGCGGAAACAGCGCGTAGTCTTGAAATACGGTGTTCACCGGCCGTGCATACGGCGGCTGCAAACTCACGTCCTGGCCGTTGATGGTGATGGTGCCTGCGGTGGGCAAAGTGAAGCCACCAATCATGCGCAGGCAGGTTGTTTTGCCCGAACCCGACGGCCCGAGCAAGGTAAAAAACTCACCAGCCCGTACGTCCAGACTGACCCCGTCGACTGCGCGCACCTGGCTTTTGCCGGATGCGAAGATGCAAGAGACGTGGCTGAGATTGACGGCAGTGGTCATCGTGGCTTTTTCTGATTTGGAGGTCGTTCCCTCTCCCGCTTGCGGGAGAGGGTTAGGGTGAGGGCGGTTGCGAGCTACTTCAGCTTATCTCGGTGCTCCTGCACGTGAAGCAGAAACCTTTGCCTTCAGTGCGGGAGAGGGAGTTAACTATCTGCCGCCCAAAACCGCAATGTAGTCAGACACCCATTTGTGATACGGCACGCATTTGTTGTCTTGCGTTTTGCACTGCGTGGTGGGGGTACGCCAAAAAGAAATCTTGTCGAACGAATTGAAGCCTTGGCGGGCACAGCCCTCGTCGGTCAACAGTTTGTTGCCTTTGCATGCCGCAGGTACAGCGGGCACCGAGCCAAACCAGGCCGACAGGTCGCCTTGAAGCTGTGGGTTCAGCGAATGCTCCAACCACTTGTAAGCGCAATTGGGGTGTTTGGCATCGGCATGCATCATGGTGGAGTCGGCCCAGCCGGTCGCACCTTCAACCGGAATGGTAGTGGCAATTG
>JANOQJ010000034.1:0-41921 GCA_031414805.1 Comamonadaceae bacterium
AGCACGGCCAGACCCACCGGCACCACGTCGGTGACGGTGACGTTGTTGGCCGCGCTCGGGCCGGCGTTGAACACCACCAGCGCAAAGCTGGCGGTGGCGCCCGCGCCGGTGCCGTTGGGGGTGCTGGCCGCCTTGGTGATGCGCAGGTCGGCGCTGGCACCCACGCTGATGGTGCTGGTGGCGGTGTTGTTTCCGGGGGTGGGGTCGGGCGTGGTGCTGGTGATGCCCACGGTGTTGGTCAATGAGCCGGCCGGGGCGCTGTTGACAGTTACAACTATGGTTAGCGTGCCCGATATGCCACTAGCCAGCGTGGCTGTTGTAGCCGTCACACTCGTAGAACCTACAACAGGATTGAACGTGATCGTTCCCGAACTCAATTGGGCACTGGCGGTGTACAGGGTCATGCCGGCGCCCAAAACATCCGTGATGGTCACGGCGTTTGCGGTACTGGGACCCACGTTGCCAAACGTCACGATGTAACTAAAAGTGCCGCCGACTGTACCGCTGGAAACACTGGCGGTCTTGGTAATGCCCAGATTGGCACTGGCTGTTACGTTGTCCAAATCAGCCGCCGAACATACGCCGGCGACCGTACACGACGGAGATGGATTGGTATTGACAATCGTCGCTGGCGGCGTGACGGAGACGACGTTTGTGACAGTTGTTTGTGCAAATGCGATTGACTGAATTGCCAAGCTGATGCCGAACACCATCAATAGCGCGAAACAAAAGCGCACCAAGAGGGTTCTTAGCAGGAGGGTAAGCCCGTCAATAGGGTCGTACAGCTTGGTCAAGCGACACTTCTCGCAACTTTAAAATACTTATTGGGATATTCATTACAAACCGTTGCGAGTCTACCGCAAGCTACACCTGTGGCAAGCCGGAAGAACCCGTCGGACGTCTACAAACTCACATCTGGACGCATTCCAACCTGCCGACCGACTCTTGGGCAGGTTGCAGCGACCGAAACCGTTAAAAAAATACCTATAAAGTCTTATTCACTTCCGTCCCCGGTCTCCGCGTATTCTGTGCCAAATATCCACACAAAATACTCAGGACATCTACCAACGCTCACAAACAGATGCACAAAGCGTGGTCTAGCCCCCAACTTGTATTTAATTTGCAACGCCGATAATCACCCGTATGCCTGCCTACACCTTCGAAGCCATCGACGCCCAAGGCACGACCCGCAAGGGCGTGCTGGAGGCCGACACCGCCAAATCTGCCCGCGGCCTGCTGCGCGCCCAGGCACTGGTGCCGCTGGCGGTGGAGGCGGTTACCACCGAAGCCCAGCGAGCTGCCAACGCCGCGAGCTTCGGCATGAACACGCCGCTGTTCACGAAACGGATCTTCAACGCCACAACGCTAGCCGTCTGGACACGTCAGATCGCGGGTCTGGTCACATCGGGTCTGCCGCTGGAGCGCGCACTCACCGCACTGACGGACGAAGCAGACGACATGCGCCAGCGCGACCTGGTGGCTTCGCTGCGGGCAGAAGTCAACGGCGGCTCCAGTTTTGCCAAGGCACTCTCCCAGCACCCCCGCGAGTTCACAGATATATATAGAGCAGTGATTGGCGCCGGGGAGCAAAGCGGCAATTTGGGGCTGGTGCTGGAGCGCCTAGCAGACGACCTGGAAGAAAGCCAGGCGCTCAAAGCCAAGTTGCTCGGCGCGGCGCTCTACCCGGCCATCGTGACCCTGGTGGCCATTGCCATCGTGATTTTCCTGGTCAGCTACGTCATTCCCCAGGTCGCCACCGTGTTTGCTGGCACCAAGCGCGCCCTGCCATTTCTGACCGTGGTCATGCTGACCTTGAGCGACATCGTGCGCAATTACGGACTTGCGGTGCTGGCTGCTCTCATATCGATAGCTGTTGCAGCACGCTTCGCCTTGAAAAACGATGGTTTTCGTCAAAAATTTGACGCTGCCATCCTCACCCTGCCCCTGGTGGGCAAACTGGCCCGTGGCTATAACGCGGCACGTTTTGCCAGCACGCTGGCCATGCTCGCCTCCGCCGGAGTGCCGATTTTGAAAGCCCTGCAGGCCGCCGCCGAAACCCTGTCCAACCGCGCGATGCGGGCCGACGCACTAGATGCGCTGGTGCTGGTGCGCGAAGGCGCGCCACTGGCCTCGGCGTTGGGGCAAAAAAAGCGCTTCCCCGGCCTGTTGGCCATGTTTGCCCGTCTGGGCGAGCAAACCGGCCAACTACCCGTGATGCTGCAGCGCGCCGCCAAGCAGCTCAGCGGCGAGGTGCAGCGCCGCGCATTCCAGCTAGCCACCATTTTGGAGCCGCTGCTGATTGTGGGCATGGGCGGCGTGGTCATGCTGATCGTGCTGGCGGTGCTGCTGCCCATCATCCAGCTCAACCAGTTCGTTAAATAGGTGGCGCTTTAAGTGGCCATTTCGCTGGACGGCAAGCTGGTGGTGGCGATTTCGTCACGCGCGCTGTTTGATTTTGAAGAAGAAAACCGCGTGTTTGACGCAGGCACCGGCAGCGACAAAGACCGCGACTACATGCAACTGCAACTGCAGCGCCTGGAGCAACCCGCCAAGCCCGGCGTGGCGTTTTCGCTGGTGCGCAAGCTGCTGGCCTTCAACACGCCCGACACCCAAAGGGTCGAAGTCGTCATCCTCTCGCGCAACGACCCCGTCTCCGGCATGCGCGTATTCCGCTCGGCCCAGCACTACGGTCTGCCAATAGAGCGCGGCACCTTCACCCGGGGAGACGACAAAACCTGGCGCTACCTGCGCCCGTTAAAAGCCAACCTGTTTCTCTCGGCCAACAGCGCCGACGTGCGCGCCGCGCTGACCAACGGCTACGCCGCCGCCACCGTGGCCACCCACGCCACGCACGCAGGCGACGCGCACCCGCACGAGGTGCGCATTGCATTTGACGGCGACGCCGTGCTGTTTTCAGACGAAGCCGAGCAGGTGTTCCAGCGCGACGGCTTGCAAGCCTTTCAACAACACGAGCTAGACAAGGCCGCCCTGCCCTTGCCCGAAGGCCCGTTCAAGCCCTTGCTGGTGGCACTGCACCGCTTGCAGCAAGCCGCATCACTCACCATGCGATTGCGCACGGCGCTTGTCACCGCCCGCAGCGCACCGGCGCACGAGCGGGCCATTCGCACACTGATGGACTGGCACATTGACGTGGACGAAGCCATGTTCCTGGGTGGCTTGCCCAAGGGTGAGTTTCTGCGTGAATTCGAGCCTGATTTTTTCTTTGACGACCAGACGGGGCATGTGCAGCACGCCGCGCAACATGTGCCCGCCGGACACGTGGCCAGCGGTGTGTCCAACGACGAACGGTAACGGGCTACCCAGTCGTCAGCCCCCGCCCTAAATGCTGAGCGGATGTTTCAGTCTTCTCGGATTACTCCTAATTAAATAGCTGCTTGAGCAGTATTCATAAGGGCTGGTGGCACTTTTTGCTTATAAGGTGTCTCCGCTCAGTCAGATCTGCATTGAAGCACTGCCAAGGAAAATATCCATGAAACTGCTCAGCCAATTGGCCACCGCCCAAGCCACCGTCAAGAAAATCTGGAAACTGGCCGCGCCGTACTTTCACTCCGAACAAAAGTGGAAAGCACGCGCCCTGCTGGCCGGCATCGTGCTACTGAACCTGGCAGCGGTGTTCATGCTGGTTCAGCTCAACGACTGGAACCGCGTGTTTTACGACGCGCTGGAAAAGCGCGACCAGACCGTGTTCTGGCAGCAGTTGGGGCGCTTCACTTATCTGGCGTTTGCCTTCATCGTGATTGCTGTCTATCGGTTTTATCTGACGCAATTGCTGGAGGTGCGCTGGCGCACCTGGATGACGGCGCATTACCTGGAACGCTGGCTGTCCAACCACGCTTTTTACAAGATGGAGCTGGCGCGCTATGCCACAACCAGCCCCACCACAGCCACCCCTGACAACCCGGACCAACGCATTCAGGAAGACCTGAACCTGTTCACCACCTACTCCGTGTCGCTGAGCATGGGCCTGCTCAATGCGGTGGTCACGCTGGTCAGCTTTGTGGGCATTCTGTGGGGTTTGAGTGGCGCTTTTTCCTTCACCTTAAGCGGCAGCACCTACGAAATTCCGGGCTTCATGGTGTGGATGGCGGTGTTGTATTGCGTCGTGGGCAGTGTACTCACGCACCAGGGCGTGTTAACCACCATTTTGCGGGATGCGTTGCGGATCAAAAAGGCACTGCGCAAGGCGCGAAATGCAGCCGGGGTATCCCCCGGCAAGGCTTCGCAACGCCGCGCAGTGCCTTTTTGGCCGCAACCCGAAGGGAACGGGGTGAAAACAGCGCCACTCGTCGTTGCGCTCCTAGGCAAGGCCCCGGCCTTGCCGTCGTCACACGCCTAGATTGGCGCTGTTTTGACCCCGTTCGCACCCGCAAAATGGTGGTTAACACGCCCTTTGGCCGTCCGCAAATTGCGCTGAATTTCTCGCAGCAGCGCTACGAAGCCGACTTTCGCCACCACCTGATCCGGGTGCGTGAATACAGCGAAGCCATTGCGCTGGACGGTGGCGAAAAAGTGGAGCGCCGCCAGCTGGACACGCGCTTTGGCAGCGTGCTGGCCAACTACCTGCAACTGCTCAAAGCACAGAAAAACCTGAGCTGGTTCACCAACTTTTTCGGTCAGGCAGCTGTGGTGTTCCCCTTTGTGGTCGCCGCGCCGCGCTTTTTCAGCGGTGCCATCCAGCTGGGTGAGCTGGTGCAGATTGCCTCTGCCTTTGGTCGGGTGCAAGATTCGCTGTCATGGTTTGTGGACAACTACAGCGCACTGGCTGCCTGGCGTGCCACCACCGACCGTTTGACCAGCTTTGAAGAGACATTTCAGGCTCTAGCCCTAGCCAATGCTGCTCAAGCAGCTATCAATAACGTAGCGTCTTCATCTAGTACGCAGGACCAACTCACCGCACATGACCTCACGCTGAGCCTGCCGGGCGGCACCGTGCTGCTGGCGGGCCTATCGCTGGCCGTATCGCCCGGCGACAGCGTGCTGCTAAAAGGCCCGTCGGGCAGTGGTAAGTCCACGCTGTTTCGCGCCTTCGCAGGCATCTGGCCGTTTGCCCGCGGGCAGGTACAGCGCCCACCCGGCACCATGGTGCTGCCGCAAACGCCCTACTTCCCCGATGGCCCGCTGCGCGACGCGCTGGCCTACCCCGAACCCGTGACCGCCTACACCGACGAAGCCCTGCGCCAGGCATTGACCGACGCGCTGCTGCCCCAACTGACCAGCCGCCTGGATGAGTCCGACAGCTGGAGCCAGAAACTCTCGGGCGGCGAAAAGCAACGCTTGGCGATTGCCCGCGCCTTCCTGAAAAACCCACGCTGGCTGCTCGCCGACGAGGCCACCAGCGCGCTGGATGAAGCGGCTGAAAGTACTTTGTACAAACGCCTGCTAGAGCGCATACAGACTAATCAAGGCGCTTTGGTATCGATAGCACATCGGCCTGGCGTGACAGCCTTTCACCAGCGGCAGTGGACGCTGATGCCGCAGACTGAGATTGGCAACGAAACGCCCGATGGAGCCGCGCGGTTTGCGCTGGAAGATGGGGTCGCCGGGGTTCACTCGCCCCGATAGCGCGCCCAACCCCCTGCGCGCAGCACACACGCCGGGCACGCACCGCAACCATAGCCCCACGCATGCCGCTGCGTGCGGTCGCCCAGGTAGCAGGTGTGGGTGTGCTCCACGATCAGGTTCACCAGCGGCGGGCCACCCAGCTCGTCTGCCAGAGTCCAGGTGACGGCTTTGTCGATCCACATCAGCGGGGTTTCAATCAGCAGCCGCTTGTCCAGCCCCAGCGACAGGGCCAGTTGCATGGCCTTCATCGTGTCGTCGCGGCAGTCGGGGTAGCCCGAAAAGTCGGTCTCACACACGCCGGTCACCAGCACCTGCAGGCCGCGCCGGTAAGCCACGGCAGCAGCCAGCGTCAAAAACAGCAGATTGCGCCCCGGCACAAAAGTGTTGGGCAAACCGGTGCTTGCAAAAGCAAAAGCGGACTCTCGCGTCAGCGAGGTGTCGCTGATCTGGCCCAGCACCGCCAGGTCAATCAGATGGTCGTCGCCCAGCCGCGCAGCCCACTGGGGAAACTGTTGCTTGATCTGCGCCAGCACCACCAGACGCGCTTGTAGCTCCACGCTGTGGCGTTGGCGGTAGTCAAAGCCGATGGTCTCCACGCGCTCGTATTTGGATAGCGCCTGAGCCAGGCAAACGGTGGAGTCTTGACCGCCGGAGAACAGAACGAGGGCTGTGGTGTGCATAGGTGTCTTCACGTATTGGGCTCATGGGTGTTGGTCGGTGCCAGCTTTGGTGGTTGGGGGTGGCTTTGCAGGTACCAGGCCTGTAGGCCATCGTCTTCCAGCGCGTAGTCGCCACGGCCAGCGCGCCAGATCAGCTCTTTGTCGCGTAGCGCATCCAGCGCGCCTTGAATGGCCGATGTCGACAGCGGCTTGCCCAGCATGGCCTGGTAGGCCGTGAGCGCCGTCTCCGCAAACGGCTCGTAGCCGGGCGACAGCCGGGCCACCGCATCAAACACTGCTTTTTGAGGGGAAGGCAAGCCGTGGTAAGTGGACTCGAATTCGTGCCAGGCGCGCCGCTGCAACTGCTGGGCGTTGTGCGCGAGCTGTTGGCTCAACCCAGCCGCGCCGCCCAGCTCGGTGACAGCCTCGCCCACCACCATTTTGAGCATTTCGGGGCGGTGGCCCACCAGCTCGAAGGCCTGCATCAACACGTCCACCTCAAAGCCTTGCCCCGGCGCAAACTGGCGGTTGAGCCACAGCGCATACGCCTCGATAAAGCTGCGATCCAGCAACGGAAACCGGGCGACGCCCGCGCCAAAAAAAGGTTGACTTTTGCGCAGCACCAGATGGGTGAGTTTGTCGCGGTTGGAGCCTGTCATCACCAGGTACAGGCCGCGTTCGTTGTGGCGCTGGCCCTGGTTGAGCCTGTCGCGTGCCGCCTTCAGTGCAAACATCGCCGCCACGCCCGCCGGGCTGGACAACGCATGCTGCGCCTCGTCGACCAGCAGCGCCAGCGGCTTGCCGCACTTGGTATGCAGGGCCTCCAGTGCATCGGCAATCGTGGCGCCACCGGGCTGGCCGATTCTGGAAAAGTCCAGGGACACCACCTTGAGCACGGTGAGCTTTTCCAGCCCTACGCGCTTGGCCGCTTTGAGCACCGGGCTATCAAAGCGGGCCAAGGCTTGCCGGATCGCCGCAATGATCAACTCCGCAGGGTCGCGCGCCCGGTCCGACCACAAGTCCACATACAGCGGCTCCCAGCCGCGCAAGCGCATTTGCGGCATGAGGTCTTCACGCAAAAAGGTGGATTTGCCAGTGCGGCGCGGCCCCGCCAGAAACAGCCCCGAGCTGGCATCCAGAATGCCGCGGCCCTCCAGCGCATCGCAATAGCTGGCAGCAAGCACATCGCGGCGGTAGGTAAACGGCTCTTTTGTGGGGTTGATCATCGGAATTACCGTCAATTTATTTTCTTGAACATAATTTTATCCCTATTTGAATAATGCCTCCATACTTGAAACTGAAACATTTGCCCGTATCATTAGCACTCGTTGGAGATGAGTGCTAACACCTGCCTGAAGGCAGTCAGCGCCCAAGCACCAACGTCTGATTGGTGAGCGCCCGCTACCGGCAAATGCAAGGCAGCGAGTGCGCTTCGATTTTCCTTTTCTGTTTCAAACCTAGGAGATGTTTATGAAACTTCGCCCCCTGCACGACCGTGTGATCGTCAAGCGTATCGACAGCGAAACCAAGACCGCCTCGGGCATCGTGATTCCCGATGCAGCCGCCGAAAAGCCTGATCAAGGTGAAATTCTGGCCGTTGGCCCCGGCAAGAAAAACGACAAGGGCGAACTGCACCCCGTCGGCGTCAAAGTTGGCGACCGCGTGCTGTTTGGCAAATACAGCGGCCAGACCGTCAAGGTCGACGGCGACGAGCTGTTGGTCATGAAAGAAGAAGACCTCTTTGCGGTGGTTGAAACCAAATAACTTGCGGGACAGACCGAACGACGCGCAAAGCGCCCGGTCGCTCTGTCCTCAACTGATTAATCTTAAATTTAGGAGCCACAAATGGCAGCAAAAGACGTAGTTTTCGGCGGCGAAGCCCGCGCACGCATGGTCGAGGGTGTGAACATCCTGGCCAACGCAGTCAAAGTCACCCTGGCCCCAAGGGTCGCAACGTGGTGTTGGAGCGTTCCTTCGGCGCCCCTACCGTTACCAAAGACGGTGTGTCGGTCGCTAAAGAGATCGAACTCAAAGACAAGCTGCAAAACATGGGCGCGCAGATGGTCAAGGAAGTTGCTTCCAAGACTTCTGACAACGCTGGCGACGGCACCACCACCGCCACCGTGTTGGCACAAGCCATCGTGCGCGAAGGCATGAAATATGTGGCCGCCGGCATGAACCCGATGGACCTGAAGCGCGGTATCGACAAAGCTGTGACAGCGCTGGTTGCCGAGCTGAAAAAAGCCAGCAAAGCCACCACCACCAGCAAAGAAATCGCCCAAGTCGGCTCGATTTCTGCCAACTCTGACGAATCCATTGGCGAGATCATCGCCAAAGCCATGGACAAAGTGGGCAAAGAAGGCGTGATCACCGTGGAAGACGGCAAAAGCCTGGACAACGAACTGGACATCGTGGAAGGCATGCAGTTTGACCGCGGCTACCTGAGCCCTTACTTCATCAACAACCCAGAAAAGCAATCCGCCATTCTGGAAAACGCATTCGTGCTGTTGTATGACAAGAAAATCAGCAACATCCGCGACCTGCTGCCTACCCTGGAACAAGTGGCGAAAAGCGGTCGTCCGCTGCTGATCATTGCTGAAGAAGTTGAAGGCGAAGCCCTGGCAACTTTGGTGGTCAACACCATTCGCGGCATTCTGAAAGTCGTCGCCGTCAAGGCCCCAGGCTTCGGCGACCGCCGCAAAGCCATGCTGGAAGACATCGCCATCCTGACCGGCGGCAAAGTCATCGCTGAAGAAGTCGGCCTGACCCTGGAAAAAGTCACTTTGGCTGACCTGGGTTCTGCCAAGCGCATCGAGTGCGGCAAGGAAAACACCACCGTGATCGACGGTGCCGGCGCCGCTGCTGACATTGAAGCCCGCGTGAAACAAGTGCGCGTGCAAATCGAAGAAGCCACCAGCGACTACGACCGTGAAAAACTGCAAGAGCGCGTGGCCAAGTTGGCTGGCGGTGTTGCCGTCATCAAGGTGGGCGCTGCCACCGAAGTGGAAATGAAAGAGAAAAAAGCCCGCGTGGAAGACGCCCTGCACGCCACCCGCGCTGCTGTGGAAGAAGGCATCGTGGCTGGTGGTGGTGTCGCATTGCTGCGCGCCAAGCAAGCCGCTGGCACCATCAAAGGCGACAACGCTGACCAGGAAGCCGGCATCAAGCTGATCCTGCGCGCGGTGGAAGAGCCGATCCGCATCATCGTGGCCAACGCCGGTGGCGAGCCCAGCGTGGTGGTAGCCGCCGTCTTGGCTGGCAAAGGCAACCACGGCTTCAACGCCGCCAACGATACCTACGGCGACATGATCGAAATGGGCATTCTGGACCCCACGAAAGTGACCCGCACTGCGTTGCAAAACGCCGCATCGGTCGCCAGCTTGATGCTGACCACCGAAGCCATGGTGGCAGAGGCTCCGAAAGACGAGTCCGGCGCTGGCGGCATGGGCGGCGGCGGTGGAATGGGCGGGATGGGTGGTATGGGCGGCATGGACATGTAATTTGTCCGTCGGTTTCAGCCAAAAATGGCTGAGTACGCAAAGATTAAGCCCCGCAAAGTGCAAACTTAGCGGGGCTTTTTACTTGAACACTTGCTCGATCGATTTCTTATGTCAGAAACCGTACCCGCTTCCCCGGCGGATCCCCTGCTTGTTGACTTACAGCGCGAAGTGCAACGCACGCTGGGCGTTTGTCTCCTCAATGTGCAACTCTACGAACGACTTCTCAAATCAATGCTGGCGAATATGGCATTTGAGGGCAATCTCAATGAACTGGAGGGTGCTCGCACCAAAGCGCTTGCCGCGGCACACAAAAAAACCTTGGGGACGCTGGTCAAAGATTTGTGTGAGAGTTACCTCATATCAACAAATCACATCGCCGAGGCCGAGGAGGAGAATGTGATCCCATCCAACATCAGCCCAGAAAATCCCTGGTTCGGTATGCGACATCAATTGTCGATGCCGCCAGAGCGTCTCCAAGAAACAAAAGTAGCTCTTGTCGAGATGACATGTTTGCGAAATGACTTGGTTCATCACTTTTTAGAACGCTTCGATCTTCGGACTACTGCTGGTTGCGCCAATGCCCAAAACCATCTCGACCAATGCAACGCGACATTCAAGAAAATCTATCTCCAACTTCGCGACTGGGCGTTGGCTATCGACAAAGCCAGTGTTTTGTCGGCATCGTTCATGAAAAGCGATGTATTTACAGATTGGATAGTCAATGGGATTGCGCCAGATGGCGAAGTTGACTGGCCCGCAAGCGGCATCGTGCAAGTACTCAGGGAAGCGCAAGCAGGATGCAGTGTTGGTGGTTGGGCGCAACTTGATACCGCTATTCAGTGGCTGCGCAGCCATCATCCAGATCAAATCCCAAGCAAATACGCTTGCAAAACTTGGCAGCAAGTGTTGAAGCGATCAGGGCAGTTTGAGGTTGTCAACCGTCAAGAGCCCGACACTGGCCGTGGGCAAACTTGGTTCCGAGAAAAGACCTGAGGCAGAGGCCACATTGGTTCTGTCTAGCTGGTGGATTTCCAATGCTTCGGTCAATACCTTCTTCATGGCCGAGGTAGTAGCCGTTTCGTAGATACCTTCTTCCCGCAGAAAATCGTCAAAATTGCTTCCGATGGGCATGGTGAATCCTCATGTCAAAGATCAATGTCTCCACAAAACGCCATGATGCATTCAACTGTCGTACTCGACACCAACATCGTGCTGGACTTGTATGTCTTCAACGACCTCGCCGCGCAACCCGTGCGTGATGGATTGCTGAACGCCAGCCAGCGCTGGCTGGCCACGCCAGCGATGCGCGACGAGTTGGCTCGGGTGTTGACCTATCCGCACATCGCGGCTAAGTTGAGCTTTTACAAGCTGGACGTCGAGCGCGTCTTAAGTGCCTTTGACAACCACGCCCACATGGTCGCCACCCCACCCAAAGCCAGTGTGACCTGCAAGGACCCGGACGATCAGAAATTCATTGATCTGGCGGTGGCGCACCAGGCCTTGCTGCTCAGCAAGGATCACGCCGTGCTTTCCATGCGAAAACGGCTGCTAGCCCTTTCAGTTACTGCTCAAGCAGCTATGAATTAAGTAGCACTCAACTCAGTAACGCATAGCTATCTGCATTCACCCGGTTCCAGTAACTTTTGAACACCATGTGCTCACCGCTCACGTCGCGGTCAAGCAGGCCGCCAGGAGCCATGCGGGGGACGATGTTGGCCAGCAGGCGCACCTCGTTTTTGTCTACGCGGCGCACGATGTGGTGCAAGGTGATCTGCTCGGGGTGGGTCAGGCCGGCGGCTTGTGTGAGCTCTTTGAGGGCGTGCAGGGTTTGCTGGTGGTAGTTGTAGACGCGGGCGGCTTTGTCGGGCACCACCAGGGCTTTCTGGCGTTCCACTTCTTGCGTGGTCACACCTGTAGGGCAGTGGCCGGTGTGGCAGGCCTGGGCTTGAATGCAGCCCAGCGCAAACATGAAGCCGCGGGCGCTGTTGCACCAGTCGGCCCCCAGGGCCAGCATGCGGGCCATGTCGAAGGCACTGACGACCTTGCCGGCACAACCAATTTTGATGCGGTCGCGCAGGTTCACGCCGGTCAGCGTGTTGTGCACCAGCAGCAGGCCTTCCTGCAAGGGCGCACCCACGTGGTCAATGAACTCCAGCGGTGCAGCGCCAGTGCCGCCCTCGGCCCCATCAACCACAATGAAGTCGGGCGTGATGCCGCTGGCCTGCATGGCTTTGACCAGCGCAAACCATTCCCAGGGGTGGCCAATGCACAGCTTGAAGCCGGTGGGCTTGCCGCCTGAGAGTTCACGTAGACGCGCAACGAATTGCAGCAGCTCCACCGGCGTGGAAAACGCGCTGTGCGCAGCCGGGGACACGCAGTCGACACCCACGGGCACACCGCGCGCGTCGGCTATTTCAATCGTGACTTTGGGGCCAGGCAACACGCCGCCATGACCGGGTTTGGCGCCCTGGCTGAGTTTCAGCTCGATCATCTTGACCTGCGGGTCGGTGGCGTTGACCACAAACTTGCCCGCGTTGAACGTACCGTCGTCGTTGCGGCAACCAAAGTAGCCAGAGCCGATTTCCCAGATCAAATCGCCGCCGTGCGTGCGGTGATGGGTGCTGATGGAACCTTCTCCCGTGTCGTGCGCAAAACCACCGCGCTTGGCGCCGCTGTTCAGCGCCAGGATGGCGTTGGCGCTTAGTGCGCCGAAGCTCATGGCCGAGATGTTGAACAGGCTGGCGCTGTAGGGCTGGGTGCAGTCCGGGCCGCCAATCGTCACGCGAAAGTCGTGCGTGGCGGCCACTCCGGGGAGGATGGAATGGTTGATCCACTCATAGCCGTCGCCGTGCACGTCTCTGTGGGTACCAAACGGGCGCTTGTCTGATTCGCTTTTAGCGCGCGAGTACACCAGGGATCGCTGGGCGCGGGAAAACGGTGCGGCTTCGCTGTCACTCTCAATGAAATACTGGCGGATTTCCGGGCGGATGAACTCAAACAAAAACCGCATGTGGCCAATGATGGGGTAGTTGCGCAGAATCGCGTGGCGGGTCTGCCGCAGATCGCGCACGCCTAGCGCCGTCAGGCCACCAAACAGCGCCAACAGCAGCCAGCCCACGTTGAACACGATGACGCTGAACAGCGCCAGCAAGGCCGCGAATGCGCACAGATACAAAGTGGTCTGGCGCACCGGGTAGTACGCGTCTAAACGGGATAGCAGCATGGGAATCTCCGTGAAACAAGCTGAGAAATCTAACGAAAAAACGTGGCGAGTGCCTGCGCGGTTTCCTGTGGCAACTGTTCGGGAATGAAATGCCCGGCAGGCATGGCATGGCCGGTCACTTCGCTCGCGCATTGCGCCTGCCACAGCGCCAGCGGATTGAACAGCTGCTGCACCACACCACGCTCGCCCCACAACACCAGGGTGTCGCAGGCCAGTTTGTGGCCCGCAGCGCGGCTGGCGCGGTCATGCTCCAGGTCGATGCTGGCACTGGCACGGTAATCCTCACACATCGCGTGAATGGTTTCAGGCTTGGCGAAATGGCGCTCGTACTCGGCAATGGCCTGGGGCTCATACATCGCCAGCCCCGACCCACCCCAGCCGCCCAACTTGGCATGCAAATACGGCTGCCAGGCCGCGCCAAGCATGGTCTCCGGCAAAGGGCTGGGCTGGATTAAATGGAACCAGTGGCGGGGCGTGTTAGCAACCCTTTTGCGGGATGCGTTGCGGATCAAAAAGGCTCTGCGCAAGGCGCGAAATGCAGCCGGGGTATCCCCCCGGCAAGGCTTCGCAACGCCGCGCAGTGCCTTTTTGGCCACAACCCGAAGGGAACGGGGTGAAAACAGCGCCACTCGTCGTTGCGCTCCTAGGCAAGGCCCCGGCCTTGCCGTCGTCACACGCCTAGATTGGCGCGGTTTTGACCCCGTTCGCACCCGCAAAAGGGTTGCTAACACGCCCTGGCCCGGGCAAAGGCCATGTCGGTCGCGTCGTACATGTCCAACGTGGGCGCAATGTCGATCACGCACAGCTTGCGCACCCGGCTGGCGTGGTCCAGCGCCAGGCGGTGGGCCACACGGCCACCCCGGTCGTGGCCGCACAGGTAAAACGTGTTGCGCTTGAGCGTCGTCATCAACGCCACGATGTCTTGCGCCATGTTGCGCTTGCTGTAATTCGCATGCTCAGCATCGCCAGCAGGTTTGGCCGAGTCACCGTACCCGCGCAAGTCAGGCATCACCAGAAAAAAGTCTTGCGCCAGCGCCTGGGCGACTCGGTGCCACATCACATGGCTTTGCGGAAAGCCGTGCAGCAGCAGCAACGCAGGCTTGTCTGGGTCGCCGCCGGTGCGGGCAAACACCTGGCTGTTGTTCACGGCGTAACTCTGCGCCTCAAAGCCGTCAAACCACCCCGCAACCCCGCTCACAGGCGCTCCATGTACTTGCGCAGATTGGCTGCAGCGGTGGTGCGCACCTTGTTGCGCAAAAAAGGCGTCCACCCCAGCAACAAACCGGGCGCGCCAAGCGCCTGGCGCGACCACGTCCAAAAATCAAAACTGTCGCGGTGTACGGCAATCAAGCCCTGCGGGTTGAAGGTGAACTGCGCATCGATACGGTTGAGCACCATGCGGCCCGTGGCGCTGAAGCGGTAGTGGGCATCCCAATGAGCCTGCCCGGTGATGGCATCGGCTTGTATGCCGCTGTATTCCAGCTTCCACACATCCACGCCTTTGGCTTTCGTTACGTCAGTCAGCATGCGCCACATGCCCATCACCTGGGGCTTGCCGCGCAGCGAAAAAGCCTCGTCGTCAAAGTGCACATCGTCGGCATAACAGGTGGCCATGGTGTCAGCATCTAGCTGGGCAAAGGCGCTGTAAAAACGGGTGATGGTGGCTTCATTGGCATGCATGGATAGACCCTTTCGAACGTTAACAACAAGCGTTGATTACAGCGCTAACTCAACACCGATGGGAGGCTTTGCGCAAGAAAGTCATACACCACCCGAATCCGCTTGCTGGTGCGAATTTCGCGGTGTACCGCCAGCCACATGGGTATGGGCGGGATTTTCATCATGGGCAACAGCGGTACCACGGCAAGGTCGGTGCGTTGGATGTAATCGGCCACAAAGCCCACGCCCAGACCAGCTCGCACAGCCTGCCAGTAGGCACCTAAATCATCGGTGCGAAAGGCGAAATTCTCACGCACAAGCGCAAAACCCAATGCTGCTGAGCCGCGAATGATGGCGTCGTCCTGATCGTTGCCAATGAGCTCATGCGACAACAAGTCAGGGACCTGCTTGGGTGTACCACGGCGGCGCAGATAGTCGCGGTGCGCACAGGCGCTGATGGTGACCTTGCCCACCCGTTTCGCCACCAGGCTGGTCTGGTCTGGCTGCACCATACGCAGGGCAATATCAGCCTCGCGTCGCAGCAGATTGGTGACCTCGTTGCTGGCCACCAGCTCTACTTGGACATCCGGCAGTTCAAGCCGCATCTGCGCCAACAGGGGCAGCAGCAGGCAGTGCGCCACCGGCTGGCTGGCGGTGATGCGCACCGTGCCAGCCACACTCATTTGCGCGCCCGACACACTGCGGGCCAACAGGTCGGCCCCGGTTTGCATGCTGTGGGCTGCCTCCGCCAGGCGCAACGCCATGTCGGTGGGCAACAGGCCACGCCCTGTGCGCTCAAACAGCACCACGCCCAGCTGGCTTTCCAGCTCCGCGATGTGCCGCCCCACCGTGGGCTGGCTGGCTTTCAGCACCCGCGAGGCACCGAGCAGGCTGCCCTGCTCCAGAGCGGCGAGGAAAGACGGCACCAGGGCCCAATCGAAGTTGTTATGCATTTTTGCAATTCTGGTATGGACAGATAGGCAATTGTGTATGTAGCTGCTTGTTTTCACAATCGCTTCATTCCCTACAACTTATTTGAAAAAATTCATGACACAAGCCTCCACGGTTCTCGTTCTTGGCGCCAATGGTCGCTTCGGTTCTGCCTGCGTCCAGGCCTTTGCGGCTGCGGGCTGGCGGGTGCTTGCCCAACAGCGTAGCCGCGTCACCCAACCATTTGCAGGGGTTAAAAATCTGGTCACGGCCGACCAGCCGCTGACCGAGGCGCTGGGCGCATTGCCCCGGGTTGACGTCGTGGTGCACGCCATGAATCCTGGCTACACCAATGCAGGCTGGGAACAACATGCGCCAAACCTGATGAACGCCGCCATCAGTTTGGCCGCTGCACACCAGGCCACACTGATGTTCCCCGGCAACGTCTACAACTACGGTGCGCAGATGCCCCCGGTGTTGACGCCTGACACACCATTTGCGCCGACCACCGTGAAAGGCCGGATTCGGGTGGCACTGGAGCAGCGGTTGCAACAGGCCGCCAAGGGCGGCAGCATGCGCGGTGTGGTGATTCGAGCGGGCGACTTTTTCGGCAGCGGCACCGGCTCGTGGTTTGACCGCCTGATCGCCAAAGACCTGACCCGCGGCACCTTCGGCTACCCCGGCGCGCTCGAAGTAGCCACCCCGTGGGCCTATGTGCCTGACCTGGCGCAAGCCTTCGTCAAAGTAGCACAGCGGCGCGACCAGCTCGCCGCTTTTGAGAGCCTGCACTTTGCCGGTCATGCCATGACCGGCCATGACTGGCTGGCCTTGCTGCAACCCATCGCGCAAGCACAGGGCTGGGTCAAACCCGGCCAGGCCCTGAAAACCACGGGCCTGCCCTGGCCGCTGATTCGGCTGGGCTCGCTGTTTAACGCGGAATGGGCTTCGCTGACAGAAATGCGCTACCTGCACCAGACACCGCACACGCTGGACGGCAGCCGGTTGGCTGCGCTGATCGGCTCGCCGTCGGGCACGCCAATGGCGCAGGCAGCCAGTGCTGCTTTGGTTGACCTGGGCTTGATTCATCAACCAACGCTCGCCCAAGTCGCTTAACCCTTGCCAGACACCTTCTCTTTCACCGCACGTTCATCAAAGACCCCCATGACCCGCTCAATCACCTCCATGCCCGCGCGCGTCGGCACGGCCGCCCTCTTTGTCGGCTCCGCCGTTTTGTCGTTCGCCCCCATCGCCATTCTTGGCCCCGCTATTGGCTGGCCCGCTTCGCTGCGCGCACCCGCTGCCCAGCAATTGACGGCCATTGCTGGCGCACCCGATGCTGTGGCGGTGGGCTACGGGATTTATTTGCTGTATTCCATCCTCATCCTGCCGCTGATGGTGCTGGTGGCCCAGCGCGTGTGGGGCAACCTGGCGCGACCTGCGGCGCAAATCGTGGTGGGTCTGGCGGCGGTGTCGGTGCTGGCACGCAGCATCGGCATCTTGCGTTGGCTCACCGTCATGCCTGCACTGGCCACACAGCACGCTGCAGCAGACCCCGGCCAGCAAAAAATTATTGAAACCGTGTTCAGCGCCTTGACCACGTACGGCGGTGGCATTGGCGAGTTGTTGGGTGTCAGCCTGTTCATGGGTCTGGCCCTGGCCACGGCCATGGTGGCTGCACTAGTGAACAAATCACTGCCCGTCTGGTTGGCTGCACTCGGCCTGGTCAGCGCTGCGCTGCTGCTAGGCCTGTTCCTGCCGACTTTGGGTGTGGCAATTCAGGTTCCCATTGCGGCAGCGGCCTCGGTGTTGTCGGTCTGGATGCTGGTGTTTGGTGTGTATGTGGCCATCAAGCCCGCCGCCTGATATCGCTAAACCCCATCGAGTTTTGACATGCCAACCCTGACCCTGATGCGACCCCTCGCACAGACCTTCACCCGCCCTGCTGTCCCTGTCACTACGCGGCTGTGGCAAATGACGCTGTGCCTGCTGGCAGCCGCTGCATTGACCGGCGTGGCTGCGCTGGTGGACGACCGCATGCTGGGCCATTTCGGTGTGTGGATGAAGCCGCTGAAGTTTCAGCTGGCCATGGCCGTGCAAACCGCCACCATTGCCTGGGCGCTGAGCCACCTGGATGCCGCCACGCGCCAGCGCGCCATGCCACAGGGCGTGTGGCTGCTCTGGCTGGCTGCGGTGTTGTTTGAGGCTTGCTACATCACCTTGCAAGGCGGGCGCGGTGTGCCGTCTCATTTCAACCGCCTCACCGCAGTGGAGTCGGCGCTTGGCACTGTGATGGCCGTGGGGGCCAGCGTGCTGGTGCTGGTGACCGCCTGGGTGGGTATCTGGGCGCTGGTGCAAGCGCGCCGCACGCAATGGCCACCCCTGCTGCTGTCCATTGGCTTGGGTTTTGTGTTGGGCGGCGTGTTGGCCGGTGTGAGCGGCGGTGCCATGGGGCCACGCGGCTACTGGCCCCAGCCGCTGGCAGAACCCGTGCAGTGGATGCCGGTAACCGGCTGGGTGCTGTCGCAAACCGACCTGCGCATCGCGCACTTTGTGGGGCTGCACCAAATGCAGTTATTGCCTGCGGTGGCCTTGCTAGCCGCCGCTTTCGGCATCCGCCCTGCCAGCACCCGCCTGGGGTTGTACGCACTGGCTGTGACGGCACCATTTGTTGTGCTGTGGCTCATGCAGCCCTAACCCCGTTTTTTTCTTTCCCTCGCGCAATCAACTACCCAGGAGTACCTTATGAATCGTCGAAATTTCATCCGTATGGCAGGGGGTGGTGCCATCGTCGCCGCCACCACCAGCACAGCCGGCTGCTCGAACCTGATCAGTAGCGCCTACCCTGGCGCTTCGGTAGAGGCCTGGCAAGGCCCGGCCGCCGGGGAAGCCGATCCGCGCCGCCGCGCCGTGGCCTTTGCCATCACCGCACCCAACCCACACAACCTGCAGCCCTGGCTGGTGGACTTGCGCGAGGCCAACACCATCACCTTGCTCACAGACGCCCAGCGCGTGCTACCCGAAACAGACCCGTTCGGCCGGCAGATATTGATTGGCCACGGTGCGTTTCTGGAGCTGTTGGTCATTGCGCTGGCGCAACAGGGTTTGGCAGCGCAAGTCACGTTATGGCCACAAGGCGAGCTGCCTACGAATTTGAAAGACTGGCCAAAAGACGCGGTAACCCGCCCCATCGCCCGCATCACGCTCACGCGCGGCGGCCAACCTGACCCACTGTTCGCGCAAATTCTGAATCGCCATACCCCGAAGTCTGACTTTGACACCACCAAACCCGTCGGCGCCGCTGCCTTGCAAACGCTGCTGTCCAGCGTCAGCACGCCCAGCATCCGCATGGCCGCAACGGTCGACACCGCGCGTTTGGCACCGCTGCGCGAGCTGTGCTGGCAGTCGGCCAAGGTGGAGTTGCTCACGCCACACACCATGATGGAGAGCGTCAAGCTCATTCGCGTGGGGCCGACAGAAATTCTGCAGCATCGCGATGGCATCACCCTGAACAGCCCGTTCATCCGGGCCGTCACCGCCGTGGGCATGTTTGACCGCACTGCACCTCCAGCTGAGGGCAGTTCGGGCTACAAAAATGCCATGGCCCGCTTTGAAGGCCACAGCAAGACCGCGATGGGTTTTGTGTGGATGAGCACACCAGGCAACAGCCGCAGCCAGCAAATTGACACCGGCCGCGCCTACGTGCGTATGCAGCTGGCAGCCACCCAAATCGGCCTGGGCGTGCACCCCATGAGCCAGGCGCTGCAAGAGTTTGCGGAAATGAAGCCGCATTACGAAACCGCTCACCAACTGATGCTGCGCAAACCTGCTCCCACCCAGTCGGGCGACGACACGGTGCAGATGTTTTGCCGCCTGGGCTACTCGCCAGAGGCCGTGCCCGCCACGCCTCGCCGGGCGCTGGAAAAGTTTATTCAGGCTTGAGCAAGGTACGAATGCCAACTTGCCGGACCCATTCCCCCGCTGTGCCTGCCGGGGGAAGGTTGGGATGGGGCGTGCACGAACTGCCGTTAATTACGGTGCACGGCATTTGCCAGTTCAAACTGGCGATTCAATATTCAAGATATTCAAGGCGAAATCGCCGATCAGCCCTTATAAATACTGCTCAAGCAGCTATTATTTAGATAGCAGTTGAGCAACAAACTCACCTGATAAACGCATCCCACCCCGTCTTCAAAATCAGCGCACTCACCACCACGATGAACACGCCCCGCACAAACCCCGCGCCGTGCTTGAGCGCCAGGTGGGTGCCCGCCAGGCTACCGACCACGTTGGCCAGCGCGAGTACCAGCGCGTAGTGCCACCACACGTGGCCTTTCCAGGCGAACAGGCTGAGCGCGGCCAGGTTGGTGGCGGTGTTCAGCAGTTTGGCGCAGGCACTGGCGTTCAGAAAGTCAAAGCCCAGCCAGCGCACGAACAGGAACACGAAAAAGCTGCCCGTGCCGGGGCCAAAAAAGCCGTCGTAAAAGCCCAGCAACAAGCCGATGCTGCAGGCCGCTGCGGTTTGCGCACGCCCCTGCAGGCGTGGCGCGTGCTCGCGGCCCATGTCTTTTTTCACCAGCGTGTAGACGAGCACGGCCAACAAAACAAGGGGCAGCAACTGCCGCAAAAACTGAGACGGCACCACGGTAACCGCCCACGCGCCCGCAAACGCACCCACACCAGCAGCCGCTACGGCAGGCAGCATGGCCGCCCAGGGAATTTGCACTTTGCGGCTGTATTGCCAGGCGGCCAGCGCCGTGCCCCACACCGCCCCGGCTTTGTTGGTACCAAACAAGGTGGCGGGCTGGGCGGTGGGGAACACGGCGAACAGCGCCGGTAGCAGCACCAGGCCACCGCCACCCACAATCGCATCGACAAATCCGGCCAGCAACGAGGCCAGCGCAATCGCTGCTAACTCCATACATCAATCACGCGTGGCGCGCCGCTGCACACACGCCACATAGGCTGCGCCATCGGGTGGCCGCCCTGCGCGCTGGCTTTCCCACAGCATCTGGCCCAGGCAATCCATGACCGCGTGGTGGGCGGCGTGCAAGTCCCCCTCGCGGGCTGTGAGCAATTCCACCGCTTGGCGAATCCCGCGCGGCTGGTCGATGGAGCACTGCTCAGTGATCGACAGGTGCATGGACAGGTGCAAAAACGGGTTGGACTTGCCGTCATCCACCTCGTACATCTTGGCCAGCGCCGCCGCCTCGTCAGACAAGTCAGCGTGGTGTTCAGGATGCTCGGCAATCCATTGATTTGCTATTATTTCAATAGCTGCTTGAGCAGTATCTGTTTGGGCTTTGGCATAAACAGAGCAAAAAAAGCGCCGAACATCGGCTTGGGAGGGTTGCATCAACATGACATGAGGCTAGCATGAGGTTTCAAGCCCGCTTATTGGAAAACCCATGCAACAACCCCACGCCTTCATCTGCGACGCCATCCGCACCCCCTTCGGCCGCTACGGCGGCGCGCTGTCGTCCATTCGCACCGACGATCTGGGCGCGATTCCCCTGAAAGCGTTGATGACCCGCAACCCGCGCGTGGACTGGCAGGCGGTGACTGACGTGATCTTTGGCTGCGCCAACCAGGCCGGCGAAGACAACCGCAACGTCGCCCACATGGCCAGCTTGCTAGCCGGTCTGCCGATTGACGTGCCCGGTGCCACGATCAACCGATTGTGTGGCTCCGGTCTGGATGCTTTGGGCACGGCAGCCCGCGCCATTAAGGCCGGAGAAGCTACTTTAATGATAGCGGGCGGGGTGGAAAGCATGAGCCGCGCGCCCTTCGTGATGCCGAAAATGGACACGGCTTTCGGGCGCAGCAACGCGGTGTACGACACCACTATTGGCTGGCGCTTTGTGAACAAGCTGATGAAAGACATGCACGGTGTCGATTCCATGCCGGAAACCGCCGAAAACGTCGCCACCGACTACAACATCTCACGCCAAGCGCAAGACCAAATGGCCCTGGCCAGCCAGCTCAAGGCGGTGGCAGCGCAAAAGGCGGGTTACTTCGATGCGGAAATCACCCCCGTCACCCTTGCCCAAAAGAAGGGGGATGCAGTCGTGGTCAAACAAGACGAGCACCCCCGCGAAACCAGCCTGGAAGCCCTGGCCAAACTCAAACCCATCGTCAAACCCGACGGCACCGTGACCGCCGGCAACGCCAGCGGCGTGAACGACGGTGCCTGCGCACTGCTGCTGGCTGACGAAGCCACCGCAGCCCAACACCACCTCACGCCCCGCGCCCGCGTGGTCGGCATGGCCACGGCAGGCGTTGCCCCTCGCATCATGGGCATTGGCCCCGCGCCCGCCACCCAAAAAGTGCTGGCCCTGACCGGCCTGACCCTGGCCCAAATGGACGTGATCGAACTCAACGAAGCCTTCGCCGCCCAAGGCCTGGCCGTGCTGCGCCTGCTGGGTTTGCAGGACGACGACCCGCGCGTGAACCCCAACGGCGGCGCCATCGCGCTAGGCCATCCGCTGGGGGCATCGGGAGCGCGGCTGGCGACCACCGCCGTGAATCAACTGCATCGGATGAACGGTGGTAGGGGTGGGCGGTATGCGCTGTGCACCATGTGTATTGGGGTGGGGCAGGGGATTGCGGTGGTGCTGGAGCGGGTGTAGCGCTGTTTTTTTGGTCAGTGCGCTGAGCGCATCCCCGAGTAAAGTGGCTGTTTCGGCACACTGCCAACACAGGCAGGCAATAAAAGTTGTCTACAACTTATCAACATCCCGTTTTCGCAAATTCAACAACGCAATGTTGGAATCGGGCAAACCATACCTTCAGTTGTCCCTACATCTAAGGATAAGTTTGTGGATAAGTCGGTGGATAACTGATTGCGCGGTGAGTTTGGTAGGCGTTAAATACGGCCTGCGATGTTTAAAAGGGCCGATATGTCATCATTTTTCAAGTTGTTTGCTGGGGTGTCGCTATGGGTGCGGTAGTTGAGCGGGACAACGTTCAAGAAATTGTCACGGCGGGAGAAGAAATCTACGCAAGGAAGTTCCAGTCTGACTACGAAAGCCGATTCCCAGGACAGTTTGCCGTCATCGATATCGACTCGCAGCAGGCAGTAGTGGGTCAGTTTCCAGAGGATGCCGTCCTGCTGGCCCGCCAGCGATTCGGAACGGCACCCCAACATTTGATTCAGATCGGCTCTCCCGCCGCCGTACAACTCGGTTTTTTTCTTCCTCATGCCGGTGTGGCCTGGGCAATTTAAGGGTAAGAACCCTGTCATCCGTCTGAACGTATCCGGAACACTTGGAAGTCCGCAAGAGTTCGATACCGTTGTAGACACCGGTTTTGGCGGTTTCCTTCTGATGTCCGCAGGACATGCAAAGCAGCACGGGTTTACCTCGGGCCCGTCCCACATGGCCACGATGGCGGATGGCTCCCCGAATCGCCCTGCCCACCGCATTGGCCAATGTGGGCTTTGCCAACCGTTCACACCAAGGCGTCGTCACCCTTGTTCCCAACGAAACAATATGCTTGGTCGGGATTGATTTTTTACGGGCTTTCAAACTGGCATTGATCATGACCCATGAACAAATCTGGCTGATGGACGAACCGGAATTCGAACGTGTCGCACTGAACAGCGGAGCAAAATTTGTTAGCGCTGGGCCATCGGCCTTGAAGTAATTCGGGTCACAACACTTGAGCCGCCTCCCCAGCGGCCTTCGTAGGCAAACACACTGTCGGCGAAATCGCTTCCAGCACCAGCCAACCGGCCTCCACAGCAGGCCGGTTGGCTTGCACGTTGGAGGTGGCGACCAGGGCGCGAATTGCGCTGGCGATATCTGACACCGGCAGTTTGTAAACCCGTCGCAGCACCCAGACAAACTCGCACAAACAGGGCAAGGCAATGGCGATCAGGCTGGCTTTCTGGTTCAGCTCATCGCCTAAGCACTAAGTTATAGTTTTGATAGCTGCTTGAGCAGTTAACACCTGGGCTGACGGCCTGTTTGATATATATAAATACGGCGACGCCTTGAACCTTCTCATCACCGACCCCTGGTTTTACGCCGTTTCCATCCCCGCCGTGCTGCTGTTGGGCATCAGCAAAAGCGGCTTTGGCGTGGGCTTTGGCTCACTCGCTGTGCCGATGATGGCTTTGGCCGTGACGGTGCCGCAAGCCGCCACCATCTTGATGCCCGTTCTGCTGCTGATGGATCTGCTGGGCATCGCCACGTTTCGCAAACAGGTGGACTGGCGGCTGCTGCGGTTTTTGATTCCGTTTGGACTGCTGGGCACCGTCATTGGCACCCTGCTCTTCAAACTGCTGGACCCCAAGCTGGTGGCTGGCATCGTGGGCGTTTTCACACTCACGTTTCTGGCGCAACGCCTGCTTTTCCCACCTAAACCCGACAGCTCACCGCCCCATCGCTGGCTGGGCGCGCTGTTGACCACCACCTCGGGGTTCACCAGCTTCATTGCCCATGCCGGCGGGCCGCCGATTCAGGCCTATGTGATTCCGCTGCGCCTGTCACCGCCGGTGTTCACTGCCACCATGGCGTTTTTCTTTTTCTCCGTCAATTTGTCGAAATGGTTGCCCTACGCCTGGCTGGGCTTGCTGGACCTGCGCAGCCTGGCCACCTCGCTGGCGCTGCTGCCGCTGGCACCCATCGGCTTGCTGGTGGGTGTGCGGATTGCGCACCGCATCAAGCCCGCGCTGTTTTACAAACTGCTATCGGTCGGCCTGCTGCTGACGGGGTGCAAACTGGTGTGGGACGGGTTTCTGGCTACGTGAGTGGCTTGTTAATCACTATATTTTTGATAGCTGTTTGAGCAGTATCTATAAGGGCTGGAGCACCAAAAGACCTGATTAGGCACATGCCTCAGACAAGCTGCGTTGAGCTGACCGCGCCGAGCCTCACCCCCACCCTCTCCCGCAAGCGGGAGAGGGGGCTAAGACAGGATTTCCTCCCTCTCCCGCTTGCGGGAGAGGGCAGGGGTGAGGGCGTCTGAGGCAGGTAACCAATCAGGCCAAAAGACTTTAAATCCCCAGCGGATCGACATCCACCGCCCAGCGAATCAAGCCTTTTTCTTTGGTGGCACGCAGCACCGGCTGCCAGGCGGCCAGAAAGCGCTGCAGGGCGGGGCGAGAGGCTGACTCGATCAGCAGGTGGGCACGCTCCACATTCGCCACGCGCTGGATGGTCAGCGGCACCGGCGGGTACAAGGTGATGCCTTGCGCGGTGTCCATCGCTTGGGCTGCGGCGCTGGCAGCTTTCAAAAAAGTCTGGGCAATGTCTTGCGTGCGCGCGTCGGCGCGCAGCAGCGCCTGGTAGGCAAACGGCGGCATGCCCGCTTGCAGGCGCTCGCGCAATTGCTGGGTAGCAAAGCCGGGGTAGTCGTAGCGCTTGAGCGCCGCAAACAAGGGGTGGCCGGGGTGCTGCGTTTGCACCCACATGACCGCGCCATGGCCCGCCTGCCCGGCTTGGCCCGCCCGCCCGGCTTGGCCCGCCCGCCCGGCCCTGCCCGCCGCTTGCACCAACAGGCTGAACAGCCGCTCGGGGGCCCGAAAGTCGCTGCTGAACAGCGCCGCGTCGGCGGCAACGGCAGCGACCAGGGTGATGCGGCGAAAGTCGTGGCCTTTGGTCACCATTTGCGTGCCCACCAGCACGTCCACCTCGCCCGCGTGCACCTGGGCCAAACGCTCGGTGAGCGCACCTTTGGCGCGCGTGCTGTCGGCATCGAGCCTGGCCACACGAATGGGCTGGCCCTGCGGACCTGGCAAACCGGCCAGCAGGCTGACCAACTGCTCTTCCAGCTGCTCGGTGCCCCGGCCGATCGGCGCGATGTCGGGGTTGCCACAGACCGGGCAGGCCCGCGGAACCGGTGACACATCACCGCAGTGGTGGCAGCGCAGGCTGCGGTCCAACTTGTGAAACACACGGTAGGCGCTGCAATGGTCGCAGTTGCTTTTCCACTCGCAATGCGTGCAGGCCAACACCGGGGCGTAGCCGCGCCGGTTCAAGAAAACCAGGGCCTGCTCGCCGCGCGCCACGCACTGGGCAATGGCGTCAATCAGGGCGGGGGCCAGCAGGGTTTTGCGGGGCAGCGGGCGCATGTCGATCAACTGCACCGTGGGCAGCGCTGCGTCGTTCACGCGTGCAGCCATCGTCAAGCGCGTGTAGCGGCCCGTCTCACACGCCTGCCAGCTTTCCAACGACGGTGTGGCAGAGCCCAGCAAAACCTTCACGGCTTCGTTTTTGCCGCGCCACACCGCCAGGTCACGTGCCGAGTAGCGGGCACCTTCCTGGCTTTTGTAGCTGGGGTCGTGCTCCTCGTCGACCACGATCAGGCGCAGGCCTGGCAAGCTGGCAAACACGGCCATGCGCGTGCCCAGCACGATGCGCGCCGTGCCCAGGTGCGCGGCCAGCCAGCTTTTCAAGCGCTGCGGGTTCGTCATGCCGCTGTGCAGGGGCACCACGGCTTGCGGGCCGTACAACGGGGAAAACCTGGCTTCAAAGCGTGCTTGCAGCTGGGGGGTCAGGTTGATCTCGGGCACCAGCACCAGGGCTTGGGCCGCGGGGTCCGCAGCCAGGGCGGCTTGCACCGCCTGCAAATAAACCTCGGTTTTGCCGCTGCCGGTGGTGCCAAACAGCAGAAAGGGGCCGCGCTGGGCGGCGACGGCGGCCAGCGCTTGAGATTGCTCGGCCGTGAGCGTACGGGCGACCTCCTCTATTGGGGCACCCCTATCGCTTGTTTGTGAATCGTGAGCCGGTTTTGCAGGCCGTTTGAGCCGCCTGGCCATTTGCATCGCATTCAACTCGCGCAATTGGGGCGGCAGCGCAGCCAAGGCCACTTCGCCCAGGCTGCGCTGGTAGTAAGTGGCGGCAAACGTGACGAGCCGCAACCAATGTGCCGACAACGGGGGCAAGTCGGGCAATACGCCCGCCACCGCACGAAGGTCCCGCGCAGAGGGTGCCGGCGGCTCTGCTTGCGGCTCCCATACCACCCCTAAAACTTCGCGCTGACCCAAAGGCACGCGCAACAGGGTGCCCGGCGTAAGCGGCAGCTCACTTTGATAGGTGAGTGCGAAGCCCAAGCCGCTGTGCGCAGGGGTGGCGACCACCACGGGCAGGCAGATAGTCATATGAATGGAACTTAGCGAATACTTTTAACAAGTTCAACAGAAGTCGGGCCCAAGTGCTTGATTTTGAACAGATTTATCGATCATCCCAATTTTCTGTGGATAACTTTGTTCATAACTTGTCAGCACGGCGTGCCAGCCCTTCAAATTCAAGGCTTTCGACACTTTGCCTGCAAAAATGGCAGTTTTATTAAGCTATATGAATCAACAGCTTAGGTGCACTATTGGATTCATAGCAAGGTGGCTACTACCGCACACAAATTGACGCGCCGCACCAAATTTTTTGTGCATAAGTCAAGCATCCGGAAACAAATAAAACCGCGGCGATGCTGACTTTGCGACAAAACCAACCCCATCAACCCACGCGCATAGCCCGCGAATGGCTGTGCACCGCCTCCACGAGCGCGCTCACATGCTCCGGCGGCGTGTGCTGGCTGATGCCGTGGCCCAGGTTGAAAATCAGGCTGGGGCTGCGGCCTTCCTTGTAGGGCGATGGCTTGCCAAAGCTGTCCAGCACGGCAGTGGCTTGCTGCGCAATCTGCTGGGGCGGCGCAAACAACACATTGGGGTCGAGGTTGCCTTGCAGGGTTTTGCGCGTACCCACTTGCTGGCGAGCCTGCGCCAGATTCACTGTCCAGTCCACCCCCAGCACCTCGCAGTCCAGGCCAGCCATGTGATCCAGCCACAGGCCGCCGCCTTTGGTGAACACCAGACGGGGAATCTCCACACCGTCATGGCTGCGCTTGAGCTGCGACAGCACCCGCGCGGTGTAGGCCAGGCTGAAGGTGTGAAACGCGGCATCGGCCAGCACCCCGCCCCAGCTGTCAAAAATCATCACCGCCTGCGCACCGGCATCAATTTGCGCATTTAAATATGCGGCCACGGCGTCGGCATTGATGGCCAGCAGGTGGTGCATCAGGTCGGGGCGGCTGTACAGCAGGGTTTTGACCAGGCGGTAGTCGTCAGATCCCGCACCTTCCACCATGTAGCAGGCCAGCGTCCAGGGGCTGCCGGAAAACCCAATCAGCGGCACACGGCCTTGCAGAGCGTGGCGGATGGAGGTAACCGCGTCAAACACGTATTTCAGCTGGTTCAGGTCGGGCACCTGCAGCGCGCGAATGGCCGACTCGTCGCGCAACGGCCGATCAAACCGCGGGCCCTCGCCGTTGACAAAGGTCAGGCCCAGGCCCATCGCGTCGGGCACCGTGAGGATGTCGGAAAAGAGAATCGCCGCGTCCAGCGGGTAACGGGCCAGCGGCTGCAAGGTCACCTCGGTGGCGTAGTCCACGTTGGTGGCCAGGCCCATGAAACTGCCCGCCTGCGCGCGGGTGGCGCGGTACTCCGGCAAGTAGCGGCCGGCCTGGCGCATCAGCCAGATGGGGGTGTAGTCAGTGGGCAGGCCGTGGCAGGCGCGCAGAAAGGTGTCGTTGATTAGAGAGGGAAAAGTCATGCGGGGATTGTGGCAGGGCGGGCCTTTCCACAACCCCCCAATGGGTCAGCTGTTGTTCAGCTTTTGTATTTGATCGAACAACCGTACGGCTGGCTGGTGGCCGTGGTCAGCGGTTTGCCGGCAACCGCTTCGGCCAGGCCAGTTTTGACGTAGTTGGTGGCCTTGGCAATGTCTGAGGCACTGGCCGAGGGAATGCTGTCGATGCCACCGGCGTAGATCAACTGGCCCTGCGGATTGACGATGTACATGTGTGGTGTGGTGCGCGCGCCATAGGCCTTGCCGACGGTGCCGTCTTCATCCATCAGCATGGTGGCGCTGGCCTGTTTGTCTTTTTGCCAGGCCACCAGCTTGGCGGGCTCCATGAAGTCGCCACTGCTTTTGGCGGTGGAGTTGATTGACAACCACACCACGCCTTTGGCAGCGGCGTCTTTTTGCGTGGCGGGCATGTTGCCGCCGTCATAGTGCTTCTTGACAAACGGGCATCCGGGATTGGTCCACTCCAGCACCACGTGCTTGCCTTTGAAATCGCTCAGATTGACGGTTTTGCCACTGGCGTCTTTCAACGAAAAATCTGGGGCTTTTTGGCCTACAGCCGCGGCGGAATATGCTGGAGCAGCTACCAAAAGCGTAGCAGTGGGAATCAAGGCGAGAACGAAACGACGCAACATAAAAGAACTCCTGAAGCTAGGTGTTGAAAACTCAAAGCCTGGCAATCGCGGAACGCACTTCCTCCACCCCAATCACCTCGGACAGCACTACCGGCGCGGCCCCGTTTTTATAAAACACATACACCGGCACGCCGCTTCGGCCCAGCTGACTCAGGGCGGCGGTGATAGCAGGGTCGCGGCGGGTCCAGTCGGCGCGCAGCAGCACCACTTTTTTGCCCGCCAGGTCGGCCAACACATCGGCATTGGCCAGTGTGGTGCGCTTGTTGTACTGGCAAGTCACGCACCAGGCGGCGGTGAAATCGACAAACACCGGTTGGCCGCTGGCCAGCAACTGCTCCACCTTGCCAGGCTCCCAGTTTTGCCACCCCGTCGGCGAGATATCGCGGGTCGTGGCAACGGCTGATTCGTCCATTTTCAAGACATTTGTGCCGATAGCCCTTATAAATACTGCTAGAGCAGCTATAGAAATAGTAGCAATTACCAACCGCGTGCGGCCTGTTAGCGTCAGCGCCCACGCCACCATGCTCAACAGCACCAGCAGCGCCAGCAGCGCGCCAGCCCCGTCGATGCCGGTTTGCTGGCCCAGCACCCACACCAGCCACACCACGGTGGCAAACATCGGGAACGCCATGAAGCGACGAAAGGTGTCCATCCAGGCACCCGGGCGCGGCAGCGCGCGCGCCACGGCAGGCACCCAACTGGCGGCCAGATACGGCAAGGCCATGCCGATGCCAATGGCCGCAAAAATCGCCAACGCCTGCACCGGCGGCAAACCCACTGCGAGCCCCAGCGACGCGCCCATGAACGGTGCGGTACACGGGGAAGCAATGGCCACCGCCAGCACGCCCGACAAAAAGCTGTCAGCCGCCGGGTGCTTGGCTTGCAAGGTGGCCATGCTGCTGGGCACCACATTGCCAAACTCAAACACGCCTGCCAGGTTCAAGCCAATCAGGGTGAACAAGGCCGCCAGCCCTGCCACCACGGCGGGCGACTGCAACTGAAAGCCCCAGCCCAGCTGCTCCCCTGCGGCACGCAAAGCCAGCATCAAAGCGCCCAACGCCATGAACGACAGCACCACACCCACCGTGTAAGCCACGCCGTTCACGCGGTGCGCCCGCAGATTGCCACCATGCTGCGCAAAGCCCAGCACCTTGATGGCCAGCACGGGAAACACACACGGCATCAAATTCAGAATCATTCCGCCGATGACGGCACCCAGTAAAGCGACCCAAAAGCCAATCGGCGCAGTTGGGGGCAACGGTGGCGAAGCCGCGTTGTTGTTCAGCGCGGCTTGCAGCTCGGGCGACACGCCAGCGGGTGCGGCCACTACGGGCCAGCTGCCAGCCATCGCCAAATCCGCCCGAAAAGCGCCCGGCACCGCTTGGCTGTCGACTGCTGCCAGCACCAGCGCCATCACCGCCGGGCTGGCGCTGCGCTGCGCCGCCACCGGCACGCTGGCCGTCCACACCGTGCCTTGCCAGGCCTGGGTGCCAGGCGCTGGGGTGTGAATCACCTCGGCAATTTCGGGGAAAAAACTCAAAGGCTTGCCGTGCAGTGCAGCCGGCAGGCCGTGCACGGTGAATTTCAGCTGGTCGCCGTCCAGCTTCATCTGCGTAGCCGGGTTGGCCGCAAGAGGCTTCGGATACGCCGCAGCCGCCGCGTCAAACGCTGCGCTGTACATCGCCGTAGTGCTCTTGGCTGGCAGCTTCAACACAAACTCGCCGTCCTGCGGAATGCACTCTTTCTTGCACACCAGCCAGGCCGCCTTGAGTTTGATTTCCACATCGCCAAACAGCGGCGGCTTGAAGTCAGGCGACACGGTGACCGGCACGGGCAGCAGCACCGTGTTTTCGTAGCCGTAGTTGGCCAGGTCGCCAATCGGAATCTTTTTAGGCAGCGGCCACTGAATCTCCCTGGCATCGAGCCCCGCCGGCAATTGCCAGGTCAGCTGCGTGGGCAAACCCGAGTCCCCTGCGTTTTTCCAGTAGGTGTGCCACTCGGGCTGGTGCGCAATCTGCAAGCCCAACATGACCGTCTGCCCCGGCGCAACGCCCTGCGGCGCGTGGGCAATGAGTTCAGCACGCACCTGGTCGGTAGTAACGACGGATTTAGGGCTATTTTGGGCTGTAGCCCATGTGGATATTGCTGGGGCAGCTATGAATAACGTAGCAACCAGAAAACGTAGTCGCTTGCTGAGCAGTTCAAGTGCGGGATTCATAGGGCAAATGTGAGCCTGGGGTGGGGTTGAAGTTCCGGTGCGCGGTGCTGTTTGAAGTACGTGCGGCGCGTGGCGAAAGATACAGGGGTGGGGAATTGCGTGGTTTGGTGCACTGATGCCAAGATACGCTGATGCGAATCACCCTGGATCTTGAACCCGACGTACTGCAACAAGTCCGCCAGATGGCGCAGGCAGATGACACGTCAGTTAGCAAAACTGTCTCACGTTTGCTGCGCGAGCGTTTGCTGTTTCCGACGCCTGTGCCGGGTCAAACCACGGTGCCCGATGAACACGGATTTACCTACCGCAACGGGTTTGCGGTGCTGCCCAGTCGAGGGGCCATCATCACCGTTGAGCACATCCAGAAAATCATGGATGAAGAGGGCATCTAAGCATGCTCGCCGGCTCAGACGCAATGCCCCTACGAAAACCGGTTGTTGTCTATTTAGACAACCAAGATTATTCGAATATGGCGAACGAAAGACGTCATGTGAACGAGCCCGACCTTCCAGCGTTGCTAGAGGCGCTGCGTGCGTTCAAAGAGTCGGGGCAAGTCAAGTTTGTCTTTTCGGCGGTCGGCGTTGCTGAGGCGTTGCCAATCAAACGATCGGATGTGGAGCTTTCGTTGAGGCAGATCAGACTTCTCAAAGAGCTTTGTGGCGACAACGCGCTGATCAACTATGGGAGGCTATTAACGGCGGAAGTAGCACGCCTGAAAAATGATCATTCCGCACCAGTACAAGCGCTTGCTGGCAAGTTCGACTGGCTCCCAGCAGGCCTAGAACGGGAACTCTGTGCCCCCACCAATTCGAAAAGCGTCAGGGAAGAAGCAATCGGCCTTCTTCAATCACAAAAAGCAAATGCCAGGACGTTTTCTATGGCTCTACCCGCAACCATTCGACTAATTCGAGAAGCACGTTTAAAAAATCGGCAAGAACGAATCGCCAAAGGTGAATTTTTTTACATCCAACCTCGTTTTCACGAGGTCATGCTTCGTGCGGCTGTAGGTGAAGCGTCAGCAGCCGAAAAGACGTCTGCGTTTTTGGAAAGTTGGAATGATCTCGAGTGGGTCATTGGTTTGTATGACAGGTTGCCTGATCTGGCGGACTGGTATCGAAAAATTGTTCGAGAGCCAAACGAAATGATGGCTACCGGTATGCGCAAATTTGTTGACGTTATGGATGGTCAGCCAATGCCGCATAGGTGGAAAGCGCAGGGCTGGCGGTTGCTCAGCGACGAACTACTTCTGAGGCTGGTTTCGTCCACTGAACCTCATGAAAGCGCGACCAGCCAACGCATGTCCGCGGAGCGAATCCGAAACAGGTGTCCAGGTATTTGTGCGCAGGCTGACGTCACTTACTCATTTGTGTGGTCATACATAGCGGGAACTGCCAAAAAAGAAATTCCCAATAGTGCTGCCGCAGATGCAATGCACGCTGCGTACGCTCCATATGTCGATGTCTTCCGCGCAGACAGATCGATGGCTCCGCATGTTGCTACTGCAGTACAGGGCATAGGCACTCGAGTGGTAGGCGATCGACGAGCACTTGTGGGTGTGATCAAAGAAATACTTCTAGAGCGGCATGCAAACGATGTCGCATCTAAGATAGCTCCATGACCCTCAAATCCCACTTCTGGGCCGACCTGATCTCGCGCGACTTCGCGCAGCTGGCCACCAGCCCGCACATTGCCGACGTCGTCGCTGTCCTCCCCGTCGCCGCCATCGAACAACACGGCCCGCACCTGCCGGTCAGCGTCGACACCAGCCTGGTGGAAGGCGTGATCGCCGCCTCGCTACCGCACCTTCCCGCCGACCTGCCCGTGCTGTTTTTGCCAACCCAGCAGGTGGGCAAGAGCAACGAGCACCTGCGCTTTCCGGGCACTTTGACGCTCAGCGCCGAGACCTTGATTCGGGTGTGGATGGAGCTGGGGGCTTGTGTGGCGCGAACCGGTATCAAGAAGCTGGTGTTGTTCAACTCGCATGGCGGGCAGATCAGCGTGATGGACATCGTGGCGCGGGATTTGCGCGCAGCGCACGACCTGGTGGTGTTCAGCACCAACTGGTTCACCCTGCCGCTGGGCGATGCGGTAAACGGGTTGTTTACGCCTGAAGAGCACCGTTTTGGCATTCATGCGGGCGACATGGAAACCTCGATGATGCTGGCGTTGCGGCCGCAGTTTGTAGACATGACGCAGGCGCGCGATTTCAAATCCACTGCGCAAGACCGGGCTGCCAATTACCCGATTTTGGGCAATGGCAGCAGCGCCAAGCTGGGCTGGCAAATGCAGGACTACAACGCCATGGGCGCAGCGGGCAATGCCACCTTGGCCACAGCCGAAAAAGGCCGCGCGGTGATCGATGCGGCCGGGCAGCAACTGGCACAGTTGCTACAAGAGGTCTCTCGCCTGCCGCTCAGCACCCTGGTCACCAAGCCTCAAATTCCTGAATGACCCCGCTGCTGCAACTCAAAGCCCTGGAAAAGCGCTACGGCAACGGCACGCTCGCCTTGCAGGGCATGAGCCTGGACGTGGCGCAACACAGCTTTGTGAGCTTTCTCGGCCCCTCGGGCTGCGGCAAAAGCACAGCTTTGAAAATGATTGCAGGCTTGTCGCCAGTGACCGGCGGGCAGATTGACTGGCCCGGCGCTAAAAGCGGGCAACCCGAAATCAGCTTCGTATTTCAAGAGCCCACCCTGATGCCCTGGGCCACGGTGTTTGACAACGTGTGGTTGCCGTTGCGACTGAAAGGCCGATCGCGCGCCGACGTGCAGGCGCAGGTGGACGCGGCGCTGGCCACCGTGGGCCTGAGCCAATTCGCCAAGGTGTACCCACGCGAGCTGTCGGGCGGCATGAAGATGCGCGTGTCGATTGCCCGCGCCATGGTGACGCAGCCGCTCCTCATGCTGATGGACGAGCCCTTTGCCGCGCTGGATGAGATGACCCGCTTCAAGCTGAACAACGACACCTTGGCCGTATGGCAGGCCAGCCAGTTCACCACCTTGTTTGTAACCCACAGCGTGTATGAAGCCGTGTATCTGAGCCAGCGCATCGTGGTGATGGCCGCCCGCCCCGGCCGCGTGATTGCCGACATCACCATCGACGAGCCCTACCCCCGCCAGGAAAGCTTTCGCACCAGCGAGCGCTACAACCGCTGGTGCGTGCAGGTGTCGGGTGCGCTGCATGAAAGCGCGGCGTGACCGGAAATTTAATTGGGGTCAGATCACAATTATTTGGAAACTGTTATGAGCGCCACATCAATTAATTCGACTCTGACCCCAATTAAGAGGCCCGCCACAGACTGGATTCGCTGGGTGCTTCCGATTCTTCTGTTCGCTCTGGCGCTCGGGGCCTGGGAGGCCTTCGTGCGCATCCGCGAAATTCCGCACTACATCCTGCCAGCGCCCACGCTGATCGCCGTCACGTTGTGGCAAAACCTGGGCTCGTTGATGGAAAGCTGGCTGTTCACCATCAAGATCACCTTCTGGGCGCTGTTTTTGGCCGTCACGGGCGGGGTCATGCTGGCCATGCTGTTTGCGCTGAACAAATGGGTGGAGATCAGCCTGTTTCCGTTTGCCATCGTGCTGCAGGTCACCCCCATCGTGGCCATCGCGCCGCTGATCTTGATCTTCATCGACAGCACGACCGCCGCGCTACTCCTGTGCGCCTGGATCGTGGCGTTCTTCCCCATCCTCTCCAACACCATCATCGGTCTGCGCAGCGCCGACCACAACCTGCGCGACCTGTTCACCTTGTACCGCGCCAGCCCCTGGCAAACCCTGCGCCACCTGCTGGTGCCCTCGGCCATGCCCTACTTCATTGCCGGGCTGAAAGTGGCGGGTGGCCTGAGCCTGATTGGGGCGGTGGTGGCCGAGTTCACCGCTGGCGCAGCGGGCAAAGAAACCGGCTTGGCTTCGCGCATTCTGGAGGCCAGTTTTCGCACCGAAATACCCAAAATGTTCGCCGCGCTGGTGCTGGTGTCGCTC
The DNA here is from genome assembly GCA_031414805.1 of Comamonadaceae bacterium. GTDB lineage: Bacteria > Pseudomonadota > Gammaproteobacteria > Burkholderiales > Burkholderiaceae_C > JAAFIW01. The sequence continues at coordinate 34,972 of JANOQJ010000034.1, forward strand.
ACCGGCATTGCCATTTATTTGATCTTCAATCTGGTTGGCAAATTGGTGCTGGGGCACTGGCACGAGAGTGAAGTGAAGACGGATCGGTAAAGCTATTTCACTATTATTTTTATAGCTGCTTGAGCAGTATCTACAAGGGCTAGTGGCACTTTTTGCTTAAATATCCATGAATTTCAACGCAGTCGCCATTCCTGAAGCCCTGCGCGGTTTCACATCCGATGCAACGGCTTTTGACGTCACGCTGAACGGTCCGCACGTCACCCTCATCCGACCCACCACCGCCAAGCCCACCGGCACGCTGGTCAGCGCCTTTGTTGATGCCCATGTGCATCTGGACAAAACCCACACAGTTGAAGCCGTGGGTGCCACCGAGGGCGATTTGTTTGCCGCCATCGAGCGCATGGCTGCGCACCGCGCGGGGTGGACAGCGGGTGATCTGCATGCCCGCATGAACCGCGCGCTGCACGCCGCCTGGTGCAGCGGCACGCGTGCCATGCGCACGCACCTGGACTGGGTGGAGCGTGACAAGCCGGTATCGGTTGCGGTGTTTGAAGCGCTGCGTGACGAGTGGGCGGGTCGGGTGGATTTGCAGTGCGTCTCGCTCACGCCATTGGATTTATTCGATGACGCTTTCGATGGGGAAGACATCGCGCTGGAAGTGGCGCGTTTGAATCGCGACCAGCCCCCCGAACGCAAAGCCCTGCTCGGTGCCTTCGTCTACCGCAACGAACGTATTTACGACAAGCTGCAGCGCGTGTTTGACCTGGCGCTTAAAAACGGCCTGCAATTGGACTTCCATGTCGACGAGGGATTAGACGAAGACGCGCGCGGCCTGCTGGCCATCGCTGAACTCACCATCAAGAACAACTGGCAAGGCCAGGTCACCTGCGGCCACGCCTGCTCGCTGGCCATGCAATCGGAGTCAAATGCGGCTCTAGCCCTAGTGAATACTGCTCAAGCAGCTATTCATTTGGTAGCACTCCCCACCACTAACCTGTACCTGCAAGGTGCCTGGAACCGCACGCCCATCGAGCGCGGCATCACCCGCTTGAAAGAAGCCGCCGCCCACGGCGTGAACACCTGCATAGCCACCGACAACGTGGCCGACGGCTTTTATCCCTACGGCAGCTACGACCTGATGGAAAGCTTCAGCCTGGGCGTTCAGATGGCGCACCTGTCGCCCGCAGGCCAGTGGCTGCGCACCATCACCACCGGCCCAGCGCGCGCCTTGGGCTTGCCATGGGACGGCAAAATTGTTGAGGGCTGCCCGGCTGATCTGGTGCTGCTGGCTGCTCGCAACGACTACGAACTGCTCACCCCCGCTGGCCGACAGCGCACGGTGATTCGCAACGGACAACCGCTCTGACAACTGATATGACCGCCCTGGACTTATTCATTCACGACATTGTTGGCATTGCCCACACCCAAGACCCCGCCACGCTCGACTCTAAAAGCCGCGACTACTACTGGTACAGCCCCATTCTGAAAGCGCAGTTGGACGGCAAACGTGGCGACCTGTTGGTGCAGCCACGCACGCAAGAAGAAGTCATCCGCATCGCCGCTGCCTGCGCCAAACACCGCCTGAAAATCACCGTGCGCGGCGGTGGCACGGGCAACTACGGGCAATGCGTGCCACTGGAGGGCGGCATTATTTTGGACATCACCGGCCTGAACCGTGTGCTCGATGTTCAAGTTGGCAGCGTGCTGTGTGAAGCGGGCATCTTGATCGCCGACCTGGAAAAAGCCGTGCGCGCCGATCCGGCGTTGCCCGGCGGGCAAGAAATTTTGATGTTCCCCAGCACCCGCGACATCGCCACCATTGGCGGTTTCATCGCCGGGGGCTACGCGGGCGCGGGCACGGTGCGCAATGGCATTTTGAAAGACGCGGGCAACGTGACGATGATCCGCGTGGTCACGCTCGAAGAGGCGCCGCAAGTCATCGAACTGCACAACGCCGACATTCAAAAAGTGCACCACGCCTACGGTACGAACGGCATCATCACCGCGCTGCGTTTAACCCTCAAACCCGCCGTGGACTGGGTGCACCACATTGTGCTTTTTGATAGCTATTCAGCCGCACTGCGCTTTGGTTGTGAGGCGACGGAAGCCATCGGACAGTCGCTGGATGCGTTTCTGATCACCGCCGTGGAGCGCCGCATTGCGCCCTACTACCAAACCGAGTTTGGCGATCGTTTCCCAGCCAACAAAGACGCCGTTTTTGCCATGGTCAACCCGCAATCGCTACCCGCTTGGCGCGCTTTGGTAGGCAAGCACAGCGGCCAGGAAACTATGGCCTTGCCCGAGCGCGAATTGAAAGCCCAGGGCCTGTCCCCCGCCTTCGAATGCGCCTACAACCACACCACCTTGATGGCGCTGCGGGTCGACAAAAGCTGGACCAACCTGCAAACCGTGGCCCCGTGGATACCTGGCGTCGGCATTGATGTGGCGCTGGTCGAAAAGCAGATGCAGCGCTGGGGCGACGAGGTGTTGCAACACCACGAATTTGGCCGCCAGTTCGGCGGCTGCGTGGCCTTTGGCCTGCCGCTGGTCAGCTACTTCGACAAAGAGCGTCTGTACGAAATCATGGGCGAGTTTGAAGCCGACGGTTGCCTGGTGTTCGACAACCACGTCGTGACCATTGAAGACGGTGGCATGAAGGAAATCGACACCGCGCAGATCGATTTCAAACGGATTGCCGACCCGCATGGACTGATGAACCCAGGCAAGACGCGGGGGTGGTTGGCGGGGTATGCGAAGGCGTGAGGCTGTCGGGGCCCATATTTAAGCCAAACCAGCCTACAGCCCTTGTGTTAATTGCTCAAGCAGCTATATAAATCATAGCGATTTCAAACTGCAGGCAAATACAAAGTAGCCTCCACCTCCACCCACACGTCATCGCTGGGCAACATACGGCTGACTTCGACGACGGTGCTGACCACCGGCTGCACAAAAAACTGGCTGCGCACGCGGTTGTAGGCCGGGTAGTGGCGCAAGTCGCGAAAGTACTGCACCAGGCGGGCCACGTCTTTCAAGTCGCCACCGCATTCCCGCGCCATCTCGCGGATGCGGTTCAGCACAAACCAGCTTTGCGCCGCAATCGGCGCTTCAAAAATGTCGACAGAGAGCTGGCCCGTGTCGTAGCCCAGCGCACGCAGGTCCGTGCGGGCGGCTTCAGGCAATTGGTCGTAGCGGGTGACGACGGTTTTGGAGACGGCGTCCACCGCGATCACGCCGCTCATGAACACGTAGTCGCCCATGCGGCAGTAGGCAGCGTAGTTGGCCAGCGTGGTCATGGCGCACTCAGTTTTTTGGTTACTTTGGCCAGAAAAGCCTCGCACTCAGCGCGGCTGACGTTGTTCATGTTGTGCATTTGCAGCCAGGTGGTTTTGCAGCCCCGCGCAAACAACGCGCGCAGGCCGCGGGTAAAGAGTTTTTTCCCAGGGTCACCAATGAGCTTGAGCCACCACCAGGGGGCGCCACCGGTTGTGACCACGGTCAGCCGCGTGATGTGGCGCAGCCCCGGCACCGCAGACTTGCCCTTGGCGGGTGGCGGCAAAAACGCCACGCCGGGCAGCCACACCCGCTCCAGCCAGCCCTTGAGCATGGCCGGTGGGCCGTAATACCAGGTGGGGTAGACAAACACCAGGTGCTCAGCCCAGCGCAGCGCGTCCACATGCGGCTGCACACGGGCTTCAATCAGGCCCGGGTTGGGCAGATACGCCTCGCGCTCTTCGCGGCTGAGCACCGGGTCGAACCCCTGCGCGTACAAGTCAAAGCACCGCAGCTCGTGCCCCGCACCCCGCAGCGCGTCGCAGGCAGCGGTGTTCAGCGCGGCGCTGAAGCTGGTCGGGTTGGGGTGGCAGTGGACGACGAGGGTTCTCATCGGGTCATGACGGGATGACTTCGCGCGTTGCGCGGAGATGACGCCACTGCGCGGCATGACCGCTGCACGTGCGCATCATCTGTCATGGAGGCCGCAGGCCTAGTCATGCGCCCAAGGCGCGTCATTGCGCGCAATGGGCTCACTTGACCAGCGCCTTCTTCACATCCAGCCCCACGCCCTTGTTCACAAACTGCGTGGTGGCCACCTTGCTTAGATCCACATCGCCTGCTTTGTACAAACCGGCTTTAACCATCTTGTCGTAAAAGTCCTTGATACGCGCCTCGCTCATGGTGCCGATGCCTTTGGTGGCGGCCTCACCGCTGTCCACAATGCCAAGCTTTTTCATCAGATCAATGGAGCCTTGAATGCCTGCGTCGGTGGCTTCCGGGTTGGCTTTTTTGATCAACTCGTTGGCCGCTTTGTTGTCGCCATATAGGTAGTTGTTCCAGCCAATGATGGAGGCTTCGACAAACTTTTTCACCAGTTCAGGTTTGTTTTTCACCATGTCCTGACGGGTCTCGATGGTCGTGCTGTAGGTGGAAAAACCGTTGTCGGCCAACAGATGGACCACCGGGTCAAAACCGGCTTGGGCCTTGATGCTGATGGGCTCGGAAATCGAGTAGCCCTGCTGCGCCGATTTTTTGTCGGCCAGGAACGGCCCCACGTTGAACACATAGGGTTTGAGCTGCTCGTCCTTAAAACCGTATTCGGCCTTCATCCAGGCCCAAAAACTGAACTGACCGTCTTTGCTGATGAAGACAGTCGGCGCTTTTTTCAAGTCTGCGAACTTCTCGTAGCCCTGTCCAGGGTGGGCAAAAATGGCTTGCGGGTCTTTCTGGAAAATGGCTGCGACAACTGTGGTCGGCACGCCGTTCTTCACATTGTCAAAGGTTTGCAGCAGGTTGCCGGTCATCAAGAAATCAATTTTGCCGGTGGCCAGCAAGGGGCGGTTGTTGACTTGCGGGCCACCTTGTTGGACATCGACGTCCAGCCCGTATTTTTTGTAGGTGCCATCGGCTAGCGCCTGGTAAAAGCCGCCGTGGCCGGCCTGGGCCTTCCAATTGGTGGCAAACACCACCTTTTCTTGGGCAAACAGGGGTGTAGCCCATGCCAATACTGCTGCAACAGCTATATATTTGATAGTGACTGATTTCATGGAGTCTCCTGAAAATTTAGGCGTTTGAGAAGCGCGACTGGGACTAAATATGCTCGCACAAAACGTGCCGACGACGATCAGGGTTTGTCGTGAAATCGACGGGGTCGATTTTGCTGTCACCATCACCCTGCTTGTCCCTCACTCCCATGCCCGCCCACCCACACTCGTCCCCAGCACAAGAAATCCGCATCATCGGCGGCCAGCACAAACGCAGCAAACTGCCGGTGCCTGATCGCCCTGGCCTGCGGCCCACGCCCAATCGGGTGCGTGAGACGCTGTTCAACTGGCTGGCATCGATCAGCGGCGGCGATCTGGCCGACTGGCATTGCGTCGATGCTTTTGCAGGCACCGGCGCGCTGGGTTTTGAAGCGGCTTCGCGCGGAGCCGCGTCGGTTTTGATGGTTGAGTCCGATACCGCGCTGGTGGCGCAACTCACAAGCACCAAAACCCGCCTGCAGGCCCACGGCGTGGCGGTGCAGCGTAGCGATGCGACGACTGCGATGCGCACCCTGCGACCTGACAGCGTGAACCTGGTGTTTCTCGATCCGCCTTTTGAGGGAAACCTGTTTGATGCGGCTTTGCACAGTGCCGCGCGGGTGGTGATGCCTGGTGGCTGGGTGTATCTGGAAGCGCCGAAACGCTGGGCCGACGATGCCTTGGCCGCGCTGGATTTGTCGGTATACCGGCATCTGAAGGCTGGTGTGGTGCATGCACATTTGCTGCAGCGCGGCGCGAGCCCCGTCGCATAATCCGCCGAAATTCATTTCATCGCGCTGCGTGGGCGCCGAACCGTTGTTTCAGGAGACCCCATGAGCCGCAATGTGATTGCCGTTTACCCCGGCACTTTCGACCCGATGACCCTGGGCCACGAAGACGTCGTGCGCCGTGCCACCCAGCTGTTTGATCACGTGATCGTGGCCGTGGCGGCCGGACACCATAAAAAGTCCATGTTCACCCTGTCCGAGCGTATGGACATGGTGCGCGAGCTGCTAGCGCCCTACCCACAAGTCGAGCTCGCCAGTTTTTCCGGTCTGCTGCGTGACTTTGTAGTGGGCCGCGGAGCTAAAGCCATGATTCGTGGTTTGCGGGCAGTGACCGACTTTGACTACGAGTTTCAGCTGGCCGGCATGAACCGCACCCTGATGCCCGAGGTGGAAACCGTGTTCCTGACACCCAGCGACAAATACCAGTTCATCAGCAGCACCTTTGTCCGGGAGATCGCCAGCCTGGGCGGCGAAGTGGATAAGTTTGTTTCCCCATTGGTGCAAGAACGTTTGGTTGCCAAAGTGCGCAGCCTGGGACGAACCTGACCCTTCTGGCAGGCTGCCCCGCCAAATGACATCAAACCATGCTATATTTCGAGGTTCGCCGGAGAGGTGGCCGAGTGGTTAATGGCAGCAGACTGTAAATCTGCCCTCTTACGAGTACGCTGGTTCGAATCCAGCCCTCTCCACCAGCTTTGTTGAGAAGTGGCGAAGCGGCGTTGCATCATGCTTCTGTGTTGATTGGTCAAAGAGCTGCGGGAGTAGTTCAATGGTAGAACCCTAGCCTTCCAAGCTAATGACGCGGGTTCGATTCCCGTCTCCCGCTCCAAAGACCGTGAGCGCAGTAGAAGTTGAGCAGGTGAGTTCCAGCCCTTTTGGCTCAGTGGTAGAGCACTCCCTTGGTAAGGGAGAGGTCGCGGGTCCGATTCCCGCAAAGGGCACCAGTTTTTGATAGTTTTCGCGTGTTTTCGTCATTCAATTTTTGTATTTCTTTGGGGATTTGAAGATGGCAAAAGGAAAATTTGAGCGTACCAAGCCGCACGTCAACGTGGGCACCATTGGTCACGTCGACCATGGCAAGACCACCCTGACGGCGGCCATCACCACCGTGTTGTCGGCCAAATTTGGTGGCGAAGCCAAGGCTTAC
>JANOQJ010000035.1:0-15145 GCA_031414805.1 Comamonadaceae bacterium
GAGCTGGCCTCCAGGGATCAGGTTCAAAGCGCCCAGCAGGCTGGCGGTGCTGGAGGCTATTGATACAGGGTCACCGCTGGCCAGGGCCAGCACCAGGCTCAGGCCGGGGATGAAGCCGGGGGAGATCTGGCTGATGACGCCGGGTATGGCGGCTGCAGCTGCGGGGTATCGACCAGTCACCGATGCCGTCGAGATCTGTATATCCGGGGTGGCTGCGGATTTGCAGGATGCTTCATCCGCGCCACAAGCTAGTGAAGTTTTGAGTCTGGTGGCTGCAGTGACCACCATTTTCTAGATCGGACGAACGGGTGCGCACAGGCTTCCAGGCCATGAACGGCACTAGAATGCAAACGAAACTGGTTGTAACGTTTAATTGAAAGGCTGGTGATGGAAACCTTCAATCCGCCAGATTTGTACTCACTTTTGTATTGCAGCCACGCCACTTCACGGCTGGACAGCAACAACGTCTGGCAGATCGTCACTTGCGCCCAACGTAACAACCCACAAATTGAAGTGACGGGCCTGCTGATGTACGGAGGCGGGATGTTTATGCAATGGCTGGAAGGTCCGCGCTTTCAGGTCAAGGCGCTGATGGCCAAACTGCGCAAAGACGCCCGGCACGATTGCATTACCGAGCTGCACACGTTTAGCGGCCCATCTGAACGGCTTTACCCAGACTGGGACATGGAGCTGGTCAAACCTGCAGATATTGGCCTGGTTTTGCACGACGCCCGCGGCCAGAGCGCCAACCCATTGCACCACCAAGCCATTGATCTTCTGGAACAACTGCTGCTGACCGAGCAGTTGCAGGCGATAAAACCGAACTGACCGGCACTACTCTGCGGTGTGGGCGCGCTGGTAGTTCGCCATGCCGTCGGTGATTTCTTTTCGGGCTGCTTCTGGCCCTTCCCAACCCAGAACCTTCACCCACTTGCCTTCTTCCAGATCTTTGTAGTGCTCAAAGAAATGAGAGATGGTTTTCAGACGCAGTGGGTTCATGTCTTGCGGTTTTTGCCACTGGGTGTACAGCGAACACTTCTTGTCGATGGGCACAGCCAGCACTTTGCCGTCTTCGCCCGCCTCGTCTTGCATCTTCAAAATGGCAACGGCGCGGCAGGTCACCACAACGCCGGGAATCAGCGGCACTGGCGTGATTACCAGCACGTCGACAGGGTCTCCATCGCCGCTGATGGTCTGGGGCACGTAACCGTAGTTGGTCGGGTAGTGCATTGACGTGCTCATGAAGCGGTCTACAAAAATGGCACCGGTTTCTTTATCGACTTCGTACTTCACCGGATCGGCATTCATGGGGATTTCGATGATCACATTGAATTCATCGGGCGCATTTTTTCCGGGGTGAACTTTGGCAAGAGACATGGTGTGGTGTAAAAGTTGTGCAAATGCGCCGAAGCGCACAAAGGAGACAGGATTCTAAGTTCTGCACGTAACCATCTGCGACACAATATCGGCTCCATAAACCAGGAGAAGATGATGATTCGTACCGTTACTGCGACGCTTGCCCTGCTGGGCGCAACTCTGGCCCCGACACTTGGTCATGCCGCACCTAAACCAGCTGATGTTGCTGAGTGCAAGCAAATTGAAAAATCAATTGAGTCGATTGCCGAGCAGGAGAAAAAAGCGCTGCCACCCCAGCAGCAAGATGCCTTGACCCAGCAAAAGCGCAAAGCACGAGATCGCCAATCAGAGCTGAAGTGCTGATTCGGCCCGCGTGCTACGCCTAGGCAAAACCCTGGTTTTGCCCTCACAGCCCCCGGCGCCCCCGGGGGCTGTTTGTTTTGCGCTTGGGTTTGCGCTTATATTGCGCCCGTTGGCCAATCAGCCCCCCTTTTTGGGGCCTTGAGGAAGCAACGCAGCGGAAACCTCACCGCGCGTTGCTACCAGCAACTTGCAGGGGTTTCTTCCAAGCTAAACAACTAGGAGAAACGTTCATGACAAGCAACGCCGTGCTCATGCTGGCACTGGTTTGTGGGTTGATCGCCGTGGTCTACGGCATCTGGGCCCGCAGCTGGATTCTTTCCCAAGACGCGGGCAACGCCCGTATGCAAGAAATCGCAGCCGCCATTCAGGCCGGTGCCGCCGCCTACCTCTCACGCCAGTACCGCACCATTGCCATCGTGGGTGTGGTGCTGGCGGTGCTGATTGCGGTGTTTTTAGACATGCAATCGGCTGTCGGATTTGTGATTGGTGCGGTGCTGTCCGGCGCTTGCGGCTTCATTGGCATGAACGTGTCGGTGCGCGCCAACGTGCGCACCGCCCAAGCGGCCACCAAAGGCATTGGCCCCGCGCTCGATGTCGCGTTTCGCGGTGGCGCGATCACCGGCATGCTGGTGGTGGGCCTGGGCCTCCTGGGCGTGACCGGCTTCTATTGGTATCTGGCTGGTAGCGGCAGCGCCACCGACGGCGCGGCGCTAGCCAAGTTACTCAACCCCTTGATTGGTTTTGCCTTCGGCTCGTCGCTGATCTCGATCTTCGCGCGCCTGGGCGGCGGCATTTTCACCAAGGGCGCTGATGTGGGCGCAGACCTGGTGGGCAAGGTTGAAGCCGGTATTCCCGAAGACGACCCGCGCAACCCGGCCGTGATTGCCGACAACGTGGGTGACAACGTGGGTGACTGCGCGGGCATGGCCGCTGACTTGTTTGAAACTTACGCCGTGACGCTTATTGCCACCATGGTGCTGGGTGCGCTGCTGATCGCGGCTGCGCCTACCAGCGCGGTGCTGTACCCGCTCGCACTGGGTGGCGTGTCGATCATCGCGTCCATCATCGGCTGCTTCTTCGTGAAAGCCTCACCCGGCATGACCAACGTGATGCCCGCTTTGTACAAAGGTTTGGCGATTGCCGGTGTGCTGTCGTTGATCGCGTTTTACTTCGTGACCACCGCCGTGATGCCCGACAACGCGCTGGGCGTGGCAGGCAGCCAGATGAAGCTTTTTGGTGCCTGTTTTGTGGGTCTGGCGCTCACTGCAGCGCTGGTTTGGATCACCGAGTTTTACACCGGCACGCAGTACAGCCCGGTGCGCCACATTGCACAGGCTTCCACTACAGGCCATGGCACCAACATCATTGCGGGCCTGGGCGTGTCGATGCGCTCCACGGCCTGGCCAGTGATGTTTGTGTGCGTGGCCATATTGGCCTCGTACAACCTGGCGGGCCTGTACGGCATCGCCATTGCCGCCACCTCCATGTTGAGCATGGCGGGCATCGTGGTGGCGCTGGACGCTTACGGCCCCATCACCGACAACGCCGGCGGCATTGCCGAAATGAGCGAGTTGCCCGCCAGCGTGCGCGCCGTGACCGACCCGCTGGACGCTGTGGGCAACACCACCAAGGCTGTGACCAAGGGCTACGCGATTGGCTCCGCCGGTCTGGCCGCATTGGTGCTGTTTGCCGACTACACCCACAAGCTGGATACCTACGGCAGCAAGATCAGCTTTGATTTGAGCGACCCCATGGTCATCGTGGGTCTGTTCATTGGCGGCCTGATTCCCTACCTGTTTGGTGCCATGGCCATGGAAGCCGTGGGCCGCGCGGCAGGGGCCGTGGTGGTCGAAGTGCGCCGCCAGTTCCGCGAGATCAAGGGCATCATGGAAGGCACGGCCAAGCCCGAGTACGGCAAGGCAGTGGACATGCTGACCACCGCAGCCATCAAGGAAATGATTGTTCCGAGTTTGCTGCCAGTCGTCGTGCCCATCATCGTGGGCCTGGTGCTCGGCCCCAAAGCCCTGGGTGGGTTGTTGATGGGCACCATCGTCACCGGCCTGTTTGTGGCGATCTCCATGTGTACCGGCGGCGGTGCCTGGGACAACGCCAAAAAGCTGATTGAAGACGGCTTTGTCGACAAAGACGGTGTGACGCATAAAAAAGGCGGCGACACGCACAAAGCTGCTGTGACCGGCGACACCGTGGGTGACCCGTACAAAGACACGGCAGGTCCCGCCGTCAACCCGCTGATCAAGATCATCAACATCGTGGCCCTGCTGATCGTGCCTTTGATGATGCAGTTTCATGGTGGTCCCGCAGCCAAAACGGATATGCCCCCAGTGGTTTACGGCAATGCCGGTGCGGTGTCTTTGGGTTCAGCGGTTTCGTCGATGCCGGTGGCAACTAACTCCACAGCGACTGGCGGCATCTCTACCACTGAATCGGATACCGAGTCGGTCAAGGTTGAAAACGGCGTGGTGAAGTTCTACTTTGCCAGCGGCAAGACCCAGCCTGCCTCGGGCGCGGCGGCGGCCTTGGGCGACATCATCCTGGGAGTGAAGGCAGGCAAAAAAGCCGTGATCAGCGGCTATGTCGATGGCACCGGCGACCCCGTGAAAAACGCCGAAATCGCCAAACAGCGCGCTTTTGCGGTGCGCGACCTGCTGAAACTCGGCGGCGTGCCCGAAGACAAAATCGAGCTGAAAAAGCCAGAAGACATCAAGGCCGGTGCGGGCGCGCAGGCCCGGCGGGTGGAAGTTAGTTTGATGTAGCCGTATTGGCTCCCTCTCCCGCGTGCGGGAGAGGGTACGGGTGAGGGCCCTGGCGTAGTACCAGTTTCCGTCAGCGAGCAGGAGCAGGTGAAACCCCATTTCAAGCCAAATCGGCCTCCCGCCCTTGTGAATCCTGCTCAAGCAGCTATTGTTTTTATAGTCCCCAGCGGTGTAAGCGTAACTGTCGGTCACGGCCGATAATTAATATAAGCTGTTGATTTGATTAAATTTTCAGGTAAAAATAGCACTTTTATAAAAATTACCTGAAATGAGCCCTCTTCTTGAGTTGCTGCCCAACCAGACCCGGCAATACATCGATGCGGAGACGGTGTTTCTGGAGCTGCGCAGGGCCAGAGCCGAGGCGGCAGAGGTACGCGGCTCCATGTTTTGGCGCACCCAAGGCCATACAGACTATTTAATCCGCGAATCAACCGGTGGGGCACAAAAGTCCCTGGGCCCCCGAAGTGCAGAAACCCAGTCCATTCACGACCGCTTCAAACTCCGCAAAAATGAAGCCGCCAGCCGTCTTGCGGCATTGAACACGTCAGCGCACAACCAGCAACGGCTGAATAAGGCCCTGCGCGTCGGGCGTGTGCCTGGAATCGTCGTTAAAACCCTCAATGCGCTAGAAGCAGCGGGGTTGCAAGACCACTTCATGACCATTGGGACCCATGCGCTGTACGCCTACGAGAGTGCCTGCGGGGTTCGCTTCATTCCAGATGCGCTGGCGACGCAAGATCTTGACCTTTTGTTCGATAGCCGCAAGCGAATGTCTTTTGTCTCGCACATGCGGCGTATGGACAGCTCCTTCATCGGTGCGCTGAAAAAAGCCGACCCCAGTTTCAGAGTGATGCCCGATCAAAAGCAGACCGCAATCAACGATGCGGGCTTTGAAGTCGACGTGATCCGCAGGACCGCCAAAGATGCAGACCCCCACCCTTTCAGAATGAGCGCCGACGAGAATGATTTGTGGGCAGTGCAGGTGGATGGCGCGGAAAAAATGCTCAGCGCCCCACGATTTAGCCAAGTGGTGGTGGCTGAGACAGGCCACATGGCGGTGATGAACACCATGACCCCCGTCACTTTTGTCGCCATCAAACGCATGATCGCCGCCGCCACCGGGCGCGACCCCAAAAAACGTTTGAAAGACGTCTTGCAGGCCGACGTGGTGGAGAGCCTGATCAAGACGCACATGCCACAGTTTGAAAATCTGGTTAAAAAGGCCGTTTAGGCCTGGTGGAATCTGCACGGGCAGCTACTGAATCTGTAGCATTTCCTGGCACTTTTTGTATCGGGATGGCTGCAAGGCGGGTTTTGCCGCAAATGCTACGCGTATCTGCATGAAAACCAACGCCGTGGATCGCCCGAGACAAGGGAACGCGCGCCGACAGGTACTTCTATTCACGAGGGAGCTAACAAATGAGCAAGGCGGCAATTCAGTCAAACCCTGACCCCGGCACACTCCTCGAGGGCGAGGGCGGAAAACCGCTTTCAAGCCAAATCGGCCTACCGCCCTTGTAAATCCTGCTCAAGCAGCTATTAATTTTATAGTACTCGGTGATTTGAACGTGAAGCGTAGTTCCGAAAGTAATACCAAGCGGCAGATGGCATGATTTTTCATGAGCACCATCAGCATCAAAATCTCCGAGCCACTGCAGCAGACCCTTGCCGAGCTCAGTCAGCGCGAGCGGGTGAGCAAATCCGAGTTGATCCGGCGCGCACTGCAGGCTTATGCGGCCCAGCGCAATAGCGCCGCACCTGCGCAGTCAGCCCTCGATCTGGCGGGCGATTTGGTGGGTTGTTTTTCTGGTGGGCCGACCGACCTCTCGTCCAACCCTATTCACTTGGCTGATTTCGGCCGCGTGTCGCCATGCACATCCTGCTTGACACGGGGCCGTGGGTTGCCTTGCTGTGCAAGGACGATAGGCATCACGACTGGGCCAAACAACAATTTGCAAACCACCCTGGCCCATTCCAGACCTCCGAAGCGGTTGTGGCGGAAACCTGTCTTTTGTTGGCGCGAGGCGGGTTCGATGCCGCGAAGACCTTGGGCCTGATCGAGCGGGGCGTGGTTCAGGTGGGCATGTTGCTGACGGAAGAAATTGCACCGGTTCGCGCGCTCTACCAACGCTACGACAACGTTCCGGCATCGCTAGCCGACGCCTGCCTGGTGCGCATGTCGGAGTTGTATGAGCCTTGCGCGGTGTTGACGCTGGATAGCGACTTTCATATTTACCGAAGGCACAGGCGAAAGGTGATACCGACGATTTGTCCGGGCGAATCTCGTTAGTTCCGGGTAATCAATAAATAAGCAGGGCAAAAAGCTTGCCAGAAAGATCAAACCGGCGTGTGCGTTTTCAGTCGATTTGATGTAATTGCTGACCTTTATGACTCTTGATGCACTGCGCGTTGTCCCCCACCCTGATGCCCTGCTGATGACGTGGAAACGCGTCTGCGCCATCAGGCCTACTAGCGACTAAACTTTCAGCCAGGGCTGTTGCGATCAAGAAAACAAACCGCACCGTTTGAAAAAGGAAACAAGATGCTGACACGACTTCAACTCAAAAATTTCAAGGCTTGGGATGACACAAAGCCAATTGATCTCAAGCCAGTCACCATGCTACTGGGCACGAATTCTTCAGGAAAGTCGACCTTGATTCAAAGTCTGCTGCTGTTGCGACAGACTGTTCAATCACCGGACAGAACCATCCATTTGAATCTGGGCGGCGATGAGATTCACGATTTTTTTAATTTTGGTGACTTTGACAGTATCTTGAAGCAAGGAGCGAGTCCTCGGCAGTTTGATTTGATGTTTGAGTTCAAACGCCCCGATGCTACTGAACGTGTAGCGTCTGGTGGTTTTCAGTGCAGCTACGGACAAACCTCAGCTGGCGCAGTAGAGGTACTAACCATGCGCCTTTGGAAAACCAGTGGCCTCCAAGTTCAGGCGATTCGGCGCGAGAAGGGGGCATACTCATTGGTGATAAATGCAGAAATCCAACCGCGCGGAAAGAGCCGAGATTACACGCCTGAGCGCTCAATCGCACTATCGTCCAAAGCCCTGTCATTTCTGGAAACTGACGGTGCTATGGTGGAAGACATTAGCCTTGCAATCCGACGTGAATTAGAAAGTATCGTGTACCTTGGACCATTGCGGCGTAAGCCCGAACGCGATTACGTATGGAATAAGTCAAAACCCGGTGAAGTGGGAATCGACGGCCACAAGGCAGTAGATGTGCTTCTGGCAAGCACACTGCTTCGCGGCGAAGGCAGGAACGAGGTGGCTGAAAGCGTGTCTACGTGGCTCAAGAAAATGAAGGTGGCCGATAAGTTAGAGGTGCGCCAAATCGGTCGCTCCACGCGTTACGAAGTGGTGGTGCACCGCGACGGTGTTATTGCCAATTTGCGGGATGTTGGTATTGGCGTTTCGCAAGTACTGCCAGTACTGACGGTAGCATTTTTTGCACCCGAAGGCAGTACCATACTGCTGGAAGAACCGGAAATTCATCTGCACCCGCTAGCTCAATCGGTTCTAGCAGAACTGTTTGTCGAAGTGAGTAAGAAACGCAAAGTTCAGTTTATTGTGGAGACGCACTCCGAACACCTCTTTCGACGTATGCAGACATTGGTGGCTAAGGAAAGAACATCTGTTGAAGATTGCGCGATGTATTTTGTGGAGAAGGGGAGAGGTAGCGCTAAGATTCGTGAGTTGAATTTGGATGCTTATGGACGTCTAACCAATTGGCCTGACAATTTCTTTGGTGATGCAATGGGTGAGACGCGCGAGCAGGCCAGACTCATGTTTGAACGGCAAAAAAGGGCGGCCTAATGAAGGCGCGTTATGTGGTGGATACCAACGTGCTTATCGCAGCAAGTGCAGCTGATCCTGTCAATCCAAAGGACATTGATGCGACACCATCGGATCCAGATTTGCGCCTTCACGTGTGGGAGTGGTTGGAGGCGTTTCGAGCATCCGATTCGAAAATAGTGTTGGACAGTGAAAACAAGATTTATGCCGAGTACAACAATAAGCTCGGCTTCAATGATTTTGGTATTCAAGTGGTAATGCACAAATGGAGCACCGCTGCGGTTGACTCCGTTCATGTCAAGTATGACTCTGCAGATCACGGTGCTTTACCGCGTAGCTTGGCCGTGGCGATTCATGACCGGGAGGACAGGAAAATGGTGGCGGCTGCGCTAGAAGCAAAGCGTTTGCATGGTGAAGCACCCATCGCATTTGCTGGCGATACCGATTGGCATGAATGGGAAGTTGCGCTGAATACACATGGCGTGGAATTACATCCAATCATTGAAGCTTGGTCGCGTGCAAAATTCGATGCCAAACGGTTGCGTTGAGAATTTCGTTGTGATGTCTGCTTTTTTTCGCTTTCCCCCGACTATGCATGTGGCTTGGCTTGGCACCGGCATACCGCGCGACGATAAGGTGTTATCCGCTACGGAGGCTGCCGACTTGCTGCGTGGTGATGTGCTCGTGGAAGAAAAACTGGACGGTGCTAATCTAGGCTTCTCGCTGTCATTTAACGGCAGCTTGCTCGCCCAGAACCGGGGTCAATATTTACAAGAGCCGTTTGGCGGTCAATTCACACGGTTACCCGATTGGTTGGCCCAGCACGGCTCGAACGTGCAGGATGCGTTGGCAGCTATTGGCAACACCAACCTGATTTTATTCGGCGAATGGTGTGCGGCGCGCCATTCACTAAATTACGACGCTTTGCCCGATTGGTTTTTACTGTTTGATGTGTATGACCGCAACCAGAAAAGGTTTTGGAGCAGCAGGCGGCGCAATGCCTTGGCCAGAGAAATTGGACTTGCCACCGTACCCTTGATTCTCCAAGGACGCTACACCTTGGAACTACTCAAAGGGGTACTTATCGAGCAGTCAAGCCAGTTTCGTGTGGGGGCATTGGAAGGAGTCGTGATCCGCCGCGAATCCATTGATTGGTGTGAGTCCCGCGCCAAACTAGTGCGTGCAGATTTCACCCAAAGCATAGAAGAGCATTGGAGTCGTCGTCGGGTAGAGTGGAATCGAATGCGACACGGCGTGGAACATGAAGAATGAGAAACAGCTCCGCTAGCTTCCGAATCAGCCGCAACTCAATCGCTTACCTGCGTGTTTCCGTCGCCATGCCCAAATGTCGTCTAACAGCAGCTTGGTGAAATCTTCGTAGGAGTCGATGGCTATTGCGCAGCCGGAGGCGTCCCCCTAGCGCCTCGAATTCGCAACCCTACCCATGCCGCACCGCCACCGTCTTTAGCGTGGTGAACCCCAGCAGCGCCTCAAGCCCCTTCTCGCGCCCATAGCCTGACGATTTCACCCCGCCGAACGGTAGCTCCACGCCGCCGCCGGCGCCGTAGTTGTTCACAAACACCTGGCCGCATTGCAGGCGTTTGGCCAGGCGGAGCTGGCGGGCGCCGTCGCGGGTCCACAGGCCTGCTACCAGGCCGAAGCGGGTGCTGTTGGCCAGTTGCACGGCGTGGTCTTCGCTTTTGAAGGGCATGGCACAGAGAACGGGGCCGAAGACTTCTTCTTGCGCCAGGCGGTGCTCTGGGGGCACGTTGCGCAGCAGCACGGGGGCTTGGTAGAAGCCGCCCTCTGGAGCGCCTTCGACCACGCGGCCTTGGGCCACCATGGGAATGCCTGCCACTTGCGCGTCGCTTAAAAAGTCCCACACCCGTTGCTGCTGAGTCTGTCGAATCAGTGGGCCCAGGTCCATGTCCATGGCGGCGGGGCCGACGCGCAGGTTGTCAAACACCTCGCCCAGACGCTGGAGCAGGGGCTCGTAAATGAGGTCATCGATCAGCAGGCGCGAACCGGCGCTGCAGGTTTGGCCGGCGTTTTGCACGATGGCGTTGACCACGGCGGGAATCACGGCGTCCAGGTCGGCATCGGCAAACACGATTTGGGGGCTCTTGCCGCCCAGCTCCAGGGTCACCGGGCAATGGCGCAGCGCCGCCGCTTGCGCAATCAAAGTGCCCACCGCCGGGCTCCCGGTAAAACTGATGTGGTGAATGCCCGCATGCCGCGCCAGCGCGTCGCCCACCTCGTGGCCCAGGCCGGTCACGATGTTGATGGCACCGGCCGGAAAACCCACTTCGGTGGCCAATTGCGCCACCCGAATCAGGCTCAGGCAAGCATCTTCCGAAGGTTTGACGACGCACACATTGCCCGCCGCCAGCGCGCCGCCCACACTGCGGCCAAAAATCTGCATCGGGTAGTTCCAGGGAATGATGTGACCGGTCACGCCATGCGGTTCGCGCCAGGTGAACACGCTGTAGCCATCCAGGTAGGGCAGGGTTTCGCCGTGCAGCTTGTCGCAGGCCCCGGCGTAAAACTCGAAGTAGCGGGCCAGGGCGGTGGCGTCGGCGCGAGCCTGTTTGGTGGGCTTGCCGCAGTCGCGTTGCTCCAGCGCCGCCAGCTCGTCGGCACATTCGGCAATCTTGTTAGACAGGCGCATCAGCAACCGCCCGCGCTCGGCCCCGGTGAGCTTGCTCCAGACGGTGCTGAAGCACTGCTGGGCGGCTTGCACGGCGGTGTCGATGTCGGCGGCGTTGCTGCGTTGCAGCTCGTCAAACGGCTGGCCGTCTGACGGGTCGATGACGGGGAGGGTGCGACCCGATGACGACGGGACGCTGGCGTTGGCGATGTAGTTGTGTTGCATGGGCAAATTGTGGCTTATTGATACGGCCCGATGAAGTGTGAAGTTACCGTTCGGGCTGAGGTATCGAAGCCCTCGCGAGCCCTTCCATCGATACCTCAGGACGGTCGGAACAGCCACCTCAGGGTGAGCGGTTCATATTTCACCGGGCCGTCTCAATAGGCGGTCGCGTAGCTGGCCAGTTACCTGTAGACGCACTGTCATCTTCCCGACAGACGAGCTCAGGCGGTGTCAACATCACATCTCGCTGTTCCCAAGCCAACCTCTGGAGACCGACATGAAAACCCTGATCGATCAGCTGGCGCAATACGGCGCCTACCACCGCGACCCGCGCAACATCCACACCCACCTGGTGGGCGTGCCGATGATCGTCATGGGTGTGGTGGCCTTGCTGTCGCGCCCGTCTTTCGAGCTGGCGGGTTTGCCGCTCAGCCCGGCAGCATTGGCCTGGCTGGCGGCCAGCGTGTTTTACCTGCGGCTGGACTTGCGCTTTGGCGCGGTGATGGCGCTGCTGTTGGCTGCCATGTTGTGGTGTGGCCACTGGCTGGCGGCGCAGAGCACCGCGCTATGGATGGGTGCCAGCGTGGCGCTGTTTGTGGTGGGCTGGGTGATTCAGTTTGTCGGCCATTACTACGAGGGCAAAAAGCCCGCGTTTGTGGACGACCTGGTAGGCCTGTTGATTGGCCCGCTGTTTGTCACTGCCGAGGTGGCTTTTGCGCTGGGCTTGCGGCCCGAGGTGCAGCGTGCGATTGAGGCGAGGGTGGGGCCGGTGCGCCTGCGTGGTGTTGAAACTGCTGCGTCTTGAATCGTCAAATTGCTATGTTTTATATAGCTATTTGAGCAGTATTTATAAGGGCTGTAGCCCGTTTTTATCTAGTTGGCACCCACCGGCACATACTGCGCCCGGTTGTCCACCAGCCACTGCTCTGACAAACCCGTGTGCTGCTGGTTGGGATGAAAGTCAGCCTTGAGGTAGTCGCGCCAGGGCTTGTAGGTCTTGCGAATCAAGCCTTTCTTGCCAAATAAAAACTGTGCGCCGCTGCGCCAGGTGCTCCAGCGCCACAAGCTGCCGTCCTGGCGCAGGTTAGAGACTGTCTGGCGCAGCGTGTCACCCAAAAATACGATGGTGATGCGACGAAACCAGGTGATGCGCCACTGCAGGCTGCCGCCCAGCGCCTGGTACACGTCAAACGCTGTGCTCTTGTGCTCCGACTCTTCGGCGCTGTGCCACAGCCACAGGGTTTGCAGGCGGGTGTCGTCGCTGTGCACCATCTCGGGGTGGGCGAGCATCCACTCGGCAAAAATGGCGGTGAAGTGCTCGTTGGCAGCGGTAATGGCCAGCGGGTGGCGCGGGTCAGACCCTTCCAGCAGCTTCATGCGCTCTTGCGAGCGTGGTGCCCAGTGGTTGACCAAGCCCTGTTTTTCCAGGTGACCGTTAAACAGTGCGTGAATGCGCCGGTGCGTGGCTTCCTGGCCCACAAAGCCCGCCACTTCTTTGTCAAGTGCGGCCTGCTTGTCAGCGGGCAATGCCTTGTGGCCATTACGCACCGCGTCCATAAAGAATTGCTCGCCCAGGGGAAAGCTCATCGACAAAGCGTTGAAAAAAGCGCTGCGAAACGCATCACCACCGCACCAGTGGCGGGCAAACGGTTGTTGCAGGTCAACCAGCAGGCGGCGGACGACGAGATCGGTCATACAGGGGCTTTCAATCAGTGGTGGCGATGTTTGTATTGGTACGAGCATGTACCAGTAGCGTGATGTTCAATGCAAAATTTGGTACTGTCAAGTACCAATCTGGGGAGATTTCAAAAACCGCATCACAATCACCCATGAAAAGCGGATCTACACCTGCCGAAACAGGCACCCCAACAACCCTGCCCGAGCACCGCCAACGCCTATTGGAAGCCATGGCCCAGGCAGTGGCCTCCAAAGGCTATGCCGACACCACCATTGCTGACGTGGTCAGCCTGGCAGCGGTATCGCGCCGCACGTTTTACGAGCACTTCAGCACCAAAGCCGAGTGCCTGATTGCCCTGCACGAAGCCTCCAGCCGCAATGCCTTGCAGGTGCTGCGTGGCGCGCTCATCCCGCAACGCCACTGGCAAACCCAGGTTGAGCAAGCCCTGGCCGCCTACTTTGCCTGCCTGGCGCAAAACCCGGTGTTGCTGCGCACGCTGTTCATCGAAATCCACGGTCTGGGCGCTGCAGGCCTCGCCTCACGTCGCCAGGCCAACGAGCAACTGGCCGCGCTGATGCTCGACGTCGTCAACGCCGACGCCGACCGCATCACGCCCCTGCAAGCGGCCATGGCCATGGCGGTGGTGGGCGGCATTCATGAATGGGTGCTGGCGCTGATCGAGCAAGACCGGCTGGCCGACTTACCCCAACTGGCGGCGCAGGCCAGCGCGCTGGTGCGGGCGGTGGCGCGAGAGTGACGAATTAGTGTATTTCGCAGGCATTGCCTGGAATATCAATGAAAACACTCATCAGCCCTTGCGAATACTGCTCAAGCAGCTATATTTATCATAGCAGCTGAGTTTTGTGTGACCATGGGCCATCACCCCGATTGCCCGTCTGACCTACCAAACCAAACAAGAAACCATCGCCGGGCACGGCGCCGACATGCAGATTCGATCGTTATTGGATCGCCTGCAATTTGACGACCCGCTGGGCGATGCCGATCGCGCCGGTATTTCTGCAGCAGCCTGGCCGATATTCGGGCTGCTGTGGCCGTCGGGCCGGGTATTGGCCGAAGCGATGGTGCTGTTTGAAATCAAGGGCAAGCGAATACTCGAGCTGGGCTGCGGCCTGGCGCTGGCCAGCCTGGTGGTGCACCGGCGCGGCGGCAATATCACCGCCAGCGACAACCACCCGCTGGCAGCCGCCTTTTTGCTGGAAAACCTGCGCCTGAACGACTTGCCCGCCATGAAATATCAGGTGGGCAACTGGTCGCGCCACAACCTGGCGCTGGGGCAATTCGATTTGATTATTGGCAGCGACGTGTTGTACGACCGGGCCCAACCCGAAGCCCTGTCCCAATTCGTCAGCACCCATTCGGCCGCCGCAGTGCAAGTCGTCATCGTCGACCCCAACCGGGGCAACCAGAACACCTTTACCCGCAAGATGGACATGCTCGGCTACTCACATACGCAAATAGCAGTAACCGCTTTGCCGGACGGCACCGCGTACAAAGGCAAGGTGCACGACTACTTGCGGTAGATTGAGTCTGGCGGGCTGTCGTCGTGAGCCAAACAGGCCAACAGCCCTTATAGATATTGCTCAAACAGCTATCAATAACGTAGCAAAATACCCTGGTTACCCCAACGCCTCCAGCAACTCCGTCTCAATTTCAATCTGTTTGCGGTTGTGTTGAAGCTCCGGTCCATCAATCAAGAACGTGTCTTCCACCCGCTCGCCCAGGGTGGTGACTTTGGCCAGTTGCAGGTTGAGTTTGTGGCGGGCGAGCACGCGGGCCACGCTGTACAGCAGGCCCACGCGGTCGCTGGCGGAGATGGACAGCAGCCAGCGCTGGGTTTTTTCGTCGGGGCGCAGGTCAATGCGGGGGGCGATGGGAAAGCTTTTCACGCGGCGCGAGATGCAGGAATAAAGGTCCGACAGGCTGGACGTGCAAACCACTGCCCGAGGACTTTCGGCGCCGCCACGTCCTTTGTGCACAACACGGCACAGCAAGTCCTTTTTCACTACCTATCTAGGTAGATAGCACTGCACACCATGCCTACTGGCTACACTGTTTGTAGATCTTAAGAGCTACAGCGAGACTCATTCTTGTAGTGCAATCTTGACATCCTGAACAAATGACTTTTGCTGTCAACTCAAATGGCCACCAACGCCAAAACCGACATCGCCTGGCGCTATGCGCTGCGCGAGCTCAACGGGTTTGCCGTGACCGACATCAGCTACGACAACAAAAACACCGATGGCAGCCTGAACCGATATGACCCGGCTACGGGGCAA
>JANOQJ010000036.1:0-18100 GCA_031414805.1 Comamonadaceae bacterium
GCCGACATTACCATTGCCGACATTATTGTGTCAGTGGACGAGCCACTAGACGCCACCCAGTGCGGCGGCAAAGAGAATTGTCACGGCAGCGCAGAAGCTAGTCGCTGCATGACGCACGACCTGTGGAGCGCGCTGAACACCCGCATGGTAGAGTTTTTAGACTCGGTAAATTTGCAAAACATGGTGGACGAGCAGTTGGCCAAAGGCTTGCAAGTAGAGATCAAACCGATGGTGAAAAAAGCCATTTCGCCGATGCCAATTCAAAAACCCATTCGCATCAACGCACCAAATTCAGTGTTCGCATTGGGTAATGTGTTTGCCAAGTCGTAAAAACCTACTTTTACAATGAAATAGGGCAATAGTCCAAGCATTTATTACATAGTCTGCTATTAATTTTATAGTATCTTAATAGTTTTAGAGCATCAAGTCATGAGCGATACACCACACTTCCCCATCTACATGGACTACAGCTCCACCAACCCGTGCGACCCACGGGTGGTAGACGCCATGGTTCCGTGGTTGCGCGAGCATTTTGGCAACCCTGCGTCACGCAGTCATGCGTGGGGCTGGGAGGCTGAGGCCGCGGTTGAAAAGGCGCGCGACCATATTGCCGCGCTAATCGGTGCTGACCCGCGCGAGATCGTGTGGACCAGTGGCGCCACTGAGAGTAATAACTTGGCCATCAAAGGTGCTGCTGGTTTTTATAAAACCAAAGGTAAGCACATGATCACCGTGAAAACCGAGCACAAAGCCGTGCTGGACACCATGCGTGAGCTAGAGCGCCAAGGCTTTGAAGTAACCTACCTTGACGTGCAAGCTGACGGCTTGGTGAACTTGGATGCTTTCAAAGCCGCCATCCGCCCTGACACGATCTTGGCCAGCGTGATGTATGTCAATAATGAAATTGGCGTGATCCAAGACATGATGGCGCTGGGCAATGCCTGCCGCGAGAAGGGTGTGATCTTTCACGTGGACGCAGCGCAAGCTACCGGCCGCGTAGAGTTTGACATAAGCAAGATGCCGATTGATTTGATGAGCCTGACCAGCCACAAAACCAATGGCCCCAAAGGCATCGGCGCGTTGTATGTGCGCCGCAAGCCGCGCATTCGCTTGGAAGCGCAAATGCACGGCGGTGGCCATGAGCGCGGCATGCGCAGCGGCACGTTGCCCACGCACCAGTGCGTAGGAATGGGTGAGGCCTACCGCATTGCCAAAGAAGAAATGGTTGACGAGAATAAAAAGATCAGCGCTTTACAACAACGCTTGATGAATGGCCTTAAAGGCATTGAACAAGTGTTTATCAACGGCCACGAGACCCAGCGCGTGCCGCACAACATCAACATGAGCTTTAACTATGTCGAAGGCGAAAGCCTGATGATGGGTATCAAAGGCCTGGCTGTGTCCAGCGGTTCGGCCTGTACATCGGCATCGCTCGAGCCCAGCTACGTACTGCGCGCCTTGGGCCGCAGCGATGAGCTAGCCCACAGCAGCCTGCGCATGACAATTGGCCGTTGGACCACCGAAGCTGAAATAGATTTTGCAATTGCAACGATCAAAGAAAACGTAGCCAAACTGCGCGACATGAGCCCACTGTGGGACATGTACCAAGATGGCATTGATATCTCGTCCATTCAGTGGACGGCTCACTAGCAACTTTGCGGGACAGAACAACCGACCTGCGTAGCAGCCGGTTGCTCTGTCCTCAACTGATTAAGGAAATTGCGGGACAGACCAACCGACCTGCACCAGCAGCCAGTTGCTCTGTCCTCAACAAGCTAATAACTTTGCGGGACAGACCAACCGACCTGCGTAAGCAGCCGGTTGCTCTGTCCTCAACTGATTAAACGATGCAACAACACCTGGAACCCGCCTGGATCGCCGCTTTTGAATCGGTGCTGCGACGCTGTGCATTACAGCCACAGGACACAGTCGCCATTCTCTGCGAAAGCCAAAGCCGCACTGATTTACCCGAGCTGGCCCGCCAGGCGCTGGCCCGCATCGGTTGCCAGTCGTTCACGCTCACCGTACCCAGCGTTATGGAATCAAAACTGCCAGTCGCCCGCTCCACAGGCGCTAGCGCAGCTATACAAAATATAGCGCCTGTGGTGGCCGCGCTGGCTGCAAGCACCCTGGTGGTTGATTGCACGGTCGAGGGCTTGATGCATGCGCCGGAGTTGCCAGCGATTTTGAAAGGCGGCACACGCGTGCTGTATGTGAGCCACGAGCACCCCGAGGCGCTGGCACGTCTGGTGCCTGATGACGCACTGGAACCGCTGGTCAAGTCGCACATCAAGCGAATGCGCGGTGCACAAACCATGCGGGTCACGTCACAGGCGGGCACCGACTTGCAGATCAGCTTGGTTGGTGCCACCGTGGGCGGCAATTGGGGCTACACCCGCACGCCCGGCACCTTGAGTCACTGGCCCGGTGGCCTGGTGCTGGCCTTTCCCGCGGCAGGCAGCGTGCACGGCACCCTGGTGCTGGCCGAGGGCGATGTGAACCTGACCTTCAAGCGCTACATCGAGCGGCCCATCACCCTGAGAATAGAGAACGACCACATCACACGCATCGAAGGCAGCGGTGTCGACGCTGAACTGATGCGCAGCTACATCAGTGCCTGGTCAAGTGATCCGAGCGACCCGGGTGCCCGAAGCGCCTACGCCGTCAGCCACATTGGCTACGGCCTGAACCCCGCCGCCCGCTGGGACAGCATGGCCCTGTACGACAAGCGCGATTTCAACGGCACCGAGCTGCGCGCATTTTCTGGCAACTTCCTGTACAGCACGGGGGCCAATGAAGTGGCGGGGCGTTTCACAAAAGGGCACTTCGACTTGCCGATGCGCGGTTGCACGGTGGCGCTGGACGGGCAGGTGGTGGTGGACGCGGGGCGCGTGTGCGCATGACAGCATTGCCCTGTTTCAAAGCCGAGGGCACCGGCCCCACCGTGCTCATGCTGCACGGCATCGGCGGCAATCACGCCGCATTCGGGCCGCAGATGCGCACCCTGGCCGCAGCGGGCTACCAAGCCGTGGCCTGGGACATGCCTGGTTATGGGGACAGTGCGGTGATCGACCCCTACAGCTTTGCAGGCCTGGCCGAAGCCTGCATTCACCTGATCGAGCACCTGAAAAACGGCCCCGTGATCTTGCTGGGCCACAGCATGGGCGGCATGGTTGCTCAGGAAGTAATAGCGCGTCGAGCAGATTTGGCAAGGGCTGTGGTGCTGTGTGGCACCTCGCCGTCGTTTGGCCGCAAGCCCGATGGCACTGTATCCCAGGCCTGGCAGCAGCAGTTCATCACCACCCGCACCGGCCCGCTGGACGCTGGGCAAACCATGGCGCAGCTGGCGCAAACCCTGGTGCCGCAAATGGCCGGATCTGAGGCAACCGCACCAGATCTGCAATTGGCCATCGACTGCATGGCCCGCGTGAACCCGCTGACCTACCGCCTGGCCCTGCAAGCGTTGCTGACGTTCGATCAGCGCGCCAACCTGGGCCACATCGCCGTTCCTACCCTGTTGGTTGCCGGGGAATATGACAAAAGCGCACCGCCCGCCGTGATGCGCGCCATGGCTGCCGCCATTGCCCACAGCCAATACGTGCAGCTCCCCGGTGTGGGCCACTTGCTGAACCTGGAAGCACCACGCGCGTTTGACGCGGTGCTGTTGGCGTTTTTGGAGGCTCACGGTGGCTGAGCCGAGACAAGCGGGAGAGGCAGAAATTGCAAGCCAAATCGGGCACTAGCCCTTGTGAATACTGCTCAAACAGCTATCAATAAAGGAGCAATTTAAATGTCTGGACTGACCTTCACCCCCGCCGTCGGCGACCTGCCCTTCACCCCCCAGCAGCGCCAGCTCCTGGCCCTGGCGCACGAACTGGGCAAAACCACGTTCGCCCCCCGCGCGCCGCAGTGGGACGAAACCGCCAGCTTCCCGTTTGCCAACTACCTCGACCTGAAAGAAGCGGGCCTGCTCAAACTCTGCGTCCCCGCATCCCACGGCGGTCTGGGGGCTGACTACCCCACTTACATGATGGTGGCCGCCGAAATCGGCCGCTTTTGCGGTGCCACGGCGTTGACCTGGAACATGCACATCTGCTCCACCATGTGGACCGGCGTGCTGGCCGAAGGCATTGAGATGAGCGACGCGCAGCGCGCCGAGCACATGAGCCGCCGCGAGCTGCATTTCAGCCGCATCGTGGGCGACGGCGCGATCTACGCCCAGCCGTTCAGCGAAGGCACGGCAGCCGCCGCAGGCCGCGCGCCGTTTGGCACAGCGGCCCGTAAAGAAACACGCAACGGGGAAAGCGGTTGGCTGATCAACGGCAAAAAAATCTGGGCGAGCCTGTCCGGTGCGGCCAACTACTACGGCATCTTGTGTACTGAAGACGTGGACGGCAAAACCCCCGACGCACGCGACACGCTGTACATCAGCGTGCCCGCCACCTCCGAGGGCCTCTCGATCAGCGGCGACTGGAACCCCCTGGGCATGCGCGGCACCGTCAGCCGCAACCTGACGTTCAAAGACGTGTGGGTGCCAGACGCCGAGCAGCTCATGCCGCGTGGCATCTACTTCAAAGGCGCGCAAACCTGGCCCGCCATGTTCTTCACCCTGGCCCCCACGTACTTGGGCGTGGCAAACGCGGCGTATGACTTCACCGTCAGCTACCTGCGCGGCGAGGTACCGGGCGAGCCCCCCATCAAGCGCCGCCAATACCCCACCAAACAAATCGCGGTGGCACAGATGCGTATTCAGCTGGAGAACATGAAAAGCATCTTCTGGCGCGCCATCAGCGAAGCCAAACCCAACCCCAGCAAAGACGAAAAAATGCGCCTGTACGCCGCCCACTACAGCGTGATGGAAGGCGCCAACGACATCGCCCGCCTCGCCCTGCGCACCTGCGGCGGCCAAAGCATGATGAAACACCTCCCCCTGGAACGCCTGTACCGCGACAGCCGCTGCGGCGCACTCATGCTGCCGTGGACGGCGGAACTGGTGTTGGACCGGATGGGAAGGGAGACCTTGTATGAGGCGGGGGAGCGGGATGAATAGAACAAGAATCGCTGGCGGAGACCGCAGGTTGGAGGCCGTCGTGCTGGATCAGGTGCTTTTCAGATTGAACGACGACCAGCTTCGCCAATTTGCGGCCCTGCTGGAGGCCCCAGCAGAGCCCAACCCCGGCCTTGCTCGCCTGGCAGCGGTGCAGGCTCCTTGGCGGCCAAATGTTGAAGCATGAACTCAGGAGCGGCTGGTAACGCTCAATCGAGACTCCAGCTCGCCCCAAGGAATGTCGCAATACGCTTCTGATTCTGGCCAGTCTTTTGGCGCCGCCGTCAGTTCCAGCGATACGCCGACTTCCAAAGGCGTTCCGGAAAACTGCGTATCCAAAACAAACCGCGATTTGGGGGCTCTTACCAGGCAAAGGTCGCTGCACGGGCGAAAACTGCTGTCGAGCGGGTTGCCTTGCGTCACCCCAAGTTGCTGGCTCTCACCGTCAAACAGCACAAACACCCGGTCATCTTCGGTGTGCAGACAATACATCAGGCCGCGATGTTCAGGCTCTTCAAAACGCTTGGCACCGACGAATCGATAACGCTCCTCCACCACATGGCCGCCATCCATGTCGGCCTGGAGCTCGGGCCGCCAGTCTTTCCATCCTTGAATCCAACGAATCGAGGAAACGCTTGTCCACCCCGCTGTCAATATGAGCGAGACGACAAAAATCCCAAGTGCGTAAGGGCTGTACCAGCCAATTTCCCATGCAGTGGTGCGCTTGGCCAGCCATGCGGCGCACTGCCAAACGACCATGATCGCCAGCATGCTCGTGGCCCAACCAACCAACGCGTTTTCAAGGCCTAGCTTGAAGCGTTTTCCAGCATTTGGGCTTTCGCGAAGCATTTGTGCAAGCCGGTGAGACTCTTGCGCGGTGATGGGCCTTGCAGTGGTGTTGGTTGGCATTTTTACTACTCCCGCACCACATCCCCATCCACATTCCCCCACTGCCGCTTCAGCACCCAAGCACCCCAGCCCAGCGCCAGCAGCACCACCAGCGCGCCCACTTTGTGCGTCAGTAAGCCGATGAACTGCGACTTGCCCAGCCAACCCACCGAGTTGAACAGGGAGATCCAGTCGTGCCCACCCGCTTCGCCGGTGGTGCCGGACAGCAGCATCAGCTGCGGGTCCAGCGCGTCATACATATAAGGCGCCACGTCCATCACCGACACGCCAAACAGCCACAGCCCAATGACCGCACCGAAGGGGTCGCGGTTTTTTAGCAGCAGGACGGCGCACAGGATGGCGGGCATGATGAGTTGGCCTAAAGTTCCGCCCATGACCATCAGCCAATTGCCAAACGGCATGAACAGCACATGCCCCGCTTCATGAAATATCAACAACGGTCGGTGAATGAACGAGTTGCCCATTTCGCCGGTTCGCACGTCTTGCGCCATCAGCACCACGCCCCAAATGGCGAATGCGGCCAGCAGCGCCACGCGGGCCCAGAATGTCAGGCTGTCTACGCGCTGGGGCACATGCAGGAGCAGGTTGGTCCAGCGGCTGTCATCGCTGTCTGCATCAAGGCCTGGGCTGCGTCGCTGAACGTCGTTATCGCCTGCTTCATCGCCCTGACTGCGGCGGCGCGCAGCCAGGCCCACTTTGGCCAGAATCACGCCGCACTGCGGGCAGCCAACCGGAAAAGTCTGGTCGCCAGGCAGTGGCGTGTGCTGGCATTTGGGGCAACGCGTGTACATGCACGGCAGTTTACGGGGCGCCAGTTACCAGCGATTGTGGGTCTGATCACTATGGTTTTAATAGCTGCTCCAGCTTATTCCACAAGGGCTTGCAGCCAATTTGCCAATAAATTGCCAAATCTGAGCCAGCGCCTGTGTGACCAAGCCAGCCTGGCGGCAGGCACGGCCACCTCGGTGCAGGGCATGCCACTGTTCACGCGCGATGTGCTGGCCGATGGTGCCAGCCTGCGCGTGCTGGTGATCGGTGCAATTCATGGCGACGAGCTGTCGGCCGGGTCGCTGGCGTTTCACTGGCTGGCCTATGCGCAGGAGCGCGAGCAGATGCCGGTGCAAATGCCGCAGCCGGTGCACTGGCGGTTTGTACCGGTGCTCAACCCAGACGGCGTGCTGCACCAGCCGCCGCGCCGGGTGAATGCCAGCGGCGTCGACTTGAACCGCAACTTTCCCACGCCTGATTGGGCAACGCAGGCCCCGCTGTACTGGGACAAGCGCACCCGCAAAGACCCGCGCCGCTGGCCCGGGCCGCGCGCGCTGTCGGAGCCGGAAAGCCGGTTTGTGGTGCAGCAAATGGAGCAGTTCAAGCCGCACCTGATCGTGAGCATTCACGCGCCTTATGGCGTGCTCGACTTTGATGGCCCCAAGTCTGGCAAGTGGGTGCCGCCGGGCAAGCTGGGGCGGCTGTATCTGGACCAGGTAGGCATCTTTCCTGGTTCGCTGGGCAACTATGGCGGCGTGCACAAGGGCGTGCCGGTGGTCACCATCGAGTTGCCCAATTCCATGCGCACGCCGCTGGACGCCGAGATGCGCCAGATGTGGGTGGACTTGATGCGCTGGATTGCCGAGAAATCCAGCCAGGGGATGGGAGACCGGAGTTCACAAGCCAAATAGCGCCCCAGCCCTTGTAAAACATGCTCAAGCAGCTATTGAATCAGGAGCAACAATGCCTGTGACAGCCCACGTCGTGAAGCACTGGCACACTGCAGCACGGGTTCACCAAAGGAGATCGGTATGTTGCTGGCATTGATGGCGGGATTGTTCTTCGGCAGCCTGCTGGTGGCCTGGCTGGTCTGTACGGTGGCCATGACGGAGCGCGGGCAGCGCAAGGGCGGCTACATGGCGGTGCTGGTGGGCTTGTTTCTGGTGCTGTTTGTGGTGGGCAGCGGCGCGGTGTTGCCGCCCTACTTTGCGGGCGAAAGTGCCGACAAGCTGGAGCAGGCGGTGGCAGAGCACCCGGCGTTTACCAGCCTGAAAAAGCACGACCCGACGGCGTTTGCCAGCCTGGTGAACCCGCTCAAGCGCGCAGTGCGCGAGGGCAAGTCGCACCAGCAGGTGGCCGAGTTGGCCCTGCCCGCCATTTCGGCACTGGTGGCCACACGCGTGTCGCAATCGTCAGACGCCGCCGCATTGCAAATGATGAGTGCGCTGGCCAACTTGGTCACCCAGGTGCAGCAGAAAGACCTGAAGGCCTGCTACGACATGCTGCACCCCACCGCCACCAGCCAGGCCGCCTGGACCAAGCACGTGCAGCCCGAGCAACTGACCGCCTTGTACGCCGCCATGGGCGAGGTGATTCGCACTTCCACGGTCGATCCCCAGCCCATTCCGTACGAAAACGACGTGAAAGCCTCGCTGGAGCCGGTGGTGGCCGAGCTGATCCGGCTGTACGGCAAAGACGTTTTGATGCTGCTCGGCCCGCCGGGTGCGAGCACGGCGACCGCCGACAAAGAAAGGCTGTGCCAGATGGAGGCCGCTTTCATTCGCCTGGCCACCCGCCTGCCGCCGACGCAGGCGGGTCGGCTGGTGCGCTACCTGCGCTCCAAGGCTTGAGCGTCCGCTTCCTGGGCCGCCTTCAGCCAGTAAGCCAAATTTGTTACTGTCGCAGTTTTCACCGAGGGTCAAACATGAAATTTTCGAAGTACCTTGCGCGCTGCACCGGTGTGGTGTTTGCGGCTGGTTTGACGGCGCTGGCGGCACCCGCACTCGCCCAAAACAAGATGGTTTTCAAATCGCTGGCTGATCTGGACACCTGTGCGAGCAGAAACGCTTACGACACGGGTGTTTGCCTGGAGCCGCTGCAGGCCTATGCCAAAGCCCATCCGAAGGAATTGTTTGCGATTGGCAAAAGGGCACGCCTGCAGTTCCGGCACTGGGTTGCGTTGCAATTTTTCGAGCCTGCGTTGGGCAAGTCACCGAGCGCAGCCCAGTGCGCTGATGAAGACGTGGCCATGGCCGTGATTTCGGGTCTCGCAACGCCTACAGGCGATACGCCCCAGACCGCTGCGCTGCGGGTTTTCAGTGGCGCTTGTTTTGCTGCACTACGCCCAGCGATTGAAAAAGAACTGGTGGGCAGCCGGGGCGCGGGCTACGTCAGCCGGCACGCGTGCCCCGTGCTGGCGGCCAAGGGTGTGGCCCTGCCCGCGTGCGAGCCCAAACCCGAAGTGGCGGCGCCGCCAGCCAAGCCCGACGTCTTGCCCGTGGTCGATCTGGCGACGGCCAAGTTTGCTTTGATCAAGGTGTTTGCGGGCAGCGAAGGTGTGCGCATGACGCTGGCAGACATTCCGGCAGTGCCCGGTGCGTTTGCGATTCGGGTGGACGGTGTGCGGGGCGACTTCAACGGCAAAACCCAGGTGCACCAGCAAACCCCGGGCGGCACCGGGTTTGACTACTGGACGATGATTGACGGCAAGCGCTGGACCACGCTGACCGAGCGCGGCGGCAGCTTTAAAAACTACCAGCTCTTCGTGCCCGGAACCCGCGACGGGATTCCGGTGAGCTACAGCGATCGCGATTCCAAATCGGCCAGCGACGCTGCGTTGCGCAAGTAGCCAACGCATTGCCAGCCTTGATGCCCGACAACAACCAGCACCAGGCGTTGTGGCAGCTTGCCTGGGCTGGTGTGGGCGCACGGGGGGAGGGCGCTGAGGTGTTTCACGCCCTGCAAGCGCGCTACAGCGAACCGCACCGCAAGTACCACACCCAGCAGCATCTGGCGGAGTGCCTGGCAACGTTTGAAACCGTGCACACCCTGGCGGTGCACCCGCATGAAGTGGCGCTGGCGCTGTGGTTTCACGACGCGGTTTACGAGGTACAGCCGGTGGCTGGCGCGCTCGGCAACGAAGCACGCAGCGCGCAGTGGGCGCGCAGCGTCTTGGCGCAAGCCGGCGCACCCGCGCCATCGGTCGCACGGGTTGAATCGCTGATCATGGTCACCTGCCACACCGCGCAGCCTGTGACCGCCGACGAACAGGTGCTGGTGGATATCGACCTGTCGATTCTGGGCGCAGACCCGCAGCGTTTTGCACAGTACGAGCAGCAAATCCGCCAGGAGTACGCGCATGTGCCCGACGCTATTTTTGTCGTCAGGCGACGCGAAATTTTGAGTAGCTTTCTGGCCAGACCCCGCATCTACACGACGGCGCATTTTCACCAGACGCTCGAGGCGCGGGCGCGTGAAAATCTGCAGGCCAGTGTCTCCGGTCAGCGTTAGTCCTGCCCCGACACCGGCCCGCGCAGCCGTTTCACATCCCCCCGCGCTACTTTGCCTTCCACCCGTTTGCGTTTGGCGCTGGCGCTCGGCTTGGTGGCTCGGCGCGGTTTGGGCGGGGTAGCCACACTGTCAACCAGCGCTTGCAGGCGGGCCAGGGCGTCGGCGCGGTTTTGCTCCTGGCTGCGCGTGGTTTGCGCTTTGATGACGACCACGCCGCCGTCGGTGATGCGCTGGTCGCCCAGGGCCAGCAGGCGCTCTTTGATGGCGTCGGGCAAAGACGATTGGGCGATGTCGAAGCGCAGGTGAATGGCGCTGGAGACTTTGTTCACGTTTTGCCCGCCCGCGCCCTGGGCGCGGATGGCGGTGAACGTCACTTCAGACTCGTCAACGGTGAAGCCCTGTGTCACGACCCGCTCCACACCAAGCCCGCCGCCACACCGCCCAGCAAATCGCCCTGCACCAGTGGCGTGCCGGGAAAGGCCTCGCGCAGGGCTTGCTGGAACGGCGTGAGGGCCGATGAGCCACCGGTCAGGTAAATCGCGTCCAGATCGCCCGGCTGCAGGCCCGCATTGGTCACGCAGTCGCGCGCGCACTGCACCACGCGTTGCAGCTGCGGGCGCAGGTGGTCGTTCAGGTGCATGGCGTTCAGGCTGCTAGTCAAACCGGCCTCCAGGTAGGCCAGGTTCAGGGTGGCGGCCATGCCGTTGCTGCTGGCGGCAATCTTGGCCTGCTCCACGTCGTTAGCCAGGTGGTGGCCCAGTCGCTCGTGCAGTACCGTCATCAAGCGCTGGTGCAGCTGGAGGTCGCAATAGTCAATGCTCAGCGCTTGAGCCTCACGCACGGCGCGGGGCAGGTAGCGCCAGTGGATCAGGTGCCAGGTGGCGAGGTCAAAAAAAACGCCGCTGGGCACCTCGCGCTGCAAAGGCCCCAGGTGGCGAAAGCCCAGCAACGGCATGACAAGCGCCAGGCTGAGCTTGTGGTCAAAGTCCGTGCCGCCGATGTGAATGCCGCGCGTGGCCAGAACGTCTTGCGCGCGGCTGCTGGCCTGCATGCCTGAATTTTGCTTTCTTTGGGGCGAGAGGCGCAGCACGCTGAAGTCGCTGGTGCCGCCGCCAATGTCGGCTACCAGCACCAGTGCCTCCTGGGTGATGCGTCGCTCGTAGTCCAGCGCGGCGGCAATGGGCTCCAGCTGAAAGCTGATGTCTGGCAGGCCCGCTGCCTGCGCGGCTTGCCGCAGCATGGCTTGTGCGAGCGCGTCACGCTCGGGGTCGTCGTCGACAAAGTGCACCGGGCGGCCCATCACCACGCGTGTGGCCCGCATGCCCATTTGCGCTTCGGCACGCTGTTTGAGCTCGGCCAGAAACACGGTGATGATGTCCAGAAACCGCATGGACTGGCCATTTACCTCGGTGTGCTCCAGCACCAGCGAGCTGCCCAGCAGGCTTTTCAACGAGCGCATCAAACGACCCGGGTTGCCCGCCAGGTAGTGGTTGACCGCGTCTCGGCCAAAGTGCGTGCTGCGGTCTTCGGCGTTGAAAAAAATCGCGGTCGGCAGCGACGTGGCGGTGCCTTCCAGCGCGAGGGGATGGGCGTGGGTGGCGGTGGGCGTGGCCCAACAGGCGGCGCTGTTGGAGGTGCCAAAGTCAATGCCTAGGGTGGCGGACATCAGATATAGAGTGTTTAAGGGCCAAATCGGGGTCAAATTAGGCTCTGGCCCTTGTTAAAATTGCTCAAGCAGCTATCAAATAAATAGCATTTTGATCGTGAATTGCGGCTGCGCCATCGGAGGTGGGGCCGTACTGTAACCAGCACTGAGGGAAATCCGCATGCTGGATTACGGGTTGCTGAATTAACCTTTGCATTTTGAAACAACTAAGGAGCACGTCATGCGTCAATGGATTGTGTCGGTAGCCTGCGTGGCGGCGGCGCTGTCGGCAGGCGTTGCGGCGCAAACGGCGGGTGTACCCGTCAAGGTGGGGCTGATCGGGCCCTTCACCGGCCCGTCGTCTGACTTTGGCATCCCGATGAAAAACGGCATCGAACTGGCCATTCAGGAGATCAATTCGGTCGGCGGTTACCTGGGCAGGCCCCTGCAACTGGTCATCAAAGACGACCAGGGCAACCCGGATGTGGGGCTCAAGGGCTCGCAAGAGCTGCTGGCCGAGGGCGTGGTGGCCACCATCGGGTTTTGTAACACCGGCGTGGCCATGAAGTCGCTGGAGGTGTTTCAAACCGCCCAGCGCCCGCTGATCGTGCCGTGTGCCACCGGCACGCCCATCACCGCCAAATTCCCCGGGCCGGAGAGCTATATTTTTCGCACCTCGGCCAAGGACGCGATTCAGGCACCGTTTGTGGTGGAAGACATCGTCAAACGTGGCTGGACGCGCGTGGCGATTTTTGCGGACACCACCGGCTACGGCGAGGCCGGGCTGAAAGATGTGGAGGCAGCGCTGGTCGCCAAAAACCTCAAAGCGGTGTACGTCGCGCGCTTCGCGTTGGGCGTGAAGGACTTGAAAACAGAGTTGACTGCCGCGCGCGATGCGGGGGCCAACGTGGTGCTCAGCTACACCGTGGGGCCCGAGAACGCGGCGATCGCGATGGGCCGCAAAGAACTGAAGTGGGCGGTGCCGCAGGTGGGTGCATGGCCGCTGTCGTTCCCGTTCTTTATTGATGGTGCCAAAGACGCGGCCGATGGCGCGCTGATGGCGCAGACCTTCATCGCCGAACCCAGCAACGAGCGCCGCGCTGCATTTTTAAGCGCTTATGCCCGCAAGTTCCAGAAAAAAATGGCGGTACCGATGGCCGCTGCGCAGGGCTACGACACCACCTACCTGCTGGCTTACGCCCTGTTTGGCATACGCGACGGCAACCTGAACGGCCCGGCAGTGAAAACCGCGCTGGAAAACATATCCCGCGTGTTTTACGGCGTGGTGGCGACCTACGAAAAACCGTTTTCGCGCATCGACAAAGACGCACTCACACAAAACATGTTGGTGATGGGCAAGGTGCAGGGTGGCGCGGTGACGTTTGCCTACCCGGAAGACGCCAAGCGGAACTTGCAGGTTCAACGCAAGCAGTAGGCACTGAGTTGGTTTAGGAACCTCTGCAAAACCCATGGCGAGCCAGAACGAATGCAGATCGGGATGCAGCGCTAGGCGAAAAATGAAACCAATAGTGTTGCTATTGGTGAGTTTTTCAACAACGCGATGCGCCCGAGGCTGCGTTCGGGCTGGCCGTCAGGGGTTTCGCAGAGGTTCCTTAAGAGTTTTTTAGGCCTCCAGCCCTTGTAAATACTGCTCAAGCAGCTATATAAATAATAGCAATCAACGTCCTTACGCAGCCCTAAACTGGAAGGCCATATCGGGCTTTTCCCCGCTGATCAGCTCCGCCATGGCTTTGCCGGAGCCCGCGCCATGCGTCCAGCCCAGCGTGCCGTGTCCGGAGTTGACCCATAGTTTTCGCACACGCGTCTGGCCGATGAACGGAATATTGGTGGGCGTGGCGGGGCGCAGGCCACACCAGAAGTTGGGCTGGCCGCCTTCGCTTTCCAGGCGCGTGTCGCACACACCGGGCAGCACCTGCTCCACGCGCTGGGCCAAGGACTGGCAGCGGGCACGCGCAATCGCGCTGTCCAGTGACAAATCAAAACCACCCAGCTCGATGGTGCCGGCCACGCGCAGCTGGCTGCCCAGGCGACTCATCGCAATTTTCATGTGGTCGTCGATGGTGCTGACGGTGGGCGCGAGTTCAGGTTTGAGGATGGGGAATGTCGCGCTGTAGCCCTTGCCCGGGTAAATCGGCAAGTCCACACCCACGGTGCGCAGCAGCGGCGCGGTGTACGAGCCGCAAGCGGCCACCACCGCGTCGCCCACCAACCGCACGGCCTGGCCGGTGGTGCGGTCGCGTAGCCGCACCGATTCCAGCTCGCCGCCCACTTTGTGCAGCTGCTCAATGTCGTGTCCATACAGAAACTGGGCGCCTTGCTGGCCACACAACGCGGCCAGTTGCTCGGTGAACACGCGGGCGTCGCCGCTTTCGTCGCTGGCGGTGTAGGTGCCGCCCACAATCTTGTCGGCAAAGGCCCGAAATGCCGGTTCGATTTTCAACAGCTCCGCCGTGCTGACGACGCGGCGCTGCACGCCGTACTTTTGCATCAGCAGGGCCGCACCATTGGCCTCTGCGAACGATTTTTCATCAGAGTAAAAGTGGGCAATGCCGCGCTCCAGCCGCTGGTAGCTGATGCCGGTTTCCCGCACCACGTCTTTCAGCGCCGCGTGGCTGTAAGCGCCCAGCGCCACCAGTTGGGCCACATTGCGCTCAAACGCGGCGTCGTTGCACTGGGCTAAAAATTGCAAACCCCAACGCCATTGATGAAAGTCCAGTTGCGGGCGAAACAACAGCGGGGCGTCGTTTTGAAACATCCACTTGAAAGCCTTGAACGGCGCATGTTTGTTGGCCCAAGGCTCACAGTAGCTCACTGAAATTTGTGCAGCGTTGGCAAAACTGGTTTCACGTGCGGCCGCGGGTTGCCGGTCGACGACGGTCACCGTGTGGCCGCGCTGCAACAGGTGCCACGCGGTGCTGATGCCGATGATGCCGGCGCCTAAAACAACAACTTTCATATACATGTGCCTCGAATTGACGGGCAGTGTGACAAAACTTGCCTTGTATTAACAGTGAAATTAAACTCTTAGCCGAAATATCAGCAAACCTAATAGAGCAAATTCATGAGCACCTTTGACCCCGCCGCACTGGAGTGCCTGGCCGCTATCGTGGAA
Source organism: Comamonadaceae bacterium (assembly GCA_031414805.1). GTDB lineage: Bacteria > Pseudomonadota > Gammaproteobacteria > Burkholderiales > Burkholderiaceae_C > JAAFIW01. Next base: position 15,013 of record JANOQJ010000036.1, read on the forward strand.
GAAGGTGGTTTTGAGCGTGCGGCACAGCGCCTGTCAATCACGCAGTCCGCCGTGTCCCAGCGGCTGCGCGCGCTGGAAGCGCAGGTGGGCACGGTGCTCATCGTGCGCAGCCGCCCGCTCAAACCTACCAGCGCCGGGCAGTTGTTGCTGAAGCACACGCGGCAAATGCGTTTGCTGCGCGCGGATCTGGAGCGCGATCTCAAAGAGCTGGCTCCCAGCAGTGCGGGCGGCACGCGCGAGGAAGAGCGCATCTCGATTGCCATCAACGCTGACAGCATTGCCACCTGGGCGCTGCCTGCGTTGAACGAGTTGGCCTGCCAGGGCTTGCCACTGGAAGTCATCACTGACGACCAGGATTTCACGCACGAGTGGCTGCGCCAGGGCCAGGTGCTGGGCTGCGTGACCACGCTCAAACAAGCGCTGCGTGGCTGCAAGCTGGTGCCCTTGGGGGCCATGGACTACGTGGCAGTGGCCCGGCCCGACTATGCCGAGCAACACTGCCCGCAGGGCCTCACACCGCACAATTTTCGAGGCATGCCCTACGTGGCGTTTAACCGCAAAGATGACATGCAGGCCGAGTTTGTGGGTCAGGCTTTCGGGCTGAAGCGGGTCACGCTCAACCAGTTGTTTGTGCCCAGCTCGGAAGGCCAAGTGCGCGCCGTGCTGGCGGGCTGGGGCATCAGCGTGGTGCCGCATCTGCTGGTGCGCGGCCTGTTGGCCCAGGGCGAATTGGTCAACGTGGCGGTCGAACATGCCTTGCCGATTGCCTTGCACTGGCATTGCTGGAATCTGGAGTCAGACGTGCTCAATGCCTTGACCGATGCCCTCACAGCGGCCGCACACGCGCAGTTGTTACCCGCCCCGTAACGAATTGACGCAACCCCACAGTCAACCGCTAAACTCAAGAACATGGCCACCACACAAGTCGCAAAAGTCTCTTTTAAAGAGCAAATGCTGCAAGCACGGGAAGACGCGATCATTCAAACCGTCAACCGACTGCTCAGCGAAAAAGGCTTTGACGCGATGACCGTCGACGAAGTGGCTGCCTCGGTCGGCATTGCCAAAGCCAGTCTGTACAAGCACTTTCCCAGCAAGGAAGACCTGGCCGCTGCCGCCATGGTGAAAGTCATGCAACGAGCCCAGCGCTTCCTGCAAGACGTTGCGCCCGACCAGCCGCCCATGGCCAAGCTCAAAGCCGTGGCCCGCTGGACCATGGAAGTGCAACTGGCAGGCCAGATGCCCTCGCTGCCCAGCCAGAACTCCAGCCTGCGCAACACCCTGATGGCCAGCCGCGATTACATGGATGGCTTGATGGATGTGAGCGACACCCTGGGCGGCTGGATTGAGGAGGCCCAGGCCCAGGGCTTGCTGAACCCGCAACTGCCCGCCATTGCCGTGCTCTACACCTTGTACGCCCGCGCTTGCGACCCGGTGCTGGAGTTTTTAAAGACTGGCGGACAGCACACCGACGCGCAGATCGTCGATTTGGTGCTCAGCACCTGCTTTGAGGGCTTAAATGCCCGATAGCCCTTATAAATGCTGCTCAAGATGCTATGGATGCCCCCTCCCCACGGGAACAGAGACCGGGGTAATTTGAAGGCCGTTGAACAGCCGTTTATCAAGGGGGATCCACACAAATCGGGTGGATCCTCTGATGGATACGGCATCAACGTGCCCAAACGTGATAGACCTTGGGTCTTCACAAACACCATAGAGGATCCGTCATGAATCGTATTACAGGAATGCAAGCCGGACAAATCATCGGTACTTTGAACGGCCAGCAGGTCATCGGACTTGATATTGCCAAGAATGTCTTTCAACTGCACACCGTGGATATGAGCACGGGCCAGATCATCAACATCCAGCTCAAGCGCGCCAAGGTGGCCGAATACTTTGCCAACAAACCAGCGTGCCTGATTGCGATAGAGGCCTGTGGCGGTGCGCACCACTGGGCGCGCGAACTACAAAAGCTGGGCCACACCGTGCGCCTGCTGCACGCCAAAATCGTGCGCCCCTTCGTCTCGGGCAACAAAACCGATGCAACCGACGCACGTGCCATCTGGCTGGCCGTGCAGCAGCCGGGCATCAAACTGGTGGGCATCAAAAGCCTGACCCAGCAAGCCACGCTGACACTGCACCGCCAGCGCCAGTTGCTGATGAAAATGCGCACCATGCAAACCAACGCGCTGCGCGGGCTGCTGTACGAATTTGGAGCCACCTTTGGCAAAGGAAACAAAGCCCTGTTTGCCGACATTGAAAGCAAGCTTGAAAGCCTGGCTGATCAGCTGCCACAAATGGTTGCTGACAGCTTGCGCGAGCAAGCCGCCCGCATCCAGGCGCTGACCCAAGACATGCAAGCCATCGAAAAACGACTGGCGGCGCACCTGAAAGCCGACCCAGCCATGCAGCGCATTGCGAAGATACCTGGTGTGGGCTTGCTGACGGCGACAGCGGCCATTGCCACCATGGGCCAGGTCAGCGCCTTCAAGTCGGGCCGCCAGTTCTGCGCCTGGCTGGGCCTGGTGCCCACCCAAAGCGGCACCGGCGGCAAGGTGCAGCTGGGGCACATCTCCAAGCGGGGCGACACCTATCTGCGCACATTGCTGATTCATGGGGCCAGGAGCGTGCTGGCGCACGCCAAGGAACCTGGGGCGTGGTTAGAAGCGCTGAAGGGCCGCAGGCCCAGCAACGTGGTCATCGTGGCGCAGGCGGCCAAGATGGCGCGCACGATATGGGCGGTGACGGCCAAAGAGGCTGAGTACCAGCGCGGCTACCAAAGTGTCAGGCCGCAGCCCAATTGATTCAAGCCAATCAAGTTCGACTGAACGCCAAGCCAACTGAAGAGAAAGGATGTGTGGGTTAGCCTTTGAAAGGAAAGCAGGCAGCAAAAGTAAAGTGATGTGAAACAGGTCAGACCGGGGCGAGCTAAACCTGAATAGCTGCACGGACACAAAAAGTCCGTCATCAAGATGAGGTGTTTGCCAGCGGATACGCATCGGGGCCAGCGGCTAAGAAGGGGGCAACCTCTACAACGCACGCAAACAAGGCCGGATATAAGAGCGCAGCCGACTTCTTTACAACACAGCGC
>JANOQJ010000037.1:0-24949 GCA_031414805.1 Comamonadaceae bacterium
CCTCACCCTAGCCCTCTCCCGCACGCGGGAGATTCACGTCTCCCGCACGCGGGAGATTCACGTCTCCCGCACGCGGGAGATTCACGTCTCCCGCACGCGGGAGAGGGGATAACTGCCCGCTGATAGCGGAGAGATCAGCTAAGCGGACGTGTGTTACTCCCTCTCCCGCAAGCGGGAGATTCATGCCTCCCGCTTGCGGGAGATTCATGCCTCCCGCTTGCGGGAGAGGGCGGGGGTGAGGGCCTGCGCCAGCGTAGGAGCTAGCCGAAGCCACCTGCTCCCAAGCCCGCCACACCACGTCAACCGATGGCTCCGGTTGGCCAAACACACTGCACTGATGCGGCTGTCCCAGCGGCCCGGTTCGCCAGGCGGTGGGAAAGTTGTAGATCTGCACATGCGGCAGGTTCAGTGCCACCGCAATATGGCTCAGGCCACTGTCCACGCCGATCACACCGGCACACGCGGCCAGGCGGTCGGTAAGGGCCCCCAAATCGAGCCGGGGCCACACGGCCGCTTGCGGGCCCAGGGCTTGGGCCAGCCGCTGGGCCGTTTGCTCCTCGTGCGCCGTGCCGTGCGGCAAGGCCAGCGTGTAGCCCGCGGTTATCAGTTGGGTGCCCAAGGCCAGCCAATGGCTGTCGGGCCAGCATTTGTCGGCACGTGAACTGCCGTGAATCAGCGCCACGCCGCCTTTGTCCGGATTTTTACTCACTCCTGAATTGATAGCTGCTTGAGCAGTATTTACAAGGGCTAGAAGCCCAAAACGCTCTAAATCAGGCATTTCATACCCCAAAGCCCCTGCGCACAGCAACCGCGCGCGCCGCACGGCGTGGGTGTGGGCGGGCATGCGGATGGCGACATCGGCCACCCAGCGGGTCGGCGCTTCGTAGCTGGAGCCCGCCGTGCGGTTGGCCATGGCGTAACGCACACCGCCCGGCGCCACCACGGCCATGCGGGCCACGGCGGCGGATTTGGTCAGGCCTTGCAGATCCAGCACCACGTCGTAGGGCTGGGCTTGCAAGTCAGCCTTGAAGGTTGTCCATTCGCTGCGGGTTTTGGGCGACAGAACGGCTTTGCTCCAGCGGCGCAACTCGCAGGGAATCACCCGCTGCACGCCCTGGCAGCGCGCCACCAGCGGTGCAAACGCGCGCTCGACCACCCAGTCAATCTGCGCACCGGGCATAGCGGCCAGCATGTCTTGCACCGCGGGCATGGCGTGAACCACGTCGCCCAGGGAGGAGAGCTTGACGATCAGGATGCGGGGCATGCGAAACACAAACAGGAGTCGTCATTCCCGCGCAGGCGGAATGACGGCGGGAGCGGCGCTACAGCGTGGCACACGGGCATCGGCTGTGCGCGACAACTTGGGGCATTCAATGCGCCGCGCCACCCACTACAGCATCCGGCAACACCTGGTGCAACAGTTCCAGCATCTGCGCCTGAATGCGTTCCAAAGCCTGCGGCGTGTGACCCTCGAACCGCAGCACCAGCACCGGCGTGGTGTTGGAGGCGCGAATCAGGCCAAAACCATCGGGCCAATCGACGCGCAGGCCGTCGATCGTGCTGGTCTGTGCAGGGGCTTCAAACCGGGCCAGCGCAATCAACTGCGCCACCAGCGTATGGGGCTGGCCTTCAGCGCAGACCACGTTCAACTCGGGTGTAGAAAAGCTGGTGGGCAAGGCGTTCAGCACGGCGCTGGGGTCGGCATGGCGCGACAAAATTTCCAGCAGGCGGCAACCGGCGTAGGTGCCATCGTCAAAGCCAAACCAGCTTTCTTTGAAGAAGATGTGGCCGCTCATCTCGCCGCCCAGGGGCGCTGGTTTGCCTTCTGCCTCCAGCTCACGCATCTTGGCTTTGATCAGGGAGTGGCCGGTCTTGAACATCAGCGGCACACCACCCGCTGCAGCAATCGCCGGAGCCAGGCGCTGGGAGCATTTCACGTCGAACACGATGGTGCCGCCCGGCACGCGCGTGAGCACGTCTTGGGCAAACAGCATCATTTGCCGGTCGGGGTAGATGTTGGTGCCGTCGGCGGTGACGATGCCCAGCCGGTCACCGTCGCCGTCAAACGCCAGGCCGAGGTCGGCTTGATGTTCGCCAATGGCAGCGATCAGGTCGCGCAGGTTTTCGGGTTTGCTGGGGTCCGGGTGGTGGTTGGGGAAATTGCCATCGACCTCGCTGAACAGCTCGATGACCTCGCACCCGATGGCCTTCAGGATGCCGGGGGCTGATGCGCCAGCAATGCCGTTGCCACTGTCTACGACGATCTTCAACGGTCTTGCCAATTTGATGTCGCCCACGATGCGGTCGCGGTATGGGGCGAGCACATTGATGTTGCGGATGTGGCCTTTTTTGTCAGCGGCAAGCGGCTGGTCGCTTTCCATCAACCGGCGCAGCGCTTGAATCTCTTCCCCATAAATCGCCCGCCCAGCCAGCACCATCTTGAAGCCGTTGTAGTCCTTGGGGTTGTGGCTGCCCGTCACTTGAATGCCGCTGCTGCACAGGGTACAAGCCGCAAAGTACAGCATGGGCGTGGTGGCGGGGCCAATATCGATGACGTCCACCCCCGCATCGGTCAGGCCGCGAATCAGCGATGCGGCCAGGGCGGGGCCACTCAGGCGCCCGTCACGCCCCACGGCCACCGCGGCCTCGCCTGCCAGTCTGGCGGTATGGCCGAATGCAAGACCCAAGGCATAAGCCATGTCCTCGTTCACGGTGGACGGCACGATGCCGCGGATGTCGTAGGCTTTGAAGATGGTGGGGGACAGTTGCATGGGATGCACTCTTGAAAGGGTTTCAATTTTAGGGACGGCGATCAGGCTTGGGTGGTAGCCAAGCCGTCAAAAATGTCATCGGCAATCAACTCACACGCAATTGACGTGAGCGAAAGCTGCACCTGACCAGTGAAATCGTGCAAAGTAAAAAGTCCCTGAGCATTTCGGCGATACAACTCCATCACACGGGTATCGGGGTCTATCAGCAAATACTCTTGTAATGACGCAATCTGCCGGTAGGCCGCAAATTTCAGGCTGCGGTCATACGCATGGGTGGCCTCGGACAAAACCTCCACGATCACCGTGGGCGCGGTAAAAATCATGTCAGTTTGCAGATCGGCTTTGTCGCGGGTAACGAAGATATCTGGGTACAAAACAGTCGCGAAGCCAATCTGCAGCTTGGCTGACTGCGCGAACAACTGGCTGTCGGTAGATTTCAGTTGTGTATGCAACAAGCCCAAAATAGATCCAAGCACCGTGCCATGCACGCGACCCACATCGGCCACCGGCCTGAGACGACCTTGGTACAACTCGTTTCGCGTTGGCTGCGCATTTTCCCAGGTCATGTAGGCGTCAAAGTCCATGGCGTTTCTTACGTACTCGCATCCTCACGGCAGCAAATCCAGCGCCCGCATATACCCCGCATCCACCATCAAGTCGTCCCAGTCCAGGGCTTGACCCGCAGGCAGCAGGGCTAGCCGCCGGGCAGCGCTGGCATCGACGGGCTGCCAGTGACCTTTGAGTTGGGCCTGTGCCAAGCCGTCCAGCAGTTCATCGACCGGCTCGCCGCCGCCTTCCACGCTCTGGTTACACAGCAGCACCATGTCGCAGCCGGCCTGCAGCGCAGCCATCGCGGCCTGGGTGTAAGTGACTTGCTCCCCATCAATCAAGCGGGCGCCGGCCATGCTCAGGTCGTCGCTGAAGATGGCACCGGTAAAGCCCATTTGCGCTCGCAAAATGTCGTTCAACCAGCGCGCGCTGAAGCCCGCCGGGCGACTGTCGACCCTGGGATAGACCACGTGGGCGGGCATGACGCTGTGCAGGGTGCCGCCCAACCAGTCGTAAGGCGCGGCATCGTCTGCCAGGATGGCTTTGAGGCTGCGTTTGTCCACCGGAATGTCGTGGTGCGAGTCGGCACGCACGAAGCCGTGGCCCGGGAAATGTTTGCCGCAACTTTTCATATCTGCCAGCAACAGGCCGTGCATCAGACTTTTGGCCAGCAGGCTGACCACGCGCGGGTCGCGGGCGAAGGCGCGATCGCCAATCACCCCACTTTCTCCGTGATCTAAATCCAGCACCGGTGTGAAGCTGAAATCCACCCCGCAGGCGCGCAGCTCGGCCGCCAGCACGTAGCCGCAGGCGCTCGCAGCGCGCATGGCTTTCATGGCCCCTGCACCTTCGCCACCTTTGCCGTCTTGCCGCCAGACATCACCCAGCGCGCGCATGGGCGGCAGGTGGGTGAAGCCGTCGGTTTTGAAGCGCTGCACGCGGCCACCTTCATGGTCAACGCAGATCAGCAAATCGGGGCGAACGGCTTTGATGCTGGCGCACAAATTGCGCAGTTGGGCGCGGTCTTGCCAATTGCGGGCAAACAGGATCACGCCGCCCGTCAGCGGGTGCGCCAGGCGTTTTTTGTCGGCCGTGTTCAGTGTGGTGGAGGCCACGTCAAGAATGATGGGGGCGTGGTGTGTCATGCGTTGCTCGAAAATTAAATGCTATTGAAAATGTAGCTGCTTGAGCAGAATTTATAAGGGCTACAGGCCCTTTTTCTCTACAACGACAAAACTGGCGGCGTAGTCGGTTTCGTCGGTCACCGTCACGTGCGCCTGAAGCTGCCGCGCGTCGAACCAGTCTTTCAACACGCCGTGCAGCACCAGCGTGGGCTGGCCACTGGGCAGCTTGGCCACCTCGCACAAGCGCCAGGTCATGGGCATGCGCATGCCCAGGCCGATGGCTTTGCTGAAGGCTTCTTTAGCCGAAAACCGGGTGGCCAGGTAGCGCACACCCCGCTCGGGCCAGCGCTTGGTGCGGGCCTGCCAAGTGGCCAGCTCCGCGTCAGACAAGATTTTCTGTGCGAAGCGCTCGCCATGCCGGTCCAGGCTGGCGCGGATGCGGCGTACGTCGCAGATATCGGTGCCAATCCCGTAGATCATGGGCAATTGGATTGACTCCTTCCCCTTCCGGGGGAAGGCGGGGATGGGGGCAGCGTGTGCTGACGCTTGTTTACAGCGAGCAATCGGCTGTAGGTGAGAACCAGTCTGGTTGGCGTACATGCCCCCATCCCAACCTTCCCCCAGCGGGGCAAGGAGCAATTCAATTGGGCCTCAGCGCGCATCTGCAATACACCGCAAATACGCCTGCACCGCAGCCGCGTACCCCAGTTCCAGCGCATCAGAAATCAAGGCGTGACCAATCGACACTTCTTGCACCTGAGGCACAGCGCGCAAAAATTCGGTCAGGTTGGCCCGGTTCAAATCGTGCCCGGCGTTCACACCCAGTCCCGCAGCCTGCGCCGCCTGTGCGGCAGAGGAAAACTGCGCCAACACGGCGGACTGAAACGGCGAGCCGTGGGCGCGGGCGTAGGGTTCGGTGTACAGCTCGATGCGGTCAGCCCCTGCCGCTTTGACAGCTGCCATGGCGGCGGGCTGTGCATTCATGAACAGGCTGACACGCACGCCCAACGCTTTCGCCTCAGCAATCAGCGGCTCCAAGCGGGCGCCGTCTTTTTCCATATCCCAGCCGTGGTCGCTGGTGAACTGGGCTTCGCTGTCGGGCACAAAAGTGCATTGGTGGGGGCGTAGCACCCGCACAAAATCCATCAGATTTTGAAACGGATTGCCTTCGATATTGAACTCCACGTGCGGCCAGTCGGCCAGCAGTTGTTTGAGCTGGTACACGTCGTCGGAGCGAATGTGACGCGCATCAGGCCGGGGGTGCACCGTGATGCCCTGCGCACCGGCTTGCAGACACAGTGTGGCCGCGCGCAGCACGCTGGGAATGCCCAGATGGCGGGTGTTGCGCACCAGCGCAACTTTGTTGAGGTTGACGGAAAGAGCGGTCATGGGGTGTGAAGGGTTTACAGCGCTTGGAGGTCGATCATCATTTGCCGGGTCCGCAAGGTGGCTACGCCGCAATGGTAGTTGAGCAGGCGGCGCAATTGGGCTTTGAGCAACGCGAACGTGCCCTGGTCAGCATCCAGCAGGGTTTGAAATGGCACGGGTGCGTTCAGGGCCTGCTCCAGCTGTAGCCATTGCGTGCCGTTCAGGCCACTGGACACTGCGTCATGCGCGTCCATCGGCAGCAATCCGCCTTCAGGCACGAGGCGATACAGGGCCTGCGGCCGCAAGACCGCCAGGGTGGGGGTCTCCATGTTCAGCTCTGGCAGGAAGCCAATCTCTCGCAGCAGCAACAGCTCAAAGGCCCGCAGCGCTGCCTGCAGGCCACTGTCACCGGTGCTGGAAGCCAGCACCTGCACACAAGCAGCATAGGCATCAAAAAGCGTTTGATGTGGGTCGTCGCGTGCCAGCAGCCGCATGAGCAATTCGTTGAGGTAATAGCCCGACAGCAAGGCGTCGCCGGTCGGCATCACATGCCCACCCACCCACTCCGCAGCCTTCAGGGTGCGAATTTCAGTATCGCCACCAAACGACAGTTGCAAGGGCTGCAAAGGCAGCAGCACCGGGCGAAAACTGGAACTGGGCCGCTTGGCACCCTTGGCTACCAAAGCAATGCGTCCGTGGTGTCGCGTAAACACCTCCAGAATCAGGCTCGACTCGCTCCAGTCGTAGCGGTGCAGCACATAGGCGGGTTCGTGGGTGGTGCGGTGGACGGCCACGTCAGGTCATCAAATGAGACTGGCGGATGGGGACTCACTCGTAGCCGAATGACCGCACCCGCGCCTCGTCGTCGGCCCAGCCCGAGCGCACCTTGACCCACAGCTCCAGAAATACCTTGGCGTCCATCAGTTTTTCCATTTCCTGGCGGGCTTCGGTGCCGATGCGCTTGAGGCGCTCGCCGCCTTCACCAATCACCATGGCTTTGTGCGTGTCGCGTTCCACCACAATGGTGGCGGCGATCTTCATCATGCGGCCGTGTTTGGGACTGGGCTCTTCTTCAAACTTGTCAATGATCACGGTGCTGGTGTAGGGCAGCTCGTCGCCGGTGAAGCGAAAGAGTTTTTCGCGCACCGTCTCGCTGGCTAAAAACTTTTCGCTGCGGTCGGTCAACTCGTCAGCGCCGTACCACCAGGGCTGGGTGGGCAGGTATTTGTCGCAGATGCCAAACAGTCGCTCCACATCTTTGGCGTTTTTGGCCGACATGGGCACAAATTCGGCAAACGGGTGACGCTCGGCCATGGTTTGCAGCCAAGGTGCTACATCAGCCCGGCGGTGAATGTTGTCCAGCTTGTTGGCAATCAACAGCGCTGGAATGCCAGGCTTGAGCAGCGACAGCACCTTGGCATCGCCCAAGGTAAAAGCACCAGCCTCCACCACGAACAACACCAGATCCACGTCGCTGATGACACCCAGCACGGTCTTGTTCAGCGAGCGGTTCAGTGCGGTGCTGTGGCGGGTTTGAAAGCCTGGCGTGTCCACAAACACAAACTGGGTGTTGTCCACCGTGCGGATGCCAGTGATGCGGTGGCGGGTGGTTTGCGCCTTGGCCGAAGTGATGCTGATTTTTTGGCCCACCAGGGCATTGAGCAGCGTGGACTTGCCCACGTTGGGCCGGCCCACGATAGCAACGACACCACAGCGCTGGGTAGTCGCGTCATCACCCGCAGGTGGTGCGGTCTCTGGGAGCTCGCTAGGGGGTTCTGAAATGATCATTTATAAGTCTTTTAGGCCTTTAGCCCTTGTGTTTCGTGCTGAAGCAGCTATCAATTCAGGAGTATCCTTCATGACAATCCCTTCGCCTTCAAATGCAGCAACATGGCCGCTGCGGCTGCCTGCTCGCCCGCGCGCCGCGAAGCGCCGATGCCGCGCTCTGAAGCGGTCAGCTGTGCGATCTCGCACGCGACCTCAAAGGTCTGTTTGTGCGCCGCGCCCAGCGTGGCGACCACCTGGTAAACCGGCAACTGCATCTTGCGCCCTTGCAACCATTCCTGCAGCTCTGTTTTCGGATCTTTCGACGCAGCTGACATGCGCGGCGTGATGTCCAGCGGCGCAAACAGGCGTCGCACCAACGCCTGCGCCGCATCGTAGCCCGCGTCCATAAAAATTGCCCCGATCACCGCTTCCAGCGCGTCAGCCAGGATGGACGGCCGCTGTTGCCCGCCCGATCGCAACTCGCCCTCGCCCAGGCGCAGCAGGTCGGGCAGACCCAGGCTCAGTGCCAATTGATGCAAGGTGTCCTGCTTGACCAGATTGGCGCGCACCCGCGACAAATCGCCTTCGGGTAATTCGGCCAGCCGCTCGTACACCAAGGCAGCAACTGACAGGTTCAGCACCGAGTCACCCAAAAACTCCAGGCGCTCGTTGTGGTCGGCGCCAAAACTGCGGTGGGTCAGTGCCTGCTGCAGCAGACGCGGGTTTTTAAACGAATAGCACAGCCGTTGCTGCAAGTGCGCAAGGCTTGCATTCACGCGCAAAGGTACTGACGGGCTGACCAATTACTTGGTCTGACCCTGGTACTTGAGCAACAAGTACGCGGGGCCGGTCAGGTGGATTTCTTTGTTGTAGGCAAATTTCACCGTGATCTTGTCGCCGTTTTTGGACACTTCCAGGTCTTTACCCGAGATGGACTTGATGTCATCAATTTGGCCCGCTTTGTCAAACGTGACGCGAACTTCTTGAACCGTCGAAGAGCCAGTCGCAGCCTTTTGGGCGGCTTTACCAATCGCCACGAATTCCAGGTAAGACGGGATAACTTGCGCAGCGACCAAACCGGTGACGGCCAGTACGCCGCCCACAAAAATAAGTCCAATCAGCGACAGGCCGTGCTGGGACGATTTGAACGGACGTTTCATGTGAGTCTGTGAATTCATGGTGTTACCTGGTCATCCTTGAAAAATCAATCAAAAGAACCAACGCGCGAAAGCCGGGAAAAGTCAAACTTGGGCCACAGCACATCGGTATTCATCCAGACAAAAAATGCCTTACCCACAATATTGGCTTCGGGCACAAAACCCCAATACCGCGAATCCAGCGAATTATCGCGGTTGTCGCCCATCATGAAATAGTGTCCGGCTGGCACCTTGCAGACCACGCCTTCAATGCTGTAGCGGCAATTCGCCTTGTTAGGAAAGTCCTCCACGCCCGGAACAAACGCAGGACGGCTGTCGTCGTTGAGCAGCATGTGTTTGCGGGGGCCCAAAACCTCTTCAAACTGCTTGATGTAGCGCATCGCATCCGGTTCGAAAAACTCGGGCGCCACCGCTTTGCTGATGGCCTGTCCATTGATCGTCAATTGTTTATTCAGGTAGGCCACCTCGTCGCCAGGCAGACCAACCACCCGCTTGATGTAGTCCTGGCGCGGGTTGGGCGGAAAGCGAAACACCATCACGTCACCACGCGCGGGGGGTGTGCCCTCGGTGATTTTGCTGTGCACCACGGGCAGGCGCAGGCCGTAGGCAAACTTGTTGACCAGAATCAAATCGCCCACCAGCAAGGTTGGAATCATCGAACCCGTGGGAATCTTGAAAGGCTCAAACAAAAATGAGCGCAACACAAACACCGCCACGATCACCGGAAACAAGCCTGCCGTCCAATCGAGCCACCAGGGCTGCATGATCAGGCGGGTGCGCGCGTCGCCCGCATCGCCATCGGGCGGTGGGGCAATGCCTAGCTTGACCAGGTCTGCATTGCGCTGCGCGGTTTGTGAGTCAAAAGCAGCAACAGCAGCTCGGCGCTGAGGCAGGAAGTAAAAACGCTCGGCCAGCCAATACAGGCCTGTCACGATCGTGGCGACGACCAGCACCAAGGGAAAGTTGCCCTCCAGCGAGCCCATGTACCAGGCACCCAGATACGCAACAAAAACTGCCAGGATGGCACCAGTCAGTAACGGCATCAATCTTCCACCTGCAATATTGCGAGGAACGCCTCTTGGGGCACTTCAACCGAACCGATTTGCTTCATGCGTTTCTTACCTGCTTTTTGTTTTTCAAGGAGCTTGCGTTTGCGGCTGATGTCGCCGCCGTAGCATTTTGCCAGCACGTTTTTACGCAACGCCTTGATGGTTTCGCGCGCGATGATATTCGCACCAATGGCCGCCTGAATCGCCACGTCATACATCTGGCGGCTAATGATTTCGCGCATCTTGCCCACTACGGCGCGGCCGCGGTACTGGCTCTGGCTACGGTGCACGATGATGGATAGCGCATCGACCTTCTCACCGTTGAGCAGAATATCGACCTTCACCACATCGGCGGCCCGGTACTCCTTGAACTCGTAGTCCATCGATGCATAACCGCGACTGACCGATTTGAGCTTGTCGAAAAAATCCAGCACGATCTCGCCCAGCGGAATTTCATAGGTCAGCATGACCTGTTTACCGTGGTACGCCATGTTCTGCTGCACGCCGCGCTTTTGATTGGCCAGCGTCATCACCACGCCCACATATTCTTGCGGCATGTACAGGTGCACCGTCACGATAGGCTCGCGCACCTCCTCCAGCCTGCCTTGATCAGGCATCTTGGAGGGGTTTTCCACCATCACCACTTCACCGTCGGCTTTGACCACTTGGTACACCACACTAGGGGCCGTGGTAATCAAGTCTTGATCAAACTCACGCTCCAGCCGCTCTTGCACGATTTCCATGTGCAGCAGGCCCAGAAAACCGCAGCGAAAGCCAAAGCCCAACGCTTGCGACACCTCTGGCTCATAGTGCAGGGACGCGTCGTTAAGCTTGAGTTTTTCTAGCGCATCGCGCAGCGAGTCGTACTCGCTGGCCTCAGTGGGGTACAAGCCCGCAAAAACCTGGGGCTGAATTTCCTTGAAGCCCGGCAATGCCTCAGTCGCCGTGGCCGCTGCACCGCCGGTGCCGGGTTTGATCAATGTGACCGTGTCGCCGACCTTTGCCGCCTGCAGCTCTTTGATGCCCGCAATGATGTAGCCCACATCACCGGCTTCCAGCGCATCGCGCGACTCGTTGGCGGGCGTGAATACGCCCAGGTTGTCGGCGTTGTACATCGCGCCCGTGGCCATCATCTTGATGCGCTCGCCTTTGGCCAAGCGGCCGTCAACCACGCGCACCAGCATCACCACGCCCACGTAGCTGTCAAACCAGCTGTCGATGATCATCGCGCGAAGTGGGCCCTTGGGGTTACCTTTTGGCGGCGGAATCCGCGCTACCACCGCCTCCAGGATTTCGTCAATACCCATACCGGTTTTGGCCGAACACGGAATCGCATCGGTGGCATCGATACCGATCACGTCTTCAATTTCGGTTCTGGCGTTGTCGGGGTCGGCGTTGGGCAGATCCATCTTGTTGAGCACCGGCACGACCTCAACACCCAGTTCTAAAGCGGTGTAGCAATTGGCCACGGTCTGCGCTTCAACGCCCTGGCTGGCATCCACCACCAACAACGCACCTTCACAAGCCGACAGCGAGCGCGAGACTTCATATGAGAAGTCCACATGGCCTGGTGTGTCGATCAAGTTGAGGCTGTAGACCTGCCCATCCAAGGCCTTGTACTTGAGCGCTGCGGTCTGCGCCTTGATGGTTATCCCACGCTCTTTTTCAAGATCCATGGAGTCCAGCACCTGGCTTTGCATGTCGCGATCTGCCAGGCCTCCGCAACGTTGAATCAAGCGGTCTGCGAGCGTGGATTTGCCATGGTCAATGTGCGCGATGATGGAAAAATTTCTGATGTGATTCATCAACGAGAAGCTTCAAGTGGTTGAATTAAATAGCAGCGCACAGAAAAAAGGGCGCGTCGAATTCAGACGCGCCCTAAACCAACAATCTATTGGCAACTGCGATAGTTGGAACCTCATTGTAGGCAAAAAGCCGTTGAAACGAAGCCCTACAAGCAGCCAGTCGATGTCGTTGCAGCGCAGCAACGTAGATTTTATCAACAAGTTATTCACAATTCTGGTGGACAAGCCTATGAACAACATGTGGGTGATCTGTGGAACAGCTGTGTGCTGTCAAATTACATGCCGGATTCGGCGTTTGGAACGACCGTCAGTCAACAAATTGCCGCGGGAAGGCCAGATTGTCGTCTAAAACGCATCCTAATCACCGAGCCGAAGTTAGCGAGCGCCAACTGTTTGGAGGTGTTCGGTCTCGGAAAAAATTCACGGAGCGTGTCTCACCAGCGACGAATCCGCATCGAATTAACCCTTTTTCAGTGACAGGTACAGCGCTCGAAGCACCTACGAGCGCCATACGGGTTAATCGCCAGCGGTCAGCGTTGCGGGCGAATCAGGGCGTATTGCGCCCATTCACCGCGGCGAAACAGCAGGTTCACGGGCTTGGATTTGTCCAGCTTCGCCACCGCAGCTTCAAACTCCTTGACGCTTGCGATTTCGCCGTTGGCAATCGAGACGATCACGTCGCCCTCACGCAAGCCGGCACGCGCAGCGCCTTCGGTTGCTGCATCAACCTTCACGCCGCCCTTGATTTTCAGTTCCTTCTTCTGTGCGTCATTCAAATCGCTGACTGCCAGACCCAAAGACTGTCCGGCCGAAGAGGCTTTCGGTTTCTCTTCTTTGTCCACCACTTTTTTCACCGGTTTTTCAGGCTCAAACTCGGCGATGGCAATGCTCAACTCTTTGGTGCCACCACGGCGAAATACGGTCAGCATCGCTTTGCTTCCGGGTTTGGTGTTGCCCACCATGCGTGGCAAATCAGACGCTTTCTCAATCGGTTTGCCGTCAAACTTGGTGATGATGTCGCCCGCTTCGACGCCCGCTTTGTCTGCTGGCGCACCCGCCTCCACGGCACGCACAAACGCGCCTTCGGGCTTGGTCAAACCAGCTGCTTCTGCCACCTCTTTGGACACCTGGTCAATCTGCACGCCAATGCGCCCGCGAGACACGCGGCCCGAAGTGCGTAGCTGGTCGCTCACCCGAATCGCCTCGTCCATCGGAATAGCGAACGAAATGCCCATGAAGCCGCCGGTGCGCGAGTAAATCTGGCTGTTGATGCCCACCACCTCACCGCGCATGTTGATCAAAGGGCCGCCGGAGTTGCCAGGGTTGATCGCGACATCAGTTTGGATGAAGGGCAGCAACTCTCCCGTATCGCGCTGCTTGGCGCTCACGATGCCGGCAGTCACCGAATTGTCCAGGCCGAAAGGCGAGCCAATTGCCATCACCCATTCACCGACCTTCAGCCGGTTCACGTCACCGACCTTCACCGCTGGCAAACCCGTCGCTTCAATTTTGACCACTGCCACATCGGTGCGCTTATCGGCACCGATGATTTTGGCCTTGAACTCGCGCTTATCAGGCAAGGTCACCATGACTTCGTCTGCACCGTCGACCACGTGGGCATTGGTCATGATGTAGCCATCGGCCGTCAGCACGAAACCCGAGCCGACCCCACGGGGTCGATCTTCTTCCTGCGGCCGGTTGGGACGCTGCGGCGTTTGCGGGCGCGGCGCATTGGGCAAGCGGTCACCAAAAAAGCGGCGAAAAAGCTCTTGCATTTCCTCGTCCATTTGCCCGCTGGCAGCGCCCGTAGTTCGGGTTTTTTCGAGGGTGCGGATGTTGACGACTGACGGCCCTACCTGCTCCACCAAGTCGGTGAAATCAGGCAGCCCACGCACTTGCGCAGTCGCCGTATGCACCGGCAACATGGCCGCCGTGGTGCCCAATGCCATCACGCTGGCCAGGGCCAGCTTACGTGTCGCCAGACGGGCTTGTTGCCAATAGTCGGGCTTGTCAGTTTTCACAGTTTTCAACATAAGGGCCTCAGAAAAGAGTTCAGGCAATCAACATACGCGGGTACATGGGGACTTACTTGCGCCGCTCAAGACTTTGCGCAAAAGCTTTCAAGGTGGCCGCTGGCACTTCGCCGACTGCCGTCAACCACCATTCCCCTGCGGCTTTGTCGTTTGATTTTTCACCCACCAATTTGCGGGTGAGTGTTTGTGTCGCGCCAATCGCACGAATGGCTTCCTGGGTATGCCGTTGCCGGTCATAAGCCTCCACAAACAAAGAGACAGATGCGAGTCCGTCAGAAAAGATCCATTGCATCGCACCTTCGCCTGGGTTGACTGTGGGGCCAACCACAGCCGTGACCGGCCGCTTCAAACAACTCATGGCTTTGAAGCCAGGCACGGGTGCCTTGAGCGCCCAGCCCTCTGCTGCAGGAGTGGTTTTCACCAGTTCTGATTTTTCTACGCGCCAGCCCTCTGTGTTACCCATCATCTGGCTGAGCTTGTCCAGACGCACGGGGGCATCCATCTGCAGCTCGGAAAAAGCGGCTTGCTCCAGCACCTGCCCGTCGTTGTCCAGCGTTTGCAACTTGATGACCAAGCCACTTTTCTTTTCGCTCCAGATACGGTAGCCAAAACGCAGGTTGTCGCGCGGTGCCAGATGCACCACATCAGCCTCGAAACCGGCTACACGGTCGCCGCCGACTTGCTTGGCGGTATAAAACTCTGGGATCGACGTTTCCTTGGTGGTCAGCACATTGGGGAACAGCGCCATGAACTCGCGTTTTTCCTTCAAAACGACGCGTGATTCAGGCAAAAACGTCACCACTTCTTCGTTGCGCCGAAAAGTGGTGCGCGGTGCACCGGTGAGCGATTCCACCCGTTCCACCTGACGGTCGCCATCGCAGGCGTGCCAAATGCGGGCGCTGGACATGCCCCCAGCAGACGAGGACACGACGAAAGTGCCCAGATAGCTGCGATTGCGTGACGCTTCGTGCATGCGCAGCAGCCACTCGCTGATGCTGCGCTCCGGCGCGGCTTTGTTGGCTGCCGATGCGGGTGACACAGGACCGGCCACAAAGGCACCCTGCGCGTTGGCAGGTGACTTGTTCGCCGATGCAGTCGTGGCAGGGCCCGCCACAAAGGCACCTTGCGCGCTCGCATGTGGAGTCAGTGCGGGAAACACCGCAGCCAGCAAGATAGACAGGCGGCAGGTTAAACCGCCGCGCAAGACACTGACAGTCAAAGAGCCAGAACGCATTGCTTAACGACCCGCTGGCGCAAATGTGGCGCTGCGCAGAAAACCTGCGGGCATTTGCAGAGCCGAGGTTCCGCCCGCTTGGCGATGTGCTGCGAGCAATTCGTCCAGCCTAGGGTCTCGCAACATGTATTGACCCGATTGACCCACCGCTTGCAACGCAGGTGCGCTGGCCGGGGCTTGCGCCAGAGCCGGTGCGTTGCTGGACGCGTCCAAACCGCCACCCACCAGATTCCAGCCAAGGGCCGCTACCGCCGCAAAGCTGGCAGCACCCGCCACCAGCTTCCAGCGAATCTGGGCGTCGTTGGCGGCTGGTTTGTTGAAATTAATAACATTTATGCCACCAGCCCTTATGGAATCTGCTGGAGCAGCTATTAAATGTGTAGCGTTTGCAGCCTCAGCGGCGAGCGGCAGTGGCTCGTTTTGCAAACGCGCTTGCACCGCTTGCGCAAACGCCAATTCACCGCCACGACCCACCAAGTCCTGCGCTCGGAGCACGTCGCCAATCAAGTGATAGGTGTTCCAGGTTTCCAAAGCCCCGTCGTCGGCGCAAGCGGCCATGACGGCTTGCACAAACGCATCCCCTTCCAGCTGTCCGTCTGCCAGCGCCGAGAGCTGCTCTGCTGTGTTGTTTAACGTGTTATTCGAGGTTTCCATGGGGTTACCACCTTTTTCCTGACTGGTTTTCCAGCATGGGCTTGACCCTGGCTGAAATGGCTTCGCGGGCGCGAAAAATACGGGAGCGCACAGTGCCAATGGGGCAATTCATGGCAACGGCGATTTCTTCATAACTGAGGCCTTCGATTTCGCGCAAAGTCACGGCTTGGCGCAGTTCTTCTGGCAGGGCTTGCATGGCAGCATTCACGGTTTCAGCGATTTCTTTGGCGGCGTAGGTTGTTTCGGGTGTCTCCGGCGCAATAAGTTCGTTATCCAGCCGAGAAGTTTCATCGTCGTCTTCTGACGAGCCCCGAAAAGCCGCTTCCGAGATGGTCGGATCGCGTTTCATATCCAGCAACATTTTCTTGGCCGTGTTCACGGCAATGCGATACAGCCAGGTGTAGAACTGGGCGTCGCCCCGAAACTGTGCCAACGCCCGGTACGCGCGAATGAAAGTTTCCTGCGAAATATCTTCAACCAAATCCACGTCACGCACCATGCGGCCAATCAGCCGCTGAATGCGGCGCTGGTACTTGATAACCAGCAAACCATAGGCCTTTTGGTCGCCCGCAACCGTGCGATGCACCAGCAACATGTCGCTGTCGTTGGAGCTGAGCTCGGGAGGATTGATCGGGGAGGAACTCATGTGGGCGCGGTGCAGTTCAGACGATTAGACCCACGGCGGGTGGCGGGTTCTGCACAACGGCGGACGAATTTACCGCACAGCGCAAACCGTGCCAGTGGGCGGGTACGACGTCGGCCTGCAGCCACAACCAGGCGCTTGTACGACGTTGGCTTGGCACGAAAGATTCGCCCTGATCGTGCCACTTGACCAGCAAATGGTGCTGCAAATCCAGCGCCACCGTCAAACTTCCTTGCAATGGTGCGACGCCGGACGAAGCCCATAGCCACGCCAAGCCATCAAAGCGCAGCTCCCCAGGCTTCATCGCACGCCACTGCCACGCGGCAACGACACCGCACGCAAACCAGGTCAGTGCAACCGCTGAGCGCTGAAGATGCGTATACAACTCGGTGGCATCTTGAGCACGGCCAGACTGCCACCCCCAAACTGCCAGCGAAATACCGCTGGCAAGCCAGACCGACAGCATGGCAAAACCCAAAGGCTTGGAGCGATATACCGGATAGGCAACCGCTGGTGCGTGGTGCATGCAAAAGGCGCTGTGTGCTAGCGTTTGGCCTGAGCCAAGCGGCTAAAGACGTTTGAACACCAGCGTGCCGTTGGTGCCGCCAAAGCCGAAGTTGTTCTTCACCGCAACGTCAATCTTGACGTCCCGCGCCGTGTTGGCGCAGTAGTCCAGGTCGCACTCGGGGTCCTGGTTAAAGACGTTGATGGTGGGTGGCACTTTCTGATGATGCACAGCCAGCACGGTAAACACGCTTTCAATGCCGCCCGCGCCGCCGAGCAAGTGGCCCGTCATCGACTTGGTGGAACTGATCACGGTCTTTTTGGCATGTTCGCCCAA
Organism: Comamonadaceae bacterium; assembly: GCA_031414805.1. Lineage (GTDB taxonomy): Bacteria > Pseudomonadota > Gammaproteobacteria > Burkholderiales > Burkholderiaceae_C > JAAFIW01. The sequence continues at coordinate 16,996 of JANOQJ010000037.1, forward strand.
AGCCGCTTTGATGGCGTTGCTCTCGTTGATATCGCCCAGCGGGGTGGATGTGCCGTGGGCGTTGATGTAGTCCACCGCATCGGTGTTCAGGCCCGCGTTGCGCAGGGCCAGCAGCATGGCGCGGCGGGGGCCGTCCATGTTGGGTGCCGTCATGTGGCTGGCGTCGGCGCTCATGCCAAAACCACCCAGCTCGCAGTAAATTTTTGCGCCTCGGGCTTTGGCGTGCTCGTATTCTTCGAGCACCAAAATGCCAGCGCCCTCGCCCAGCACAAAACCATCCCGGTCTTTGTCCCAGGGGCGTGATGCGGTGGCGGGGTCGTCATTGCGGGTCGACAGGGCGCGCATGGCGGCAAAACCACCAATGCCCAGCGGCGACACGGTGGCCTCAGCGCCACCGGCAACCATCACATCAGCATCGCCGTATTCAATCATGCGGCCCGCATCGCCAATGCAGTGCAGGCCGGTGGTGCATGCGGTGACGATGGCAATGTTCGGGCCTTTGAAGCCACATTTGATCGACACGTGCCCCGCCACCATATTGGTGATGGAGGCGGGCACAAAAAACGGGGTGATGCGGCGCGGCCCGCGATTGATCAGCTCGGTGTGGGTTTCTTCGATCAGCGGCAGGCCGCCAATGCCAGAGCCGATCACGCAGCCAATGCGAGTGGCCAGGTCTTCGCTCAGCGCGTCGCCGGTCGGCAAACCGGCGTCTTGCACGGCTTGGAGCGCCGCCACCACACCGTAGTGGATGAAGGTATCCATGCTGCGTGCCTCTTTCGAGTTCAGCCAGGGCTCCAGACTGAAGCCCTTGACCTCACCTGCAATCTGGCAGGAAAAGGCGGATGCATCAAATTTAGTGATTCGGGCAATGCCGGACTGGCCGGCCAAAAGACCCGCCCATGAATCGGCCACTGTGTTGCCCACCGGGCTGATACAGCCCAGGCCAGTGACCACTACGCGACGTCGACTCATCCGTGCAGAACCCTTCTTATTTGATGCGCAGGCTTTTTGACGCTCAGGCTTTTTTATGGCTGTTGGCGTAGTCGATGGCGTTTTGCACGGTGGTGATTTTTTCGGCGTCTTCATCGGGGATTTCGATGCCAAATTCGTCTTCCAGTGCCATCACCAGCTCCACCGTGTCCAACGAGTCGGCGCCCAGATCGGCCACGAAGGCTTTTTCACTGGTCACTTGTGACTCTTCGACGCCGAGTTGTTCGGCAATGATTTTTTTGACACGTGTTTCGATATCGCTCATGGGTCCCTCAGAGGGTTGTGAATGAATGTGAGAGTTTAACTGCGACAAAAATCACACAGACTGTGTAACTTTCATGGATGTTCGCAACTACATATACATGCCACCATTGACATGAATTTCTTGCCCCGTGACGTAACCCGCTTGGGGCGAAGCCAGCCAAGCCACCGCGTGGGCCACATCAGCCGGTTTGCCCAGGTGGCCCAGGGGAATTTGTACCATCAACGCTTGCTGCTGAGCCTCGGGTAGCTCAGCGGTCATGTCCGTTTCTATGAACCCGGGGGCCACGCAATTCACCGTGATACCCCTGCTCCCCAGCTCACGTGCCAGCGCCCGGCTCATGCCCGCCACACCCGCTTTGGCGGCCGCGTAGTTGGCCTGGCCGGGGTTGCCCATGGCACCGACCACGCTGGTGATGTTGATGATGCGGCCGTAACGTTGCTTCATCATCACCCGCATCACGGCGCGGCTGGTTCTAAAAACGGCCTTCAAATTGGTGTCCAGCACCGCGTCCCAGTCGTCGTCTTTCAGGCGCAGGGCCAGCATGTCACGGGTGATGCCGGCGTTGTTGACCAGCACATGTAAGCCGCCGTGCTGCTCGCAAATCGCTTGAACGGCGGCCTCCACCGCCGCACCGTCGGTAACATCGAGTTTGATGCCTTTTATGCCTCTAGCCCTTGTGGAATCTGCTGAAGCAGCTTCTATTTTTGTAGCGCCTTCATCGGTGGTGGCTGTACCAATCACCTGAAAACCGGCTTGCGCCAACTGCTGCGCAATGGCCGCGCCAATGCCACGTGTGGCGCCAGTGACCAGGGCAATTTGGGGTTGGGTATCAAGGCTCATCCCAGTACACCTTTCACCTCAGCCAGGCTGGCCGGATCGAACAGCGCGCTGCCCACTAGGTGCGCGTCGATGCGCTTGCACATGCCCGCCAGCACCTTGCCTGGCCCGCATTCCACGACGTGCGTGATGCCGCGCGCCTGGATGGCCTGCACGCATTCGACCCAGCGCACCGGGCCAAAAGCCTGGCGGTACAGCGCGTCGCGGATGCGGTTGGCGTCGGTTTCTATAGCTACGTCGATGTTGTTGATGACCGGAATTTGCGGGGCAGCCAGTTCCAGAGCCTGCAGGGCCGTCAATAATTTTTCAGCGGCAGGCTTCATCAAGCTGGAGTGAAACGGCGCTGACACCGGCAGCGGCAGGCAGCGCTTGGCACCCGCGGCCTTCAGGGCAACACTTGCATTTTCGACCCCGGCTTTGCTGCCTGCAATCACGGTTTGCAGCGGGTCGTTGAAATTCACAGCCTCGGCTATTTCGCCGCTAGCCCTTGTCGAATCTGCACAAACCGCTATTACTTTCAAAGCATCCAGGCCCAGCACAGCCGCCATTGCACCCACCCCCACGGGCACTGCACCCTGCATGGCCTGGGCGCGCAGGCGCACCAGCGGAGCGGCTTGGGTCAGCGTCAACACGCCGGAAGCCACCAGCGCCGAATACTCGCCCAGCGAATGCCCGGCCACCACGCTGGGCAAGCGGCCACCTTCCGCCAGCCAGGCCCGATACGCCGCCACACCGGCCACCAGCATCACCGGCTGGGTGTTGGTGGTCAGCGCCAGGGCTTCCTTAGGGCCTTCTTTGATCAACTTGCCGACGTTTTCGCCCAAGGCGTCTGAGGCTTCTTGCAGGGTTTGGGTCACCGCCGGGTGATCGCCCCAGGCATCGAGCATGCCAACGGCTTGGGAGCCCTGGCCGGGGAAAACAAAAGCGAAATCAGTCATATTCTTCTTACTTTTTGGCTAAAGCGTGCGCTAGCCCTTATCAATACTGCTCAAGCAGCTACAACTTCAATAGCACTGCACCCCAGGTGAAACCACCGCCGACGCCTTCCAGCATCAGGGTCTGGCCGGGTTTGATCTTGCCGCTGCGCACTGAGACGTCCAGCGCCAGCGGAATCGAAGCCGCCGAAGTGTTGCCGTGCTGATCTACGGTCACGATGAGTTTTTCCAGCGGCAATTTCAGCTTTTTCGCCGTGCTTTGCATGATGCGGATGTTGGCCTGGTGCGGGATCAGCCAGTCAATGTCGGTTTCTTTCAGGCCTGCTTTGGCCAGCGTGGCGCGGGCGGCGTCTTCCAGCACGCCCACCGCCAACTTGAACACCGCTTGACCATCCATTTTCAAGAGCGGATCACCGATCACCTGGCCACCCGACACATTGCCCGGCACGCACAAAATACCCACGTGCTTGCCGTCGGCGTGCAGGTCACTGGCCAAAATGCCTGGGGTGTCCGAAGCTTCCAGCACCACGGCACCCGCACCGTCACCAAACAGCACGCAAGTGGTGCGGTCGTTGAAATCCAGAATGCGCGAGAACACTTCGCTGCCAATCACCAGTGCCCGCTTGGCAGCGCCGGTTTGAATCATCGCGTCGGCCACCGTGAGCGCATACACAAAGCCACTGCACACGGCCTGCACGTCAAATGCCGGGCAACCGGCTATGCCTTTGGCTGCTTCGTTGAGCTGCGCCAATTTGTGCTGGAGGATGCAGGCAGTCGACGGGAACACCATGTCGGGCGTGGAGGTCGCCACGATGATCAGGTCGATGTCTTGCGGCGCGCGGCCAGCGGCTTGCAAGGCGTTTTTTGCGGCTTCAAATCCCAGATCGCTGGCGCACACGTCAGCTGCTGCGAAATGGCGCGCCCGGATGCCGGTGCGCTCGACGATCCAGTCATCTGAGGTTTCCACGCCTTTGGCGGCCAGCTCTAGGGCCAGATCGGCATTGGTCAGACGGCGGGGCGGCAGGTAACTGCCGGTGCCCGTGATGCGGGAGTAACTGCGGCTGTGGGGTCTCATCAAGTCGGTTCGGCCAAGGTTTGTTCTACGGCTTTGGGGTTCTGCAGGGCAGTCTGGTTGCCGGTCAAAAGTGGTGCTGCGTGGGCAATTCGGGCCTGCACTTTGGCCAGCAGTTCATTTCGGGCGGCATCATACGCCCGGCTCAACGCGTGTTCAAACGCAAAGGCGTCAGCTGATCCGTGACTTTTAAACACCAATCCACGCAAGCCCAGCAAGGCGGCACCGTTGTAGCGCCGATGATCCATGCGTCTTTTAAATCCCGATAACACCGGATAAACAAAGATAGCAGCAAGACGCGTAAACCAGTTGCGAGAAAACTCGGCTTTCAAAAAACCGCCAATCATCGACGCCAGACCTTCGCTGGTCTTCAGTGCCACATTGCCGACAAAACCGTCACACACCACGATGTCGGTTGTGCCGTTGAAGATATCGTTACCTTCAACATTGCCATAGAAATTTAAATCGCCCGATTTAGCAGCAGATCGCAACAATTCACCTGCTTTTTTGATTATTTCGTTGCCCTTGATGACTTCTTCACCAATGTTGAGCAAACCCACCGTTGGATTGTCATCATTTTTGAGCACCGAAACCAACGCCGACCCCATTACGGCAAATTGCAACAGGTGTTCGGCGGTGCAATCGACATTCGCACCGAGGTCCAGCACCGTGGTGGCACCGCCTTTGGCATTGGGAAGCTGAGTCGCAATGGCGGGTCGGTCAATACCGTCCACCGTTTTCAGCAAATAGCGGGCAATGGCCATCAGCGCGCCAGTGTTGCCGGCAGACACTGCGGCATCGGCTACGCCATTTTTGACTTGCTGTAGCGCCACGCGCATCGACGAGTCTTTTTTACGTCGCAGCGCCACTTCGACCGAGTCTTGCATGGTCACCACTTCGCTGGCCGCCACGACACGGGCACGCGGGTGTTGAAACTTGGGGTAAGCCTGCGTCATTTGCTCAGGCTGGCCGACCAGGAGCAAAGCAGCGTCGGGGTGTGATTCGAGAAATTTCTGACACGCCACCAACGTCACACGCGGGCCATGGTCGCCGCCCATGCAGTCAACGGCCAAGGTGATTACGGCAGCAGTCATTTAAAACGGGGTGAATGCACGAAAGCGAGAGGCAAAACAAAGGCCCGATGCTACGCGAGGGCAGCGTCGGGCCTGTGGTTGTACCTGCAGCCGAAGCGAGGTTGAATCAGTGAACCGGTGGGCCACCCGTGTGGTGTTTCACGCCCACCAGCCCCTTCAAGCCTCAGACTTGTTTTTGAGCACCTGGCGACCGCGGTAAAAACCGTTGGGGCTGATGTGGTGACGCAGGTGGGTTTCGCCGGTGGTGGGTTCAACCGCAATGCCTGGCACGACCAGCGCATTGTGCGAGCGGTGCATGCCGCGCTTGGACGGCGATTTTTTGTTTTGCTGAACAGCCATGGTGGGCTCCTAAGTTACTACTAATTCCGATACTTTTTCTAGCATTGCGTTGTCAGCCGTGCGTTGGCTGGAAACCGCGAAAAAGTTAGTGGGTTGGACGACTTGGCGACAAACAAAACACATTGAGTGCAGAGCCACCGCGAAAAGCCCTCGATTATAACCCAGCGCAGGGCTTCATTCAGCCTTTTTGTCGGCGCCAAGGCCTTTGAGCAAAGCCAACGCGGCAAATGGGTTTGCTTTTTCCTCAAACGCCGCTTCAAACTCATCATCACCGGCCGACAGTTGAACCGGAACCGGGCAGTCCTCATGCCGCGGCACGGCAGGCAGCTCCATCAGAAGCTCGTCTTCCACCAGGCCATGCAAATCAAACTCGCGGCTGATGGCCAGCAGGTCTTCTTCTGAATCTTCGTCCTCCTGCTCGGCTGTCGCCTCGTCGGCCACAAAGCGGAACCAGCGATCCACTACCAACGGCACTTGCACCGGGGTCAGGCAACGTTGGCAAATCAGCGGCACAGTGGCAGTGGCCTCCAGGTGCAACCACGGCACGCCCACGTGACCCACCGACGCGCGTAATTGGCCCGCAGCCCGCCAATCAACCACGCCTAAGGGTGCGGCGGCAGCCTCTGGGGTGAACTGCGCGACCAGTCGTTCATATTTTTGCATCGCGTCTTGCTGGTGCAGCCGCCCATGCGTTGCGCAAAAGGCTTGAATGTCGATGTGGCGGTGATCGGATGGGGAACTCATCGAGGCAGTTTAAGCCACCCTCATGGACAATCTGTTTTCAAAAAAGAGAGTACAGACTCATGAATATTTTCCTCGTCGGCGGTGCGGTGCGCGATGCCCTGTTGGGCCTGCCGGTGCAAGACCGCGACTGGGTGGTGGTGGGCGCGACCCCAGACCAGATGACCGCGCAGGGCTTTTTACCGGTGGGGCGCGACTTTCCGGTGTTTTTGCACCCCAGCACCCGCGAGGAATATGCGCTGGCCCGCACCGAGCGCAAAACAGCGCAGGGCTACCACGGGTTTGAGATGCACAGCGCACCTGACGTGACGCTGGAACAAGACCTGGCGCGTCGGGACCTTACTATCAATTCAATAGCTGCATCAGCATATTCCATAGGGGCTGATGGCACTTTTTACTTTAAACATGACGATTTGATCGACCCCTGGCACGGCCAGTCCGACCTGGCAGCCAAAGTGCTGCGGCATGTGACCACCGCCTTCCGTGAAGACCCCGTGCGCATCTTGCGGCTGGCCCGTTTTGCCGCACGCTTCTCTGATTTTTCCATCGCACCCGAGACCCAAAACTTGATGTGTGACATGGTGCAAGCCGGCGAGGTGGACGCACTGGTGCCCGAGCGCGTGTGGCAAGAGCTGGCGCGCGGTTTGATGGAAGCCGCACCGCATCGCATGTTCACCGTCCTGCGCGAATGCGGTGCCTTGCAGCGCCTGCTGCCCGAAGTCAACCGCGTGTGGGGCGTACCCCAGCGGTCCGAACACCACCCGGAAATTGACACGGGCGTGCACTTGATGATGGTGCTCAACATGGCAGCACAGCTCCAAGCACCCTTGTCCGTGCGCTGGGCCTGCCTGATGCACGACCTGGGCAAAGGCACCACCGATTTAGGCGGTGATTCAAACTTTGCAGCAGACCTGGGCGACGCTTACACCCCCGAGCAGTGGCGCGAAAAAATGCAGGCCAACCCGCATCTGGGCCGCCACATCGACCACGAAACCCGCAGCGCCGACCTGGCAGCGCAAGTAGCCGAGCGCCTGCGCGTGCCCACCGACTGCCGCGAACTGGCAGACCTGGTGGCCCGCGAGCACAGCAATATCCACCGCAGCGCCAGCCTGGATGCCAAAGCGGTGATGCGCCTGCTGACCCGCTGCGACGCCATCCGCAAACCCCAGCGCTTTGCCGACGCGCTGCTGGCGTGCGAATGTGATGCGAGGGGACGGCTGGGTTTGCAGGATGCGACGTATCCGCAGCGGCCCCGGCTTCTGAGTGCGTTGGCAGCGGCGCGGTCGGTTGCTACGAATGTGATAGCTGCTCGAGCAATGGCTGAAGGGGCTAGCGGGATAAAGGTTGGAGAAATGATTCAGCGGGAGCGAGTGGCGGCGGTGGAGGCAGCGCTGCTGCTGCGCTGACCGGATTTCATCCCTGTATGGCTTGCTTTGTCGGGGATGAGCGGCGGCGCTTCCAGATCGCACCATCTACCAGGTAATGATGGAAATTGATTGTGAAGTGCATGATCAATACTGTCGGAAGGCCCAACCAAAGTAATTCCTGAATCCGTGACCCCAACAGTACCGTCGCCAATACTCCCGTCTGAATAGGCCAATTGCCTTGGAATATCTCGTGACTGCGCACACAAGCCCCAGTCTCGACGCAAGAATCGCTCGGTCACATGGTTTGTGCAGGG
>JANOQJ010000038.1:0-83032 GCA_031414805.1 Comamonadaceae bacterium
TAACGTGTGTGGGGCCACCACTTGGAAGGCTTGTGAATCAAAAGTGCCACCAGCCCTTGTAGATATTGCTGAAGCAGCTATAGATTGCATAGCGTATTGACCGGTGTCTGCATTCAGTCCGCTGGGTAGGTCGACCGCCAGTACCGTGGCGCGGCTCGTATTCAACCCGCGAATCGCCTCGCGCAGCGGGTCACTGGGTAGGCGGTTTGTCAAACCTATCCCCAGCAATGCGTCGATACACAAATCCTGCGTGCCCAAACCATCCGGCGGCGCAGGCAGCCACTGCAGGTCTGCCGCGCGGGCGCGGTGCAGCGCGGCCAGCGCGTCGGGCGGCAGATGGTCCTCGTCACCCAGCCAGGTCACACACACCCGTTTGCCCCAGGCTTGCAGGTGAACGGCTGCCTCCAGCCCGTCGCCACCGTTGTTGCCAGGCCCGCAGGCGATCCAGGCCGTTCGGGCATGGGGCGCCAGCGCCAACGCCAGGCGGGCCACCGCCAGACCTGCGCGTTGCATCAAGGTGCTGGGTGCCAGATGGGCCAGCGCCGCCAATTCGATCTGGCGGGTGGCTTGCGCTCCGTGTAGTGGCCAGGCTTGGGCGGTGGTGATGGCTTGGGGGGCGGATAGGTCGGTCATGGGTGCCTCGGTGCTGACCCGAGGTTTTACACCCTCTGCGCTGTGCCCAGCCGGAGCAATAGACGATTGACCGGCAATGCTCTGCACGGCGGTTCCCTGTTTTCGTGCATCTACCAGTGCCATGCGTTTGCAACTTAGACCCAGGCTGGCGCACGCATCGGTCGCCATTTTGTCGATTTGGTCAGCAGCGAAAGGCCGTATGGGTCGGCCCCGACCGGGGCGCAGATATGCAGCAGACCTGTTTTCAAGCGGGTTTTTACACCTTGAGACGTAAACTGTATGCATGCACATCGTCGTTTTGGGCACTGGCGTTGTAGGTACCTGCACTGCAGCCTGGTTGCAGCGCGATGGGCACCGCATCACGTTTGTGGCCACGGTGGCACCAGGGCACGCTTGCTCATTTGGCAATGCGGGGTCGCTGTCGCCCAGTGCGTGTCTGCCGGTCGGCATGCCGGGTATGTGGAGGCAGGTGCCGGGCTGGCTGCGCGACCCGGATGGTCCGCTAGCCATTCGACCTGCTTACCTGGCCACCGTGTTGCCATGGTTGCTGCGCTTCATGCGGCATTCCCGCCGGGCTGAGGTGGTGCGCATTGCAACAGCCCTGCGTGGTCTCCTGGCTCCTATTTTTGAAAGCTATCAGCCCCTGCTGGAGCACGCAGGCGCTGCGCATCTGGTGCGGCGTAGTGGTTGCCTGTATGTGTATAGCGGCCAGGCGGCTTCGGCGCGGTGGGCCTGGGGTATGGACTTGCGGCGCAGCCTGGGGGTTGATTTGCGTGATGTGGGCGAGGACGAGTTAGCCGCGCTGGAGCCAGACCTGCAAGGCCGTTTTCGCTTCGGCATCCTCGCGCCTGAAAACGGTTCGACCCTGGACCCTTTGCAGCTGGTGCAGGCGCTGCACGCCCAGTGTGTGCGCGACGGTGCGCGCGAGGTGCTGGGCGAGGCGGTGGGTTTCGGGCGGGAAGGCGCGCGGGTGAGCGCTGTGCGGCTGGCGGACGGCACCTCAATCGCCTGTGACGGTGTGGTGGTGGCTGCAGGTGCCTGGTCGGGCGGCTTGACGCGTCAGTTGGGCCTGCGGGTGCCGCTAGAGACGCAGCGCGGCTACCACGTGACCGTGCAAAGCAACAACCTGGCGCTGCGCCACACCGTGATGGCACCTGAGTACAACCTCATGGTCAACCCCATGGCCGTGGGGCTACGGCTGGCGGGCAGCGTGGAATTTGCGGGGCTGCAGCCGCCCCCGCACTGGCGGCGCGCCGATGTGCTGCTGGACAAGGGGCGTGAAATGTTTCCCACGCTGGACACCTCGCGCACCTCCCGCTGGATGGGTCACCGGCCGTGCCTGCCCGACAGCCTGCCTGTGATTGGACGTGCCCCCCGGCTGGATAACGCGTGGCTGGCCTTTGGCCATGGGCATGTGGGCATGTGCGGCGGTGCCACCACAGGGCGAGAGATTGCGCACCTGGTGGCAGGCCGCGCGCCGCAAGTGGATTTGCAGCCGTTTCGGCCTGATCGCTTCAGTTATTTCTAATGACAGCTCGTATTGCCCTGGTTTGCACGCGTGGCTTTGCCGACGTGCTGACTTTGGGGCGGCAACACCGCGTGGATCTGTACGCGCGGCATGTGGGCGTGTCGCCCTGGCTGGCTGCCTTGCCCCCGGCGTGGCGTGTGCAGGCGGGCGGCCGCATCGACTCACTCGGGCATGAAGCTGAGCCGTTTGACGAGCTGCAACGTCAAGATTTGCTCAGCCAGCTCAGCGTATTGCCCGAGCCGCCGCTGGCCGTGGCGGTGTGCCTGTTGTTTGCCCACCGCAACCCGGCGCATGAGCTGGCTGTGCAGGCTGTCGTGCACGCGAGTTGGCCGGGTGTGCCGGTGTATCTGTCGCACGCGCTGCGGGATGACGAATCCGCACAACAGGGCGCGGAGTTCGAGCGCACGCAGGCCACCGTGCTGCGGGCCGCTGGGTCGGGTTTTGTCTTGTCTGCGCCATTTGTGGCCGCTGCCCAGGCACAAACGGGCTTGGCGTTAGCGCTGGAAACCATTGCGGACGGCATGCAGGCCACGCTGGTGGCGCAGGCCGTGTCGTCGGTGGTGCGCGAAGCCATGGACTGTGCAGCAGCAGTGTTTCTACCCGATGGCCGCTTGCTGGCGCAGGCGCGTTCCTTGCCGTTGTTGCTGGGCAGCCTGAGCCCGGCGGTGGCGGGTTTGCTGGCGGTGTTTCCAGCCACCGACATGCGGCAAGCAGACGGCTTCATCAGTAACGATCCCTGGGCTGGCGGCACGCACCTGCCCGACCTGGTGCTGCTGCGGCCCGTGTGCGTTGAAGGGCGGGTGCGGGCGCTGGTGGCTTGTGTGCTGCACCACCAGGATGTCGGCGGCATCACGCCCGGCTCGGTGCCGACTGACGCCACCTGTATCCAACAAGAAGGCTTGCGCGTGCCGCCCGCCCAGCTGTACCGCGCCGGGCAAGCTCAACCGGATTTACTGCGCGTGATGTGCGCGAACAGCCGAACGCCCGATCCGCTGGTGGGTGATCTGGCAGCCCAGTGGGCCGCGCTGGGCCACGGCGAGCACGCGCTCGTCAGCCTGTTGCATAGCCACGCTGATTTCGAGTTGCAAGCCAACCAGCTGATCGCCACATCGCAAACCCAGACGCGCCAGGCCCTGGCCGCTGCGCCCGACGGTCAGTGGCAGTTTTGCGATGCGCTGGATGGCGACGGCATCAGCGCTGCACCGGTGACTGTGCAGGTGGTTCTGCGCAAGCGCGGTGACGCCTTGCAAATCGACTTGCGCGGGTGTGCGAAACAAACCACCGGGCCGGTGAACGCCGCGCCGGGTGCCGTGTGGGCGGCGGTGAGCTACTTTGCCTGCATGCTGGCACCGCACGCTGCCAGCAACCACGGTTGCACAGTGCCGATTGAACTGCTCACCACACCCGGTACTCTGGTAAACCCGCTGTTTCCGGCTGCGGTGAATGCACGCACCAACCTGGTGAAGTTGCTGGCCAATGCCTTTCTGGGCGCATGGGCCCAAGCCAGACCCGAGGACAGCCCTGCGCCGAACGCGGGTGTCGCGGTGGTACTGGCGCTCAGCGGTGTGCGCAACGATGGCAAGCCCTGGTTGTTCACCGAGATCATTGCGTCAGCCGCGGGCGGTGCGCCCTGGGGACCGGGTGGCAGCGGTGTGTCTACCGACGTGGGGAACGCCCGCAACACGCCCGCGGAGGTGATTGAGGTGCAAGCGCCGCTGCGCATGGAGCGCGTCGCGCTTCGTCGGGGCTCAGGTGGGCCGGGTTTGCACGACGGGGGTTGTGGCGTGCTGCGCGTCTATCGCCTGCTTGAGGGCAGCGGGGTCATTTCCTACCGGGGTGAGCGCCACCACTCGCCGGCACAGGGCGCGGCGGGCGGCCTGCCGGGTGCATGTGGCAGGGCCCACATCGAACGCGCCGACGGCAGCGTGCAGTGGCTGGCCGCGAAGGCGCGTGCCACCTGGCAGGCGGGTGACCGCTTGATCATCGAAACAGCAGGTGGTGGAGGCTGGGGCAAACCCGCTGCGCAAGGCTTGGAAATTGCATGAAAAATGCGCAAACACTCTGACGAAAGCTGCCATGACATCCTCCATCAAGTTGCCCAATCGCCGCCTTTTCACCGCGACGGCCGTCGCCACGCTGGCCTGTGTCGCGGCACCCGCAAGCTGGGCGCAGACCTTTCCCAGCAAAGCCATCAAGATCGTGGTGCCCTTTCCACCCGGCGGCAGCACCGACCTGCTCGCCCGCCGCATTGGCGAGAAGCTGGCGGCGGCGCTGGGACAGCCGGTGGTGGTCGAAAACAAACCTGGCGCGGGCGGCACCACGGGTGCCGATGGTGTGGCCAAGTCGCCGGCCGACGGCTACACCCTGCTGATGGGCGTGACCGGTAGCAATGCCATCAGTGCCAGCCTGTATCCCAGCTTGTCCTATGACCCTTTGAAGGACTTTGCGCCGGTCAGCCAGGTGGTGTCGGCACCGCTGGTGCTGGCGGTGGCTGCCACCAGCACCATCAAAACGGTGCGCGACTACCTGGCTGCAGCCCGCGCGAACCCCATGACCTACGGCTCGCCGGGTAACGGCACTTCTATGCACCTGACTGGCGAGATGTTTGACATGGTGACCGGCGTCAAGCTCACCCATGTGCCCTACCGGGGGAGTGCACCTGCGTTGAACGATTTGCTGGGCGGCTCGCTGCAGTCGATGTTTGGTGACTTTCTGGTGCTGTTGCCGCAGATCAAGGCGGGCAAGGTCGTCCCACTCGCGGTCACATCTGCCAGACGCCACCCGCAGCTGCCCGACGTGCCCACGCTCGGTGAAAGCGGCCTGCCGGGGCTGGCGGGCTTTGAGGCGACATCTTGGCAAGGCTTGTTTGCGCCCGCGGCCACCCCGCGCGAGGTGCTGGTCAAGCTCAATGCCGAGGTGGTCAAGGCGCTGGAAGCACCGGATATCAAGGAGTTTTTTGGCAACCAGGGCTTCATCGTGGCAGGCTCCACACCCGAGCAATTCAAGGCGTTGATCGAGGCCGAGGTGCCCAAGTGGGCGCGGGTGGTCAAGGCCGGCAACATCAAGCCGGATTGAGCGTGTCAGGCGCTCACTCGTTGGCTAGCCAGGTGCAGCTGCTGGCTTTCGATATTTTTGGCACCGTGGTGGACTGGCACGGCAGTATTGCCCGTGAGGTGTCGCAGTTGTATGGCGTGGATGGAGCGGCTTTTGCCCGGGCGTGGCGAGCTGGCTACAAACCCGCGATGGCCCGTGTGGCGTCGGGCGAGTTGGGCTGGACGCTAATTGACGATTTGCATCGCATGGTGTTGGACAGCACGTTGCCGCAGTTCGGGCTGCAAGCGCTGGACGAGGCTGCGCGCCGTCACTTGAACCGCGTGTGGCACCGCCTGGATCCCTGGCCCGATAGCGTGTCCGGCCTTTTGAGACTGAAGGCGCGCTACACGCTGTGCACCCTGTCCAACGGCAACATCGGCCTGCTCACGAACATGGCCAAGCGCGCGGGCCTGCCGTGGGACTGTGTGCTGAGCGCCGAGGTGTTTCGCGCCTATAAACCCGACCCGGCGGTGTACTTGGGTGCCGCGCGGGTGTTTGATTTGCAGCCCGACCAGGTGATGCTGGTAGCAGCGCACCACGATGATCTGGCGGGTGCCCGCGCCTGCGGCCTGCGTACGGCCTACATCGAGCGGCCCCTGGAGTTTGGCGCGGGATATGAAAAAGATGTTTTGCCCAGGCCCGAAAACGATTTGCATTGCGCCAGCATGCTGGCGCTGGCTGACGCGCTGGGGTGTTGAGTCAAGCAGGTCGACAAATAGCGACCTGCGCGGCAGCACAGACAGGCGCGCCGTCGCGCACTATTGATCCGGCACGGTTTATTCCCGACCGTTCGCCCTGAGGTGTCGAAGGGCTCGCGAGGGCTTCCTTCGATACCTCAGGACAGTCGGAGCAGCCACCTCAGCCCGAACGGTAACTTCATACTTCAGCGGGCCGTATCAATAAGACGGCGCTGCAGTGCCGCCATGCTTGGGCCGTTTCTCAACGAGGTTGGAACGCAGACGCTAGCAGCCAAGCCCGTTCATCTCTATTTCTGGCGTGCGCCCTGCCATCAAATCAGCCAAAGCCCTGGCACTGCCGCAGCTCAACGCCCAGCCGCTGGAGCCGTGACCCAGGTTGAGCCACAGGCCCGGGATGCCGCTGGAACCGATGATGGGTGGGCGGTCTGGCAGCATGGGGCGGGCACCTTTCCAGTGCTGCACATGGGGGCCAAAGCGGCTGTTTTGGCCCGCACCCGTACCCAGCTGTGCTGCCCCCGGGAACCAGTCTTGCAACACGCGGTAGAGGGTTTGAATCGCGCCCGGGTTGTGCTGCTGCGGACGCCCACCAATTTCGGCGCTGCCTGCTACGCGCACACGGTTGCCCAGGCGCGAGATGGCCACTTTGTAACGCTCGTCCATCAAGGCGCTGCGTGGGGCCAGCAGCGGGTTGTCGGCGGTGTTGGGGTGTAGTGGCGCGGTGATGGAGTAGCCGTAGACGGCGGCGAGTGGAATGTCGATGCCCAACGGACGCAGCAAGGCGGCTGAATCAAGTCCGGCGCACAGGACGATGGCGTCGAAGCGGCGCGGGCTTGATTCGTTTGCTATCAATAAAGTAGCTGTTTGAGCAATATTCACTAGGGCTGCAGCCTGATTGAATATAAATTTGGCACCCATGGCCTCTGCTTTGGCCTTGAGCAGCAACGCGAACTGGCGGCAGTTGCCTACTTCGTCATCGGGCAGGTGCACGGCACCGGCGAGCGGGGTGTGGGGGTTCAGGGCGGGCTCGATCTGGCGGGCGGCTGCTGCGTCGATTGCCTTGAACGCTACGCCCGCGTCTGTCAGCACCTGTAGGCCGGGTTGCACCAGCGCATGGTCTTGCTCGCTGCGCAGTAGCACCAGGTAGCCTGTGCTGCCTTCGTAGTCCAGTTGTAGCTGGTCGACGAGCGTGTGCAGGCGCTCGCGGCTGTAGAAAGCCAGGCGCTGCAGCTGGGCACGATGGGCCAGGTAGGTTTCCAGTTTGCAGGCCCGTGTGAAGCGCCACATCCAGCGCAGATCGCTGGCCGACAACGGCAGTGCCAAGCGCACCGGCGCATATTTTTTGAGCAGGTAGCTCAGCACTTTGGTGGGCATACCGGGCGCGGCCCAGGGCGTCACGTAGCCGGGTGCGACCACGCCTGCATTCGCAAAACTGGTCTCCTCAGCCACTGCGCTGCGCCGCTCAAAAACCGTGACCTGGTGACCATCAGCGGCCAACTCGTAGGCGGTGGTGACGCCGATGATGCCGGCCCCCACGATGGCGATGTTCATAAAACCAGGCTGGCGCTCACCCGAGCAACGCCATTTCAGCCTGCAGCGCCACATTCAACACCGTGTCGTCTCGCAGCGCGCCATTCCAGATCATCAGCCCCACTGGCAGGTCATCGGGTGAATGGCAGGGAATGGAAATGCCACAGCCGTCCAGCAGGTTCACCACGAAGGTGTTGCGCAGCAGCAGGTTGTTAACGCGAAAAAACTCCGTATCGCGTCGTGTGTCCAGCGCGGTGTCGGTGCCTGTGGCCGGCGCGACATGAGCAATCGGCGGCGCCACGATCGGCACGGTGGGCGACAGAACCGCGTCGAAGCCTTTGAGTTGCGCGTGCATCTGCTCCATCCAGTGCTCGCGGGCCTTGAGCAATTCGATGTATTCCCAGGCCAGCACCGGCGCGCCTCCTTCGATTCGCATGCGCACGCGCGGGTCGTAGCGCCCACCGTCGCTTGCCAGTCGTTGGCGGTGCCAGGCGTAGCTCTCGGGGGCTGCAAAACCACCGTTGGGTTGCTGGTGCAAGGGTGCCAGGCGAATCTCGTGAATGCGGGCACCGGCCGCGCGCAGACGGGCCAGGGTGCGGGCAAAAGCGCGTGCCACGGTTTCGTCCATTCCGGCCAGCATGAAGTCGGTGTCTACCGCAAATCTGTACGCGGCCAGGGGCGCGCCACTGCGGGTGACCTGGCGCTGCGCCAGCAGCTCGTGCACCGTGATGGCGTCCTGCACCGAGCGGGTCATGGCGCACACCGTGTCCAACGTGGTGGACAGCGGCAGCGTGCCTTGGGTTGGAACCAGGCGGGCTGTACTTTTGAAACCCACCACGCCGCACAGCGCCGCCGGAATCCGTATGGAGCCGCCGGTGTCAGACCCCAAACCGACAAACGCAGCGCCGCTGGCCACCGACACCGCCGCGCCCGATGACGAGCCGCCAGGGATGCGCGCAATGGCGGTATCGCAGGGGTTGACCGGCGTGCCGTGGTGCGGGTTGGTGCCCACGCCTGAAAACGCAAATTCGCTCATGTTGGTGCGGCCCAGCAGCGCACCGCCCGCGGCTTTCAGGCGTGCCACGGCAGGCGCGTCCTGTACAGCCGGCGGCGCATCGGCCAGCACGGCAGAGCCTGCCGCAGTGGTCTGACCCGAGACGTTAAACAGGTCTTTGACCGACACCGGCAGGCCTGCCAGCGGCTGTGATGCCAGCGACTGCCGTGGGGATGCAGCGGCTGTGTTGGAAATGGGTCCGATAAAAACGTTTCGGCAGCCTGCAGACCTGGACAGATCCAGCGATTGCGCCCACTCGTCTGCCACGCTTCGGTCTCCCGCCAACAGGCCCTGTCGGGTGGTGTGAAGGTCGGGGCGCAGAGTCATAGGGGGATGGTATCGGGTGGAGGGCGAGCAAAGGCAGACAGGGCGGCGACGCGGGCTATAATCTCGCAGTTTTGCGGGATGCGGCTCTTGTCTTCACAGGTCGTTGCATTCCATCTCAAGCAAAACCAATCGCAAACCAGCCCAACAAGGTGTTGTGTCGTTACATGAAAAGTCATCGTAACGCCACAAAACGGGCTGGATTTTAGACCCAACCTTTGGAGTTATCACATGTCAGTCACCATGCGTGAAATGCTGGAAGCCGGTGTCCATTTCGGTCACCAAACCCGTTTCTGGAACCCCAAGATGGCGCCGTTTATTTTCGGCCATCGCAACAAAATTCACATCATCAACCTGGAAAAATCGCTGCCGATGTTCCAGGACGCATCCAAGTTCGTGCGTCAGTTGTCCGCCAACCGCGGCACCGTGTTGATGGTGGGCACCAAGCGCCAGGCGCGTGAAACCGTGGCCATGGAAGCACAGCGCGCTGGTGTGCCGTTTGTGAACCAGCGCTGGCTGGGCGGCATGTTGACGAACTTCAAAACCGTCAAAACCTCGATCAAGCGTTTGAAAGACATGAAGGCCCAGCAAGAAGGCGGTCTGGACGCGATGAGCAAGAAAGAGCAACTGATGTTTGCCCGCGAAATGGCCAAGCTGGAGCGCGACATTGGCGGTATTCAGGACATGACCGGCTTGCCCGACGCGATTTTCATGATTGACGTGGGTTTTCACAAAATTGCCGTCACAGAAGCGAAAAAATTGGGTATTCCGGTCATTGGCGTGGTGGATACCAACCATTCGCCCGAAGGCATTGACTACATCATTCCGGGCAACGACGACTCGGCTAAAGCGGTGGTGTTATATGCCCGCGGTATTGCTGATGCGATTCTGGAAGGCCGTGCCAACGCGATGAACGACGTGGTCAAAGCCGTGACGGAAACCAACGACAGCGATGAATTTGTGGAAGTGCAGGAAGAAACTGCAGCCTGAGTTTGTTTGCCCGATCAAAAAGGGGCTTTTGAGCCCCTTTTTTACAAGTCTTTCTGCTTTTTAGTTTTTCAGTTTATCGATTCAACGGAGTACAGACATGGCCGATATCACCGCAAAAATGGTCGCCGAACTGCGCGGCAAAACCGACGCACCCATGATGGAGTGCAAAAAAGCCCTGACCGAAGCCGAAGGCAATATGGACAAGGCCGAAGAGTTGCTGCGCATCAAGCTGGGTAACAAGGCAGGCAAGGCTGCCAGCCGCGTGACGGCTGAAGGTGTGGTGATGGCGTCCATCAATGGCTCCACCGGAGCATTGCTGGAAGTGAACTGCGAAACCGATTTCGTCACCAAAAACGACAGCTTTTTGGCCCTGGCCCAAACCGCTGCTGACCTGGTGGCCAAACACAACCCCGCCGATGTGGCGGCCCTGGGTGCAATTGCTCACAGCCAGGATGGCTTTGGCCCCACGCTGGAAGATGTGCGCAAGGGCTTGATCGGCAAGATCGGCGAAAACATGAGCTTTCGCCGCTTCAAGCGCTTTGACGGCGCGAACAAACTGGCCGCTTACCTGCACGGCACGCGCATTGGCGTGGTCGTGGAATTTGACGGTGATGAAGCTGCTGCCAAAGACGTGGCCATGCATGTGGCCGCGATGAAGCCCGTGGCGCTGACCAGCTCCGACGTGCCCGCCGAGTTGATCGAAAAAGAGCGCGCCGTGGCCGCTGGCAAAGCCGAAGAAGACCGCAAAGTGGCCGAAGAAGCAGGCAAGCCTGCGCAAGCACCTGAAATCGTGGCCAAGCGCATTGAAGGCGGCGTGCAGAAGTTCTTGAAAGAAGTCTCGCTGTTCAACCAGCCCTTTGTGAAGAACGACAAGCAAACCGTCGAGCAAATGCTCAAAGCCGCGGGCACGACCGTCAAGGCGTTCACGCTGTATGTGGTGGGCGAGGGCATCGAGAAGAAGGTCGACGATTTCGCTGCTGAAGTGGCGGCGCAAGTGGCGGCAGCCAAAGGCACGACGGAATGACGCGCTGATGACGGCGCTTCGCGCATGATCTGGCTGCGCTCGATGACAGAATGACTCTGGTTTGTAGTCATCGCGCAGAGCGCAGTCATCGAAGCGAAGCAAGGTCATTTCGTCATCACGCGAACCAACCCATCAATCATCCAAGGAACACACATGAGTACCCCCAAACCAGCCCACAAGCGCATCCTGCTCAAGCTGTCAGGGGAGGCCTTGATGGGTGACGATGCGTTTGGCATCAACCGTGCCACCATCGTGCGCATGGTGGAAGAGATTGCCGAGGTCAATCGCCTGGGCGTGGAGTTGGCCATCGTCATCGGTGGCGGTAACATTTTTCGCGGTGTGGCGGGTGGCTCGGTTGGTATGGACCGTGCCACAGCCGACTACATGGGCATGCTGGCCACGGTGATGAATGCCTTGGCGCTGGCCGACACCATGAACAAAGCGGGTTTGGTGGCCCGTGTGATGTCGGCGATTGCCATTGAGCAGGTGGTTGAGCCCTATGTGCGGCCCAAGGCCTTGCAATATCTGGAAGAGGGCAAGGTCGTCATATTCGCAGCTGGTACTGGCAATCCGTTTTTCACCACCGACACCGCAGCGGCGCTGCGCGGCGCTGAAATTGGTGCGGAACTGGTGCTCAAGGCGACCAAGGTCGACGGCGTGTACACGGCAGACCCCAAGCTGGACCCGACCGCTACGCGCTACACATCCTTAAGCTTTGACGAGGCGATGGCCCAGAACCTGGGCATCATGGACGCTACCGCGTTTGCCCTGTGCCGCGACCAGAAGCTGCCCGTTAAAGTATTTTCTATATTCAAGAACGGTGCGCTCAAACGCGTGGTGCTGGGCGAAGACGAAGGCACCCTCGTTCACGTATAGGTTCACGTGTCAGTTCACGTAGAGGAGAAAAAATGAGCATTGAAGACATCAAGACCCAGTTGCAAAGCAAGATGGATCAGTCCATCGCCGCTTTCATGAACAACTTGACCAAAATCCGCACCGGCCGCGCCAACCCGGCGCTGCTCGACTCGGTACAGGTGGAGTACTACGGCTCCCACGTGCCGCTCAGCCAGGTGGCCAATGTGTCGCTGCTGGACTCGCGCACGATCAGCATCCAGCCCTGGGAAAAAGGCATGGGCGCGAAGATTGAAAAAGCCATTCGCGAGAGCGATCTGGGGTTGAATCCCTCGTCCATGGGCGACCTGATTCGCGTGCCCATGCCCGCCATGAGTGAAGAGCGCCGCAAAGAAATGACCAAGCTGGTTCGCAATGAAGGCGAAAACGCCAAAGTGGCGGTTCGCAACCAGCGACGCGACGCGAATGAAGCGGTCAAGAAACTGGTGAAAGACAAGCTGGCGTCGGAAGACGACCAGAAACGCGCCGAGGCTGACGTTCAAAAAGTAACAGACAAACACATCACCGACATTGACCGCCTGATTGCTGCCAAAGAGCAGGAAATCATGGCGGTTTGAGTATCATTTCGGCTCCTAGCCCTTATGAATACTGCTCAAGCAGCTATTGAATTGATAGTGAATTAAGGTATGAGCAGCATCCCGCAACACATCGCCATCGTGATGGACGGTAACGGTCGCTGGGCCACGCAGCGCATGTTGCCGCGGGTGGCCGGGCATAAGCGGGGTGTGGATGCCTTGCGGCTGTGCGTGCGCCATTGCGGCGAAATTGGCGTGAGCGTGCTCACCGTGTTTGCCTTCTCTTCCGAGAATTGGAACCGGCCTCCCGAAGAGGTGTCGGGTTTGATGGAGTTGCTGGCCGTCGCCTTGTCGCGCGAGGTGCCGCAGTTGCAGGCCGATGGTGTGCGCATGCACTTCGTGGGTGACCGTGCGGGCTTGTCGGTCAAGGTGCGCGAAGGTCTGGAGCAAGCCGAGGCGGCCACTGCAGGTAACAGCAAACTCATTTTCAACATTTGCTTTAACTACGGTGGCCGCTGGGACATCGCCCAAGCGGCAGCCCGCCTGGCAGCCGCTCAGCAGCCGATCACCGAAGCCTCGCTGCACGCGGCCATGGCCATGTCGCATGTGCGCGATCCTGATTTGTTAATTCGCACCGGCGGCGAGCAGCGCATCAGCAATTTCCTGCTCTGGCAGGCCGCTTACTCCGAGCTGTATTTCAGCCCTTTGCTCTGGCCCGACTTTGACGAGAAGGCGCTGGACGCCGCGATTGCCGATTACGCGGGCCGCGAGCGGCGTTTTGGCAAAACCTCGGCCCAGGTAGCGGTCCCTTCAGCCCCTTCAGCCCCATCCGCCGCCAAACCCGAGCGCCAGTCCCTGCTGTCCCGCTGGGTTGCTTAGACGCCATGCTCCAGCAACGCATCATCACCGCCCTGGTGCTGTTGGCTATCTTGCTGCCAGCCTTGTTTTATCCCTCACCCGAGCCATTCAACGCCGTGGCCTTGCTGCTGATCGGCGCGGGTGCCTGGGAGTGGGGCCGCATGAACGGCTATGGCAACAAGGGCTCGCTGTTTGTGGCGTTTGACTGCGTGGTGTTGTGTGCCGTGTCGTGGCGGCTGGGCCTGCTGAACCAGCCACTGACCTTGCTCTGGACGGTAGCTGGCGCGCTGTGGGTGCTGGCCGGCGTGTGGTTAATGCGCGCGGGTGTGCCGGGCTGGCCGCTCGTGCCCAAGTGGTTGCGTGTGGCAGGCGGCTTGCTGGCCCTGTGGCTGGCCTGGCTGGCGGTGGCTCAGGCGCGGGTCATCGGTATCAACTTTTTGCTTTCCGTCCTGCTGCTGGTGTGGACAGCGGATATCGCGGCTTACTTTGCAGGCCGCGCGTTTGGTATGAAGGTCGCCAAGGTCAAGTTGGCACCCGCCATCAGCCCCGGCAAGAGCTGGGAGGGTGTGTGGGGCGGTATGTTGGGCGTGGTGGTGCTGGCTTGGGGTTGGGTGGCGTTTGACGCGGCCTGGCCGGGGCAGTCCCTGAGTTTGTACTCACGGCTGGCGGCGCACAGCGGTGTGTTGCTGGTGCTGGCGGTGTTGTTTCTGGCCGCGATGAGCGTGGTGGGCGACTTGGTGGAATCGCTGGTCAAGCGCAGCGTGGGTGTGAAAGACTCCAGCGGCTTGCTGCCGGGCCACGGCGGCGTGCTGGATCGGGTGGACGCGTTGCTGCCCACCTTGCCGCTGGCGATGATGTTGGCTGGTTTGGCGAGATAGAAGATAAAAATCATGAAAAAGCAACGCATCACGATCCTCGGCTCTACAGGCTCCGTGGGTGCCAACACGCTGGACGTGATCGCGCGCCACCCGCAGCGGTTTGAGGTGCTTGCACTCACCGCTGCCACCCAGGTGGACTTGATGCTCACCCAGTGCGCCCAGTTCAAGCCCCGCTATGCCGTGATGGCCAGCGAACCGCATGGCAGGCTGCTGGAAGAGAAAATCAAGGCAAATAGCCTTCCAACCCTTGTATTGACTGCTCAAGCAGCTATCGAATTAGTAGCGTCTCACGAAGAAGTCGATGCTGTGATGGCGGCCATCGTCGGCGCTGCCGGGCTGTCGCCGTGCCTGGCTGCAGCGCGTGCGGGTAAGCGCTTGCTGCTGGCCAACAAAGAAGCGCTGGTGGTCGGCGGCCAGTTGTTTCTCGATGCGGTGAAGCACGGCGGGGCAACCCTGCTGCCCATCGACAGCGAGCATTCAGCCATCTTTCAAAGCCTGCCTGAAGACCCCAGCACCTGGGATGCGCGGGTTGACAAAATCATTCTCACCGCCTCCGGTGGCCCCTTTCGCACGCGTGACGTGGCCACCCTGCGCGACGTGACGCCACAAGAAGCCTGCGCTCACCCCAACTGGGTCATGGGCCGCAAAATTTCGGTTGACTCGGCCACCATGATGAACAAAGCGCTGGAGGTCATCGAGGCGCGTTACTTGTTTGGCTTGCCACCACACCGCCTGGAAGTGGTGCTGCACCCGCAAAGCGTGATCCACAGCATGGTGCAGTACCGCGACAGCTCAGTCGTGGCGCAACTCGGCACGCCCGACATGCGCGTGCCCATTGCTTATGGCCTGGCCTGGCCTGAGCGCATTGCCTCGGGTGCCAGCACGCTCGACTTCAGGCAACTGGCCGACTTGACGTTTGAAAGTCTGGATGCGCCTGGCCATGCCGAGCGCTTTGCGGGCTTGGCGCTGGCCTGGGAAACTCTGGCGGCACCCGAGGGCGCCACGGCGGTGCTGAATGCGGCCAACGAAGTGGCGGTCGAGGCATTTTTGGCTCAGCGTATCCGTTTTGACCAGATTCACGCGGTCAACCGCGCAACTTTGGATGCGCTATCCCCCTCAAAACCGCGCTCGCTGGACGACTTGCTGGCGCTGGATGCGCAAGCACGTGGAGTGGCCAATCAGGCTATTGCGCAATTGGGTACTCGATCCGGTACGCGTTTGGGTGCTGTCGAAACGGTTTGATTTTTTCAGGGAAACGCCACCATGCTCACCATTGTTGCCTTCTTAGTTGCCTTGGGTGTGTTGATTGCCATTCACGAGTACGGCCACTACCGCGTGGCAGTGGCGTGTGGCGTGAAGGTGCTGCGTTTTTCGGTGGGTTTTGGCAAAACCATTTATCGCTGGAAGCCGAAAAACCAGAAGAACGGACAAGACACCGAATTTGTAATTGGCCTGTTCCCCCTGGGCGGCTACGTGAAGATGCTCGACGAGCGCGAAGGCCCAGTCGATGTCCGCGAACGGCATATGGCGTTCAATACCCAGCATGTACGCAAGCGCGCGGCCATCGTGGCGGCAGGACCGGTGGCCAACTTGCTGCTAGCCATTTTTTTATACGCTGTAGTCAACTGGATTGGCGTGCAAGAGCCGCAGCCGGTCTTGGCCAGCCCGGTCGCAGGGTCAGTGGCTGCCAAAGCGGGTTTGCAAGGCGGTGAGCGCATCGAGCAGGCAGGATTTGCAGACGACGCTCTGGAGCCCGTTCAATCGTTCAGCGAACTTCACTGGTTGCTCACACGGGGCGCGCTGGATGGGCGCGATGTGCGCCTGAGTTACACGGCCCGCCCCGGCACTGCGCCGCGGGAAGCCATTTTGGACATGAGCGGCCTGGGAGCCAAAGAAGCCGATGCGCAGTTGCTGAAAAAAGTCGGCATCTTGGGGCCGTGGACCAAGCCGCTCATCGGTGAGGTGATGCCAGGCGGCGCGGGTGAAAAAGCTGGCTTGCAGAAGAACGACCTGGTGCTGGCCATTGGCAGCACGCCCGTGGTCGACGGGCAGCAGCTGCGCCAGCTGATTCGCGCAGGCGGCGAAAGCCTCTGGCGCATTGACCGTGCCGGTCGATCGCTTGAGCTGACGGTTGCGCCCGTGTTGGAAAAAGAAGCCAGTGGGTCGGTCGGGAAAATCAACGCCTTCGTGGGTGAGCCGCCCGCCATGGTGGACGTGCGCTACGGCGTGTTTGAAGGCTTGTACCGGGGCGTGGTGCGCACCTGGGAGGTTTCTCTGCTGTCGCTGCGCATGATGGGCAAGATGCTGATTGGTGAGGCGTCGCTTAAAAATCTGAGCGGCCCGTTGACGATTGCTGACTATGCGGGCAAGTCCGCCAGCATGGGTCTGACGCAATACTTGGTGTTTTTAGCCTTGATCAGCGTGAGCCTGGGGGTGCTGAACCTGTTGCCCATTCCGGTGCTGGATGGCGGGCACCTCATGTACTATCTTTGGGAGAGCCTGACCGGTAAAAGCGTGTCAGACGCGTGGATGGAGCGTTTGCAGCGGGGAGGGCTGGTGCTGCTGGTCATGATGATGTCGGTTGCATTCTGGAACGACGGTAGCCGCTATATTCCGCAGCTCTTTGGATAACCTGTGAACCGGGGCTTAGCCCCCGCCGGGTCTGGCGCAAAAACAACTTCAGAATTTCATGAAAAATCAACTCAATCGTTTTCACTTGCGCACGGTGTCCGGCTTGGTAGGCCTTCTATTTGCAGCCACCGCTTGGGCGGTCGACCCCTTCACCGTGAGTGACATTCGCGTAGAGGGCCTACAGCGGGTGGAGCCGGGCACGGTATTTGCCTCGCTGCCGGTGCGCGTGGGCGAGCAATACACCGACGACAAAGGTTCGGCCGCCATCCGGGCTCTGTTCGCTTTGGGTTTGTTCAAGGACGTGCGCTTGCAGGTTTCGGGCAATGTGCTGGTAGTGATTGTGGAAGAGCGGCCCACCGTGGCTGACGTGGACTTTGTAGGATCGCGCGAGTTTGAAAAAGACGCGCTGAAAAAGGCTTTGCGTGAGGTCGGCTTGGCCGATGGCAGGCCTTATGACCAGGCGCTGGTCGACCGCGCCGAGCAGGAGCTCAAGCGCCAGTACATCAACAAGAGCTTGTACGGCGCGGAAGTGGTCACCACCGTCACCCCCATCGAGCGCAATCGCGTGAACCTGACGTTCACCGTGACAGAAGGCGCGCCCGCCAAGATCAAGGAAATCCGCGTGGTGGGCAGCAAAGCGTTCAGCGAGTCGACCCTGCGCGGCCTGTTTGACCTGGACACCGGCGGGTGGCTCAGCTGGTACACCAAATCGGATCGCTACTCCCGCGCCAAGCTGAATGCCGATCAGGAAGCGCTGCGCTCGTATTACCTGCAGCGCGGCTACCTGGAATTTCGGATCGACTCGACACAAGTAGCCATTTCGCCCGACCGGCAAGACATCAGCATCACCATCAACATCACCGAAGGCGAGCGCTTCGTGGTGTCGGCGGTGAAGCTGGAGGGCAACTACCTGACCAAAGATGACGAGTTCAAATCGCTGGTCACCATCAAGCCCGGCGAGGCGTACAACGCCGACGATGTGGCGGAAACCACCAAGGCCTTTACCGACTACTTCGGCAGCTTTGGTTACGCTTTTGCCAACGTACAGGCCACACCAGAGATCGACCGCGTGAACAGCCGGGTGTCGTTGACGGTAACAGCCGACCCGTCGCGTCGCGCCTACGTGCGCCGCATCAATATTGCCGGCAATAACCGCACCCGCGATGAGGTGGTGCGCCGGGAATTCCGACAGTTTGAGTCGTCGTGGTACGACGGCGACAAGATCCGCCTGTCGCGCGACCGGGTGGATCGCCTGGGCTTTTTCAAAGACGTCAATGTCGAAACCGTGGATGTGCCAGGCGCGCCCGACCAGATCGATCTGAGTATCAACGTGGTGGAAAAACCCACCGGTAGCCTGCAACTCGGCGCGGCTTTTTCAAGCGCTGAAAAGCTCGGTTTGT
Organism: Comamonadaceae bacterium; assembly: GCA_031414805.1. Lineage (GTDB taxonomy): Bacteria > Pseudomonadota > Gammaproteobacteria > Burkholderiales > Burkholderiaceae_C > JAAFIW01. The sequence continues at coordinate 18,066 of JANOQJ010000038.1, forward strand.
CGTTCGGCATCAAGCAGGAAAATGCTTTTGGTTCGGGCAACTACCTGGGTGTGGACATCAACACCAGCAAGTTCAATCGCACGATTGCGGTGAACACCGTTAACCCCTACTTCACAGCAGACGGCGTGTCGCGCGCGGTTGATGCGTATTACCGCACCTCGCGTCCGTTTGAAGAGCAGGGCGGCGACTATCGCTTGAACACGGCGGGTGCGAGCGTGCGTTTCGGCGTGCCGTTCAGCGAGCAGGACACGATTTATTTTGGCGCAGGCGTGGAAAGCACCAAGATTGTTCCGGGCACCAACATTCCCGCAGCTTACCTGGCCTATGCCAACCGCTTCGGATACACCAGCACCGGCCTGCCGCTCACGGTTGGCTGGTCGAGGGACGACCGCGACAGCGCCATCGTGCCCAACCGGGGACGTCTGCAGCGCGTGGCGACCGAGTGGGGCATTGGGGGTGATGCTCGCTACCTGCGCGCCAATTACCAATACCAGCAATACATTCCGCTGAACAAGCAGTTCACCCTCGCGTTCAATGGCGAGTTGGGTTGGGGCAAGGGCTTGGGCGGCCGTCCTTTCCCTGTTTTCAAGAACTACTACTCGGGTGGTTTGGGCTCGGTTCGCGGTTTCGAGCAGGGCACGCTGGGCCCGCGTGATGTGACCGGCGCATCAATCGGCGGCCCGCGAAAAGTCACGTTGAACGCCGAAATCATTGCGCCTTTCCCGGGCGCCGGTAACGACAGAACTTTGCGCGTGTTTGGCTTCTTTGACGTTGGCAATGTATTTGGAGAAGACGAAAAATTTAAAACCAGCGAGTTACGGGCTTCCGCGGGTCTGGGCTTGAGTTGGATTTCTCCGATTGGCCCATTGCGCTTTGCGTATGCCCAGCCGGTCCGCAAATTCGCTGGCGATAGAATCCAGCGTTTTCAGTTTCAGATTGGTACCTCGTTTTGATGATGAACTTCACTCGTTTTTTGACTGCTTCTGCCCTTGTGATGGGGGCTGCAACACTGCATCTGCCGGCCTTCGCACAAGCTGAAGGTTTTCGCATTGGTTTTGTCAACCAGGACCGCATTCTTCGCGAGGCGAACATCGCCAAAGCCGCCCAGGCCAAGCTCGAAGCCGAGTTTGCCAAGCGTGAGAAAGACCTGGCGGATGCGGGCACAACCCTGCGCACCGCATCGGAAAAATTCGAACGTGAAGCGCCCACCTTGCCCGAGAGCCAGCGCGCCGCGCGCGAAAAGTCGTTGATTGACCAGGACCGTGATTTTCAGCGCAAGCGACGGGAGTTGCAAGAAGACGCGAACGCCCGCAAAAACGAAGAGTTGCAACAGTTTTTCGAGCGCGCCAACCGCGCGGTCAAGCAAGTGGCCGAGGCTGAAAAGTACGATCTCGTGTTGCAAGAGGCGGTCTACATCAACCCCAAGCACGACATCACTGAAAAAGTGATCAAGGCGCTGAACGCCGCGAAGTAGCGGGTTCATGGGCCTTGCGCCCGGGGAACACCTCTTGGCCATACCCCTTAGCACTTTTATTGATGCGCTAGGCGGGCAACTGCACGGTGCCAGCCCTTCCGCCGAAATCAGCCGCCTGGCACCGCTGGAATCTGCGGATGCCCTAGCGTTGAGTTTCCTGAACAACCCGAAGTACCAGCCGCAGTTGGCTGCTAGCCGCGCGGCTTGCGTGATCGTGTCGCCCGCCATGAAGGCCGCGGCAATGGCTCGCCCAGCAAGCGGCGGTGCGTGTATCGTGACCGACGAGCCGTATTTGTACTTTGCCCGCGCCACGCAACTGTTCAAGCGCCACCAAGCCCAGCGGTTTGGCGTGCGCATTCATCCCAGCGCAGTGATCGACGATCAGGCGCACATTCACGAAACCGCCTCGATTGGCGCCCTGTGCGTGGTGGAGCGCGGTGCACGGGTGGGTGCCGATAGCGTGCTGAAGGCGCGTGTCACCCTGGGTGAGAACTGCACGGTGGGTGAGCGCTGCATCATCCATAGCGGTGTGGTGATCGGGGCTGACGGCTTTGGTTTTGCGCCGCGTCCGGCAACCGATGCAGCTGGCGCAGGTTGGGAAAAAATCGAGCAAATGGGCGCGGTTTACATTGGCAACGACGTGGAAATTGGTGCCAACACCTGCATCGACCGCGGCGCGCTGGATGACACGGTGATTGACGACGGCGTGAAGCTGGACAACCTGGTGCAGATTGGCCACAACGTGCGCGTGGGCGCGCACACGGCCATGGCCGGGTGCGCTGGTGTGGCCGGCAGCGCAACCATCGGCGCGCACTGCACGTTGGGCGGTGGTGCAGTGGTGCTGGGGCACTTGACGCTCGCCGATCATGTGCATATTTCGGCGGCATCGGTGGTGACCCGCTCGATCTTGAAACCGGGCCACTACAGCGGCCTGTTTCCGATCGATGACAATGCCGCCTGGGAAAAAAATGCCGCCACGCTGAAGCAACTGCACCGCTTGCGCGAACGAATCAAAGCGCTGGAAGCGCTGTCAGAAAGAACAAAATCAACATGATGGATATCCACCAAATACTCAAACAACTCCCCCACCGCTACCCCTTCATTCTGGTTGACCGCGTGCTGGAGTTGGACAAAGGCAAACGCATCGTCGCTTTAAAAAACGTCACCATCAACGAGCCGTTTTTCATGGGTCACTTTCCGCACCGTCCGGTGATGCCGGGCGTGTTGATGCTGGAAGCTATGGCGCAAGCGGCAGCCCTTCTGGCGTTTGATACCTTGGGCACCACGCCTGACGACAAGACCGTGTATTACTTCGCTGGCATCGACAGCGCGCGCTTCAAGCGCCCGGTCGAACCCGGCGATCAGTTGGTGATGACCGTAGCCCTGGAGCGCTCGAAGTCTGGCATTTTCAAGTTCGGTGCGCAGGCGCATGTGGGCGCGGAGCTGGCCTGCGAGGCGCAGCTGATGTGCACCATGCGCTCGGTGGGTTGAACGGACGTATGAGCAACATCCACGTCACAGCCATCATTGACCCGGCGGCGCAGATCGACGCCAGCGTCACCATCGGCCCCTACACGCTGATTGGCCCGCATGTGCGCATTGGCGCAGGCACGACGGTGGGCCCGCATTGCGTGATCGAAGGTCACACCACGATTGGTACCAATAACCGGATCTTTCAATTCGCCTCCTTAGGTGCGGTGCCGCAAGACAAAAAGTACGCGGGCGAGCCCTGCGAACTGGTCATTGGCAACGGCAACACCATCCGCGAGTTCACCACCTTCAACATCGGCTCGCCCGGCGGCGGCGGCGTGACCCGCGTGGGCGACGACAACTGGCTGATGGCCTACGTGCACCTGGCACACGACTGCCAGGTAGGCAACCACACGACGTTTGCCAACAACACGCAACTGGCCGGGCACGTGGTGGTGGGCGACCACACCATCCTGGGCGGTTTCACGGTGGTTCACCAGTTTGTGCGCATCGGCGCGCACAGCTTTACCGCCATGTGCTCGCTGCTGTTTGCTGACTTGCCACCGTTTGTGATGTGCCAGGGCCAGCCTGCCCAAGCCCGCACGATGAACTTTGAGGGCCTGCGGCGCCGGGGCTTTTCGGCACCCCGGTTGGCGGCGATCAAGGCCATGTACAAGTTGTTGTATCGGGACGAGCTGACCTTGTCGCAGGCGCGGGATGCGATTGCCGATTTAGGTCAAAACGAGCCGGAAGCCCAGCCGGATGTGCTGGAGATGCTCTCATTTTTAGAGCAAACCTCGCCGCAGCGCGGCATTGTTCGCTGAACATATGCATGCAGCGATGGTCGCTGGGGAGGCTTCCGGTGATCTGCTGGCTGGGCTGCTACTCGAAAGCATGAAAACCCGCTGGCCCGGCCTTCAATCCGCCGGCATCGGCGGCCCGCAGATGGCCAGTCACGGTTTTCAAGCCTGGTGGCCGCACGAAAAACTGGCGGTGCGGGGTTATGTGGAGGTGCTGCGCCACTACCGCGAAATCGTCGGCATCCGCAGCCAGCTGCAGCAGCGTTTGCTCAAGCAAAAGCCCGATGTCTTCATTGGCGTTGACGCGCCCGATTTCAATCTGCAACTGGAAGCCAACCTCAAAAGCACGGGCATCAAGACAGTGCATTTCGTCTGCCCCTCCATTTGGGCGTGGCGGGCCGATCGGGTTGAAAAGATCCGCCGCGCCGCTGACCATGTGCTGTGCATCTTCCCGTTCGAGCCCGCCTTGCTGGCCCGACACGGCATTGCTGCCACCTACGTGGGCCATCCGCTGGCCAACGTCATTCCCCTGCAGCCTGACCGCGCCGCCGCGCGCCGTGTGCTGGGTTTTGCAGACGATGACACCGTGGTGGCGGTGTTGCCCGGCAGCCGTGCATCCGAGGTGCAATACCTGGCTTACAAGCTTTTCAGCGCGGTAGCCCTTATCAAAACTGCTCAAGCAGCTATTAAATTTGTAGTGCCTGCGATTGCTTCGCTACGCCCGGCAATCGAAACCGCAGCGCGCCAAGCAGGCGTTGAGGCACGCGTGAGGATCATCACCGGCCAGTCTCACACGGCGCTGGCTGCGTGCAACGTCACGCTGATCGCCAGCGGCACTGCCACGCTGGAAGCCGCACTGTTTAAACGCCCGATGGTCGTCGTCTACAACATGCACCCCCTCAGTTGGCTCATCATGCGCGGCAAGCGTCTGCAGCCCTGGGTGGGCCTGCCCAACATCTTGTGCGGCGAGTTTGTGGTGCCCGAGTTCCTGCAAAACGATGCCACGCCCCAAGCGCTGGCCAACGCCACGCTGGCCTGGCTGGCCGCACCTGAGAAAATCACAGCCCTTGAGCAGCGCTTTGCACAATTGCACACCGATTTACAGCGCGACACCGCCCAGCTAGCTACCGATGCCATTGAAAAAGTTATCCACAATTAAACGATCGGCACCCGGTGAACAAGTTGCCCTGGCGTGGGACACCAACGTGCTCATGGCGGGTGTGGACGAAGCAGGCCGTGGCCCACTGGCCGGACCGGTAGTGGCAGCTGCCGTGATGCTGGACGAACTACAGCTCATTAAAGGCCTGGCTGACTCGAAAACGCTCACCGCGCTGCGCCGCGAACGCCTGTTCGACGAAATCCGCGCCAAAGCCCTGTGTTTCTCGGTAGCCCAGGCCAGCGTGCAAGAGATTGACGAGCTGAATATTTTGCAAGCCACCTTGCTGGCCATGCAGCGCGCTGTAGCCGGCCTGCGCCTGAAACCGAGCCTGGTGCTGGTCGACGGTAACCGCCTGCCCACCCTGCCCATGCGCGCTGAAGCCATCGTGAAAGGTGATGCCAAAGTAGCCGCCATCTCCGCCGCTTCCATCCTGGCCAAAGTCACCCGCGACCGGCTGTGCCACACGCTGCATGAGGCCTACCCGGACTACGGTTTTGCCACCCACAAAGGCTACGGCACCGCCATTCACCTCGCCGCCTTGCAGACCCACGGTGCGTGCGCCGAGCACCGGCGCAGTTTTGCGCCGGTGGCGAAGGTGCTGCAAGGTCAATGACATGACGGTCTCCGCCATCACCCACATCGCCTCGCAGTCCAACCCCCTGCTGAAAGAGCTGCGCCGTCTGGCCCAAGACAGCACGGCGTATCGCAAGCAGGGTCGGGCCTGGCTGGAGGGCGACCATCTGTGTGATGCCGCATTTACGCGCGGCATTCAACCCGATTACGTGGTCATTTCAGAGTCCTATTGGCCACAAGCCCAGTACAAATATGCTCAAGCAGCTATCAAAACAATAGTACTGCCAGATGCAATGTTTGCCAGCATCAGCGCGCTGGAATCACCCGGCAACATGGGCTTTGTAGTGGCGCTACCGGCTGACGCGAGCCCCCAACCGCAACTGCCCAGCGTCGTGCTGGATCGCGTGCAAGACGCTGGCAATGTCGGCTCCATCTTGCGCAGCGCGGCGGCTTTTGGCTTCAAGCAGGTGCTGGCGCTCAAAGGCACGGCGGCACTGTGGGCACCCAAGGTGCTGCGTGCAGGCATGGGCGCGCATTTCGGGTTGAAGTTGGTGGAAGGACTGGCCCTGGCAGACCTGGACGCGCTGGACCTGCCACTGCTGGTCACCAGCTCGCACCAGGGCCAGCCGCTAGAAGACCTGTGCCGCGTACCCGGCGGCCTGCCCTGGCCCTGCGCCTGGGCCATGGGCCACGAAGGGCAGGGCGTGTGCAACGAATTGGCCGCCCGTGCAAAGGTAGCCGTACGCATTTCGCAGCCGGGCGGTGAAGAGTCGTTAAATGTGGCGGCAGCGGCAGCGATTTGTTTGCACGCAAGTGTCCTAGTGCGTAATCGCTAAACAGCCGACACCTATAATCGTGGGCTTTCCAAAACCCCACGCCCCAAGCGCAACGCCTGCACTTATTTCACCAACAGCACGCCGCCAGGATTCGTCTTCCAGACTGTCTTGTGTGCTTGGGAGCACCGTCAACCATACGGAGAACCCAGTGCTTTTGTCCCTCAAGCCCCGCCACCCCCCAGCCATCCTGGCGCTTGCAGACGGCACAGTCTTCACAGGTTCCTCCATCGGCGCCACCGGCGCTACCCAGGGCGAAGTGGTGTTCAACACCGCGATGACCGGTTACCAGGAAATCCTGACCGACCCCAGCTACTGCCAGCAAATCGTCACGCTGACCTACCCGCATATCGGCAACACGGGCGTTAATTCGCAGGACGTGGAGAGCGATCGCGTTCACGCCGCCGGTCTGATCATCAAAGACCTGCCGCAGCTTGCCAGTAACTTTCGCCGCACCCAGAGCTTGTCGGATTACCTGGTTGCCGAGAAAACCGTAGCCATTGCCGACATCGACACCCGCCAACTCACTCGTTTGCTGCGCACCAACGGCGCGCAAAACGGCTGCATCATGGGTTTGGCGGCAGGCCAAGACGTAACGCAGGCACTGATCGATCAGGCCATCGCCCAGGCCAGGTCTGCGCCGAACATGGCCGGGCTTGATCTGGCCAAAGTGGTGTCTGTCGCCCAGCCGTATGACTGGACTGAGACCGAATGGCAACTGTCTGGCCCCGACGGCAAACCCGCTTACGGCGCGCAAACAGCCCCGCAATTCCACGTCGTGGCGTACGACTTTGGCGTGAAGAAAAACATCCTGCGCATGCTGGCCCAGCGTGGCTGCCAGGTCACCGTCGTGCCTGCCCAAACGTCAGCGCAAGACGTGCTGGCTCTGAAACCCAACGGCGTCTTCCTGTCCAACGGGCCCGGCGACCCCGAGCCCTGCGACTACGCCATTGCCGCCACCGCGCAGCTGATCGAAACCGGCATTCCCACCTTCGGTATCTGCCTGGGCCACCAGATCATGGCGCTGGCCAGCGGTGCCAAAACCTTCAAGATGAAATTCGGCCACCATGGAGCCAACCACCCGGTGAAAGACCTCGACACGGGTCGCGTCAGCATCACCAGCCAGAACCACGGTTTTGCCGTCGACGAAAAAACCCTGCCCACCAACCTGCGTCCCACGCACATCAGCCTGTTCGACGGCACTCTGCAAGGCCTGGCCCGCACCGACAAACCGGCGTTCTGCTTCCAGGGTCACCCCGAAGCCAGCCCCGGGCCGCAAGACATTGGTTATTTGTTTGACCGGTTTACTCAACTGATGGCCAAGGCCTAGGAAACTTCAATGAAATTCTTCAGCTTCCCCCAAGCCACCCTGGAAAAAGCCATCCAGAAACGCATCCTGACCCTGCCGCCCGAGCACAAAGAATGGTTCATGGGTCGTTGGTCCCAAAAGCCCTACAAAAAAGCCTTCATGGAAAACAAGGCCATGCCGCTGATCACCTTGCTGGCCAAGGGCAAAACCTGCGAAGAAGCCGATTTTCAGGAGCTGATGGCCGATTGGGACGTGAGCTTTTACGAAAGCGAAGCCGCGGTGCTGCGCCCCATGATTGACGGCGATGGGCTGATGCAATTGATGCAAAAAAACATGCCGCCTGAGCGCAAGCAGGCGCTGCTGGAGCGCTTGGACCGACGACCTTCCACAGAAAAGCCCGCAGAACAATCGCCCTCCTAATTCACATACCTGGAGTCAACCGCTTTGGCTCCACGACTGAAGACAGACCATGCCTAAACGCACCGACATCCAATCCATCCTCATCATCGGCGCCGGCCCCATCATCATTGGCCAGGCTTGCGAGTTCGACTACTCCGGCGTGCAAGCCTGCAAAGCCTTGCGCGAGGAGGGGTACAAGGTCATTTTGATCAACAGCAACCCCGCCACGATCATGACCGACCCGGCGACGGCGGATGTGACCTACATCGAGCCGATCACCTGGCAAACGGTTGAAAAAATCATTGCCAAAGAGCGTCCCGACGCCATCCTGCCGACCATGGGTGGCCAAACCGCGCTGAACTGCGCGCTGGATTTGTGGCACCACGGGGTGTTGGCCAAGTACATGGGTGCAGCCACGGGCAAGCCGGTGGAATTGATCGGGGCCACGCCCGAAGCGATTGACAAGGCGGAAGACCGGCTGAAGTTCAAAGACGCGATGACCAAGATCGGCCTGGGCTCGGCCCGCTCGGGCATTGCGCACAGCATGGAAGAGGCCTGGACGGTGCAAAAAACCCTGGGTTTCCCCACTGTGATTCGCCCCAGCTTCACCCTGGGCGGCACAGGCGGCGGCATTGCCTACAACGCTGAAGAATTTGAAGTGATCTGCAAGCGCGGGCTGGAGGCATCGCCGACCAGCGAGCTGCTGATTGAGGAGTCGCTGCTGGGCTGGAAAGAGTATGAGATGGAGGTGGTGCGCGACAAGGCGGACAACTGCATCATCGTGTGCTCGATTGAAAATCTGGATCCGATGGGCGTACACACGGGCGACAGCATCACCGTGGCCCCAGCGCAAACGCTCACCGACAAGGAGTATCAGATTCTGCGCAATGCATCGCTGGCGGTGCTGCGTGAAATTGGCGTGGACACCGGCGGCAGCAATGTGCAGTTTTCCATCAACCCCGAAGACGGGCGCATGGTGGTGATCGAGATGAATCCACGCGTGTCACGCTCGTCGGCGCTGGCTTCCAAAGCCACCGGTTTCCCGATTGCCAAAGTGGCGGCCAAGCTGGCTTGCGGCTACACCTTGGACGAGTTGCGCAACGAGATCACTGGCGGGGCCACGCCGGCATCGTTCGAGCCGTCCATCGACTACGTCGTCACCAAAATCCCCCGCTTCGCCTTCGAAAAATTCCCGCAGGCCGACAGTCGCTTGACCACGCAAATGAAGTCGGTCGGCGAGGTGATGGCCATGGGCCGTACTTTCCAGGAGTCTTTCCAGAAAGCCTTGCGCGGGCTGGAAGTCGGCGTGGATGGCATGAACGAGATGACGCAAGACCGCGAAGTGCTGGAAAAGGAGCTGGGTGAGCCCGGCCCCGAGCGCATCTGGTACGTGGGCGATGCGTTTGCCCAAGGCATGAGCCTGGAAGAAGTGCACGAGCTGACCAAGATTGACCCGTGGTTTCTGGTGCAAATCCAGGAAATCGTGAAGCTGGAGCTGGAAATAGACCAAATCGCTGCCCAGCCCTCACAAAATCTGCTCAAGCAGCTATCAAAACAGGAGCTTTTAGGTCTCAAGAAAAAAGGTTTTTCTGACCGCCGCTTGGCCAAACTGCTGCACACCACCGACAAAGCCGTTCGGGAACAGCGCTGGGCGCTGGGTGTGCGGCCTGTTTACAAGCGCGTGGACACCTGCGCTGCCGAGTTCGCCACCAACACGGCTTATCTGTACTCCACCTACGAGAGCAGCGACAACGCTGAGTGCGAATCCGAGCCCACCAACAATAAGAAAATCATGGTGCTGGGCGGTGGCCCCAACCGCATTGGCCAGGGCATTGAATTTGACTACTGCTGCGTGCACGCCGCGCTGGCCTTACGCGAAGACGGTTACGAGACCATCATGGTCAACTGCAACCCCGAAACCGTGTCCACCGACTACGACACCAGCGACCGCCTGTATTTCGAGCCCCTCACGCTGGAAGACGTGCTGGAAATTGTGGACAAGGAAAAACCGCTGGGTGTGATCGTGCAATACGGCGGCCAGACGCCTTTGAAGCTGGCGCTGGGCCTGGAAGCCAACGGCGTGCCCATCATCGGCACCAGCCCCGACATGATTGACGCCGCCGAAGACCGCGAGCGCTTCTCGGCCCTGCTGCACACCTTGCAGCTGAAGCAGCCACCCAACGCCACCGCCCGCACCGAGCCCGAGGCCCTGGAAAAAGCCACGGCGCTGGGTTACCCACTGGTGGTGCGCCCCAGCTATGTGCTGGGTGGCCGGGCCATGGAAATCGTGCACGAGCAGCGCGACCTGGAGCGCTACATGCGCGAGGCCGTCAAGGTAAGCCACGACTCGCCGGTGCTGCTGGACCGTTTTTTGAACGACGCGATTGAGTGCGATGTCGACTGCATTCGCGACGCCACGGGCGTGACCTTCATCGGCGGCGTGATGGAGCACATCGAACAAGCAGGTGTGCACAGCGGTGACTCGGCCTGCTCCTTGCCCCCGTACTTTTTGAGCGCTGCCACAGTGACCGAAATCAAGCGCCAGACCGCTGCCATGGCCCAGGCATTGAATGTGGTGGGCCTGATGAACGTGCAGTTCGCCATTCAGACGGTGGACGGCCAGGACGTGATCTACGTGCTGGAAGTCAACCCCCGCGCCAGCCGTACCGTGCCCTTTGTCAGCAAGGCCACCGGCATCCAGCTGGCCAAGGTAGCGGCGCGCTGCATGGTGGGGCAGTCTCTGGCCTCGCAAGGCATCACAAAAGAGGTTACGCCGCCGTATTTCAGCGTGAAAGAAGCGGTGTTCCCCTTCGTCAAATTCCCCGGTGTGGACACGATTCTCGGTCCCGAGATGAAGTCCACCGGCGAGGTGATGGGGGTGGGCAAAACCTTTGGCGAAGCCTTTGTGAAAAGCCAGCTGGGCGCGGGCACCAAGCTGCCGCGCCCGTTCAAGGCCGACGGCGTCACCTCCACCGGCAAGGTGTTTTTGACGGTGAAAAACGGCGACAAACCGCGTGCGGTAGACGTGGCGCGCGCCCTGGTGGCCCAGGGCTATGAGCTGGTGGCCACCAAAGGCACCTCGGCGGCCATCACGGCAGCGGGCATTCCCTGTGTGACGGTCAACAAGGTCACCGAAGGCCGACCCAACGTGGTGGACATGATCAAGAACAACGACATTTCGTTGGTCATCAACACCGTGGAAGAGCGCCGCAACGCCATCAAAGACTCCCGCGCCATCCGCACCACCGCCCTGCTGGCCCGCGTGACCACCTACACCACCATCTCGGGCGCCGAGGCGGCGGTGGAAGGCATGAAGTACATCGACCAGCTGGGCGTGATTTCGGTGCAGGAGATGCACGCGCAGCTAAGCGCTTGACACAAACCAGCCTTCGAACGGCATAATTTCAATAACCACCGCCGAGCGATTTCCGCTCGGCGGTTTCGTTTTTTCCACAGCAAATCAACATGGCCACCATCCCGATCACCAAGCGCGGCAGCGAAAAACTCAAAGCGGAACTGCACAAACTCAAAACCGTGGAGCGCCCTTGGGTCATCAACGCGATTTCCGAGGCGCGTGCGCAGGGCGATTTGAGCGAGAACGCCGAGTACGACGCCGCCAAAGACCGCCAGGGTTTTATCGAGGGGCGCATTCAGGAGATCGAAAGCAAGCTGTCGGGCTCGCAAATCATTGACCCGGCGGGTCTGGACGCCGGCGGCCGCGTGGTGTTTGGCGCAACCGTGGAGCTGGAAGACGAAAAATCAGGCGACAAGGTCACCTACCAGATCGTGGGTGAAGACGAGGCTGATTTAAAGCTGGGCCTGATCAACATCAGCAGCCCGATTGCCCGCGCGCTGATTGGCAAAGAAGAGGGCGACACCGCCGAGGTGATTGCGCCCAGCGGCAACCGGCGCTACGAGATTATTCGCGTCAGCTACGTTTAGGGCTGCCATGCACCGTCTGCCCCTGTTCGTCGCCGCCCTGTGGTGGGGCAGCTTGACCACGCTGGGGTTTTTGGTCGTGCCTTTGTTGTTTGCACACCTGCCAACGCCCGCCATGGCCGGTGGCATGGCGGCCAAACTGTTTGCGGCGCAGACCTGGGTGTCGGTGGTGTGCGGGCTATTGTTGCTGATGATTTTTAGGTCAAATCGGCCTCTAGCCCAAGCAAATACTGCTCAAGCAGCTATGATTTTTGTAGTAAGCGGCATGTTGCTCGCGCTGCTGGTTGAGTTTGCGGTGGCTCCACGCATCGTGGCGCGCGAAAATCTCAAGCTGTGGCACGCCGTGGGCAGCGGCATGTATGGGGTGCAGTGGCTGTGTGCGGGTGCGGCTTTGTACAAGCTCACGCCTGCACGTTGACCTGCATCAAGTCTGGCTGCGCTTCTTCACCGAAACCTGTTTGGGCGCTGCCGCCCGCTTGACTTTGCCGCCCTGAGTCAACCGCTGGTTGCCCAGCACGCGCAGGGTTTTCACCTCCGGGCGTTGGCCGCCGCGTGAGCTGTACTTGAGCACTTTCACATCGCGTGGACCGGCCATGCGGTCGTCGCTGGCGGCGGCTTTTTCCTTGTCGGGCTTGGGTCGCCACAGCACCAGCAGCTTGCCGATGTGTTGAATCGGCGCGGCGTTCAAGTCATCGGCCAGGCTTTTGAACAGCAAATCGCGCGCGGCCCGGTCGTCGCCGAGCACGCGGATTTTGATCAGACCGTGTGAATTGAGCGCGGCGTCAATTTCTTTGGTCACGCCGGGGGTCAAACCGTCGTTGCCGATCATGACCACGGGGTCCAGGTGGTGCGCCTCGGAGCGGTGGTCTTTGCGTTGGGCGGGAGTCAGTTGTATGTGGGGCATGCCCGATTATCCCGGTTGCATCCCGGCACCTTCACAATCGGCCTATGAAAGTTAAAACCCAAAGTAAAAAAGTCAATAAAGCCTGGTTGAACGACCATGTGAACGACACCTACGTCAAGCTGGCCGCCAGAGAAGGCTATCGCGCGCGGGCGGCTTACAAACTGAAGGAAATTGACGAAACGCTGGGCCTGATCAAGCCCGGGCATCTGGTGGTCGACCTGGGCAGCACACCCGGTGCCTGGAGCCAGTATGTGCGTCGGCGTTTGTCGCCCACCGGGGCGGCTGTGGGGGAACTCAAGGGCACGATTGTGGCGCTGGATATGTTGCCGATGGATCCCATCGAAGGCGTCAATTTCTTGCAGGGCGATTTTCGCGAGCCCGAGGTTCTGGCGCAGCTGGAAGCTGTGCTGGCGCAGCGCAAGGCTGATGTGGTGGTCTCGGACATGGCCCCCAATCTGTCGGGCATTGAATCGGCTGACGCGGCGCGCATGGCCCATCTGGTGGAGCTTGCAATTGAGTTCGCCCAGACCCATATGAAACCGGAGGGTGCGCTAGTGGCCAAGGTGTTTCACGGCAGCGGCTACAGCGATCTTGTCAAGCTGTTCAAAAGCAGTTTTCTGGTCGTCAAACCCATGAAACCAAAAGCCTCGCGCAGCAACTCGTCGGAGAATTTTCTGGTGGGCATCGGGTTGAAACCCGCTGCGTTTGACGCAGCTTCAGTCTGAATAGCCCTTGCTTGTCGCGTGGCGGCCTGGGGAAAATACATAGCCCGGCCGCTTGAAACACCTAAAATGGCGCACAACTACGGCATTCTTGCCGTTTGTCTTTTTTGCTCTCGTTTGGATCGGAGTTCCCGTTGAACAACAACCAGTGGTTTTCAAAAGTAGCTGTATGGCTGGTGATCGCACTCGTGCTTTTCACCGTCTTCAAGCAGTTTGACAAAGGCGGCACCTCGGGCGTGACCTCGATGGCCTATTCCGACTTTCTGGAGGAAGTGCGTGCCAAGCGCATCAAGCAGGCCTCTATTCCCGAAGGCATCAGCGGCGGCGAGATTCTGGCGATTACCACCGACGACAAGAAAATCCGCACCACCGACACCTACCTGGATCGTGGCCTGGTCAGCGATTTGATCAATAGCGGCGTGAAGTTTGACGTGAAAGCGCGCGAAGAAGGTTCGCTGCTCATGACCTTGCTGGTCAGCTGGGGCCCCATGCTGCTTTTGATTGGTGTGTGGGTGTACTTCATGCGGCAAATGCAGGGTGGCGGCAAAGGCGGTGCCTTCAGCTTTGGCAAGAGCAAGGCCCGCATGCTGGACGAGAACAACAACACCGTGACTTTTGCCGATGTGGCCGGTTGCGATGAGGCCAAAGAAGAAGTCAAGGAAGTGGTGGACTTCTTGAAAGACCCCGCCAAATTCCAGAAGCTGGGTGGCCGTATTCCGCGTGGCCTGCTGCTCGTCGGCCCGCCCGGCACCGGTAAGACTTTGCTGGCCAAAGGCATTGCGGGCGAAGCCAAGGTACCGTTTTTCAGTATTTCGGGCTCCGATTTTGTGGAGATGTTTGTCGGCGTGGGCGCAGCCCGCGTGCGCGACATGTTTGAAAACGCCAAGAAAAACGCGCCTTGCATCATCTTCATCGACGAGATTGACGCCGTGGGCCGTCAGCGTGGCGCAGGCCTGGGCGGTGGCAATGACGAGCGCGAGCAGACCCTGAACCAGATGCTGGTGGAGATGGACGGCTTTGAAACCAACCTGGGCGTGATTGTGGTCGCCGCCACCAACCGACCCGACATTCTGGACGCCGCCTTGCTGCGCCCCGGCCGTTTTGACCGTCAGGTGTATGTGACCCTGCCCGACATTCGCGGCCGCGAGCAGATTTTGAATGTGCACATGCGCAAAGTGCCTTTGGGCCAGGACGTGAACCCCTCGGTGATTGCCCGTGGCACGCCCGGCATGAGTGGCGCTGACCTCGCCAACTTATGCAACGAAGCGGCTTTGATGGCTGCGCGCCGCAGCGCTCGAGTGGTTGAGATGGTCGACTTTGAAAAGGCCAAAGACAAAATCTTCATGGGCCCCGAGCGCCGAAGCATGGTCATGCCCGAAGAAGAGCGTCGTAACACGGCTTACCACGAGTCGGGTCACGCCTTGATTGGCAAGCTCATGCCCAAGTGCGACCCGGTGCACAAAGTCACCATCATTCCGCGTGGTCGCGCCCTGGGCGTGACCATGAGCCTGCCCGCGCAAGACCGCTACAGCTACGACAAAGACTACATGCTCAACCAGATCAGCATGCTGTTTGGTGGCCGCATTGCCGAAGAGGTGTTCATGAAACAAATGACCACCGGTGCCAGCAACGACTTTGAACGCGCCACGACCCTGGCGCGTGACATGGTGATGCGCTACGGCATGACCGACGCGCTGGGCCCTATGGTCTACGCCGAAAACGAAGGCGAAGTGTTCCTGGGCCGCAGCGTGACCAAGACCACCAACATGAGCGAGGCCACCATGCAAAAGGTCGACGCCGAGGTGCGCCGCATCATCGATGAGCAATACGGCATCGCCCGTAAACTCATTGAAGACAACCAGGACAAGATGCACGTGATGGCCAAGGCCCTGCTCGAGTGGGAAACCATTGACGCCGACCAGATTGACGACATCATGGCGGGCAAAGAGCCCCGTCCACCAAAGGACTTCACGCCTCGTACGCCCAATTCGGGTAGCGGTGGCGGCTCGGGCGGTGTGCCGTTGGTGGTAGAGCCCGCGCCGACAGCAGCTTGATACACAAAGGGCCTTCGGGCCCTTTTTTCATACCTATGCCCCACTGGCAAACCGCCCGATTTCGCATCGACCTGACCGCCCCGCAGGTGATGGGCATCGTCAACCTCACGCCTGATTCGTTCTCGGACGGTGGGCAGCACCACACCACCCAGGTAGCCTTGAATCGCTGCGAGCAGCTGCTCAAAGACGGTGCCAACATCCTGGATATTGGCGGCGAATCCACCCGCCCTGGCAGCTCGCCGGTGTCGCTGGAAGAAGAGCTCGCTCGCGTGCTCCCAGTGGTGAGTGAGGCTGTGAAACTAGATGTGCCTATTTCGGTGGACACCTATAAGCCCCAGGTCATGCAGGCCGTGCTGGACTTGGGCGCAGACATCATCAACGACGTGTGGGCCCTGCGCAAGCTTGGTCAATCCGGTCAGCCTGGTGCCATGCAAACCATAGCCGCGCACCCCAATTGCGGCATCTGCCTGATGCACATGCATCGCGACCCGCAGACCATGCAGAGCTGGCCGATGCAGGGCGATGTGGTCCCACAGGTGCTATCGTTTTTAGAGCTGGTTGAGCAGCATTTAAAAGGGCTGGGGGTCGAAAAGGCGCGGATTGTGTGGGATATGGGCATTGGCTTTGGCAAAACGGTCGCCCAAAACTTCAGCCTGCTGGCCCGCCAGCGCGAACTGCTGGTCGCGGGCACGCCACTGCTGGTGGGTTGGTCGCGCAAGTCGTCGCTGGGCGCAGTAACTGGGCTACCGGTCGAGCAACGCATGGTGCCCAGCGTGGCGGCGGCCTTGCTGGCGGTGGAGCGTGGCGCGCGCATCGTGCGGGTGCACGACGTGCGTGAAACAGTAGCCGCCTTGAAGGTTTGGAACGCTACAATTTCAGTAGCTGCTTGAGCAATATCTACAAGGGCAAAACCGCTAAAAGGCTTAAAAAACATGACGAGACAGTATTTCGGCACCGACGGCATTCGCGGCACGGTTGGCCAGCACCCCATCACCCCTGACTTTGTTCTTCGCCTGGCCCATGCGGTGGGCCGCGTGCTCAAAGAAAAAGAGTCGCGCCCCACGGTGCTGATTGGCAAAGACACCCGTATTTCAGGCTACATGCTGGAAAGTGCGCTCGAATCCGGCTTTAACTCGGCAGGGGTGGACGTGGTGCTGCTGGGCCCACTGCCCACCCCCGGCGTGGCGTATCTCACCCGCGCCCAACGTGCCAGCCTGGGTGTGGTCATCAGCGCCAGCCATAACCCGTATGCCGATAACGGCATCAAATTTTTCAGCGCTCAGGGCACCAAGCTACCCGATGCCTGGGAGCTGGCGGTCGAAGCCGCGCTGGAGCAAGCGCCGGTCTGGGCCGAATCCAGGCACCTGGGCAAGGCCAAGCGCCTGGACGACGCCGCAGGCCGCTACATCGAGTTTTGTAAAAGTACCTTTGCCAACGATCTGAGCCTGAAACACCTGCGCATCGTGGTCGATGGGGCGCACGGCGCGGCCTACCAGATTGCGCCCAAGGTGTTTCACGAGCTTGGGGCCGAGGTCATTGCGATTGGCTGCGCGCCCGACGGCCTGAACATCAACCACGAGGTGGGCGCTACCCACCCCCAAGCCCTGCTACAAGCCGTCAAAACCCACAACGCCCACTATGGCGTGGCACTCGATGGCGATGCCGACCGCCTGCAACTGGTGGACGCGCAAGGCCGCTTGTTTAACGGTGATGAGCTTTTGTATTTGATGGTGACCGAGCGCCTGGCCCGCGGTGAAAAAATTCCCGGTGTAGCCGGCACGCTCATGACCAATATGGCCGTGGAGCTGGCGCTACAAGCGCGTGGCGTGGAGTTGGTGCGCACGAAAGTGGGCGACCGCTACGTGCTCGAAGCGTTGGAGGCGCGTGGCTGGCTGCTCGGTGGCGAAGGCTCTGGCCACCTGCTGGCGTTAGACAAACACACCACCGGCGACGGCCTGATCAGCGCCTTGCAGGTGCTGCAAGCCTGCGTGCGCAGCGGCAAAACCCTGGCCGAATTGCTGGACGGCGTGACGCTCTTCCCGCAAACCCTGCTGAACATCAAACTGCAACCGGGCCACGACTGGCAGGCCAATCAGCGCCTGAAAGACGAAACCCGGGTGGTGGAAAAAGAGCTGGGCAACACGGGCCGCGTGTTGATTCGTGCCAGTGGCACCGAGCCGCTCCTGCGCATCATGGTGGAGGCGCGAGATGCCTCTCAGGCCCTGGCTGCGGCGCAGCGATTGGCTGCAACCTTAAGCCACGCCTGAGAAACGCTGTTCATCTCCAGCAGGCCCGCGAAGCCTGCCAAACCTCAGCCACAACGGAAATTTGGTGCATTCCCGGGCCGTATTGATTGAACCGCTGTTGAACCCAGAATTTCCATTAGGGTTTGGAGAGACAACGGATGCAGTCGCGAGTCAGTTTTGGCCCGACTGAGGAGCTCATGGCCAGTGCCATGGGCGACGAAGAGGGTCGAAAATGGCCGCAAATGCGCCGTTGGAATCCAAACAGCACCGAAGGTGCGCCTAATGGAAAATCTGGGTTGAACCATGGCGACCGATTCATTCGAGGCGGCGTGTCAATCGACTTAACGACAACCGTTTAGCAGTCTTCTTTGCGGCGGCACGCAGGGTGTTGGCAGGCTGAAGGCTGGCGGTCGTGCCAGGTCGGTCCAGGCGGTGGCGGGGCCGCAGCCTAGTGTGTTGCAGGCAGCCATACGAAAGCGCTGGGTGCCCGGTTCGTAGGGCACCACAAAGCTTTGCCCAGTTACGGCGCGGCGGCTGATGACACCCGCGTTGTCCAGTTCGACGGTGGAGTACAGGCGGCTGGGTGCCGTGTCGTCCCACGAGAACAGGGCTTCTGTGGCCTGGCTGGGGTTGAGCAGGGCCTGGGTGCCCGAGACGCCATTGCCGGTGATGCGGGGGCGGTGCGTGGGGACTTTGACCTCCACGTCCACCACGGCACCAATCTCGTGGGCGCAAACCTCGCGGGGACCGTTAAAGCAGGTTTTCAGGGTGAACTGGCCCACGGTGCGGGTGCCGTCCAGCTCGACGGTGCGCTGTGTTGCGTCGGGGCCGGTGGCGACAGTGGCATCGGTGAAAGTGTTGGTGATGACGTTTTTCGACTCGAAGGCGTTCGTGTCGTCCCACTGCAAAGTGACCAACCGGCGACCACCCTCGATGCGGAAGGCCACGGCCCGAAACAGCCGGGGCGGCTTGGGTGTGAAGCGGGTGGTGAGGGCTTTGTCCAGCGAAGCACGGTAGGCGGGCATATAGCCGTCGCGCTGGCCGGCCTGGTTGGGGTGCACCATGCCTGCGCTTAAAAACAGGCCGGGAATGTAACTGGGCAAATCTGCGCCTTGGGTGGCTGAGGCTGACTTCACACTGTTGTACCAGGGCTGGGGGCTGCAGATGCCATGGCCCACCTCGGTGCCCAAGTGTGTGGTGACCGACTGCCACTGGTGGCGGCTCACCGCAATGGAGACCTGGCTGTTGATGGTGCCCAGCACGCTGGTGGCGAACACGGCGTCCTCGTCTGAAATGGCGGCCAGCACCAGGTCAGTGCCAAAATTGGTGCCGGCGCACAGGTCGGTGGCGGTTCGGCGCAGCGGGCTGGGGTGCGAGGTGAGAAACACGTTGCCAGGCGGCAGGCCCGCGCGGGTGAAGCTGCTGGCCAGCTGGGCGTAGCGGTCGGGCAGGGCGGCACGACCGGTGCGCACCGCATCGCTGGCCTTGCTGTCGGGTTTCCAGCAGTCGCCGGTGATGCAGTCGGTTAGCACATCGCCAAAACCCAGGTCATTGCCGCCGATAGACATCACCACCGCGTCAGCCTTCAGGCGCTGGGCAGCCAGAAAGTCGAGCGCCTCCGGCATCTGGGGGCGGATGGCGGCGGTGGGCAAGTCGTCAGAAACACCCAGGCAGTTGTCT
The DNA here is from genome assembly GCA_031414805.1 of Comamonadaceae bacterium. Taxonomy (GTDB): domain Bacteria; phylum Pseudomonadota; class Gammaproteobacteria; order Burkholderiales; family Burkholderiaceae_C; genus JAAFIW01. Next base: position 37,628 of record JANOQJ010000038.1, read on the forward strand.
TTTTTCAGGCCACTTTCCGCGGCACAGTCCGCCGGCCCGCTGTCGAACTGATCGAGCAGGTTGGCCACTTTGGCACCCGAGCAGGCAAAGGTTTGGTGAACAATTTCCACGCTGGCGGGCCAGGTGGTGCGCAGCGCGTCCACCGCCAGCCCCAGGCCGGAGGCCCCCCTGTGGCAGGCGCGTGCCTGGCGTTCCAGTCGTGCACGCTCGTCAGCGCTCAAGTTGAAATTGCGCAGCGCACCGCCCGTGGGCAAGCCGTTGGACCAGCGCTCCTCGAAGCCCACGATGATGGGCAAGGGGGGGAAACCGTCGCTCAGGCCTGGGCGAAACGGCAAATCGCCCACAGTGACGGGGGCACCTTCGCCCGACATGAAAGAGTCACCCAGGCCGATGACGGTGAACGTTTGGATCTGGTTGCGGGTGAGCAGGGCGCTGGCGGGTGTGAACGGGGCGGCCGTCATGCCGGCTGAAAACACGGTGCAGTTGTCACACACCACCAGGCGATCGGTCGTCAGGGTGCTGGGCAGCGTCAGGGTGCCGACGCGAATAGAGCCGCGCTGCTCGCCGCCGGGCAATTCGATCCACCCGCCCAGCAGCCGCACATCGCCAACCGCGGTATCGGCGCGAAACAAAGCGTCGCCCTGTACCGCTGGCAGTTCGAACGGGGTGACGGTGTCGCCCACGGTCAAACGCCCCACCACCAGGTTGCCGGCCAGTTGCAGCTGCAACTTGGCACCTGAGACTTCCTGCAGCTCGAGCACCGAGTCGCTGGGTGCGCCGCGAAACCAGTAGCCGCGCTGGCCATCGCAAAAATACGCCTGCACGCCATCGGCGTTGGTGATGACGGCCGCAAACAAGTTGCTGTTGGCGGTGCGCCCGGCAAAGGTCGCGTTCTCAAAAACCACGGGGGCCGCTTGAATGATGTCGACCTCTGGCGCGGTCTCATTGCTGTCTGACCCGCAAGCGGCCAGCACACCCAGCGCCACGGGCAGGCAAACAAGCCATTTCAACGCGGCCAGCACGCAGGTGCGTGAGTGTGCGCTGGCTGGGCGCAAGGCTTTGAGCAGGCGGATGAGCAGGTGCATAAAAACTTTCGTGGGTTCGTCGGGAGGGAGTGGGCAACGGTTTGCGCCCTGTCGATTGTTGAAATTTGCCTCTGCCGCGCCTACCCCATAAGTATGTGAGGAGGCACCCTCAAAGATGGGGTGCGCCCCGGGTGGGCGGCGCACTAAGATGACCCCTCAACATCCCCTACAGCCCAGCCCATGACCACACCCCGCTGGCGCGTCGTTTTGCTGGAAGACGATGTCGCCGTCCGCCAATTTTTTGAAACCTGTATCCATAACCGGCCTGAGCTGGAACTGGCGGCTTCATTTGCGCGCCTGCAGCCCGCCCGGCAGTGGCTGGACGAGCACCCTGCCGACCTGCTACTGACCGATCTGGCCCTGCCGGACGGGCATGGTCTGAGCCTGCTGCAGCACGTGGCGCTGACCCAGCCCGCTTGCGAAATTTTGGTGATTTCGGTGTTTGGCGACGAGGACACCGTGCTGGCCTGTGTGCAGGCGGGGGCGGTTGGCTACATCCAGAAAGACTCGTCCCTGGCGGATGTGGGGCAGATCATGGTGGACATCAAGCACGGTGCCTCGCCGATTTCGCCCATGATTGCGCGCAAGGTACTGGAACGATTGCGCCAGCAAACGACACCGCCACCCGCCGCACTGGTGGCGCCCACGCTGGTGCTGACCCCGCGTGAATCGAATGTGCTGGAACTGATTTCCAGGGGTTACTCTTATGCCGAAATTGCGCGCCTGAGCGACGTGACCATCCACACGGTGCAAAGCCACATCAAGAACCTGTACGGCAAACTGGCCGTGCACTCGCGCAGCGAAGCCGTGTTTGAGGCCACCCGCATGGGCTTGCTGGGACGGAGCGCGGGTTTGTGAACCGGGCGTTGGTCTGCTGGCTGGAGCGGTGTCTGGTGGGTGTCTGCCTGATCCTTCTGCTGACCCCTTGCGCGCATGCGCAAACTGTTGGCGATCCCGCCGTCCAGATTTTGGACCGTGCCCACGTGGCCCTGCGCCTGCAAGGCCAGGAAACCGTGGCACCCACTGACATTGCGCTGCCGTTGCATTGGGACGTGGATCACCGGCGCAGCAGCGGCTGGGCGGATCTGCGGGTGCACTTTGACCTGACGCCAGCGGCGCGCCAGGAGCCCCATGCGGTGTTGATCGAGCGCCTGGGCAATGCCTACCGCGTCAGCTTGAACGGCGCCGTGCTGGCCGAGGGCCGACAGCTGGACCGCCCGGGAGACGGCTGGGCCGCCAAGCGCCCGTTGTATCTCGTGACACCGGCCTCCCTGCTGCGTGAGCGCAACGAGCTGCGCATTGAGCTGCGCGCGGACATTGGCCGCCGTGCGGGCCTGTCGGTGGTGCGGGTGGGGCCAACGCACGCGCTGGCTGCCACCTGGCGTGATGAGGAGCTCATGCGCATCGGGCTACCCCAGGCGGCATCGGTGCTCAGCGGCCTGGCCGCAGCGCTGTGTCTGCTGCTGTGGTTTCAGCAGCGCGACCGCTTGTATGCCTTCGCGGCACTGGGTGAGGCGGCCTGGGGCTTGCGCGTGATGGACACCTGGTGGGAGGCCTCACTGTTGCCCTGGCCCGACTGGGCGCTGGTGGTGCTGGCGTTGTTCTGGCTGTGGACGCTTTCGCTCTACCAGATGGCGGTGGCCTTGTGGAATGGACGCCCCCGTTGGGAGCGCTGGACGATAGCGGGCCTGCTGGCACTGGCCCCACCGCTGGTGCTGGTGGGTTATGTGCAAAACACCAGCAGCTGGGTGATTGTGTGGATGGCCCTGTCGCTGCTGGTGTGGGCGCTACTGGGCTTGCGCCTGGCCTGGCAGGTGGTGCGCCAGCCCGATTGGGCTCGTGGCTTGATGGCCGCTTCTGTGCTGGCCTGCACCGCAGCCATCGTGCGCGACACGCTGGCAGGCCGCGCCGATGCCGCGCTGTACGCCGACATTGGCTGGAGCAAGGCCGTAGCCGCCTGCCTGGCGCTGTCCATCATCGCCATCGTCAGCCTGCGCTTCAAACGCTCCAAAGACGACCTGCTGGCTTTGCAACATTCGCTGGAGCAACGCCTGCTGGCCCGTGAACAAGCGCTTAGCGCCCAGCACGAGGCGCTGCGCACGCTGGAGCGCACGGCGGCCACAGCACAGGAGCGGGCGCGGATTCTTCGTGACATGCACGACGGCGCAGGCGCGCACCTGATCACCGCCATCCGCCAGTTGGAATCCGGCGTGGCCGGCCCGCAGCAGGTGGCGCAGGTGATCCAGACGCTACGCGAGTCGCTGGATCAGTTGCGTCTGTCGATTGACGCGATGAACCTGCCACCGGGTGATGTGAATGCGCTGTTGGCCAGCCTGCGCTTTCGTATGGGTCCCCGTCTGACCGCCGCTGGCCTGCAGCTGGTGTGGGCGGTGGATGCCTTGCCCTACTGGCCCCAAGGCAGCGAAGAAGGCATGCGGCACCTGCAGTACATCGTGTTCGAGGCGGTGTCCAACGCCCTGCAACACGCCGAGGCCAGCGAAATCACCCTCTCTGCGCACGCCAATCCCAGCGCCATCACCATTGCCCTGCGCGACGACGGGCGAGGCTATGACGGCCAGCGCGGCAACGGCGTGCGCAGCCTGCACGAACGCGCCGCCTTGATCGGCGCGCAGCTGAGCATTCAAGCCGCAGCGCCCGGAACCCGGGTGCAGGTGGTGTTACCGCTGGAACCTGTGCAATCACCATTGGTTAAAGCCCAAACTGGCTTGTAACCCTTTCAGATATTGCTCAAGCAGCTATTTAATTTATAGCAAATTGATGTCATGTCGACGCATATCGCGGCAAGGGGCCGCGCATTGATAACGAATAAATCTGTGTCTCGCTAGGGGGCGGACGGACCTACTAGCGTTCAGTCTCCAGATCAGGAATCCGGTTGAACGCGATGCGCATGGGGGCGTGGTCCAGCGCGTGGTGGGCGGTGGCGAAATACAGCGCGGTTTTGCCGTGGGTTTTGTTGATGGCGTCCATCGCCGCGAGCAGCCGCACCGGGTTGCGCTGAGCCGGGGTGTTTTGAATGTGTGCGGTGCTGGCTTGTGCGTGGGCGCTTTGCTCGCGAGCCGCGGCGTCTTCAAACAAGCAGGGTGTGTGCAGGGCCGCGGGCACCAGATCCAGCAGCACCACGCCCACGCCATGGGGCTGGCGAATCTCGTGCAAGCCGCTGTGCCACAGCGTTTGCAGCGTGTGCAATAGAAAGGACGTGTTTTGCGTTTCGCCAAAACGCGTCGCGCGGTGGCCGCCGTGCGGGTCAGGTTCTGCGCGGTGGCCGCCGTGCGGTTCCGGTTCGCTGTGCGCCTCAGCAGGCGAGCCGCCGTACCGGCGGCAGCGCACGCTGACCTGCATCGCCGTGGCATACAGCTGTTGTTTGCGCAGGCGCATCGCGGCTTTCTGGGTCAGGCGGTTCAGCACGGCAAAGGCGCTGGCCGGGTTGCGCAACTGCGGCGGCAACACATGCGAATGGCCCAGGCTGCGCTCCACCGTGGCGCGCGGGGCATACCACTGGCCGCGCAACTTGTCATACATCTCGTCGCCCGCCACACCGCCCCAGGCGGTATGCAGCAGATCACGTGGCGCGGCATACAGCTGCAGCAAGCTGTGAATTCCGCAGCGGTTCAACCGGATCAGCATGCTGGGGCCAATGCCGTTAATGGCCTGCAGCTTCAGGTGCAAAAGCGCCTGCGGAATGTCGGCCATTTCCAGAATGACCAGACCGTTGGGCTTTTGCATGTTGGAGGCCAGCTTGCCCAGCAGGGTGTTGGGCGCCACGCCAATGCTGGTGTGCAGTTGGTCGCCCACGGTGGCCAAAATTTCCTTTTTCACCGCGTGCGCCAACTCAGTGGCTTTTTCCCGGTTGCGCCACCGGGTGGGCAGCTCGCATTCCATCTCGTCAATGCTCATCACCTGGCGCACTGGCACGATACGGTCCACCGCTGCCACCGCCAGCTGGTGGTAGTGCACATAGGCCGCGTGCTGGGCCTCAATGAACACAATGCCCGGGCACAGCCTGCGTGCATCGCGCACCGAAGTGCCCGTTTTCACGCCAAAGTGCTTGGCCTCATAACTGGCCGCAATGCAGCAAGTCGTCTCCGCCATCACCGGCACCACCCCCACCGGTTTGCCACGCAGCAGGGGGTTCAGCTGCTGCTCCACCGAGGCGAAGTAGGAGTTGAAGTCGACGAAGAAGGTGCGAAGGGAGGACACGGGGCTGAATTTAACTGGTTAAAAACACAGTTTAAAGATAATCTTTAACCCTTCTTGTTTATCTTTTTTTTCGCAAAACTGGTCAGCCAATCTGGTCAGATAAAATGTGTGTTAGTTATCCAGCCGACACGATGCAAACCCCCACGAATTCAACCGCAACGCCTGTCTGGCGGCTGCAAGATGCCAAAGCCCAGTTCAGCGCCGTGGTCGATCAAGCCCTGCTCGGCGTGCCGCAACACATCACCCGCCACGGCAAGCAAGCGGTGGTGGTGGTGTCCGAGCAGACGTGGCAAGCCCTGCAAAACAGCGCCGCAGGCCGCGCCCATGCGCCACAAAGCTTTCTGGAGCACCTGCTGGCCGTGCCCAAGCAGCAGCCAGGCGTTGCACTGAGCACATCCAATAACCCCGACATTCAACCCCGCGAGATCGATTTCTCATGATCCTGCTGGACACTATGTTGCTGTCCGAGCTGCGCAAAGTCAGGCCTGATCCGGCGGTGCTGGCGTTTCTCCAGAACCAAAGCCCAGACGGCATCTTTTTAAGTGCGCTGACGATTGGCGAAATGCAAGCAGGCATCGAGCGCCTGCGCACCACCCAGCCTGAATTCGCCGCCGAGCTGGCGCAGTGGCTGACGCAGACCGAATTGCAGTTCGCCCAGCACATCCTGCCCATCATGCCCACCATCGCCAAACTGTGGGGCAGGCTGTGTGTGCAGACGGGTAACAAAGGCACAGACAACCTGATCGCCGCCACCGCCCTATGTCACAACCTCACCGTGGTGACGCGCAATGTGCGGCACTTTGAGGCGACCGGGGTAAGGGTTGTGGATCCGTTTGCTTTTATTGCCGAATCGGCTTCCAGCCCTTGAGAATACTGCTCAAGCAGCTATTGAATTTGTAGCGTTTTGATGTTGCAAAAACCAGTCGTATAAAACAAAACTGTTGTGATGCAGATTTGTTGTGGGCTGCTTTTGACGGGTGATCAGACCAACTTATGGCAACTGGCTCAAGCCCAGTTCTTTCAAAAATGCGTTGTGCTTGTGCTTTGCCGCCGCGATGGCGGTTTCAATCTCAATCAACTCGCTATGCGTCGCCTCCAGGTCAATCACGGCCTCGCCCACCGCCGTGCTGATGTAGCGCGAGATGTTCAGGTTGAAGTCGTTTTTCTCAATTTCGGCCATCTCCACCCGTCGGGAGTAGCGCGCCTCTTCCTTGCGGAACTGGTAAGTCTCAACGATGTTGGCGATGTGCGCGTCTGTCAGCTGGTTCTGGCGCTTGCCTTTAACGAAGTGCTCGGCGGCGTTGATGAACAGCACGTCATCCGGCTTCTTGCATTTCTTGAGCACCAAGATGCAAACCGGGATGCCGGTGGAATAAAACAGGTTGGACGGCAAGCCAATCACCGTGTCGATGTGGCCGTCCTTGAGCAACTTGGTGCGAATGCGCTCCTCGGCCCCGCCACGAAACAGAACGCCATGCGGCAGGATGATGGCCATCACGCCTTCGTCTTTCAGAAAATGAAAGCCGTGCAGCAAAAAGGCAAAGTCTGCGGCTGACTTGGGGGCCAGGCCGTGGTTCTTGAAGCGCACGTCGTCGGCCAGTGCGTCGCTGGTATCCCAGCGGTAGCTGAACGGTGGGTTGGCCACGATGGCGTCAAACGCAGGCTTTTTGGCCGGGTTCAACTGGCGCAGCATCTCCCAGTCGTTGGTGAGCGTGTCGCCGTGGAAGATTTCAAACTCGGTGTCCTTCACCCCGTGCAGCAGCATGTTCATGCGCGCCAGGTTGTAGGTAGTGATGTTCTTTTCCTGCCCGTAAATCTTGCCTATGCCCCCATTCCCACTGGGCCCCATGCGCTTGCGCACGTTCAGCAGCAGCGAGCCGGAGCCGCAGGCGAAGTCCATCACGCTTTCCAGCCGCTGCTTCTTGCCCGTCTTGGGCTCCTGACTGTCCAGCGTGACGATGGTGGAGAGAATGTCCGAGATTTGCTGGGGCGTATAAAACTCGCCTGCCTTCTTGCCCGAACCGGCGGCAAACTGGCCAATCAAGTATTCATAAGCATCGCCCAGTGCGTCCATCTCTCTCGAGAACTCTGCCAGCCCATCGGCAATCTTCTGGATGATGGTGCACAGCTTGGCATTGCGGTCGGTGTAGGTCTTGCCGAGCTTGGGCGAGGCCAGGTCGATCTCGGAGAACAAGCCCTGAAACGTGCTCTGGAACGACTCCGTTTCAATGTACTTAAACCCGTCCTGCAAGGTGCGCAGCATCTCGCCATCCTGCGTGCGGGCCATGCTGGCAATGCTGCTCCACAGGTGCTGCGGCTCAATCACGTAATGCACCTTGCGGCGCATCTGCTTTTCAAACTCCGGTACGTCGTCCAGGTTGCCCTCGTACCAAAGCTGTAAGGGTGTGGATACCGAGCTGTCGATCTGCGCCGGGTAGTCGCTGCCCAGCTCCTTCCTGGCCGCCGCCTCGTAGTTGTCAGACAGGTAGCGCAGAAACAGGAAAGACAGCATGTAGTCGCGAAAGTCGTCCGCGTCCATGGCCCCACGCAGTTGGTCGGCAATGGCCCAGAGGGTGTTGCCCAGTTGCTTCTGGTTTTGTTCAGTCATGTTTCGCTATCGTCCTTGCCTTCGCCACGCAGGTCTTGGTAGGCTTCAATTTCTTCACGGTCGCGCTGCAGCTCCAGCCGCAGTTCCTCCTCGGTGGGCAGCACCAAGCGATATTTGCTGGCAAAAAGCTGCTCGCTGCCGTTGAGCACCGAGTAGCGCACGACAGACTTGTCTTTGCTGCCGCACAGCAAAATGCCCACCGTGGGGTTGTCGCCCTCGCCCCGGCGCAGGTCGTCGTACATGCGCACATACATGTCCATTTGCCCCACGTCCTGGTGCGTGAGCGGTCCGGTTTTCAGGTCGATCAGCACAAAGCATTTCAGCAGGTAGTTGTAAAACATCAAGTCAATGTAGAAGTCTTGCGTTTCGGTGCTGATGCGCTGCTGCCGAGCCACAAAGGCAAAGCCCTTGCCCAGCTCCATCAAAAACTGTTGAAGCTTGTCCATCAGCGCTGTTTCCGGCTTGGCATCCAGCAAGCGACCTGTCTCGGGCAGCCCCAAAAACTCCAGCATCACCGGGTCGCGCACAAAGGCGCGTGGCGAGTGTTCCAGCGCCGCCATGTTGGCCTGCGCCTCAGAAGTCACAGCAGCCTTGTCCTGACTCAGCAGCAGACGCTCGTAATACAGGCTGCCAATTTGCCGCTCCAGCGCCCGCGTACTCCAATTTTGGGCGGCGGCTTCTTGCACATACCACTGCCGGGCCTTGGCGCTGTCCACCCGCAGCAGCAGGCGGTAGTGCGTCCAGCTCAATTCGTGACGCAGTGCGTCACGAATTGGAAACGCCTGGTAAAAGAGCCTCATGTAGCGAAGGTTTGATGCATCAAAGCCCCGCCCATACTCTCCCGCCAGCGCTTGCCCCAACTGTGGCAACAAACGCTTCCCGTAGACCGCCCGCTGGGCACCCCCCTGCTCAAACTCCACAATGTGCTGCCCAATGTGCCAGTAGGTCTGCACCTGAACCGCATCCACCGCCCGCAGCACCTGCTTGCGCGAGTCGGCGATGAGCTGGCGCAAGCTGCCAAGCAGGGCAGTCAGGCCATCAGGTGGGGTGACGGTGGTGGCCTTGGATGGAGTCTCTTGCTGCTTCTGCTTTTTATTCGTCATAACGCCCTTCCCCGACCTTCACGAACTAACAAGGAATTCTCGGCAATTGCCCAACCGATTGCATCTGTGAAATTCGCTACACAGCTTGCAGCAAATCGCATAGCCAGACTCCGTACGCTCGTGAATCGATGAATCTTGGACTTCTCGCTCACGCCTCAACCGCCTCCGCCGATGGGAAAAGCTGCTGCATCAACCCTTTCTTGTGGGTCTTGAGGGTTTTAAGTTTTTGGATGGCGGCGGTGACGAGGTTGTCGAGGGAAGTGAGGCAGCCGACGATACGCTTTTGTTCGTTCTTTTCGGGATAGAAAAGGTTAACGCTAGCAACATCTGTCTGACCGATGGTCGTCATCGTTGCAGATTTACCGCGCGCTATGAGCTGTGCGCGTATTGGCTCAGTCTTGAAAAGGTAATGAGTAAACAAAGGAATAACCTTGTCGTCATCGGGCCTGAACTTTATGAGATGCCCATCAAAAGTCACGTCATTAGCGTTTCCGAGATAGATATTTGAGACTGCTATTCCAGATTTAACCAGAGAGGAGCGCGTAAAAAAAATATCGCCACGTATTACCTGATTCGCTTTGAAGTCGGATATTGAGAGCTCGAGCTTCAACAAACGCTCTTCATCTATCGTTGTGTCGATATACATGTCCGAGACGTTGATCAATTTGTAGCCAGAACCAACTTTTTTAGGATCATTGAAGACGCCGTTGCTTAATGACTCACGACTTAACGAGATCAGCTTAGTCCCTCTCCACTCCCCGCGAAACTCGGGAAACCGCAGGCGCGGTTGGGTTTCACCTTCACGGGGGAAAAGCTGCTGCATCAGTCCCTTTTTATGGGTCTTGAGCGCGTCTACTTTGCGGGCTTGAACGGCGATCAGTTCGTCCAAGGAACTCAGGCAATCGGCGATTTTTTTTTGCTCGGATATTTAAGGAACTGCCGTCTTGATCTTTTCAATGATGGTCTTGGACAGGCTAGGTACGCCACCTGCTTCGTTGTGCTTCAACCAATCAATTTTTTGAAATATTGCGTAAATAAACTTAGGCACACATTGCTGAAAAGAATGTGTATAAAAAAGAGTATCGACAGTCCAAAATTTCCCACTGAGGAACATCGGATTGTTGATAGTTCCCTTTCTACCGATACACACGCTATCACCGTCATACAAGAAGTCATCGACGGAGAGCATGTAACCACCGGAGCCGTAAACAGGCACACTACCCGATGAAAGATACTTGTAATCTCGCCCACTGCCAATAGTGAAGAGTTTTTGAAATGGCTTGAGCTCCCACCCCTCCGCCCCCCGAAACTCCGGAAACCGCATCTTAGGCAGCAAGGTTTGTCTGTTGTTATTCATGGTGTTTCCTGCACGCATCGCCCAGCACTCACAAATCCTCAACCCGGTATTCGCTATAGCCTTCGTAGTAGTAACTCACGTCGATGCCTTTCATATATAGCTCGCGGTCGTTGATCTTGTCGGTCAAAGCGTTGTTGAGCAGATGTTTGATCTCCAAATCTTTCACCACGCTGCGTTCCATGGCCGACAAATACTCTGCCTTGTCCACCGCATTCCAGTCAATCACGCGCTGCAGTTCTTTTTTCAGCATCAAGTCCAGCCAGATGCGTGTGGCGCGCCCATTCCCTTCGCGAAACGGGTGGGCCACGTTCATTTCTACATATTTCTCAATGATTTGCTCAAAGCTTTGCTGCGGCATGGCGCTGATGTGCGCCAGCGATTGCTGCAAATACATGACAGGGGCAAACCGGAAGTTGCCTTTTGCCAAATTTACGTCACGTACTTGCCCAGCAAAGTCATATACATCGCTAAACAAATAGGCATGGATGGTGGCCAAGCCTGTAAAGGTGCCCACTTCCACCTGCGTGATGTCTCCGCTTTCAAACAATTGTTTAGCTTTTTGCTTGCTGAGCTTTTCTTCAACCCGGTTGAGTTCAACCTGGCTTGAAATATTCAGTTTGTTGCCTAAGACCATGGCGTGTCCTTTGTGTGGGGGTGGATTTCAGTCATGGTGCGTCGCCCCAAGCTTTTGCACAGCAGCATCGAAGTCGCTGACATACAGGCGGTCCTGCACGATGCGGTACTTCTCGAATTCGCTGATCGCGTGGGCTTGGGCGATTTCGGCGCTGACTTTGCCTGCGTCTTGCAAGATGTCACGGTCGGTGGCGGCGATGAAGCGGTTCAGGCGGGTTTCCCAGTCCTGCATGGTCATGGGGATCTGGCGCAGGGCCATGTCTTCGGCCACATCGAGGTATGCGGAAACGAGGCGTTGGAGTTGCGCCATTTCGTCTGGGGTGAGGTAGTTTTTGGCGACAATGACGTCAAATTTTTGGACTTTGCCGTTGGGTGCGTCTTCCCAGGTGGCCCTGTGCAAGATGACTTCTGCCGCCGTCTGGCCGTGGATGGCCCAGTGGAGTTTGTTTTGTACGGTGGCAAAGAAGCGTTCGGTGGCAGTGGCGGTGATGTCGTAGTCGGTGGAGGTGGCGTAGATATCGGTGATTTTTTGGTAGAACTTGCGTTCGCTCGCGCGGATTTCGCGAACGCGCTGGAGCTGCTCTTCAAAGTACTGTTTGCCCAAGATGGTGCCGTCTTTTTTCAGGCGCTCGTCATCCATGGCGAAGCCCTTGATGGTGAAGGACTCAATGATGCCGGTGGCCCATTTGCGGAACTGCACGGCACGCTCGGAGTTGACCTTGTAGCCCACTGCAATGGCGGCGGCCAGGTTGTAGTGCTGGGTGTTGTAGGTTTTGGCGTCGGTGGCAGTTATTCGAAAATCTCGAATAACTGCAGTGGCAAGCAGTTCGTGGTCTGAGAAGATTTTTTTGAGGTGGTAGTTGATGGTGTGGGTTTCCACGCCATAGAGCAGCCCCATCATTTTTTGGCTAAGCCAAACGTTTTCTTCGGCATAAATGGCCTCCACCCCGCCTGTGCCGCTGGCGGCGACGAAGGTGAGGTATTGCGCAGCCGACGAGCGGATGAGGGAGGGCACGGCAGCGGCGTCGCCTTTTTTCTTGTTGTTCATTTCGATACGCTCCGGCCTTTGTCCGTCAGTCGGTATTGCTGCAATCGGCTGTTGGGTTTGGCGGGGATGGTGGGCTCGATCAGCTCCGCTGTCAAAGCCGCTTGTAGGTAGGCTTTGCGAAAGTGCTCCCGGTCTGCTAGGCCCAACAAGGTTTGCAGGGCTTGTCGGGTGTGCTCCCCAGTCATGAGACGCAGCAGTTGCTCAACTTGCGGGGTGACTTGCGGGGTGACTTGTTCGGTCACTGGGGCCTCTTCCTCATGCACCGGCCTGCTGGCTGCGAAGGTGATGCGCAAAAAGTTTTCCGTAAAGCGAAAACACTCCGGCCCATAAAACTCCGTGATGCGGGGCAGGCCAGAGCCCAGGTGTTCCACCATCTCCAGGTCTTTGAAGATGCGCATTAGCTCTTTGTTGCGGGGGATGGAGTAGCCGTCAAAAAACTCGGCCTGGGTCAGCCCCTCAGGCAGGGCGCAGGCGGAGGTGATTTCGATGCGGCCGGCAAAGACTTCAAACTTGGGCGGCACTTCGCGGGTGTAGTCGTTGTGGACGATGGCGTTGATGACGGCCTCGCGCAGGGCCACGGGGTTCCACAGGCGCACGTCGATGCGCTCTTTGGCGGTGATGGTGCTGGCGGTTTTGTTTTCTAGGTCCAGCTTGTCCAGCACGGCTTTGGTGGCTTTGATGAGGGAGCAATAGCCGTATTCGTTGCTCTCCACCAAGTGCACGCGGTCTTTGCCACGGTATTTGGCCACTTTGATGGACATGCCGTTTTCGTCGGCCAGCAGGTAGGCGGCGTAGTTGAGTGCGCCGTCTTCGGTGGTCAGCTCTAGGTTGGTTTTGAACTGCTTGCCCAGCGGTTTGCGCTTTTCCTCGTAGTAAATGCGCAGTTGCTCAAAGCTTAGGGCTTGGCGGTGGGCTTTGATTTTGCCGATGGAGTTGCGGGTGCGGCAGGCAAAGAGTTTGTCGATCATGGCCGCAGGCATCGGCTCTGCCGCTGTGCCTATGCGGATGAAGCAGCCTTTTTCGCTAAGGCCATATTTCTTCTTGGCGTAGGGCTTTTCACTGCCGCTGGCCACAATGATTTTGATGCAGTGCACGCCCGGCGGGATTTCTTCCTCCACCAAGTCAAACAGGCCCATGGCCGATGGGCTGATGTTGTTTTTGATGCGGTCTTTCACCTTGAGCATGTCGCCGTCCACATCCGTCAGCCCCAAGCGCTGGCCATTCTTGTCGATACCTAGGTAGATGAAGCCACCCTCCGGGCTGTTGAGAAAGGCGATGACTTCTTTTTCTAGGTCGAGTTCGGGCGTGAGTTCGCGTTTGAACTCGATGCGATGTGTTTCGGGCGAGCGCGCGGGCTTATTGCTCATATGCGCTCAAGCCAGAAATATCCCGCCCACGATGTTGTTCAGCGCGCTTTTGCAGCAGGGGCATCAGTTCTTTCATCAGTGCCAGTTCCGCCTGGGCGCGGGCCTTCCAGCCCAGCTCCAGCGGGGCCATGAGGTCGCTCAAGGCTTCACCATCAAAAATCATGCGCTGCAAGATGCCGTCTACAAAAGTCTGCAGGACTGCAGGAACCAACAGGTGGTGGGTTGCAATGGCCGCCAACTCCGTGCTGTCTTTCTCGCGTTTGAACCGGGTATAGCCCTCGCGGATGGCGGTCTCGCTCAAGCCTTCACCTGCCTTCAGGGTGTTGATGTACGCAGCAATTTCTTCGCGCTCGTTCATGAACTTGGCATCGGCCAGGATCAAGCCGATCAGCTCGTCCTTGGTCATCTTTAGCTTGCCGGTGCCCTGCAGTCCTTGTTGTGAAAAGCTGGACATGAGGCCCATGATGTAGTCGTAGTCGATCACGGCACTGGCGAAGAGCACAAACTCAAAATCGAGTTGGCTTACGTCGGCAGTACCGCCGTCCGCCGCTGCGCCATCTTTGTCTTGCTTGGCTTGTTGTTGCTTTAGGCGTTGGGCGGTTTCCAGGTAGGCGCCGCGAAAGCCTTGCAGATTTTCCGCGGGCAAGATGTGCTCGATGGCGACGGCGTTGTCGTCGGTCAAATCTGTGTACTGATCGAGCTGGGTTTTGAGGCGCTGCACTTCTTTGAAGTTTTTGATAAAGGCGGCGCGCGCGTCGTCGCCCTTGAGGCTGTGCACGGCCTCCGGTGTGCAGGCCAGGCCCTGGCTTTGCATGAAGTCAGCTAACTTGGTGACCGCAGCGTCCAACTTTTGTATGACGACCGGGGCTTTGTCCACCAGCCAGATTTCACGGGCCTGCTCGTCCGACTTCTCGCCAGAGAACAGTGCAATGGCTGCGTCCACATTGGCTTGCTGCTGGCGAAAGTCCAGGATGTTGCCGTAGGGCTTGGTGCCGTTAAGCACGCGGTTGGTGCGCGAAAACGCCTGTATCAAGCCGTGGTGCTTGAGGTTTTTGTCCACGTACAGGGTGTTGAGGTACTTGCTGTCAAACCCGGTGAGCAGCATGTCCACCACGATGGTGATGTCGATCTTTTTGGCGGCTGGGTAGTCGGCATTTGGCCACTGCTGGTCTTTGATGCGCTTTTGCACGTCCTGGTAGTACAGGTCGAATTCATTGATGGTGTGGTTAGTGCCGTATCTGGCGTTGTAGCTGACCAGGATGGTTTTGAGGGCGGCTTTTTTGCCTTCTGGGTCTTGCTGGTTGTCTTGCCTTTCCTGGGGTAGGTCTTGCTGCAATTGCTTCACATCAGCATCGCCCTCTGCAGGGGGAGAGAACACGCAGGCGATGTTCAGCGGTACAAACCCAGGGAATGCCTCGCGCCTGCGGTTTTGCATATCGTCAAAAAGGTAGTGGTATTCGATGGCGTCATTGATGCTGGCGGTGGCCAGCACAGCGTTGAAGCGGCGGCTGGCGGTGGCCGTGTCGTGCTTGGCCAAAATGGCTTCAATCACCGCCCGCTTGGCCAGCGCCTCGCCTGGCTTGGGCGGGTTCTTGCCTTCGGGCTTGAAGTAGTCCACATGGAAGCGCAGCACGTTGGCGTCTTCAATGGCGTGGGTGATGGTGTAGGCGTGCAGCTGCTTTTGAAAGATGTCTTCCGTGGTGCGCAACTGGCCTTCTTCGCCCTCGAACTGCTTGACCGTGGCGTTCTTCTCGAAGATAGGCGTGCCGGTGAAACCGAAGAGCTGGGCCTGGGGGAAGAAGTTCTTGATGGCGTCGTGGTTGTCGCCAAATTGGGAGCGGTGGCATTCGTCAAAGATGAAGACGATGCGCTTGTCGCTTAAGCGGGCCAGTTGCTCTTTGAAGGTGGCCTTGCCATCCTTTTTTTGTTGCTTGTTGCGCTTGCTGTTTTCGTCCAGCGCCAAACCCAGCTTCTGGATGGTGGTGACGATGACTTTGTCGGCATAGTCGTCTGACAGCAAGCGCCGCACTAGCGTGGCGGTGTTGGTGTTCTCTTCCACGCAGCCTTCTTGGAAGCGGTTGAATTCTTCGCGGGTCTGGCGGTCCAGGTCTTTACGGTCCACCACGAAGAGGCACTTTTCTATTGTTGGGTTGTCCTTGAGCAGGGTGGACGCTTTGAAGGACGTGAGCGTCTTGCCGCTGCCGGTGGTGTGCCAGATGTAGCCGTTGCCGCAGTTCTGGTAGATGCAGTCCACGATTTGCTTGACCGCATACACCTGGTAGGGCCGCATCATCAGCAGCTTTTGTTCGCTGGCCACCAGCACCATGTAGCGGCTGATGGTTTCACCCAAGGTGCACTTGGGGAGGAAGGTCTCGGCAAAGCTGTCGAGGTGGGTAATCTTTTTGTTCGCTTCGTCTGCAAACTGGTAAATGGGCAAAAAGCGCTCGTCGGCGTTGAACGCAAAGTGCCGTGTGTTGTTGTTGGCGAAGTAGTAAGTGTTGGAGCGGTTGCTGACGATGAAGAGCTGCAAAAAACTCAGCAGCGTCTTGGTGTAGCCGTTGCCAGGGTCGTTTTTGTAGTCAACGATCTGCTCCATGGCGCGCTTGGGGTTGATGTCCAGCGTTTTCAGCTCGATTTGCACACACGGTACGCCGTTGATGAGGATGAGCACGTCGTAGCGGTGGTGGCTGTAGTCGGTGTTGATGCGCAGCTGGTTGACGACCTCGAAAGTGTTTTTGCACCAGTCTTTGATGTTGACTAACGTGTAGTTCAGCGGGGTGCCGTCTTCGCGGGTGAAGGCATTGATGCTGCGCAGGGTGCGGGCGGCCGTGAATACGTCCGGGGTGACGATTTCGTCTAGCAGGCGGGCGAACTCGCCATCCGACAGCTTGACGCGGTTCAGCGCCTCAAACTTTTCGCGGAAGTTGCGCTCCAGCGCGGCGCGGTCGCGAATGTCAGCGCGATATTCGTATTTCAGGCCTTGCAACTTGCCAATGAAGCCGTATTCGATCTGCTCTTCCTTGACGAAGTGACGGGGCGGGCTGTGCGACAGGTCGTAGGTGAACTTGGATGAAGGCATGGGTGAACGATTGAGGTTATCGATTGGCTACTGCCGATTGTCACTTTTAGACGATGGCATCACCGCAAGGCAAACACGCACCGTAACGCCCAACAAAAAAGGCCCGGAGCTTGTGCCCCGGGCCTTTTTTACAACAGTGTCAAGGCAATCAAACCGTCAACGCATCCGCCACATCCTTGTACTCACTGATCCGGTCGAAGTTCATGTACTGATAAATCTTCGCGCCATCCGCATTCACCACACCCATATCTGCGTGGTATTCGGCCACGGTAGGAATGCGTCCCAGCTTCGACGCAATCGCCGCCAGTTCCGCCGACGCCAGAAACACGTTGGTGTTTTTGCCCAGGCGGTTGGGGAAGTTGCGGGTCGAGGTGCTGACCACGGTGGCACCTTCGCGGACCTGGGCCTGGTTGCCCATGCACAGGCTGCAGCCGGGCATTTCGGTGCGGGCACCTGCCGTGCCAAACACGCCGTAGTGGCCTTCTTTGGTCAGCTCGGCGGCATCCATCTTGGTGGGTGGGGCAATCCACAGCTTGACGGGGATGTCGCGCTTGCCTTCCAGCAGTTTGCTGGCGGCGCGGAAGTGGCCTATGTTGGTCATGCAGCTGCCGATGAAAACTTCGTCAATCTTGGTGTTTTCAACCGCTGACAGCAGCTTGGCGTCATCGGGGTCGTTGGGGCAGCAGAGAACCGGTTCTTTCAGGTCGGCCAGGTCGATTTCGATGACGTGGGCGTATTCGGCATCTTTGTCAGCCTCCAGCAGTTCGGGCTTAGCCAGCCAGGCTTCGACGGCCTTGATGCGGCGCTCCAGGCTGCGTTTGTCGGCGTAGCCGTCGGCAATCATGTTTTTCATCAACACGATGTTGCTGTTCAAGTACTCGATGACGGGTTCTTTGTTCAGCCCTACGGTGCAGCCGGCTGCCGAGCGCTCGGCGGAGGCATCGCTCAGCTCGAAAGCTTGCTCCACCTTGAGGTCTGGCAGACCTTCAATCTCCAGGATGCGGCCTGAAAACGCGTTGACCTTGCCTTGTTTGGCGACCGTGAGCAGACCTTGTTTGATGGCGTAGTAGGGGATGGCGTGCACCAGGTCGCGCAGGGTGACGCCGGGCTGCATCTGGCCTTTGAAGCGCACCAGGATGGATTCGGGCATGTCCAGCGGCATCACGCCGGTGGCAGCACCGAAGGCCACCAGGCCCGAGCCCGCCGGGAAGCTGATGCCGATGGGAAAGCGGGTGTGGCTGTCGCCGCCGGTGCCCACGGTGTCGGGCAGCAGCAGGCGGTTGAGCCAGCTGTGGATGATGCCGTCGCCGGGGCGCAGTGCCACGCCGCCGCGGTTGCTGATAAACGCTGGCAGTTCGCGGTGGGTTTTCACGTCGACCGACTTGGGGTAGGCGGCGGTGTGGCAGAAGCTTTGCATCACCATGTCGGCACTAAAGCCCAGGCAGGCCAGGTCTTTCAGCTCGTCGCGCGTCATGGGGCCGGTGGTGTCCTGGCTGCCCACAGTGGTCATGCGCGGCTCGCAGTAGGTGCCGGGGCGCACGCCTTGCTGCACGCCATCAACGATTGGCAAGCCGCAGGCGCGGCCGACCATTTTTTGCGCCACGGTGAAACCTGCCGTGGTGGCGGTGGGCACGCTGGGCAGGCGGAAGGTGGTGCTGGCGGGCAAGCCCAGAAAGTCGCGGGCCTTGGCGGTCAGGCTGCGGCCAATGATGAGATTGATGCGGCCACCGGCACGCACTTCGTCAAACAGCACCTGGCTTTTCAGGCCAAAGGTCGCGGCAACCTGGCCGCCTTTTTCGATGCGGCCTTCGTACGGGTAGATGTCGATCACGTCGCCCATGTTGAAGGCCGACACGTCCACTTCAATGGGCAATGCGCCCGAGTCTTCCTGCGTGTTGAAGAAGATGGGCGCGATTTTTGCGCCCAGGGTCACGCCGCCAAAGCGTTTGTTCGGCACAAAGGGAATGTCTTGGCCGGTGGCCCAGATCACGCTGTTGGTGGCGCTTTTGCGGCTGGAGCCGGTGCCCACCACGTCGCCCACATAGGCCACCAGATGACCCTTTTTCTTCAGGTCTTCAATGAACTGCATCGGGCCGCGCTTGCCGTCTTCTTCGGGCGTGATACCAGGGCGGGCATTTTTCAGCCTGGCCAGGTAGTGCAGCGGAATGTCGGGGCGACTCCAGGCGTCGGGCGCGGGGGACAGGTCGTCGGTATTCGTTTCGCCGGTGACTTTGAAGACCGTCACAGTGATTTTTTGCGCCACTTCCGGGCGGCTGGTGAACCACTCGGCGCTGGCCCAGCTGTTCATCACGTCTTTGGCATGCACATTGTCTGCTTTGGCTTTTTCGGCTACGTCGTGGAAGAAGTCGAACATCAGCAGCGTTTTTTTCAGCGCGGCGGCGGCGGTGGCAGCCACCTCTGGGTAGTCCAGCAGGTCAATCAGCGGCTTGACGTTGTAGCCGCCCACCATGGTGCCCAGCAGCTCAGTGGCTTTGATTTTGGAAATCAGGGCAACCGCGATGTCGCCATGCGCCACCGCCGACAAAAAGCTGGCCTTCACCTTGGCCGCGTCATCTACACCCGGTGGCACGCGGTGTGTGAGTAAATCCATCAAAAAAGCGTCTTCGCCAGCAGGCGGGGCTTTGATGAGCTCGATCACGTCAGCGGTTTGTTGCGCCGACAAGGGCAGAGGTGGAATGCCCAGCGCGGCGCGCTCGGCAACGTGTTGGCGGTAGGTTTGCAGCATGGTGTTCTCCTGAAGGCTGTGGTTTTAAATGGTTTGGGTGGCCGTGACGGGGCCCGACGGTGTGGGGCTGGGTGACGAACCGGTCGCGGCTGGCGAGCCGACGGCGGCTGGGGCTACGGGGTCAAACAGGCTGGGCGATGGGTTGGTCTTCAGAGCCTCGGTCACGGCCTGCTGCTCGGGGCTCATGCACTCATCGGCCACGCGGCTGCCCGAGTTCATGAGCATGGATTTATTGCCCAACTGCAGCCACAGGCCGCCACCGGCTTTCACTTCTTCCAGCCGCACCGCGCCGACGCGGCTGATCACCGGTGCCATGTGGTACTTGCGGCCTTTGGCTTCCAGAAAGAAGTAGCCAGGGTTTTTGGCATCTGTCGCTACGCTGACGCTGGCAGCCAACTCGCACGGCAAGCGGCCGGTGTGAACGCGCTGGGCAATTTCAAGTTGTTCGGGGTTCAACACGGGTAGGGCGGGGCCTGCTTTGGCGGGCGCTGGCTTTTTGGCTGCTGCAGCCTTGGGAGCGGCCGGCTTGGCCGACGAGTTGGCAGAAGGGCGGTCGGCCGCGACGGCGGGCACCATGTGGAGCGTGAGTATCGTTGCCAAAAAGGCCAGCGTGGTGGTGTGTTTCATAGCGCGTTCTCCAGGAATGGTAAGAGGTGGTTTACGAAAAATAGTGGGCCACAGGTGCCGCGAGCGTGGCGCCGGTGCGGTGGGCGCGCTCCAGTACCTGCCAGTGGTAGCGGTAGCTGGCACGGTCGTGCAGTTGAGAGTCAAAACGAATGGGAGCCCAGGCAGAATCTGCTGCAGCAGCTATTATTTGTGTAGCAATTTCGATGTCCTGTGTATCGGGCGCAAAGGCCTGCAAGATGGTGCGAATTTGCCCAGGATGAATGCTCCACATGCGGGTGTAGCCCAGCTCGCGCGAGGCTTGGCGCACGGCACCGCCAAGCAGCGCCGTGTTGGCAAATTCGGTGACCACGCAATGCGAGGGCACCTTGCCATGCGCATGGCAAGCCGAAGCAATCGCCAGCTTGGCGCGGCGCACCAACGGGTGGCTGAACTGGCCCTGGGCGGTCATGGCGTCGGCCGGAATAGCCCCGCCATGGGCTGAGACGAAATCCATCAGCCCAAAGCTGAGCGACTGCACGCGGGGGTGGGCTGCGATTTCGAATGCGTTGTGTACTGCCAGAGGGGATTCAATCAAAACTTGTAGCGGCTTGAGCAGGAACGGCGTGCCCTGTAGCGCTTTTTCGGCATAAATCACATCCGCTACCGATTCCACCTTGGGAATCATGATGTGGGTGATTTTGTGGCCCACCTGGCCCGCAATGAGGGCGATGTCTTGTGCAAACGCAGGGTGGTTCACTGGGTGTACACGCACCGCTACTCGGGCACCGGGTGCGGCCTGGTTGACCAGCTGCGCCACCAGCGCCGCGTGATCGGCCTCACCCCCCACCGGTGCGCCGTCTTCGCAGTCCAGCGTTACATCAAACACGCAGGTGCCGAACTCGGCCGTCATCTCAGCCTGCAGTTGCAGGCTTTTGCGCATGCGCTCAGGGGTGCCGCTGTAGTGATCGCAGACGGGGATTTGAATGGCGCCGGCTTGTGCGCCAAGCAGCACGTCTCCGGGATGCGATGAAGGATGATTTCGCTGCGCTTCAATGAAAGATGACGAAGGCACGCGGGTCATGCTGCTATGCCTTCAGTCATTCTTCATTGACGCGAAGCGTGAATCTCTGTCGTCCGTTCAGAGCAAATGCTTGACGCCGTCTGCCTCACCCTGCAACTCTGCCAGGGTTTTGTTGATGCAGGTCTGGCTGAATTCATCAATTGCCAGGCCGTCCAACACGGTGTATTCGCCGTTGGCGCAGGTGACCGGGAAGCCAAACATCACGTCTTTTGGAATGCCGTACTGGCCGTCTGACGGAATGCCCATGGTGACCCACTTGCCATTCGTACCCAGTGCCCAGTCGCGCATGTGGTCAATGGCTGCGTTTGCCGCTGAAGCCGCGCTGGACAGTCCGCGCGCTTCGATGATGGCTGCGCCACGCTTGCCCACGGTCGGCAGGAAGGTGTTGGCGTTCCACTCCTGATCGTTGATCATTTTTGCGACACTTTCGCCCTTGATGCTGGCAAATCGGTAGTCGGCATACATGGTGGGCGAGTGGTTGCCCCACACGCAGAGTTTTTCAATGTCGGCCACCGCTTTGCCGGTTTTGGCTGCAATCTGGCTGGCGGCGCGGTTGTGGTCCAGGCGCAGCATGGCAGTGAAATTTTTGCGCGGCAGGTCGGGTGCGCTTTTCATGGCAATGTAGGCATTGGTGTTGGCTGGGTTGCCCACCACCAGCACTTTGACGTTGCGGCTGGCCACCGCATTAAGCGCCTTGCCCTGGGCCGTGAAAATCGCACCATTGATCGCCAGCAGCTCGGCACGCTCCATGCCTGGGCCGCGAGGGCGTGAACCCACCAGCAAGGCGTAGTCGGTGTCTTTGAACGCTGTCATGGCGTCACTGTGTGCTTGCATACCCACCAGCAGCGGGAAGGCGCAATCGTCCAGTTCCATCATCACGCCCTTCAGGGCTTTCTGGGCTTTTTCGTCGGGAATTTCCAGCAGTTGCAAGATGACTGGTTGATCTTTACCCAGCATTTCGCCGGAAGCAATGCGAAACAGCAAGGCATAACCAATTTGGCCGGCAGCACCGGTGACGGCGACGCGAACAGCTTGTTTACTCATGGAAAATCTCCGAAAAAAAAGGAATCTGGAAAAGACGGTGTCCCGCGCCCGCGAGCACAAAAACCGGGATGAAGTGTAGCCGTGAAAAAAGGAAAACGCTAGTTTGTCTTATGTCTTATATAAGATAGGATCACGCCAGAAACATGGTCACACATCCCCTTTTCTGAACATTCCATGGCGCACACGCCTTCGTCCACTCTGACCGAGCAGGCCTCCACCGCGGAAGCTACCGCCGTGGGCTTGCCTGCGCAGGTTACGCCCGCCTTCAGCCCGCTGTACCAACAAATCAAAGCGCTGATTTTGCAAAGTCTTCAAGCGGGCGAGTGGAAGCCCGGCGAAGCCATTCCCAGCGAAATGGAGCTGGCGGCCCGCTACCGGGTGAGCCAGGGTACGGTGCGCAAAGCCATTGACGAACTCGCGGCAGATAACCTGTTGGTCCGCCGCCAGGGCAAGGGCACCTTTGTCGCTACGCACAGCGAGCAGCATGTGCAGTACCGGTTTTTAAAGTTGATGCCCGACAAAGGCGATCAGGATCAGGAAGGCCCCGCGCAGCGCCAGGTGGTTGACTGCAAACGCAGCCGTGCGGGCGCTGACGTGGCGCGGTCGCTGGCCTTGCGCACGGGAGATCCGGTCTTGCATGTCCGGCGCGTGCTCTCGTTTGGGGGCGTGCCGACCATTCTGGAAGACCTGTGGTTGCCCGGCACGGCGTTTAAAGGACTGACCGCCGAGCAAATGGCCGACTACCAGGGCCCCACTTACGCCATGTTCGAGGTTGACTTTGGTGTGCGCATGGTGCGGGCCGAAGAAAAAATTCGCGCGGTCACAGCGGATGCGACGCAAGCCCGGTTGCTGACTGTGGATACATCCATGCCGCTGCTGAGTGTGGAGCGGGTGGCTTTCACCTACAACGATGTGCCCATGGAGCTGCGCCGCGGCCTGTATCGCACTGACACCCACCACTACCGAAACGACCTGAGTTGAGTGTGCTGCTTGGGCAAGGCATGACATGATGGTGTCAGCTTTGTGCGTTGCAATAGAATTTTGATGGTTTGTATCTGGTAACAAGCCGTCTAAAAATGATTCATCAAGCCCCGTTCACCACAAAAATCCACGAGAAAGAACCACCCCATGTCTGAGCCGGCTTTGCTGTCGCCCCCCAAGCGACCCGAGTTTCGCAACATCAACAAGCTGACCGACCTGCCCAACTATCGCCTGCCCCTGGCCGGTTGGGTGTCCATCCTGCACCGCATCAGCGGCGCTTTGATGTTCATGCTGCTGCCGTTTGTGATCTGGATGTTTGACAAGTCGATTTCTTCTGAAATCTCGTTTGCAAAGTTCAAAGTGGTATTCAACGTCGGCGTGGGCTTTGCGCCGGGCTGGTTCATCAAACTGTTTGCGTTGGCTTTGATCTGGGCCTTCTTGCACCACTTCATTGCCGGTCTGCGCCACCTGTGGATGGACACGCACCACGCGGCGGTGAGCAAAGAGTTTGGCAAAACCTCGGCACTGGTCACCCTGGTCACCAGCGTGGTGCTGACGCTGGCTCTCGGTGCCAAGTTGTTCGGCCTGTACTGAAAACGCAAGGAAAATTTTATGGCAGTGAATTACGGAACCAAGCGCATCGTGGTCGGTGCGCATTACGGCTTGAAAGACTGGTTGAGCCAGCGTGTGACCGCCGGTTTGATGGCGCTTTTCACCCTCGCGCTGCTGGCCCAGGTGCTGTTCAGCAAAGGCCCGATGGGCTATGACAAGTGGGCTGACATTTTCTCGGCCCAGTGGATGAAAGTGCTGACGTTTTCCGTGATTGTGGCCATGGCCTGGCACATCTGGGTGGGTATGCGCGACATCTGGATGGACTACGTCACATCCACCGTCTGGCTGCGCTTGCTGTTACAGGTTTTTACCATGGTGTGGCTGGTTGGCTGCGCGGGTTGGGGTATTCAAGTTCTTTGGAGGCTGTAAGCCATGAGCTACACGAAAGCAAAAATCGCCAAGCGCAAGTTTGATGTCGTCATCGTCGGTGCCGGTGGCTCGGGCATGCGTGCCTCGCTGCAGCTAGCCCGCGCGGGTTTGAATGTGGCCGTGCTGTCCAAAGTGTTCCCCACGCGCTCGCACACCGTGGCGGCACAAGGCGGCATTGGCGCCAGCCTGGGCAATATGTCGGAAGACAACTGGCACTACCATTTTTATGACACGGTCAAAGGCAGCGACTGGCTTGGCGACCAGGACGCGATCGAGTTCATGTGCCGCGAAGCACCCAAGGTGGTGTACGACCTGGAGCACATGGGCATGCCGTTCGACCGCAACCCCGACGGCACGATTTATCAGCGTCCGTTTGGCGGCCACACGGCTAACTACGGCGAAAAACCGGTGCAGCGCGCTTGTGCCGCAGCCGACCGCACCGGCCACGCCATGTTGCACACGCTGTATCAGCAAAACGTGAAAGAGCGCACTAATTTCTTTGTGGAGTGGATGGCACTCGACTTGGTGCGTGATGCCAGTGGCGATGTGCTGGGCGTGGTGGCCATGGAGATGGAAACCGGCGACGTGCACATTCTCGAAGCCAAAACCACTTTGCTGGCCACCGGTGGGGCAGGGCGCATTTTTGCGGCATCGACGAACGCCTTCATCAACACCGGCGACGGTCTGGGCATGACCGCCCGCGCCGGCATTCCGATGGAAGACATGGAGTTCTGGCAATTTCACCCCACCGGCGTGGCGGGTGCCGGTGTGTTGCTCACCGAAGGCTGCCGAGGCGAAGGCGCGATTTTGATCAACGGCAATGGCGAACGCTTCATGGAGCGCTACGCGCCCACCCTGAAAGACTTGGCACCACGCGATTTCATTTCGCGCTGCATGGACCAGGAAATCAAGGAAGGTCGTGGTTGCGGCCCGAATAAAGATTACGTGCTGCTCAAGCTGGATCATCTGGGTGCAGAAACGATCCACAAACGCTTGCCGTCGGTGTACGAAATTGGCGTGAATTTCGCTAACGTAGACATCACCAAAGAGCCGATTCCCGTGGTTCCCACGATTCACTATCAGATGGGCGGCATTCCCACCAACATCCATGGCCAGGTCGTGGTGCCCAAAGGCGACGTGCACAACGCCATCGTCAACGGCCTGTATGCGGTGGGCGAGTGCGCTTGCGTCAGCGTGCACGGAGCCAACCGCCTGGGTACCAACTCTCTGTTGGACTTGCTGGTGTTTGGTCGTGCAGCGGGCAACCACATCGTTGAATTCAACGAGAAAAACAAGCTTCACAAACCGCTGCCGGACGACGCCGCAGACCGTAGTCTGGAGCGCCTGAACCGCCTGGACAGCGCCACCGACGGCGAGTACGCGCAAGACGTGGCCAACGACATTCGCGCGACCATGCAGCAACACGCGGGCGTGTTCCGCACGCAAGCCAGCCTGGATGAAGGTGTGGCGAAAATCGCCGCGTTGCGCAGCCGGGTGGACGCGATTGGGTTGAAAGACAAGTCCAAGGTTTTCAACACCGCTCGCATCGAAGCGCTGGAGGTGGAGAACCTGATCGAAAGCGCCCAGGCCACCATCGAATCTGCCGCCGCCCGCAAAGAAAGCCGCGGTGCCCATTCGGTCGACGATTACGGCGACACACCCGAGCACCCCAACGGTCGCAACGACACCGAGTGGCACAAACACAGCCTGTGGTTCAAGGAAGGCAACCGCATGGGCTACAAGCCGGTGCAAATGAAGCCGCTGACGGTCGAGTCCGTTCCTTTGAAGATACGAACCTTCTGAAAACTTGCGGGACAGACCTCAAACGCCAGCCGAAGGCTGGCGGCAAGCTCTGTTCTCAACTGATTAAACGCTGGAGCACATCATGGAAAAACGCACCTTCAAAATCTACCGCTATGACCCCGAAAAAGACGCCAAGCCGTACATGCAGACCATCGAGGTGGAAGTGGATGGCAACGAGCGCATGCTGCTGGACGTGCTGATGAAGCTCAAGGCGCAAGACCCCACCATCACCTTTCGCCGCTCGTGCCGCGAAGGCGTTTGCGGGTCGGATGCGATGAACATCAACGGCAAGAACGGTCTGGCGTGTCTGACCAATATGCGCACCCTGCCGGGCGTGATCACCCTCAAACCGCTGCCCGGCCTGCCGGTCATCCGCGACCTGATCGTGGATATGACGCAGTTCTTCAAGCAGTACAACTCCATCAAGCCCTACCTGGTCAACGACAACGTGCCGCCCGAAAAAGAGCGCCTGCAGTCGCCAGAAGAGCGTGACGAGTTGAATGGCTTGTACGAGTGCATTCTGTGTGCGTCATGTTCTACTGCATGCCCCAGCTTCTGGTGGAACCCCGACAAGTTTGTCGGCCCTGCTGGCCTGCTACAGGCCTACCGCTTCATCGCTGACAGCCGCGATGAAGCCACCGCTGACCGCCTGGACAACCTGGAAGACCCGTATCGGCTGTTTCGCTGCCATACCATCATGAATTGCGTGGATGTGTGCCCCAAAGGCCTGAACCCCACCAAAGCCATTGGCAAGATCAAAGAACTGATGGTTCGCCGCGCGGTGTGATGATGTCCGAGGAACTGCTGGATGCACCAGACGCCCTGCTTGACGAAAGATCGTTGAGCAAGCTCAAATGGCGCTGCCGCCGGGGCCTGCTGGAAAACGATTTGTTCATCGAGCGCTTCTTCAAGCAATACGAGCCCACATTGACCGTGGGCCAGGCCCATGGCCTGAATGTGTTGATGGATTTGTCTGACAACGATCTGCTGGATTTGCTGCTGCAGCGCCGCTCACCCGAAGGCGACACGGCCACACTGCAAGTGCAACAGGTGCTGGGTATGCTTCAAGGCCCGAAAATAGCTACTTCCTGAAAAACCAAACGAGGACGCTTCCCATGAAACTTGCCGACAACAAAGCCACCCTGTCGTTTTCCAACGGCAGCCCCAGCGTCGAGCTGCCCGTGTACAAAGGCACGGTGGGGCCGGATGTCATTGACATTCGCAAGCTCTATGCACAGACTGGCATGTTCACTTACGACCCGGGCTTTTTGTCCACCGCGGCCACGCAATCGTCGATTACCTATATCGATGGCGACAAAGGCGAGTTGCTGTATCGCGGCTACCCCATCGAGCAGTTGGCGACTCAATGCGACTTCATGGAAACCTGTCACCTGCTGTTGTACGGTGACCTGCCCAACGTTGACCAGAAAGCCAAGTTCACCCGCACCGTGACCATGCACACCATGGTCAACGAGCAGATGCAGTTTTTTCTGCGTGGCTTCCGCCGCGATGCCCATCCCATGGCCATCATGACGGGCCTGGTGGGCGCTTTGTCAGCCTTCTATCACGACAGCACTGACATCAACAATCCCGAGCACCGCGAGATTGCTGCCATCCGCCTGATTGCCAAAATGCCCACCCTGGTGGCCATGGCCTACAAATACAGCGCAGGCCAGCCCTACATGTACCCGAAGAACGAGCTGAGCTACGCCGGCAACTTCATGCACATGATGTTTGCCACGCCCTGCGAGCCGTATCACGTCAGCCCCGTCATCGAGCGCGCTCTGGATCGCATTTTCATCCTGCATGCTGACCACGAGCAAAACGCTTCCACCTCCACCGTGCGCCTGTGCGGTAGCTCAGGCACCAACCCGTTTGCAGCAATTGCTGCCGGCGTGGCCTGCCTGTGGGGGCCCGCGCACGGCGGTGCGAATGAGGCGGCGCTGAACATGCTGGAAGATATCCAACGCAATGGCGGCGTGGAAAAAATTGGTGACTTCATCAAGCAGGTCAAAGACAAAAATTCTGGCATCAAGCTCATGGGCTTTGGTCACCGCGTGTACAAAAACTACGACCCGCGTGCCAAGCTGATGCAAGAGACCTGCAAAGAAGTGCTGCAAGAGCTGGGTCTGCAAAACGACCCGCTGTTCAAGCTGGCCATGGCGCTGGAAAAAATTGCGTTGGAAGACGAGTATTTCGTCTCCCGCAAGCTTTATCCGAACGTCGATTTTTACTCCGGCATCGTGCAGCGCGCCATTGGCATCCCCGTCAGCCTCTTCACTGCCATCTTCGCGCTGGCCCGCACCGTGGGCTGGATTGCCCAGCTGAACGAAATGATTGCTGACCCTGAATACAAAATTGGTCGTCCGCGCCAGTTGTTCTCCGGATCGGTGCATCGCGATGTGAAGCCATTGGCGCAGCGATAAGCTTGCCTGAGGCGGCGTTACCGCCATCCCCAAAAAACCCGCTGGTCTTGCAACCAGCGGGTTTTTTGTCTCCTGTTTGCTATTTATTTGATAGCTGCTTGAGCATGTTCTACAAGGGCGGGTGGCTGTTTTTGCCCTGAATCGGGTTAACCCGCATATTTCACCGGGACAGCGCGTGCCGCATCGTTTTGGCGGGCGCAGGAACGCACAAGCCTCCTTCCCAATAGCAAGTGCTATTGGGAAGGAGGCTTGCACGCCCCTGCATCCCGCTAAAACGCGCGGCCCACGCTGCCCCGGTGAAACATGCGGGCTAATCAGCCTTGATCCCTGTCGATTTGATCACCTTGCCCCAGCGCACGTACTCGGCGCTGGCGTAGGCACTCATTTGCACCGGATCCAGGTAGGCGGCTTCGGCACCCTGGCTGGCAGCGCGGTCGCGGAAGGCGGCTGTAGACATGATTTTCTGCACCTCTTGCGCCACACGGTCTACTGCGCTTTTAGGTGCCTGGGCGTGGGTATACAGGGCGAACCAGGCGTCTACCTCGTAGCCTTTGATGCCCAGCTCCAGCGCGGTGGGCACGTTGGGCAAGGTGCTCAGGCGTTTGCGGCCGGCCACCAGCAAGGGGCGGAATTTGCCGCTTTGAATGTGAGGAATCAGTGGTGGCGCGGTAGTGATCGTCATGTCAATCGAGCCGGTCAGCAGGTCTTGCACGGTGGGGCCGGTGCCGCGGTAGGGAATGTGGGTGATGAAGGTGCCGGTGAGCTGCTTGAACAACTCGGCCGCAATGTGTTGCACCGAGCCGTTACCCGAGGAGCCATAGTTCAGCTTGGCGGGGTTGGCTTTGGCGTAGGCAATCAGGTCTTGCGCGGTTTTGATGTTGTCCAGGCTGGAGCGCACCACCAGCACCTGCGGCGCTGAATACACGTTGCAGATGGCTTGCAGGTCTTTGATGGGGTCATAGGGCAGCTTGACCAGATGCGGGCTCATGCAATGAAATCCGCTGTACGCCATCAACAAGGTATGGCCGTCGGGCTTGGCGTTGATTAAGGCCATCGAGGCCACGGCACCATTGCCGCCGCCCTTGTTATCCACCACGATGGATTGACCCAGCGCCTTGCCCAGCGGCTCCTGCAACGCACGGGCCGAGATGTCGGCCGTGCCACCGGGCGGCGCGGGCACGATGAGGGTGATGGGCCGGTCGGGGAAGCTTTGGGCGCGCACCCAGGGGGAGGCCAGGGTCGCGGTGCTGGCTGCTACAGCGGTCAATGCGTGGCGGCGGGAAATCGTCATGTTTGTCTCCATCGGGTGGCGTTTTGATCGAATCTGGGCGGGATTAAACGTCCAATCCCACAGCGGCAAGATGCCATTTGGCGACGTCAGCCTTCTTCAAAGACGATGACTGAAGGAAAAAAATGGCCGAAAATGTGCGTCGCATCGTTCAAAGCGATGACTAACCCCGCAAACCCCTCTCGTGACCAAGCTTTCACTCGTGCCCCATCCACCGTCTGACCTGCGCAACTTTGCGCGGCGGCTGGATGTGACCTCGCTGCACCTGTTTGTGGCGGTGGTGGAGACCGGCAGCATTGGCAAAGCGGCCGGACGGGAGTTCATTGCACCGTCGGCCGTGAGCAAGCGCATCTCCGATCTGGAAGCCACCTTGGCCACGCCGCTGCTGTACCGCCATGCCCGCGGCGTGGACGTGACGCCCGCGGGCGAAACGTTTTTGCACCATGCGCGCAATGTGCTCTTCAGCCTGGAAAAAATGCAGGGCGAGCTGAGTGAATACGCCGGTGGTGTGCGCGGCCATGTGCGCATGCACGCCAACATTTCCTCCATCGTGCAGTTTTTGCCAGAAGACCTGGGCGCATTCGCCCGCCAGCACGAGCA
Organism: Comamonadaceae bacterium; assembly: GCA_031414805.1. Lineage (GTDB taxonomy): Bacteria > Pseudomonadota > Gammaproteobacteria > Burkholderiales > Burkholderiaceae_C > JAAFIW01. The sequence goes on from JANOQJ010000038.1 coordinate 67,682, forward strand.
AATAAAGATTGACCTGGAAGAACATGTCAGCACCGAGGTGATTCGTGCGGTGATGGAAGGCGCTGCCGACATTGGCATCTGCCACCCGGCGGGCGGCTTGCCTGACGGCCTGAATGGTCTGCAGGCACAGCCTTACCGGCAGGACCATTTGATGCTGGTTGTGCCCCGAGGCCGTGTATTGGCTGCTCAAACAGCTATCAATTTTGAAGCAAGTCTGGACTGGGATCATGTGGGCCTGCACAGCAACAGTGCCATTTACCTGGCCATGCGCCGTGCCGCAGCGCAGGCGGGCAAAAGCATCAAGCTGCGGATTCACGTCACCGGGCTGGACGCCATGTGCCGCATGATCCATAACGGTTTGGGCATTGGTTTGATTCCCGACCGCGCTTTCGCGTTGATGCAGGGTGTGGGCGACTTGGTGGCGATTGCGCTGACCGACCCTTGGGCTGCCCGTCAGACCCAACTCGTGGCGCGGGATTTTTCAGCTCTGCCAGCCAGCGCGCGATTGCTGGTGGCACATCTGGCGCAGAAACCTGCCTTCAGAAGTGATCTTGATGCTATTAAAATAATAGCTGCTTGAGCAATGATTTACTGGGCTAGCAGCCTGTTTCATACATAAAACTCGATTAAAGTCTCATACCAAGGAACCCTCCACATGCCCCGCACCCTTTACGACAAAATTTGGGACGAACACGTCGTTCACGCCGAAGAAGACGGCACCACCATCCTGTACATCGACCGCCATCTGGTGCATGAAGTGACCAGCCCGCAAGCCTTCGAGGGCCTGCGCGAGGCGGGCCGCCCGGTCTGGCGCACCAGCTCCATCGTGGCCACGGCTGACCACAACACGCCCACCACCGGCTGGGAGCGCGGTTATGACGGCATCACCGATCCCACCAGCCGCGAGCAGGTGGTCACGCTGGACGCCAACATCAAACAATACGGCGCAGCAGCATTTTTCCCCTTCCTGTCCAAACGCCAGGGCATCGTGCACGTCATTGGCCCCGAGCAGGGCGCCACCTTGCCCGGCATGACAGTCGTGTGCGGTGACTCGCACACCAGCACCCACGGCGCGTTTGGCGCGCTGGCCCACGGCATCGGCACCAGTGAGGTCGAGCATGTGCTGGCCACCCAAACCCTGCTGGCCAAAAAAGCCAAAAACATGCTGGTGCAGGTCGATGGACAACTGCCCCGTGGCGTCACCGCCAAAGACATCGTGCTGGCCATCATCGGAAAAATCGGCACCGCAGGCGGCACCGGCTACACCATCGAATTTGGCGGCAGCGCCATCGCCGCGCTCAGCATGGAAGGCCGCATGACGGTGTGCAACATGGCTATTGAAGCCGGGGCGCGGGCGGGGCTGGTGGCGGTGGACGAAAAGACCATCGCCTACGTGAAGGGCAGGCCCTTGTCGCCCACAGGCGTCGAACTGGATCAAGCCATTGCTTACTGGAGCACCTTGCAGTCAGATGCTGACGCGGTTTTTGACGCCGTCGTCAAGCTTGATGCAACTCAAATCATTCCCCAAGTCACCTGGGGCACTTCGCCAGAAATGGTCCTGGGCATCGACGCCTTCACGCCCGATCCTGACAAGGAAAAAGACGCCAGCAAGCGTGACGCCATCGAACGCGCCTTGGCCTACATGGGCCTGCAACCCGGTAAGGCGCTCAACGACATTTATGTGGACAAAGTCTTCATCGGTTCGTGTACCAACAGCCGCATTGAAGACATGCGCGAAGCCGCCGCCATGGTGAAAAAGCTGGGCCAAAAGGTCGCAGGCAACATCAAACTGGCCATGGTCGTGCCCGGTTCGGGCCTGGTCAAAGCGCAGGCCGAAAGCGAAGGTCTGCACGAAATCTTCAAAGCGGCGGGCTTTGAGTGGCGTGAACCAGGTTGTTCCATGTGTCTGGCGATGAACGCCGACCGCCTGGAGCCCGGCGAGCGCTGCGCCAGCACCAGCAACCGCAACTTTGAAGGCCGCCAGGGCGCCGGTGGCCGCACCCATCTGGTCAGCCCTGCCATGGCAGCAGCAGCGGCTGTGCATGGTCATTTTGTCGATGTGCGCCGGTTTGTTTGAATCACTTTTTTAAAGGAGCTTTGCAATGAAAACTGTTGTCTCTGTGTTTGTCGTGACCGTGGCGTTTGTTCTGGCTGGTTGCAACACCGTCAAAGGCGTGGGCCAGGACGTGCAAAAGGTGGGCGAGAAGATTGAAGACACGGCCAAAAAGAAGTGATCCAGTGAGAGCTTTTACCGTTCACACCGGCCTGGTGGCCCCCCTGGATCGCGACAACGTCGACACCGATGCCATCATTCCCAAGCAGTTTTTAAAATCCATCCGCAAAACCGGCTTTGGGCAAAACCTGTTTGATGCCTGGCGCTATCTGGATGCGGGCTTTCCGGGGCAAGACCCGGAAAGTCGGCAAATCAATCCCGACTTTGTGTTGAATCAGCCCCGCTACAAAAACGCGTCGGTACTGCTGGCACGCGAGAATTTTGGCTGCGGCTCGTCGCGTGAGCATGCGCCATGGGCACTGGAGCAATACGGCTTTCGCGCGATCATTGCGCCTAGCTTTGCCGATATTTTCTTCAACAACTGCTTCAAAAATGGGGTGCTGCCCATCGTGTTGCCAGCCGCGCAGGTGGGACAGTTGTTTGATGCTGTGCTGGCCTTCCCAGGCTACCAACTCACGGTTGACCTGGAGCGCCAAGTAATCGTGAAGCCACAGGGCGACGAGCTGGCGTTTGAGGTGCAGGCGTTTCGCAAATACTGTTTGCTCAATGGCTTTGACGACATTGGCTTGACCTTGCGGCAGTCCGACAAAATTAGGGCGTTTGAAGCGCAGCGCCTGACCACCAAACCGTGGCTGGCGCATACGCTGGCAAGTTGAATTCAAGCAAAATCGGGCTCTAGCCCTTGTAAATACTGCTCAAGCAGCTATCTAATTTATAGCATATGAAAATCGCAATTCTGCCGGGTGACGGCATCGGCACTGAAATCGTGGCGGAAGCTGTCAAGGTTTTGAACGTGTTGGGCCTGAAGTTTGAGATGGAAACGGCCCTGGTTGGCGGTGCGGCGTACGAAGCACATGGACATCCGTTGCCCGAAACCACCTTGAAGTTGGCAAAACAGGCAGACGCGGTGCTGTTTGGTGCGGTGGGCGACTGGAAATATGACGCGCTGGATCGGCCTTTGCGACCTGAGCAGGCGATCTTGGGCCTACGCAAAAACCTGGGGCTGTTTGCCAACTTTCGCCCGGCGATCTGTTACGAGCAATTGGTCGATGCGTCCAGCCTCAAGCCCGAGCTGATCGCGGGACTGGACATTCTGATCATTCGCGAGCTGACCGGTGACATTTACTTCGGGCAACCACGCGGGCGTCGTACCGCCACGGATGGGCACTTTCCCGGTAGCGAGGAAGCGTTTGACACCATGCGATACAGCCGCCCGGAGATTGAGCGCATTGCGCACGTGGCCTTTCAAGCCGCACAAAAACGCAGCAAGCGAGTCACCAGCGTTGACAAAGCCAACGTGCTGGAAACGTTCCAATTTTGGAAAGACGTGGTGACTGAGGTGGGCAAACAATACCCCGATGTGGCACTGGACCATATGTATGTGGACAACGCGGCGATGCAGTTGGTCAAAGCGCCCAAGAAGTTTGACGTGATCGTCACTGGCAACATGTTTGGCGATATCTTGAGCGACGAAGCCGCGATGTTGACAGGCAGCATCGGCATGCTGCCCAGCGCCAGTTTGAATGCCTCAAACCAGGGTCTGTACGAGCCCAGCCATGGCAGTGCCCCCGACATAGCGGGCAAAGGCATTGCCAATCCGCTGGCCACGATTTTGAGCGCCGCGATGATGCTGCGCTTTTCGTTGAACCAGCCGCAGGCGGCAGACCGTATTGAAGCGGCGGTGAAAAGCGTTCTGAGCCAGGGTTTGCGCACCGCCGACATCTACAGCGACGGCTGCACCCGCGTGGGTACGGCGCAGATGGGCGCAGCAGTGGTCAAGGCGCTGGGTTGAAACAACGCCGTGTTGCTACGAAATATATAGCTGCTTGAGCGCATTGAGATTGGATGTGCGGCTGATTTGGCGTTTAAACGCTAGAAAATAGCGAATTGGCACCTGGTGGTGTCAGCTACAAGCCTTTTAGAAGCGACTTTGGCACGTTTTTCATCCGTTAAACTTTGGACCTATGCAACACCCCATCGCACCGCAAATTCTTCGCCGCTCGCCGACGGTGAGCAATGTTGTGCGTGTCCTGTCCATTAAAACCACCACGATTAAAGGCTGAACAGCCCGACTCGTCACGCGCCCATCCCCTGGCCCTGACGAGCCAGGCACCCGGAGCGCGAAATGATTCACTCACCCGTTCTTGATTCTCGTAGCCCGACGTGTGCGTCTGGTTTCACTGTGCGTCGCACTCAGGAGGCCGACGCGCCTGCCATCGCGGCCCTCATGAACGAGCCGCGTGTGTTGCGTGAAACGCTACAAGTGCCACATGCCTCAGCGGAGCACTGGGTGGGTCAGATCAAGGCCAGCCAGAGCCCGTCGCATTTGCAGTTGGTCGTGCTGTCCAGCGATCAGGTGGTCGGCTTCGGTGGCTTGTATCCCCCAGGTAACTCACCCCGAACGCAGCATCAACGTGCTCTGGCGATTGCCGTATTGCCAAGCCATTGGGGCCAGGGTGTGGCGCCGATGTTGATGCGCAGCTTGCTGGACAGTGCTGACAACTGGCTGGGCGTCAGCCGCGTCCATCTGACGGTGTACGTGGACAACGCCCGCGCGATTGCGCTTTACCAGCGCCACGGATTTGACATTGAAGGTACTGCGCGTCGCTTTGCGTTGCGCGACGGTGTCCTGGTGGACGCGCTGCACATGGCGCGTGTTCAGAATTTAAATTGATTTTTATAGTAGGAGCGATGAAATGAAAGTAGGTAATCTGGTCGGTTTGGTGGGCTGGCGCGGCATGGTCGGCTCGGTATTGGTGGATCGCATGCAAGCCGAGGGCGACTTTGCGCTGATTGAACCGATGTTTTTCTCAACCTCGAATGTGGGCGGAAAAGCACCTGCGCAGGCCAAGAACGAGAACACGCTGAAAGATGCGTTTGATATTGCGTCGCTCAAACGGTGCGACATCATCATCACGGCACAGGGCGGCGACTACACCAGTGAGGTATTTCCCAAGCTGCGTGCGGCTGGATGGACGGGCCACTGGATTGACGCGGCTTCGACACTGCGCATGAATAACGACGCCGTCATTGTTCTGGATCCTGTGAACCTACCGGTGATTCAAAACGCCTTGTTAAAAGATGGCAAAAACTGGATAGGTGGCAATTGCACCGTCAGCTGCATGCTGATGGGCGTGGGCGCGTTGTACAAAGCGGGCTTGGTTGAGTGGATGACGAGCATGACTTACCAGGCTGCGTCGGGCGGTGGTGCGCAACACATGCGCGAGTTGCTCACCCAGTTTGGCAGCCTGCATGCCCAGGTCAAACCGCTATTGGATGACCCGAAATCGGCCATTCTGGAAATTGACCGAAAGGTGCTGGCGCGTCAGCAAAGCATGGCTGGCGACGAAATCATCAACTTCGGCGCACCGCTGGGCGGTTCCCTCATTCCCTGGATCGATAAAGACCTGGGAGACGGAATGTCAAAAGAAGAATGGAAAGCTGGTGCCGAAACCAACAAAATTTTGGGTCAAGGCCCGGGTTTTGGAAGCGCTGCGACCCCGGTGGATGGCCTGTGCGTGCGTGTGGGCTCGATGCGCTGCCATAGCCAGGCTCTGACATTCAAGCTGAAAAAGGACGTGCCACTGGCGGATATTGAGGCGATGATTGCCGCGGATAACGATTGGGTCAAAGTGGTGCCGAATACCCGTGACGCAACCGTACGCGACCTCACACCTGTTGCGGTAACCGGCACCATGAATATTCCAGTCGGTCGCCTGCGTAAATTGGCGATGGGGCCGGAATATCTCGGGGCTTTTACCATCGGCGATCAGCTTTTATGGGGTGCTGCTGAACCGTTGCGCCGCATGCTGCGTATCTTGCTAGCGCACTGAATTCGGCAACTCTGGTACGAAAAGTTACAACGGCAACGGTACCGAGGGCAATTGTCCGGGCCGTTGTCGTTTGACAACAAGGCAGCCACAGCGGGACGCTGCACAGGGATGCGTCGGGAAGTTAAAACCTGTCTCAGCTTGTCAGGCTAAGACATTGATGCTATGGTTCTTTTAGATTATTTCATGGCGAGGCGCCTAGCAGCATGATGAAAAAAAACCTGGCCGCATACACAGCATCTGAAAGCAGCAAATCTATGGAACAGCCGATATGGCGTGCATCTGCTGTTGCATTTGCAGCGGCCGCACTTTTGGGTTTGGCAAGCACTAATGCATATTCTTTAGCATTGGGGCGTGTCACGGTTCAATCGGCAATAGGCGAACCGCTTCGGGCCGATATTGAAATTCCGGAGATTAATGCGGATGAGGCTGCAAGTTTGCGTGCCACAGTTGCCGCACCCGAAGCATTTCGTGCCGCAGGCCTGGAATACAACCCGGTTATTTCAAATTTAACCATCACGTTGCTGCGTCGAACAGATGGCCGCATGTATCTGCGGTTGACTAGTGAGCGCCCCATTAACGACCCGTTTGTTGATTTGATTCTCGAAGCGAACTGGGTATCGGGGCGAATTTTGCGCGATTACACAATGCTGTTCGATCCGCCGAATCTGCGTCAGAGTAGTCCGTCGCTGGTTGCGCCGCAGGTGCCTGGTACAGCTGGCTCAATGCCCGTGCCTTCGCCATCCACAGCCACCGCTCGACCACTGGCTCCCGCGGCAGCCCCGAGTGGCACTACACCTCGGGTGCGGGCACCATCGACCCCAGCGCCAACGCCAACCGCTCGGGCACCGGCTCCGTCCGGTGAGTCGGGCAAGCAGGTCACGGTCAAACCAGGCGATACCGCCAGCAAAATCGCGTCGGCAAACAAGCCAACAACGTTGTCGCTGGATCAAATGCTGGTGTCCTTGCTGCGTACCAATCCAGATGCCTTCATTGGTGGCAACATCAACCGGATCCGCTCCGGGGCGGTCGTGAGCATTCCAAGCGCCGACCAAGCCGCACAGGTGTCCGAGACCGAAGCCAGCCAAACGGTGATTGCACAAAGTCGGGACTTCAACGACTTCCGAAGGCGTCTCGCTCAAGGTGTGCCCACCACGCGAGTTGCGGCAGCTGACCGACAAGCCAGTGGTACCGTTAAGGCCACGGTTGACGACAAGAAACCGGTAGGCAGCACACCGGACAAACTCACGCTGTCCAAAGGCGCTGTTCAGGCCAAAGCGGCTGAAGAAAAAATCGCCCGCGAGCGGCAAGCCAAAGACGCGTCGGTTCGGGTTGCTGAGCTATCTAAAAATATTAGCGATCTGAACAAGTTGGGTACGTCGACCCTGGCGACTCCATCGGCCATGGCATCCAGCGCGCCGGGCAAAGGACTCCCTGTTGGGGCCGTGGCTGTTGCCAGCGCGCCTAAAGCGACTGCGAGCGTGCCAGTCAAAGCCGCGTCGGCACCTATGGTCGCAGCTGCGCCGTTGACGATACCAGCGGCCACAGTTTCCAGTTCGGTGAGCGTGAGTAGAACGGCAACGGTGCTATCGGCAGCCACCGCGACATCGCTGCCTGCCGCCGTGCCGTCTGCTCCATTGGAATCCAAAACCGTTTCAGTGTTAGCCGGCGCAGCGCCCAGTGTGGCCGCAAGCAGCTCCGTATCTGCTGCGGTGGCCGTCGCTGCGTCTGCGCAAGCCTCCTCTTTGGCGGCTACGACGACGCCCGTCACTTCGCTTCCCGCTCCCACCGCCATGACGTCGGTGCAGGCACCGGCTACTGCAACTGTTGCTGCGGCCGCCCCTAAACCTGCCCCCACACCACCACCGCCCAGCTTGGTAGACGAAGTGCTGGACAACCCATTAGTCATCGCTGGTGGACTCGGTGCTCTGGGTCTGTTGGGCGGAGGATTCTTTTTGTATCGCGCCCAAAAGCGGCGCAAATCGGGTCAGGTCGACAGCTCATTTTTAGAAAGCCGCCTCCAGCCCGACTCGTTCTTCGGTGCTAGCGGTGGGCAGCGTATTGATACCAACGAAAGCGCCAGCGCTACGGGCTCTTCAATGGTTTATTCGCCCAGCCAGTTAGATGCGGCAGGTGATGTTGATCCCGTTGCTGAAGCCGATGTGTATTTGGCTTATGGTCGCGACCTGCAAGCCGAAGAAATTCTGAAAGAAGCTCTGCGGACCACACCGGCAAGAGTTGCAATTCACGCCAAGTTGTTGGAAATCTATGCCAAACGACGGGACGCAAAAGGATTTGAGTTCATTGCGACCGAGGCTTTCAGCTTGACTGGTGGTCAAGGCGCAGACTGGGAGCGCATTTGTGAGATGGGACGGGAATTGGATCCCCAGAATGCGTTGTACAGCCCAGGCGGTCAGCCTCAAGCGCCGACAGGGCCACGGGGAGTAGATCTCGCTGCAGGGTATGTGCCGACGACACCATTTGGTGCACCCACCGCATCGCAATCACTTTCTTCGCAGGAGCAGCCAGCCGGTGCACCTGACTTGGACCTGGATTTGGACTTCTCCCTGGGCGATGGACCAGAGCCTTCCGGCGCCATGATGAGCACAGCGCCTTTGAGGGTGGAGCCCACGGTGGCCATGCGGGCGGTTCAAGAAACGCCGCCGGTGATCGACATGAACGCGACGGCGCCAATTTTCAAGGCGCCAGCAGTTCAATTGGCTGCACCGGATCTCATGATGGCGGGCGCTGACCTGAGTTTCAGTGACGATGCCTTTGTCCTGCCTGCGGCGCCAGTGGCCAGTGCCGCGCCAGCGTCGAGTTCCGTTGCATCGGTACACGTAGAACCAGCCAACTCCGGGATGATTGAGTTTGACCTCAGTTCGCTGTCGCTTGACCTGGACGCTGGCAAGCCGACCACCACATCGCCTGCGCCCGTGCAGATCGATGCGGCCGCTGACTTCAACGACAGCGGAGAAGACAATTTGGCCACCAAACTGGCGCTCGCCGAAGAGTTCTTCACCATCGGCGATACCGATGGAGCGCGCAGCATTGCGCAAGAAGTGCTCGCCGAGGCATCGGGTGCCTTGAAGGTCAAAGCGCAACGCTTCTTGGCCGAGTTGTCATAGGCAGGCCTGTTCGTGCCGCCCGGCTTCTGACGGCGCGCGTCACGGGCGGGTTGGTTTTATGCGTTTAGCGCTTGGCGTGTCTTACGACGGCACCGCTTACGAGGGCTGGCAAAGCCAGCTGTCCGGTCAGACCATTCAGGATCGACTCGAATTGGCATTGGGTTGTTTCACTAACCAAACCCGAATCTCCACGCTGTGCGCAGGCCGCACGGATGCTGGTGTGCATGGGCTGATGCAGGTCGTTCACTTCGACACAGAACTGGACAGAGACCCCTTCTCTTGGCTACGCGGCACCAACGCTTACTTGCCATCCGACATTGCCGTTCAGTGGGTACAGCAGGTCCCGGATGCTTTTCACGCCCGAGCCTGTGCCAAAGCGCGACGCTACGCCTACGTGGTGCTGGAGTCGCCAGTACGTCCCAGCCTGGAGGCCAAACGGGTGGGTTGGAGCTTTCGCCCGCTGGATGGTGCTTCGATGCGTGAAGCGGCAGCGATGTTGTTGGGGGAGCATGACTTTTCGTCGTTTCGTGCGTCGGCTTGCCAGGCGCTCAGCCCCGTCAAAACCCTGACCCGCATCGCTATCAGCCAGCGCGGTGCTTACTGGCGATTTGACTTTGATGCCAATGCCTTTTTGCACCACATGATTCGCAACATCATGGGCTGCTTGATGGCCATTGGCCAGGGCCAGCAACCACCGCAGTGGATGCAACAGGTGTTGCAGGCCCGCAGCCGCAACGCTGCAGCGCCCACGTTTTCCCCATCGGGTCTTTACTTTTTGGGCCCGGTCTACGAGCCGCACTGGGGCTTGCCAGACCGCACGCCTGCATTTGATTGGTTGCCATGAACACAGACCCCATCACCCGAACCCGTATCAAGATCTGCGGCCTGACCCGTGAGCAAGATGTTGACGCTGCCGTCGCTGCGGGGGCAGATGCCGTGGGATTTGTCTTGTACGACAAGAGCCCACGCTGCGTTTCTCTCGAGCGGGCGGTAGAACTGGCCCGACGTCTGCCGCCATTCGTCACGCCGGTGCTGTTGTTTGTGAATGAAGTCACTACCAAAATAATAGCTGCTCGAGCAGTATTTACTTGGGCTACCGCCCAATTTCATGGTGATGAGACGCCCCAGCAGTGCCTGGATGCGACGAACCAAGGCCAACAACCCTTCATCCGTGCTGCTCGCCTACCGCTGGTGGGCTCGGTCGAAAGCTTCGACTTGGTAGACTTCGCCTACAAATTTTCCGCTGCCCAAGCCATCTTGCTCGACGCGCAGGTTGATGGCTACGGCGGTGGTGGCAAGGTCTTCAATTGGTCACTGCTTCCTCCAAACGTCAACTGTCACGCCGTTTTGTCTGGTGGGCTCACATCTGCAAATGTGGGCGATGGCATGGCGCAACTGCGCCCGCGATTTAAATCGCTGGCCGTTGACGTGAGTTCCGGCGTCGAGCTGGATGGCCCGGGTAACAAGGGCATCAAAGACGCCAAAAAAATTCAACAATTCGTCGCCGCCGTGCGCGCCGCCGACGAGCAGCTTGCAAAGACATTCCATGACCACTCAAATCTCACCCGAACAACAGGCTTACCACCAGCCTGACGCCGCCGGCCATTTCGGCATCTACGGCGGTGCCTTCGTTAGCGAAACGCTGACCCATGCCATCAGCGAGTTGAAACAGGCTTACGAGAAATACCAGCACGACGCGGCCTTCATCGCCGAATTCCAGTCCGAGCTGGCGCATTTTGTGGGCCGTCCCTCGCCCATCTATCACGCTGCCCGCATGAGTCGGGAGCAGGGTGGGGCGCAGATCTACTTGAAGCGCGAAGACCTGAATCACACCGGCGCGCACAAGATTAACAACACCATTGGCCAGGCCATGCTGGCCAAACGCATGGGCAAGCCGCGTGTGATTGCCGAGACGGGCGCAGGCCAGCACGGCGTGGCAACCGCCACCATTTGTGCCCGATACGGCCTGGAATGCGTGGTCTATATGGGCAGCGAAGACATCAAACGCCAAAGCCCCAACGTGTACCGCATGAAGCTGCTGGGTGCCACCGTGGTGCCGGTCGAGTCGGGCAGCCGAACATTGAAAGATGCGCTGAACGAAGCCATGCGCGACTGGGTGGCGAATGTGGACAACACCTTCTACATCATCGGTACCGTGGCCGGGCCGCACCCTTACCCCATGATGGTGCGCGATTTTCAGAGCGTGATCGGCCAGGAGTGCCTGACGCAGATGCCGCAGATGCTGGCCTCGTTTGACGGCCGCACTGGCAACGCACAACCGGACGCGGTGATCGCCTGCGTGGGCGGCGGCAGCAACGCCATGGGCATCTTCTACCCCTACATTGCGCACGCCAACACCCGCCTGATTGGCGTGGAAGCCGCCGGCGAAGGCCTGGATAGCGGCAAACACTCGGCCTCGCTGCAGCGCGGCAGCCCCGGCGTGTTGCACGGCAACCGCACCTACGTGCTGCAAAACGACGACGGCCAGATCACTGAAACGCATAGCGTGAGTGCGGGCCTGGACTATCCCGGCGTGGGCCCCGAGCATGCATGGCTCAAAGACATCGGCCGCGCCGAATACGTGGGCGTGACCGATGACGAAGCGCTGGCCGCCTTCCACTACCTGTGTCGCACCGAAGGCATCATTCCCGCGCTGGAATCCAGCCACGCGGTGGCCCATGCGATGCAGCTGGCCAAAACCATGCGCGTCGATCAATCGATTCTGGTCAACCTCTCGGGCCGGGGTGACAAAGACATTGGCACGGTGGCGGACTTGAGCCACGCCGATTTCTACTGCCGACCCAGTTGCCGAGGGCAGGGCATCAAGGGTGGCGTTTCAACCGTGCAGATGATGCCGTCGCAGGTGAAGTCATGAGCCGCATCCAAACCACCTTCGCCGCGCTGCAAGCGCAGGGACGCAAAGCCCTGATTCCTTACGTTACCGCTGGTTTCCCGTTTGCTGACATCACGCCCGAACTGATGCACGGCATGGTGGCTGCCGGGGCTGACGTGATTGAGCTGGGCATCCCATTTTCTGACCCGATGGCCGACGGCCCGGTGATTCAAAAGGCCGGTGAAAAAGCGCTGGCGATGGGCGTTGGCCTGGCGCAGGTGCTGGCCATGGTGCGCAGCTTTCGTCAGGGCAACAGCCATACGCCGGTGGTGCTGATGGGTTACGCCAACCCCGTGGAACGCTACAACCTCAAACATGGGCCAACCGCCTTCGTGAAAGACGCAGGTGATGCTGGCGTGGACGGCATGCTGATCGTCGACTACCCGCCCGAAGAATGCGCAGACTTTGCCGCGCAACTCAAAGTGCATGGGCTCGATTTAATTTTTCTGCTCGCCCCCACCAGCACCGATGAACGCATGCGTCAGGTGGCACAACTGGCCAGCGGCTACGTGTATTACGTGTCGCTGAAAGGCGTGACGGGCGCGGGCAATCTGGACGTGCAGGCGGTCGCCGACATGTTGCCGCGCATCCGCGCCCATGTACGAGTGCCGGTGGGCGTGGGCTTTGGCATTCGCGATGCCGCCACCGCGCAGGCCGTGGGCCAAGTGGCGGATGCGGTTGTCATTGGCAGCCGCATCATCCAGCTCATCGAGGCACAGCCGCGTGCGCAGGTGGTGCCCGTGGCCAGCGCGTTTTTGAGTGAAATTCGCGCTGCACTGGATGCCGCACCGGGCGTGGCCATGGACGCATAATCTTTTGTCAATTCAAGGAGCACATACATGAGCTGGCTAGAAAAACTCCTCCCGCCCAAAATCCTCAAGTCCGACCCGGCAGACCGCCGCAGTATCCCCGAGGGCCTTTGGATCAAGTGCCCGGCTTGCGAAACCGTGCTGTACAAAACCGACTTGCAGCACAACCAGAACGTCTGCCCCACCTGCAGCCACCACCACCGCATCACCGCCCGCGCCCGGCTGGATGCTTTTCTAGACCCCGAAGGCCGCTACGAAATCGGGCAGGAGGTGTTACCCATTGACCCATTGAAATTCAAAGATAGCCGCAAATACCCCGAGCGCCTGAAAGAGGCGCTGGAGTCCAGCGGCGAGACCGACGCACTCGTGGTCATGGGCGGCGCGGTGTGCAGCGTGAGCGTGGTGGCCGCTTGCTTTGAATTTGACTTTATCGGCGGCAGCATGGGCAGCGTGGTGGGCGAGCGGTTTGTGCGCGGCGTTGAAACCGCCATCGAGCAAAAAGTGCCCTTTATCTGTTTCACCGCCACGGGCGGCGCCCGTATGCAGGAAGGCCTGCTCAGCCTGATGCAAATGGCCAAAACCAATGCCGCGCTCACCCGGTTGGCCAAAAAACACCTGCCCTACATCAGCGTGCTGACCGACCCCACCATGGGCGGCGTAAGCGCGTCATTTGCGTTTGTGGGCGACGTGGTGATTGCCGAGCCCAAAGCCTTGATTGGTTTTGCCGGCCCGCGCGTCATCGAGTCCACGGTGCGCGTGACCTTGCCTGAGGGGTTTCAACGCGCCGAGTTCTTGCAGCAAAAGGGCGCGATTGACTTCATTTGCGACCGCCGCGAACTACGCAAAACCATTGCCAGCACCCTGGCGATGCTGCAGCGCCAGCCGGCCGATGCCGTGAGCTGAACCCAGAATTCCCTTATCTGGGTTGAGGATGCCGTTTTCAAGCGAAAAGTGCCTCCCGCCCTTGTAGATACTGCTCAAGCAGCTATCAAAAAAGAAGCAATCAACGAGAAGTCTGGTCAACGCAACAAGCCCGCCTGCGCGGACCCCAGCACCATCGCCGCCACCTGCAGCAACACGATGGCCGCCAGGGCCGACAAGTCCACACCGCCCACCAGCGGGATGATTTTTCGCAGCGGCTGTAACAGCGGCGCAGTGAGCCGCTCCAGTACATCAGTCAGCGGCGAGTGGGTTTGTACCCAGGACAGCACGGCGTAGACGATCAGCAGACCGGTCAACCCCGAAATCACCAGCCGCAACAAACCAAAAACAGCCATAAACGGCAGCATCAGCGGGTTCCACATAAAACCGGCCAGCAGCCACAGCACGCCATATTGCGCCAGCACCAGCAGAAAGGCCGCCAGCAAGCTCGCCATGTCCCACTTGCCTGCCGCTGGCACCAGCTTGCGCAGGGGAAGCACCAGCCAGTCGGTCACCGCAAATACAAAACGGCCCACCGGGTTGCCAAACGGCACACGCTGCTGCTGCATATACAGGCGCAGCAGGCAGGCACCGCCGACCAGGCCAATGGCCACATCGAGCAGGAAGGAAATGATTTGGTACAAGGTGGAGGGGATGAACATGGTTCTGGGATGATAGCGGCCAGCCCTTGAACGGATCTTTTACCGACCCGCAACCCACTGCGGAATTTGCCCGATGCCAAACGCCCTCACGCTGTCGTCTCTTCCGCTGTTTCCCCTGGGGGCCGTGCTGTTCCCGGGTGGCATCCTGCCGCTGCGCATATTTGAGGTGCGCTACCTGGACATGATTGGCAAATGCCACAAAGCGGGCGCGCCGTTTGGCATCGTCTCGCTGACGCAAGGGCATGAAGTGCGCGGTGCGGAATCGGCCATCAACCCTGAGACGTTTTGCGTTGTCGGGACGTTGGCCCGTATTCTTGACTTTGACAATTCGCAACCCGGCTTGATGACCATTCGAGCCAGTGGCAGCCATCGCTTTCGTATCTCTACCAGCAACCAGCTGAAGCACGGTTTGTGGGTGGCCGATGTGGCGCAACTGGACGACGACATGTCGGTGCCCATACCCGAAGACTTACAGCACACCTCGGACGCGCTGTCTGCCCTGATCGAAAGCCTGACCCAGCGGGACATACCGCCGGCTCAAATGCCGTTGCAAGGCCCCTGGCAACTACAAGACTGCGGCTGGGTGGCCAACCGCTGGTGTGAACTGCTGCCGGTGCCGTCGCCGATCAAACAGCGCTTGATGGAACTGGACAACCCGCTGGTCCGGCTGGAACTGGTGAGCGATCTGCTGGAACGTACGGGCATCACGGGTTGAACCGATTCTGCTACTAAATACATAGCTGCTTATATGGATGCCCCCCGGATAGCAAGAAGAAATTGCGCTGTGTTGTAAAGAAGTCGGCTGCGCTCTTATATCCGGCCTTGTTTGCGTGCGTTGTAGAGGTTGCCCCCTTCTTAGCCGCTGGCCCCGATGC
>JANOQJ010000039.1:0-7325 GCA_031414805.1 Comamonadaceae bacterium
ATCTTTGGGCTTTTGGGGCATCTTTTTCGCCCCTCACACACCTTGCGGGCGCACCTGTGGCTTATCTGTCATCAGGATGTGCCTTGCCATCCACAAATTGACCAGCGCAAACAACGTTTTGATCTGCGCGGTGTTCTTCTCTAATCCCTTGTAGCGCACCTTGCGGTAACCAAACTGGCACTTCAGAACCCGAAACGGGTGCTCCACTTTGGCCCGAATCTGGCTTTTGATGGTCTCTATTTCGTCCGCCAACTTGCCCTCTTCTGTCTCTTTGTCCAGCGCCTTGCGTTTGCCACGCTTCATGCTGATGGCCCATTTGACGCCCGGCTTAGCGTCTTCTCGCTTGTCTACGCCCTGGTAGCCCGCGTCCCCACTGGCATGGCTTTCCTGACCATGCAGTAGCGCATGCGCCTGGGTGATGTCGGCCACGCTGCCCGAGGTGCCTATGACGGTGTGTACCAGGCCCGAGCATTCGTCCACGCCGATGTGGGCCTTCATGCCTCATCCGTGAGGATGACCTGCGGTCATGTACCACTGGTTGCCCTTTTTGCTTTGGTGCATGTCGGGGTCTCGCGCTTTGTCTTTGTTCTTGGTGGACGGGGGCGCTGCGATCAGCGTGGCATCCACGATGCTTCCTTCTTTCAGAGTCAGCCCGCGTTCGCTCAGGTGCTGGCTGACGCTGGCAACGATCTGCTGGGCAAGCTTGTGCTTTTGCAGCAGATGGCGAAAGCGCAGGATGGTGCTCTCGTCTGGCAGGCGTCTGGTGCCGAGGTCAAGCTGGGAATATTGGAAGTCTGGCCCGATAAAATTATTTATCCCATCCTAGATAAACCACCTAATAATTTTTATTTTGACAACTGTCAAAAATTTTACGTTTCGTTGGTTACCCTGCGTTGTCCTTATTGATACGGCCTGATGAAGTATTAACCGTTCGCCCTGAGGTATCGAAGGGCTCGCGAGGGCTTCGATACCTCAGCCTGAACGGAAATTTGATACTTCATCGGGCCGGATCAATAAGCAGGCTGTTTAGGGAAATCCCTACGGACGATCGTAAAATTTTTGACAGTTGCCAAATGAAAACTATTTCAAAATAAAGTAACTTTGCGACTGAAAGGTATTTGGTCACACTGTTAACGCAAGCTTGACGCTCGAGTCATCTTTTTTAGTTTTTGACAAACCAAAGGAAATTTATGAAAAAGATTTTATCTCTATCAATTTTAGCGCTGACCCTGGCCGCGAATGTAAATGCTATGGCCGCTACTGAAGGGGGGTTTACCTACATCGGTGTTAGCCCTACTTGCTCCAAGCCAGCTAATGCTTCTGTGGAAATTCATACTTGGAATTTCTCTACTCAAACGCGATTTTGCCACTACTGGAGTGGTGCACCGATCAAAAACAAAGCAGTTATGCTAACTGTGATTAGCCCTGATGGCCTTCCTTCAATAGCTGCTAAAATTTCGATACCAGATAGAACAAAACCGTTTACATATTCTTTAAGATACTGCTATGGTGACTATAGGCCTTGCCCAACCACCCCTGTTGATACTGCAAATTTTGTTTCCTCACCACGCCCAAGCTGGGAGGGCTCGGTGGACACCAACCGCTCGAATCTTTCTAGCATTCGGCGTGCTACTCTGACCATCGTTGGCCGTTGACCTACTTATTAAAACTTTGAACAATCCCGCGCCACAGGTGGCGGTATCTTTGCGGAATGTACCGCTAAGCTCAAAAGCCAAGTGGTAGCGGTTCGGAGGTTCCTCAATGCCTATTGATCCGGCCCGATGAAGTATCAAATTTCCGTTCGGGCTGAGGTATCGAAGCCCTCGCGAGCCCTTCGATACCTCAGGGCGAACGGTTAATACTTCATCAGGCCGTATCAATAAAAATGCATATGAGACTGCATTTTTACGCAGCGGCGCGCCTTCATGGCTACTTGCAGGCTGTGCGCACCGATAAAGGCCCGGAGTTCACCACCAAAGCCTTTATGGCCGCACAAAACCCCTGCACAAACCATGTGACCGAGCGATTCTTGCGTCGAGACTGGGGCTTGTGTGCGCAGTCACGAGATATTCCAAGGCAATTGGCCTGTTCAGACCGGCGTATTGGCGAGAGTACTGCTGGGGTCACGGATTCAGGAATCTGTATAGGCTGATCGAGCTCGCTACCCGCGAAGGGCTTGAAGCATCTTTAGAGCTGGGTTGAACACCCGTGTGGGCATCTTGTCACAAACCAGCACCGAAACCGCGCCCCTGCCAAGCTTACAGACAATTAAGGTGATAAATGCTCTTTGCGCACCATCGAAAAATTGACAATTTCGAGTGCGGAATCAGCCACCCCAAAATAACTCGGCCGCTGATAGTGGGTACAACTCGCCCGTCGGAACCATTGCCGCCAAGAAGGTGGCCAATGCTCGCACCGTGAGGAACAACGTAGTAGCCGCCCCAATGATCCAGCACTAATTATTGTATTGGGTAATAACAATCGATGCATTACCGGCGCGAACTTCTGCAATGTAACCCCTTAACCACCGATCTCTAGGAGCTTTTTCCAATATTGTTCTAGTCTCTCCGGAATAGAGTTTCCTAGAAAAATAAACCTCGTGATTAATATTGCCTTTGACTGTAATTTTTGCACTACCAGACTTTTTGGAAATCATGGTTGTTATATGGGGAATAGTTCCGGGTCCAAATTTGACAGGTGCTGTCGAGCAGCTACCCGTGCCGCCCACGTCTACAATGCAGCTTGCATAAGGCCCTGCATAAGAATTATGCAACGAACAAAGACCCAGAACGAAAAGAAAACTTTTTAGAAATTTCATAGCTACCTTAAAAATGATCGACTCGTTTTAACGAGCAGTTTAGAAAATATTAAGTTCTTTACACAAACTTAATATATTGTATTTTTCAGATGGTTTTGATTTGATGTCTGTCAAAAATTTTACACCCACTTGCGCGGAATTTCCCCAGGGTAGGATATTTTTTTACAAAAAACTATCCTCAATAGTCCCGTGAGTTATTTTTGTTTTTTGCCTATATTATCCAGATATCTAGCGAGAATACCGAGCTGGCATGTGGCATGCCGGCTCGCGCTGAAATAACCAACCTAATTTAGGTTGTCAAGAAGCTGCCTTTATCCTACACCGCCGTTAGGGCGATAAAGGCACGACCTTTCAAATTCCAAGGACTTGCGATATATCCCTTCAGCGAATGATTTTTTGACGCTGTTGGCAAAAAAAACTGATTCCAGGCACTTGCTCTTGTCGACCAAACAGTCGTGCCAGTGACAGCGTCTCCGACTCGAAATGTTGCTCTCCCACTTCCCCTACCAGGACTAGGCACTTTGTAAAATCCTACGACCACTACAGGAGTTTGTCCGGCATTAACTTTAACAACAGCTGTCGAGCATTTGCTCGCGCTGTTTTCATATACGCTGCATTCTTCTATACCCGCATAACTATTGTGCAACGCACAAAAACCCAGAACAAAAAGAGAACTTTTTAGAAATTTCATAGCTACCTTAAAAATGATGGACTCGTTTTAACGAGCAGTTTGGAAAATATTAAGTTCTTTACACAAACTTAATACGTTGCATTTTTATATGGTTTTGATTTGACGACCGTAAAAAATTTTACATTCCTTTGTAGGGGATTTTCCTAGGTTGCCCCCTGGGGAAACTCTGAAAACCTCCTTCACCCGCACGTGATCACCGCCATCGCGTAGATCGGCTCGCCGTGCTACTGCGTGTTTCTAGACAGCAGCATCACGCCACCGCTCGATGAAAAACTGCGCAAAGAAGGCATTGGCTGCATGCATTCCACTCCACTGCATCGACTGTTTACCCTCGCGGCCATGGCCTGGCTGGTGCTGGTGCAGCATCGAGCTGTCGCACGACAACGGCAAGTTCGAGCGCCGGTCGTTCTTCATCGATGGCGAGGGCATCTGGTTCAAGGGGTGGGTGGGTGCATCGCAACAAGAAGTGAATTTTTTAGGCAAAACGGGCTGTAGCCCATGAATTATCTGCTCGAGCAGCTACAAGATCAGGAGCGTGCAGGTCTTGACATCGCTGGCTGGCACTTGACCAGTGCGTGTGAGGAAACCGTCGTCCTAGGCATGCGCTCCCAGCTCATAGGCGAGCTGGAACTGCTGATCGCCAAACGCGGCTGGACGCAGGCTCAAGCCACCAAAGAGCTGCGCATCGCCCAGTCCCGCGTGTCTGACCTGGTGCGGCAAGTGGGACAAATTCATTCAACCTGGATAGGCTGATCGAGCTGGCTGCCCGTGCAGGGCGCAAAGTAACTTTACTGCTGGTTTGAACACCCGTTCGGCCAGCTTGTCCCTAGCATCATCCAGGGCGTCGACTTTGTCTGTCCCGCCGCCGCCCCTGCTGGACTGGCTCAATGCCCGTCCATTCCAGAAGTTGCCAGGCAGCCGAGACAGCGTGTTCGCGCAAATCGATGCCCCGGCCCTGATGGCATTGCCCTCACAACCCTGGGAGTGGGCGACCTTCAAAACTGTGCGTGCGCACATCGACAGCCATGTGGAATTCGAGGCCCACCGCTACAGCGTGCCCAACGCCTTGGTGGGCGTGGTGCTGGAGCTGCGCATCACCCCCCGCGCAATCGAGGTGTTGCACCGGGGTCACCGCGTGGCCAGTCACATGCGGTGTGCCCATGCTGGGGGATTTACCACTGTGGCCGAACACCTGCCCGAGCGCCATCAGCACCAGGCCAGCTGGACGCCAGAGCGTTTGGTCGCCTGGGGGCAGCGCATCGGCATGGCCTGCGGGGCAACGGTGCAAAAAATGCTGGACGCCAACGCCATCCGGAGCATGCCTACCGGGCCTGTCTGGGGCTGCTGTCACTGAGCAAGCGCTATGGAGATGCGCGGCTGGAGGCGGCGTGTACTTTGGCGCTGAGCCTGGGCACCAGCAAATACACCCACATCCGCGACATCCTGCTCAACGGGCGTGACCAGTTGCAAGCCAGTGCTGCGCCCCAGTGGAACAGCCCCACCCACGCCCATGTGCGCGGAGCGAAGTACTACCAATGAAACCTGTTGCCGTTCCTACAACTGGACCCCTGTCTGAACCTGGGTCTGAAGCGAAACACACCGCCCCCAAACAAGTGAGCCACGACATGATGATGAACACCACCCTGGATCAGTTGCGCAGCCTGCGCCTTCAAAGCATGGCGCAAGCGCTGGAGCACCAGCTTGGCCAGGCCGGCATCGCTGCCATGAGTTTCGAGGAGCGCCTGGCGTTGCTGGTCGACTGCGAGGTGCATGGCCGGCAAGACAGGCGCTGCGCACGTTTGCTCAAGACAGCCAGACTGAAATATCCGCAAGCAGCCATCGAAGACTTGGACAGTCGGGCCACCCGCGGTCTGGAGCGCAGCACGGTAAGCGGTTGGCGAACCCGTCTTGACGGACGGACAGCCTATACAGCTGTATGGAGGCTGGCGATCAGCTGGGCGGTGCCCAGCGGTGCGGCAGCAGTTCTTCGACGCGACTGGCCGGGTGCGTCGGCAGCCGTTCAAGGACATCCTTCAGGTACGCGTAAGGGTCGTGCCCGTTCAGCTTGGCCGAATGCACCAGGCTCATCACCGCAGCGGCGCGCTTGCCCGCACGCAGCGAGCCGGCAAACAGCCAGTTGTTTCGCCCAATCGCAATCGGGCGGATCTGGTTCTCAACCCAGTTGTTGTCTGCTGGCAGTTCCCCGTCGTCGATGTAGCGCGTCAGCGCCTGCCATCGGCCCAGGCTGTAGTCGATGGCTTTGATCGTGGCCGACCCCTCGGGCACTCGTCTGCGTTGTTCGACTAACCACAGGTGTAGCGCATCGGCCACCAGCCGGGATCGCGCCTGTCGTATTCGTTTTCTCTCTGAGGCACTGAGTTCGCGCACTTCCCGCTCGATGTCATACAGCTGTATGAAGAACTTCAACGCCCGCTCGCCGATGGTGCTCTGGTGGTTGATCCACAGCTCGTGAAACTTGCGCCGCGCGTGGGCCAGGCAACCAGCTTCGGTCACACCCATCTCAAAGCAGGCCTTGTAGCCGCTGTAGTCGTCGCACACCAGGCTGCCGTGCCAGCCGCCTTGTCCCGGCAAGCCAAGGAAGTCTCTTGCATGCTGGCCGGCTCGGCTGTCCGCGAAGTCGAACACCACCGCCCGGGTCTCGTTGTACGTCGTGGTGCAGTAGCTCCACAAATACGCACGGTGGGTCTTGCCATTGCCCGGCTTGAGCATCGCCACCGGCGTCTCGTCGGCGTGCAGCACGCTGTGTTGGAGCAGTTCAGTGCGTAGCGCATCAACCAGCGGCTGCAGTTGCACGCCGCATTGCCCCACCCACTGCGCCAGCGTGGAGCGCGGCAATGCCAGGCCGGATCGCGCAAAGATGCTTTCCTGGCGATACAGCGGCAGGTGATCGGCGTACTTGGCCACCAGCACCTGGGCCAGCAGGCCGACCGTGGGGATGCCCTTGTCGATGACGTGCGCTGGCACGCTCGCCTGCACCAGGGTTTCGCACTGGGCGCAGACCCACTTGCCGCGGATGTGCCGCTCTACAGTGAACACGCCGGGCACGTAGTCCAGCTTCTCGGCCACGTCCTGGCCGATGCGCTTTAACTGGCAGCCACAGGCGCAGGTGGTGTTCTGCGGTTCGTGGTGGATCTCGCGGCGCGGCAGACTCTCGGGTAGCGGCTGGCGTTTGGGCTTTTGCTTGTCGCCTTGGCTTGGTAGCGACGGCTGTGCCTGTTCGATCTCGGCGGCCAGGTCGGCCAGGTCGGTGTCGATGGTTTCTTCCAGCAGACTCTTTTGTTCGGGGTTGAGGGCCTCAACGGCGCGGCACAAAACAGCAACGGCCAGCGCAGCTTGTTTGCGCTGGCGCTGGATGCGCGGTTGAGCGCCGATTCCCTCCTGGAAGCCGAAATCGAATACAGCCGCCGCTCACAGCCCAGTGTGGCCGGGCTCAGCTTATTGGGCGACCGCTTGCCCACCCCCGATACCCGCACTAACCTGAACAACCAGCCGTGGACGCAACCCGTGCAACTGCAAGGCCTGACCGGCAGCCTGCGCTACGAGCAAGCCATCAACGCCGACTGGCGCTGGCAGGCGCAGTGGGGCACGCAACAGCTCAAATCCAACGACCGCGTGGCCTTTCCCTTTGGCTGCACCGACGCCAGCGGAGCCTACCTGGCCGACCGCTACTGCGCAGACGGCAGCTATGACCTGTATGACTTTCGAAGCGACAACGAGCGCCGCAACCAAAGCGCCGTCAAGTTCCAAGTCAACGGCAAACTGGCCCTGGGCAGCACCCGGCATGACCTGGGCTTT
>JANOQJ010000040.1:0-16344 GCA_031414805.1 Comamonadaceae bacterium
GAATCCAGCGGTTGAGTGATGTAGCGCCCTGGATTCCCGCCTGCGCGGGAATGACGGGAATCTCATTTTTGTAAGCCTCTTTAGAAAAACAAAATGGACATTCTTTCAATTGGTGCCTTGCTGCTGTTCCTCATGCTGCTGATGCTTTCCGGCGGCGTGTGGATAGCCATGACACTGGCGATTTGCGGCTGGGTGGGCCAAGCCTTTTTCACCACCAGCCAACCCGGCTTGAATCTGTTTTCTGCGTTCTGGGAAAGCAATGCGAGCTGGGAACTGGCAGCCTTGCCACTGTTTATCTGGATGGGCGAAATTCTGTTTCGCACCAAGCTCAGCGAAGAGATGTTTACCGGACTGGCCCCGTGGCTGAACCGGGTGCCAGGGCGGCTGTTTCACACCACGATTTTGGGTTGCGGCATTTTTGGCTCGGTCTCCGGTTCATCGGCCGCGACCTGCGCCACCATTGCCAAGGTGTCACTACCAGAACTCAAAAAGCGCGGGTACGACGAGAGCATTGCCATTGGCTCGCTGGCCACCGCGGGCACCCTGGGTATTTTGATTCCACCGTCCATCACCATGGTGGTGTACGCAGTGGCGGCAGACGCTTCCATCATCCGCATCTTTCTGGCGGGTTTCCTGCCGGGCTTTTTGTTGATGGGCCTGTTCTCGGGCTACATCGCTTGGTGGGCCATCCGCAACAAAGCCAAGATGCCGCCACCCGAGCCCGAAACCACGTTCATGGAAAAGCTGCGCCTGTCCAAGAACCTGATTCCTTGCGCCTTGCTCATCGTATTCATCTGTTGGGCGT
Organism: Comamonadaceae bacterium; assembly: GCA_031414805.1. Classification (GTDB taxonomy): domain Bacteria; phylum Pseudomonadota; class Gammaproteobacteria; order Burkholderiales; family Burkholderiaceae_C; genus JAAFIW01. The sequence continues at coordinate 806 of JANOQJ010000040.1, forward strand.
TGATTGCCGGTTGGGCTACGGCCACCGAATGTGCGGCTTACGGCGTGGTGGGTGCCCTGGCGCTGGCTGCTTACAGCCGCTCGCTGACCTGGGCCAATTTCAAAGACAGCCTGTCGGGCTCGGCGCGCACCAGCTGCATGATCATGTTCATATTGGCCGGGGCCGCGTTTCTCACCAAAACGATGGCTTTCACCGGCATCCCACGCGAGCTGGCCGAATGGGTCAACGCCATGAACCTGTCTCCTTATGCGCTGATTGCCTGCCTGGTGGTGGTTTACTTGGTGCTGGGCACCGCGCTGGACGGCATCAGCATGATTGTGTTGACTGCTGCCGTGGTCATGCCCATGGTGCAAAAAGCTGGGTTTGATCTGATCTGGTTTGGCATCTTCGTGATCTTGCTGGTGGAGATTGCCGAGGTCACACCACCGGTGGGTTTCAACCTTTTTGTTCTGCAAAACATGACCGGTAAAGACAGCAACCTGATTGCCAAGTCAGCCATTCCGTTCTTCTTCTGCCTGGTGGTGTGTATTGCGCTCATCACCGTCTTCCCGCAGATCGTGACCGCTGTACCCGACTGGATCATGGGTAAGCCTAAGTGACGATGTTCCCCCGTTCCCGCTTTAAGTCCAACAAGGAATAACCATGAAACGCACAGTTTTCGTGGCTGCCTTAGCAGCCACATTGGCGCAGCTTTGCCTGGCGCAGACACCCACTCCAGCCGTCACCACGCCTGGCGTGACGACGTGGAAGCTGGCGACTGGCTACCGAGCGGAGTCGTTTCACACACAGAACATCGAGGCGTTTGCCATCGAGGTAAAGGAGGCGACGAAAGGCCAACTCAAGATTGAAGTCAGCCCCAATAACAGCTTGGTCAAGCTGGCGGAAATCCCTACCGCCGTGGCCACCGGCAAGGTTCACGCAGGTGAGGCCATCATGTCGGGCATGGGCAAAGACGTACCGTTGGCCGGTGCCGACGGCGTGCCCTTTGTGGTGAGCACCTATGCCGATGTGCAGCGCATGTGGAAGCTGCAGCGTCCGGGCATAGAGCGGGAGTTTGCCGAGATGGGCTTGAAACCCTTGTATGCCGTGCCCTGGCCACCACAGGGCCTGTACACCACCAAGCCGATCAAGGAAACCAAGGACTTGAACGGCCTGAAGATGCGCACCTACAACCCCACCACGGTACGCATTGCGCAGCTGCTGGGTGCCACACCGGTTGACGTGCCGATGACGCAGGTGGGCACGGCACTCGCCGAAGGCAAGCTGGACGCGATGATTACCTCAGCCGTGACCGGCGTGGAAAACAGAGTGTGGACAGGCCTGAAGCACTACTACGAGCTGAATGCCTGGTTCCCCAAAAACATCGTTTTTGTCAATGCCAAGGCGTTTGCGGCGCTGCCTGTGCCGACACAGCAGGCGGTGCTGGCGGCCGCTGCCCGCGCCGAAACCCGGGGCATTGCACTCAGCCAGGCGGCAGCTGGCGGTGCGACGGAAGAATTGAAGAAAAATGGCATGAAAGTCGACCCCATTCCCTTCGAGCTGAACCGCGACCTGAAACGCATGGGCGAAAAGTTCTCCCGCGAATGGGTGACCTCGGTCGGTAACGCGGCCAACGAAGTTTTTATTCCTTATTACGCACTGCGCTGAAAGCGCCAACCAAGTTCCAGGCTGAACATGAACTCACCAAGCACACCGATACACCCAACCCGCTGGCAATTCTGGATAGACCGTGGCGGTACGTTCACCGACATCGTGGGCAAGCGGCCTGACGGCGGTCTGGTCACCCATAAGCTGCTCAGCGAGAACCCCGAGCAGTACAAAGATGCTGCCGTGGCCGGCATTCGCCACCTGCTGGGGCTCAAGCCCGGCGAGCCGGTCACGCCAGAACAGGTGGAGTGCGTGAAGATGGGCACCACGGTAGCCACCAACGCGCTGCTGGAGCGCAAAGGCGAGCCCACGCTTCTGGTGACCACGCGTGGCTTCAAAGATGCGCTGCGCATTGCCTACCAAAACCGCCCGCGCTTGTTTGACCGGCGCATCGTGCTGCCCGAGCTGCTGTACAGCTCAGTCGTCGAGGCACAGGAGCGCGTCGGTGCGCATGGCGAAATGATTGAGCCCTTGAATGAAACGCTATTAAAAATAGAGCTGCTCCAGCAGTATTCAAAAGGGCTGCGCAGTGTTTCGATTGTTTTTATGCACGGCTACCGCTACACCGCGCATGAGCTGGCCGCCAAGCGGATAGCGGCTGAAGTGGGCTTCACGCAAATCAGCACCAGCCATGAAACCAGCCCGATGATGAAGTTCGTCAGCCGGGGCGACACCACCGTGGTCGATGCCTACCTCTCGCCGATTTTGAGCCGCTACGTGCAGCAAGTGGCCGGTGAGATGCCGGGCGTCAAGCTGTTCTTCATGCAGTCGTCGGGCGGCTTGACCAATGCATATTCCTTTCAGGGCAAAGACGCGATTTTGTCCGGCCCGGCGGGCGGCATTGTGGGCATGGCGCGGACTGCGGAGTTGGGTTTGGCTCCCTCGCCCCTCTGGGGAGAGGGCGGGTGTGAGGGGCAGCGTGCCAACCAGGCTGGTGTCAAAGTGATCGGCTTCGACATGGGCGGCACCTCCACCGACGTGTCGCATTACGCAGGCCAGTTCGAGCGCGAGTTTGAAACCCAGGTGGCCGGTGTGCGCATGCGCGCACCGATGATGAGCATCCACACCGTGGCGGCGGGCGGCGGCTCCATCCTGCAGTTTGACGGTGCGCGTTTTCGCGTGGGCCCCGAGAGCGCCGGTGCCAATCCCGGCCCGGCCAGCTACCGGCGCGGCGGCCCGCTGGCGGTGACTGATGCGAACGTGATGGTCGGCAAGATTCAGCCGCGCTACTTTCCCAAGCTGTTTGGGCCCAGGGCCGATGAGGCGCTGAGTGTGGAAGCGGTGGAAACCAAATTCAATGAGCTGGCAGGCAAAACAGGTCGCAGCGCAGAAAGCATCGCCGAAGGCTTCATCAGCATCGCCGTGCAGCAGATGGCCAACGCCATCAAGAAAATCTCGGTGGCCCGCGGCTACGACGTGACGCGCTACACCCTGCAGTGCTTCGGCGGCGCGGGCGGTCAGCACGCCTGCCTGGTCGCCGATGCACTGGGCATGACCCGTGTGTTCGTACACCCTCTGGCCGGCGTGCTCAGCGCTTATGGCATGGGCCTGGCCGACCAGAACGTGATCCGCGAGCAGGCCATTGAGCTGCCCTTGAATGCCGCCAGCCTGCCCTTGATTGCTGAAAAGCTGGAAGCGCTGGGCACCGCTGCACAAACCGAGCTGGAGCGCCAGCAGGCCAGCGCAGGTGCGCTCACCGTGCACCACCGCGTGCACGTGCGCTACGAGGGCAGCGACTCGGCGCTCGTTGTGCCCTTCGGTGATCTTGCGCAAATTCAAGCAGGCTTTGAAGCCGCCTACCGCCAGCGCTTTGCCTTTTTGATGCAGGGCAAAGGCCTGGTGGTAGAGGCCGTGTCGGTTGAAGCCGTGCTGGCCGGCGACGCCGCAGACGAGCCGGTGCACCCGCTGCACCCCGTGCGCGACGTGCCGCGCCGCGAAACCGTGCGCATGTACACCGTAGGCCAGGACGGCACCAGCCAGTGGCACGACGCGGCGCTGGTGGTGCGTGAAGACCTGCGCCCCGGCGACGTGTTGCAAGGCCCCGCCATCATTGCCGAGAAAAACGCCACCACCGTGGTGGAGCCCGGTTGGCAAGCCACTTTGACGGCTTTTGACCATCTCGTCCTGGAAAGAATTGCGCAACGTGCTATCAAATACGCAGCAGGCACTACGGCTGATCCGGTGCTGCTGGAGGTGTTCAACAACCTGTTTATGAACATCGCCGAGCAGATGGGCCTGCAACTGCAAAACACCGCGTACTCGGTCAACATCAAGGAGCGCCTGGACTTTTCATGCGCGCTGTTTGACGCGCAAGGCAACCTGATTGCCAACGCGCCGCACATGCCCGTGCACCTCGGCTCGATGGGTGAAAGCATCAAAACCGTCATTCGCGAGAACAGCGCCACCGTGCAGCCGGGCGATGTGTATGCCTTGAATGACCCCTACCACGGCGGGACGCATTTGCCGGATGTGACGGTGATTACGCCGGTGTATCTCGAATCCAGCATGCAAGATAAACCTATCTTCTACGTAGGCTCCCGAGGCCACCACGCCGACATTGGCGGCACCACCCCCGGCTCCATGCCGCCTTTCTCTACCCGCATCGAAGAAGAGGGCGTGCAGATCAACAACGTCAAGCTGGTGGACCAAGGCGTGCTGCGCGAAGCCGAAATGGTGGCCCTGCTCAAAAGCGGCGAATTTCCGTCCAGAAACCCCGCGCAAAACATGGCCGACCTGCGGGCCCAGATTGCCGCCAACGAAAAAGGCGTGCAAGAGCTGCGCAAGATGGTCGACCAGTTTGGCCTGGATGTCGTGCAGGCCTACATGCGCCATGTGCAAGACAACGCCGAAGAATCGGTGCGCCGCGTCATCACCCAGCTGAAAGACGGCAGCTTCACCCTGCCGCTGGACAACGGCGCGCAGATAAAAGTGGCCATCCGCGTCAATGCGAAGGAACGAAGCGCCGAGATCGACTTCACCGGCACTTCACCCCAGCAGATCAACAACTTCAACGCCCCCACGGCGGTATGCATGGCCGCCGTGCTGTACGTGTTCCGCACGCTGGTGGACGACGACATCCCGCTCAACGCCGGTTGCCTCAAACCCCTGAAAGTCATCATCCCGCCCGGCTCCATGCTCAACCCCAACCCGCCCGCATCGGTAGTGGCGGGCAATGTGGAAACGTCCAGCTGCATCACCAATGCGCTGTACGGCGCTTTAGGCGTGCTGGCCGCCAGCCAGTGCACCATGAACAACTTCACCTTCGGCAACGCCGCCCACCAGTACTACGAAACCATCTCGGGCGGCAGCGGCGCAGGACCGACCCACGACGGCTGCAGCGTGGTGCAAACCCACATGACCAACTCGCGCCTGACCGACCCCGAGGTGCTGGAATGGCGCTTCCCCGTGCGCCTGGACAGCTACGACATTCGCCACGGCTCCGGTGGCGCAGGCCAGCACACCGGCGGCAACGGCGGCGTGCGCCGGGTGCGCTTCCTGGAAAACATGACCGCCAGCATTTTGTCCAACGGCCGCATCCATGGCGCGTTTGGCCTGCACGGCGGGCAGGCGGGGGCGGTGGGCATCAACCGGGTGGTGCGCGCGGACGGACGTGTTGAAGAGCTGGGCCATATTGGCCAAGCCGAGATGCGGCCGGGCGATGTGTTTGAAATTCACACGCCGGGCGGGGGTGGCTGGGGTCAGGTTTAGTGCTTTTGCGAGGTCGCCCGCTGCCGCGCCCGACGCCTTCGCCACCCGAGCCACGGCCCGCTTCGCGGGGAGCCTCTGCAGTACTCCCAATTTGGGGAAGCCGTGCAAACTCGCCTGCGGCTCAAACAAGCACGACTTCTTGATCCCAAATTGCTCCGTGCTTCGAGCCCGTGGCCCTAATCGGTGGCGAAGACGTCGGGCCCGGCAGCGGGCTTTGGGTGTTCGTGTGGCTTCTGGCGGGTTGTGTTTGCTATTTAAGTGATAGCTGGTTGAGCGCTACCAGACTGCTCGGTTGGCACTTTTGGCTTCAAACGGCACAAATTTGGCCGATTGCTGGTGTCTGGAAGATGGCCGCTCGAGCGAAGGGTTGGGCGGCACTCGCGCGGGCGAGTTCAATGAGCTTGCTCGGTAGCGAAGCCAGAATGCAACGACTTGGATGCTTGACCGGCTTAGCGTTTCAGCTGGTAGAGATAGGCCTCGACGACTTGGCCACTATCCAACTGGACGTTTGCCAAGACGCGTTCGTATTGCTCGCCTTCAAACTCGTCTAGGCGATTCCATTCGCTGTGGAGTGCATCCGAAGCGAGCATGTAGCCATGAACCAACGTTGCCGACTCGTCGAGAACGATTCCGGGATAGCCCTGCTCCGCGCCCCAACCTTCGTGGACGAGGCGCCCGCGGACTGCTGCCTGTTGCCATATGCCCGGTACCTTGCCCAGCAGGTGCTCGTTTGGCCTGCCTGGGGCAAGGGTTCCGTAGACGAAGAGCCTTTCGAGCATGTCGCGTTGCCTGTGCCGCCTAACGCCCAGGTTAACCGGCGCCGGAGCGCGAAGCGCGTAGGGCACCAACACTGGCCATGAAAATGGCGAAGCCATGGCCAGTGTTGGCGTCCGCGTTGACCCGACAGTTAGGCATTTCGCACAATTGGAGGCATGAAGTTTTCGCTCACCTCTAGTGTTCCAGAAAGCTTTCCGTCTACCTCTCCAATGGCAACATGGGCGCTGCCAGATTTGTCGAAAAATCCGCCTACGACCATATCTTGACCGTCATATTCCACTTGCTTTGTTTCCAGTGATCTGTAGTTTGACTTGTAGCTCATAACGATGGCTATCGATTTTGGTCTGGCTGTTTTGCCCGTTGAATCTGTGAATTCGTGCTGCTCATCCAGGTCAAAACCCACCTCAATCCAAGGGTCGTTTCCATTTTTCTCATTTTCCATAAGTTCCTTGAATGCAGTTTTGCTTACTTCTGATGAGACAAATAAATCTCCCGCAAATTTTGCCAAAGGAACTTGACCTTCCGCTGTGCTGACCATTGTGCCAATATCAAATGAGAAGCCTATAGTTGCTCTATCTTTAGCGATGACGGCCGAGACGCTTCGGAGGTGGTAGTTTCGGCCATAAACTGATAGGCCTTGAAGAAGTTCAAATTTCTTAGCCCAATTTTCTTTTTGTGCCGCCTTGAAGGTTAGTAGCCTTATGTTGTGTTTTTCTGCGTATTTCTTCGCTGAATCTGAAAAACCGTTTTTCGCGACCACGATTGTTTTGTTTATTCCTACTTTTCGATGCTTCTCTTTAAAGCTTTCTATTTTTCGGACATCAAGCGGGGCAGCTTCGGTTGTGCACTCAATGCCAATTTTGAGAGAACAGTTCAGAATCGTGCTCTCCACCAAAATATCAATTTCCCTGTCGGTTTCGGCTTCCGGATCGTAAAGCATCGCAGATTCAGTGACTTTTGCACCAGCGGGCGCTAAGTGGTGATTGATTGCTTTGACTAGTTTCTGAAAGTGATTCGATCGTGCGGGCATGTGAATAACTCGAACGTTAGGCGTCTCTCGCGGCATGCAACGGAGAGGCCCAGTCGTTCTCTTCCAGCCATTGCCGAAACCCGTCGTTCTCTCTGCCACCCAGATTGATAACCATCTCCACTCCGAAGATGGAGATCGCGAGGTAAGTCTCGGAGGCGCGCGTCAGCAGGATGTCGAACTCATGAAGTAGCTGGAACTGTGTGCCGTCGTCTTCGAATCGCGCGTTGACAGGGTGGAGCGTTCGAACCGTGAACGGCCAATCAGGCCCCTCGTTGTAGCGCGCAAACCTGCGAAGCTCGTCGAGCGCCGGCTGGTCAACCAGCTCATCGTTCCAGCCTGGTACTGACAGCACCTTGAAGGCGAGCACTTCGAGTCCGACCTTTGCCAGGAATCGACCCATTTGGCGGTAGTCAGGTCGCTCCGTACCTTCGACCGGCAGCCAGCTCGGGATGCGCCCGCGCTTGTTCGGAACGTCCATGTCTGACCGAAGAAGTCGGAACATGGGCGACTCGAGGAGCTGGCGTTCTACCTTCCTCGCGAAGTACTGGTTGCATCCATCGCAAACGGCGCCGATCGGGAGTACATGATCAGTGTTTCCGAGCGACTCCGGAACGATGTGTTCCACCGATACGCTTGCGGCCGAGTCTTGCTTGCAGAAGATTCAGCGCATGGTTCCTGAGACGCCTAACGATCAGCGTTTATCCGCCGCGCTCACCAACCCAGCCGAAGTCAAAGCCTTCAACGCGGCGGATGAACCTCGTTGGACTGAACCATTGCTGGTTACAGAAACGGCGGTGGCGGTATAGGGGATTGCAAGCTTGGTTGAGGCGGGCATGCGCAAATTATGGCTTTGAACGCACTGCCAGACATGTCCTGGGTGGGCCTTGACACATCAATTGCGCTGCGGCGACGCACCGTTGGCCGATCAACGCTGTGCACAGAGCCGCTTCCTACACGCACCGCGCAAAGCCTCCCGTGGCGCAGCTCAAGCGGCCAAACAAACTGCAAACAGGCAAGCGACACACGAGCCATCACGGCGGCCCCCGACTGCGCGGTTTGGTTGTTGTCACAGGTTCTGCCCCGGGCATTGGCAAACGCTGCAGCCCAGCCAAAGTCGCCACCACCCGCAATCGCCCCCGCTTGCAACATGGACACACAGCCACATCGATTGCGGCCACCCGCGCCATGAACGCCTGGGCCGACTCGGTGGCTTGGCGGTTGGCACATGGCATCTGTAGTGCCTGGCGTGCAGCGGCCAGCTTGTGCGCCTTGCAAGCGGATGCCAACACCCCGTAGTGGCGAATCCGCCATGGCAATGGGAAACAATTCACGCTCGCGACCAAGCACCTTCTCGTACAGAAAGCGGGCTGCGCAGGCCGCCTGGTTCATAGTGCTGTAGGAAAGGTGACGCTCGTTGATCAGATACAGCAAGTAGGCCTGAACCTCCTGGGCGCTGTACTCGGCGGGGTCGCGTCGGTAGTACTTGGCCATGCCGTAGATGGCGTCGGTATAACTTTCCTGGGTGCGCGCACTGAAGCCGCGCAGCACCATGGCGTCGATCATGCGTTGACGTAGCGGTGTCATGACAAATCTCCTTCAAAACCGGGGAACATTCCCCAGCCCGAAGGCTTGCCCCGGTCGCCCCCAAACGCAAGCGCCCCCGCAAAGCAAAACGCGGTGGCAGTCTTTGCAGACAGCCACCGCGCTAGCGGTTTAGTTCAACGTGATATGGAAGTGAAACCTGTCTTATGAACAAAGTCCGGGTTCATCTGTTTCACCTCCATTGAGTTTCGTAAGTGCCTGATTTATATCAGCCACTGGCGTCGATGAGGTTGTTTGGCTGCTACGAAATGGGCGTCAAGCCCTGCAAAGCTGCTGATGAACAAAGTCCTGTGCTGACCAACACAGTTCGCCTGGCACGCTGCAGCCCTTGCCAGCGTTGGGCTGGCTCCACATACATGTAGCCGTGTCCAGTTCGATCAACGCCACACAAACCGCCAAAACCACCCCCCAAGGCACAGCGCGTGCCCAGTGCCCGCAAAACCCAATCAGAGTGCCGGGCTCGAAGCACGGAAGAATGTGGGATCAGAAAGCGCCCTTGTTTGAGCCGCAGGCGAGTTTGGGCGTTTTCCCCACATTCTGAGTACTGCAGAGGCTCCCCGCGAAGCGGGCCGGCACTCGGGTTTGCGGGCACTGGGCAGGCGCTGTGCCGCCGCGCGATGCACGAGTGGCGCCAGCACCCCGAGCACACCTTGTTGGCCATTTTTTGTACAAGAAAGTCGCGCAGCGCGCGGTCGGTGGCATTGCCGCCTGCGCGGGAATAATGAAATGACCATTCCGTGAGGTTCCATCCATGTCCAACCCAGCCCTTGCCAACTACCAGTTCCTCGCCCGCTACAACCAGTGGTTTAACGAGCGCCTGTACACCGCTTGCGAAACCCTGAGCGACGAGGAGCGCAAGCGCGACCGGGGCGCGTTTTTCGGCTCTATTCACCACACCCTCACGCACCTGGTGCTGGCCGACAAAATGTGGCTGAACCGCTTTGCTAGCCAAGGCATTGCCTTCACGGCACTGCCGCGCGAGATGCTGGCTTTGCCACCGGGCAGCGACTACACCAGTGACTTGCACCCCCAGTGGTTAGACCTCAAGCACCAGCGCACTCAGCTCGACGCTGCCATCTCAGCCTGGCTGGCCGACATGCACGCCGACTTCCTGCAGTCCACGATGCACTACAGCAACACCAAAGGCGTGCAGCGCGCCCATCCCGCCTGGCAGGCGCTGACGCATTTGTTCAACCACCAAACTCACCACCGAGGGCAGGTCACCACCTTGCTGGCGCAGGCGGGGGTGGATGTGGGGGTGACGGATTTGATTGCCCTGGTCTGATACTCAATGCTATCTAATCAATAGCTGCTTGAGCAGTATTTACAAGGGCGAAAGCCTGTTTTTGCTTAAAAATGCCCCTGGCGGCTGCCCCATGGCGATTTTGAACATGGCGCAGAAAGCGCTGTCGCTGGCGTAGCCGCTGGCGGCAGCTACATGGCTGACTGGCATTCCGCGAGCGAGCAACGGCAGGGCGTGGGCCAGCACGGCTTGTTGGCGCCATTGCGCAAAGCTCATGCCCAATTCGTGTTGAAACAGGCGGGACAGGGTGCGCTCGCTGGCGCCGACGTCGCGGGCCCAGTCGGCCAGGGTGATGCGTTGCGCGGGCTGGTGCAGCAGGGTTTCGCAGAGGCTGCGCAGGCGCTTGTCGCCTCGCTGGGGGTGGGGCAGGGGCACGCCCAGTGCCTGGGTGGGGGCGTGGGTGATTTCGTCCAGCACCAGGGCACTCAGACGGGATTCGCGTCCTGTTGCATCACCCTCTGCAGAAAAATCAAACGCCGCCACCAGCTCGCGCAACAGGCTGGACACCACCAGCACCCGGCAGTCGCCCCACCCGGCAGGCGTGACGCTGGGGTGCAGGTACAAGGTGCGAAATTGCGCGGCTTCCAGCACATGAATGTCATGGCGCGCGCCAGGCGCAATCCACACCGCGCGTGACGGTGGCACCCAATACGAGACTTCGTCGTGGCCCAGCGGATTGCGCTGGGCCGTCACGCGCAACACGCCGCTGGCGCAGTAAGCCAATTGCGCCCATGCGTGCTGGTGCGGTTCAAAGTGCGCGTCGGTCGGCACGGTGCGTGCGCGCAGGCGCACGGGGCGTTGTGGCGTCGGGCGGAAAGGGTCGGTGTCGCCCAGTGGCAGGCTGCGGTGCGGAGGTGGTTTGCGCGCGGACATGATGGCGTGAGGTTGGGTTGGCCGAAATTCGATACAAGCTGGCGTATTGTCGCTATCAAGCCGTGCAGGCTGGTTTTACGATGCGGCGCATGACCACTGCCAACCCCAGCCTTTCAAGCACCCCACCCATCCCGTTTCGTCAAGACGCCAGCGTCATCGGCCTGGTGGGCCTGGCGCACATGGTCAGCCACTTCAGTCAGCTCTTGCTGGCACCCTTGTTCCCGTGGCTCAAGACGGAGTTCAACGCCAGCTACACCGAGTTGGGCTTCCTGATGACGCTGTTCTTTGTGGTGTCGTGCGCGGTGCAAACCGCCTCGGGGTTTCTGGTGGACAAGCATGGCCCACGCCCGATTTTGTTTGTGGGTCTGGCCTTGTTGGGTGTGGCGGCACTGGGTTTCGCGCTCAGCACCAGTTACTGGATGATGGCGTTTTTTGCGGTGGTGGCCGGCACCGGCAACGGCGTGTTTCACCCGGTGGACTACACCCTGCTCAACCGCAAAATCAGCGCGCCACGCCTGGGCCATGCCTACAGTTTTCATGGTGTGACCGGTAGCCTGGGCTGGGCGCTGGCACCCGCCCTGCTGGTGCCGCTGGCGCTGGCGTTTTCGTGGCGGGTGGCGCTGGGAGCGGCGGCTGTTTTGGTGTTTGGCGTGCTGGCCGTGCTGTGGTTCAACCGGAATCAACTGGCGCTGCCGGTAGTGGCAACCACCGCCTCCAAACCTGGGCACAACCCATCGGGCAGCAGCCTAGACTTTCTGAAAATTCCCGCTGTGTGGATGTGTTTTGCCTTTTTCTTTTTCTACGCGGGCGCGCTGAGCGTGGTGCAAGCCTTCGCGCCGGAAGCCGCGCGGCAGATGCACAACGTGCCGGTGGCGCTGGCCGCCATGTGCTTGACGATCTACATGCTGGGTAGCGCAGGCGGCATGGTGGTGGGCGGCTTTCTGGCCGTCAACCCGGCGCGCTGCGAGCGCATCGTGGGTGCCGGTTTTGGCTTGGCAGCTGTGTGTGCGCTGGTCGTGGCGTTTGCGCCGCTGCCTGCGCTGGCGGTGCCGGTGGCTTTTGGCGTGATGGGCCTGTTCAGCGGCATGGCCGGCCCGTCGCGCGACCTGCTGGTCAAACGCTCCACACCCGACAACGCCTCGGGCCGGGTGTATGGCGTGGTGTATTCAGGGCTTGACATTGGCCAGGCCTTGGCACCGCTGGTGTTTGGTGCGCTGATGGACAGTGGCCGCTACCAGGCGGTGTGGTTGGGCCTGGTGCTGCTGCAAGGCGTGTTGATTGCCAGCGCGTTCAGCGTGCGGCGGGTGCGGCGGGTGTAGCCACCACTCGTCATTCCCGCGCAGGCGGGAATCCACGGTCCCCAATCCCCAACAGTTGCGCGCCGTGCGCCTGGATTCCCCCTTAGCGGGAATGACGGATGCACGCGTATTCACTGCCGCGGGCTCACCGCCCCCGCATAAACAACGCATCCAGCTCCTTCACGCTGATCTGCCGCCAAGTGGGCCGCCCGTGGTTGCACTGGTCGCTGCGGGGGGTGGCTTCCATTTGGCGCAGCAGGGCGTTCATCTCTGGCACGGTCAAGCGGCGGTTGGCGCGCACGGCGCCGTGGCAGGCCATGCTGGAGAGCAATTCGTGCTGGGCACGGGCGATCACGGTACCGCTCTCGTGCTGAGCCAGCTCAGCCAGCACGCTGCGGGCCAGCTCTACGGCGTCGCCCTGTGCCAGGCTGGCGGGCACGGCGCGCACGGCCAGGGTTTTGGGGGAGAAGGGGGTGATCTGCAGGCCCAGGGTGTGCAGCACGTCGGCGCTGGCTTCGGCGGTGGCCACTTCTTGCGGGCTGGCGGGGAAGGTCGCGGGGATGAGCAGGGGCTGGCTCTGGATTTGACGTGTTGCCCCTTCGGTAGCGTCGCTCTCGATTTGCGCTTTGAGCCGTTCGTAGACGATGCGCTCGTGCGCGGCGTGCATGTCCACGATGACCATGCCCTGTGCGTTCTCCGCCAGGATGTAGATGCCGTGCAGCTGGCACACCGCCAGGCCCAGGGGCAGATCGGCAGGGGGCTCGACAGGCTGCTGCGGCGTGCTCGTGAGGCCCGGTTTGCCCCACAGCGCTTGCAGCTGCGCGGCCGAGTCGGCAATCAGGTGGCGATCGGTGTGTTGACGCGTCACATCATCACGTTCATTTGCTACGAAATGAATAGCTGCTTGAGCAGTATTTGCAAGGGCGGATGGCTGATTTGGCTCATAAACGTCGCTGGGAGCAGGCTGGGCAGCTACCTGACCCGCTCCCTGACCTGCTCTGGGCACGGCCAGCGCGTTGTCCACCGCATGGCGCACAGCCTGGTGCACCTGGCGACCATCCCTGAAACGCACCTCGATTTTGGTCGGGTGCACGTTCACATCGACCTGCGTGGGATCGATGGCGATGTGCAGCACATACACCGGCTGGCGGTGGCCGTGCAGCACGTCTTCGTAGGCGCTGCGGGCGGCGTGGGTGATGACCTTATCGCGCACAAAACGGCCATTCACGTAGGCAAACTGCTGGTCGCCCCGGCTGCGCGAGGCGTCGGGCGTGCCCACCTGGCCCGTCACGATCAGGCCGCTGGTGGTGTAGCTCACAGCCAGGCTCTGGGCCAGCCACTCGGCACCCAGCACGTCTGCCAGCCGCTGCTCGCGGGTGGCGGCACGCCACTGCTCGACCAGCTTGCCGTCGTGCCAGATGGCAAAACCCACCTCGGGCTGGGCCAGGGCGTGGCGGCGCACGGCTTCCACGCAATGGGCCAGCTCGGTGGCGTCGGTTTTTAAAAACTTACGGCGCGCAGGGGTGCTGAAAAACAGCTCTTTCACCTCCACGGTGGTGCCGGGGTTGCGCGCGGCGGGGCTGATCTCGCCTGTGCCGCCGTCGAGCAAATAAGCATGATTTTGGCTACCAGCCCTTGAAGATATTGCTGTAGCAGCTATCGCATTAATAGCAGCCAGCGCCTCCCCCCGAAAGCCCATGGTGCCCACCGATTCCAGATCAGCCAGGCTGGCAATCTTGCTGGTGGCGTGGCGCTTCAGGGCCAGCGCCAGTTGCTCGCGGGGAATGCCCACGCCATCGTCTTCCACCGCAATCAGCCGCACGCCACCGGCCAGCAGCCGCACCGTGATCTGCGTGGCCCCCGCGTCCAGCGCGTTGTCCACCAGCTCACGCACCACCGAAGCGGGCCGCTCCACCACCTCGCCCGCCGCAATCTGGCTGATCAGCTCGTCGGGCAGCTCGCGGATGGTGCGGGGTGGGTGGTCAGAAAGCGGGGGGGTGTTCATGCGGAGTTCAGTTTGGGGCAGGCTCATTTTATGAATACCGGCCAGCGAGTACTTCCTTCACATGGCGCTTTGCAAAACTGCCGCTCATTGCTGCGAGCATCGCGCTGCGCTGGAAAACCGGCACACCTGGTGAGTGTGTCGGCAGCCGGGTAATGGGTGGTTGACGTTGAATTCGGATTGCACACATTTTGTTTGCATTTTCATAAGCCTTTCCTCAATTGCTTGAAGTAAAGCCGGTGCGTAAAGTCTCAACTGTCGAAACCAACCACCGTAAGGAAACAAACCATGCAATTCGAAGCCACTACACAAATCAACGCACCAAGCGCAACTGTTTTTTCTCTTTATGCCAACGTATCCGGCTGGCCCACTTGGGACCCGGATGTGAAAACTGCCTCATTAGCAGGCGCTTTTGTGAGTGGCGCAAAAGGCGTGATCGTGCCAAATGGGGGGCCGAAATCAGAAATTATTTTTACTGAAGTTGTGAAGAATAAAAAATTCACAGCCGAGTGCAAGCTCCCCTTGTGCACGATGCGTTTTGAGCATGAGCTCAATGATGCAAAAGGTTCTGGAACGCAGGCCACACATCGGGTGATTTTTAAAGGGTTTCTCGCCCCACTGTTTGGGCGCCTGATTGGCTCTGGCATGCGAAAAACCTTACCCAATGCTCTGGCTGGGTTAAAGCAAGCGGCTGAAGCAAAAGTAGCGGCAGTCTGATTACACACAAACATTAACGATTAAAGAACTAAACATCATGGACAAACCAGCTTCGACAATGATTGAAAATTTGAAAGAGAAAACAGGCCATTCGTTAGACGGGTGGAAAGCTTTGATTTCAAAACAGAGTTTTTCCAAGCACGGAGAAATTGTGAAATTTCTGAAAGAAGAGCACAAGGTGACGCACGGCTACGCGTCTGAAATTGCACTCAAAGTATTGTCGTCTGACGCTGCTTCTGCAACCGATACAGACGGGCTTGTTGAAAACCAATACAAGGGTAAGGAGCATTTGAAGCCCTACTACGATCAGCTCATCGCCGAGATTCAAAAATTTGGTGGTGAATTTGAAATTGCGCCGAAAAAGACTTATGTCAGCCTGAAAAGAAAAAAGCAATTCATCATTCTCAATCCTGCCTCGAAAACAAGATTCGAAATCGGATTCAATTTCCTGAATCCGTGATTTGACACTCAAAATAAGTTGATTTCCCTATTTAAATCAACGACTTAGCTTTCATGTATTGCTAACCCGATAGGTGAGCCCCACATGACCGACTTTATTATCAAGAAACTGCCCTACGACCT
>JANOQJ010000041.1:0-58525 GCA_031414805.1 Comamonadaceae bacterium
AAAGCCCAGGTCATGCCGGGTGCTGCCCAGGGCCAGTTTGCCGTTGACTTGGAACTTGACGGCGCTTTGGTTGCGGCGCTCGTTGTCGCTTCGAAAGTCATACAGGTCATAGCTGCCGTCTGCGCAGTAGCGGTCGGCCAGATAGGCGCCGCTGGCATCGGTGCAGCCAAACGGAAAGGCCACGCGGTCATTGGATTTGAGCTGTTGCGTGCCCCACTGCGCCTGCCAGCGCCAGTCGGCGTTGATGGCTTGTTCGTAGCGCAGGCTGCCGGTCAGGCCCTGCAGTTGCACGGGTTGCGTCCACGGCTGGCTGTTCAGGTTGGCTCGCACATCAGGGGTGGGCAAGCGGTCGCCCAACAGGCTGAGCCCGGCCACGCTGGGCTGCGAGCGGCGGCTGTATTCGATTTCGGCTTCCAGCAGGGAATCGGCGCTCAACCGCGCATCCAGCGCCAATGCAAACAAACTGCGCTGGCCTTTGCTGTTTTGTGCCGCGCCGTTGAGGCTCTCACCCGCCGCATTCAAGCGATAGCCCAGGGCCTTGTCGGCACCCAATCGTCCGCCCAAATCCACATGCGCCAGCAAGCCGCCGCGCTGCGTGGCCTCCAGGCGCACGCTGCGCAAGTCGTTTTGTGTGGGGCGTTTGACGACATAGTTGATCAACCCGCCCGGCGCGCTGGTGCCCGCTTGCAGGCCGCTGGTGCCTTTGAGCACGTCGATTTGCGCTTTGTTGTCCAGCGGAATAAAGGTTTCGGCGCTGATCGGCAAGCCGTCGCGGCGGTAGTTGCTTTTGTTGTCCAGCACAAAGCCGCGCACCGACACGTAGTCCCAGTAGCCGCCACTGTTGTAGGCGTCGGTGGTCGACGCATCGAACTTCAGCACGTCAGCCAGACGGCGAGCACCTGTGGCCTGGATTTGCTGCGCGTCGATCACCGCGGCGCTGACCGGCGTTCGCGCCAGCGGCGCATCACCGAGGCCCAAGCCCAGTGGCTGCGGGCTGCTGCGTTCGTTGACGGTGACAGGCTTGAGGCTGGGCTCTTGGGCGACAGCTGGTAATGACCCAATAGCTATGAAAGATATAGCTGCTTGAGCAGTATTGACAAGGGCTAGAGCCCTATTTTGCTTATAAACAATTGCCACAACGTTTTCCTTTAACGGGTGGCAGGGGGCAACAAAATCTGCCTGCGACAGTGCCCCGGAGAAAACGAAAATGGGCACTGCACGAGCAGCTTGGCTTCCCTGCGCGAGGATTACCTCAATCAGGTTCAAAGGGACTTTCTCAGTCGCGGCCTGCTCTTTCAAGCAAGCCGCAACACCCCTAGCGGATGCGCCGATAACGGCGCGAGTGCATTGTAGGCCCGGAGATAAAAGCCCTCATATAGCCAAATTCGTATATCGATCAAAAAAACAAGTTGTTTGGAATCTGACGGCGCACATTTACAGTCCGTCGCATGCATGATTTAGCGTATGTTTTCGCAGGGTTTTTCGTTGGCCTGGTGGTCGGCCTGACCGGCGTGGGTGGCGGCTCCTTGATGACGCCCATTCTGATTTTTTTCTTCGGCGTCAAGCCCTACCTGGCCATTGGCACCGACCTGCTGTTTGCCGCCTTCACCAAACTGGGTGGCACGGTGGGGCTGATGCGGACCAAACTGGTGGACTGGAAAGTGGTTGCGCAGCTGTCTGCGGGCAGCATTCCAGCGGCGCTGCTGACCCTGTTGGCGCTGAAACAAATGGGCCCCGCCACCGCGCAAGCGCAAGCGCTGATGACCACCACCCTGGGCTTTGCGCTGCTGCTGACAGCTGCGGCCACCCTGTACAAAGCCATTCGCGGCAAAGCCACGCCACGCGCCGTGTCGCCGGAAGACCAGCAAGCCGCCACCCGCGCCCGTCACTGGAGCCTGCCTATCTTGTTTGGTGCGTTAATTGGTTGCCTGGTCACCGTCACCTCGGTGGGCGCTGGTGCAATTGGCGTGACCGTGCTCATGCTGCTGTACCCGCTGTTGCCCCTGCAACGTATCGTCGCCGCCGACATTGCTTACGCCGTGCCGCTGACCCTGGTCGCTGGCATGGGCCATGCTTCACTGGGCTCGGTCGACTGGCCGCTTCTGGTCAAATTGCTGGCTGGTTCGCTGCCCGGCATCTGGATTGGCAGCCGCCTGATGCAAAAAGCCCCCGAACGCTTCATCCGCTCGCTGCTGTCTGTGTTGCTGGCCTATGCGGGGGTGAAGTTGATTGCGCTATGAGTAAAGATTTTTTTGAACGCAGAGGACGCGAAGGATTCGCAGAGGACGCGAAAAAGACAAGTTCAACCATTCAATTTTTTCTTTTCTCTTCTTCTGCATCCTCTGCGTAACTTCCGCGTCCTCTGCGTTCAAAAGACCCTGTATCTATTCGAGATCACCCACGATGTATCAATACACCGACTTCGACAAAGCCTTCGTCAAAAACCGCGCCGCCCAGTACCGCGACCAGCTCACGCGGAACCTGGCCGGGCAACTGGGTGACGACGAATTCAAACCCTTGCGCCTGCAAAACGGCTGGTACATCCAGCGCTACGCGCCGATGCTTCGCGTCGCCGTGCCGTATGGCGAGCTGTCCAGCGCGCAGGTTCGCGCGCTCGCCACGATTGCGCGGGACTACGACCAACCCAGCCACGCCGTGTTTGAAACGGCGCGCAGCACGCAGGCCAAACTACCCGGCGCGGGCACGCATCTGGAGGTGGGTTACGGCCACTTCACCACGCGGCAAAACGTGCAGTTCAACTGGATTCCGCTGGACAAATCGGCTGATGTGATGGACTTGCTGGCCAGCGTGAACATGCATGGCATTCAAACCAGCGGCAACTGCATTCGCAACATCACCAGCGACGAACGGGCGGGCATTGCGGTCGACGAAATTGCCGACCCGCGCCCCTTGTGCGAAATCATTCGCCAGTGGAGCACTTTGCACCCGGAGTTCGCGTTTTTGCCGCGCAAATTCAAGATTGCCGTCACAGGAGCCAGGGAGGACAGGGCAGCCACAGCGTGGCACGACGTGGGGCTGCACCTCATTCGTGCTGAAGCAGACGACGCGACGCTCGGCGTCGCTACGGGAGATTTGGGCTTCAAAGTGCTGGTGGGCGGCGGCATGGGCCGCACACCGGTGATTGCCACCACCATCCGCGAGTTTTTGCCATGGGCCGAAATCTTGAACTACCTGGAAGCCGTGGTGCGCGTGTACAACCGCTGGGGGCGGCGCGACAACATTTACAAGGCGCGCATCAAGATTCTGGTGAAGGCGGAAGGCCAGCGCTACATCGACGAGGTGGAAGCCGAGTACCAAAACATCGTGACGCAGGACGGCGCACCACACACGATTTCGCAAGCCGAGCTGGACCGCGTGACGGCATCGTTTGTGCCCCCCAACTTAAGTTGCGACCGCAAAACCGCCGACGCCAAAATTGCCAACATCCTGCGTGCCGCTGCCGAAGACGACTCCGAATTCGCCCGCTGGCTTCAGCAAAACGTGGCCCCGCACAAAAACCCCGACCTGCGCGCTGTGACGCTCAGCTTCAAACGCCTGGGCCAGGCTCCGGGTGATGCCACCGCCGCGCAGCTGGAAATCGCTGCCGACCTCGCCGACCAGTTTTCAGCCGGTGAGCTGCGCGTGACGCACGACCAGAACCTGCTCTTGCCCTGGGTACGCTGCGACGCCTTGCCCGAACTGTGGCGGGCGGCCCGCAAGGCCGGTTTTGCCAAACCCAATATTCGCCTGCTGACCGACATGATTGCCTGCCCTGGTGGCGACTTTTGCGCACTGGCCAATGCCCGCAGCCTGCCGATTGCGCAAGCCATTACGGAGCGCTTTCAAGACCTGGACGAGCTGCACGACCTGGGCGAGATTGACCTGCACATCAGCGGCTGCATCAACTCCTGCGGCCACCACCACAGCGGTCACATCGGCATTTTGGGCGTCGACAAAGACGGGCAGGAGTGGTACCAGCTGACCCTGGGCGGTTCCGACGGCTCGACCCTGTCGGGCGCGCCGCTGGCGGGCAAGGTGGTCGGGCCATCGTTTACGGCCGCCGAGGTCACTCAAGCCATTGAGGCCGTGCTGGACACCTACCGCACCCACCGCGTGGGCACCGACGACGGCAAATTTGAAACCTTCATCGCCGCCCTGCGCCGCCTGGGTTCTGAGCCGTTCAAGCAGGCCGCCAACAGCGTACGCGTCAAGCATGAAGCCGTGGAGGTGGCGTAAATGAATACTATTAAATTGATAGCTGCCTCAGCAGGTTCTACAAGGGCTAGTGGCCAAAATCTCTTGAAATTGGCCAATGACGCAGAAATTGCCGACCAGACGCTGGACGGCGTGGACGCCGTCGAACTGCACTTCCCCAAATTCACCGACGGCCGCGCCTACAGCCAGGCCACCGCCCTGCGCCGCCGCGCCGGTTTCACAGGCGACATTTGCGCCACGGGTGATGTGTTGGTCGATCAACTGGTGCAGATGCAGCGCTGCGGTTTCACAAGTGCGGTGCTGCGGGAAGACCAGAGCCTGGAGATTGCACAGGCTCAGTTTGCGCAGTACAGCGGGTTTTATCAGAGGGACCCTGCTCTCACCCCTTCCCCCGCTGGGGGAAGGAGCAACTACAGACTCCACAAATGACAACCGCCATCACCCTGCACGCCCGCCCCAGCCCTACCTTCACCGCCAAACTGCTGGAAGCAGAAACCACGCTGACGCAAGCCGCCAGCGAGCTGGCACCGCTGACGCAAGCCAGCAGCCTGGGCGCGGAAGACGTGGTCATCACGCACCTGATCAATCGCCTGGGCTTGTACATCCCGGTATTTGTGTTGAACACCGGGCTGCTGCACGCCGAAACCGTGGCTTTGCTGGCGCAGACCCGCGCGCAGTCCACGGTACCCGTGACGGTGTACGAGCCTGCGCAGCAAGCCGTGATTGAGTTCGTCTCGCGTGAAGGCAACGAAGCCATGTACCGCAGCGTGGAACTGCGCAAAGCCTGCTGCCACATCCGCAAAGTGCTGCCGCTGGAGCGTGCCTTGCTGGGCCAGCGCGCCTGGGTAACGGGTCTGCGCCGCGAGCAGTCGGCGGCACGCGGGGAGGTACCGCTGGTGGACACTATCGAAGCGCGCGCCAAAGTCAACCCACTGGCCAATTGGACCTGGGGCGATGTGTGGCACTACATCCAGCTCAACGAGGTGCCCTACAACCCACTGCACGACCAGTTTTTCCCCAGCATCGGCTGCGCCCCTTGCACCCGCGCCATCAGCCTCGGCGAAGACTTCCGCTCGGGGCGGTGGTGGTGGGAAAGTAGCGACCTCAAAGAGTGCGGTTTGCACAGCACACCGCATGCGAGCGACAGCTCGCAAGTCGCTGCTTCAGCGCAGGCTCATTTCGCCGAAGGCGAAGTGAAGGGCTCGCCAGAGCCCGGCCGTAGCTACGACGAAAATGCCAAGGAATGCGGCTTGCATGTGAAACATGACGAGGCAGTCGCATGAACGCTCGCACCGAACCCCAACTGCTCACGCCGATGCAACATCACCTGAACAACTCGCACCTGGACGCGCTGGAAGAAGAAACCATCTTCATCCTGCGCGAAGTCGCCGCCGCCTTCGAGCGGCCCACCCTCCTGTTCTCGGGTGGAAAAGACTCGTTGGTGCTGCTGAAATGCGCCGAAAAAGCCTTTGGTGTAGGCCGTATCCCCTACCCGCTCTTGATGATCGACACCGGCCACAACTTCCCAGAAGTGACCGATTTCCGCGACTCGCGCGCTGTAGAGCTGAAAGCCGAACTCATCGTGCGCAACGTCGAAGACTCCATGGCCCGCGGCACGGTGCGCCTGGCCCGGCCTGATGAGTCGCGCAACGTGCATCAATCCGTCACCTTGCTGGAGGCCATTGAAGAATTCCGCTTCGACGCATTGATTGGTGGTGCCCGCCGCGACGAGGAAAAAGCCCGTGCCAAAGAGCGCATTTTTTCGCACCGCGACAGCTTCGGCCAATGGCAACCCAAAGACCAGCGCCCCGAGCTGTGGACCTTGTTCAACACCCGTTTGCAACCCGGCGAACACTTTCGTGTATTCCCCATTTCCAACTGGACCGAGCTGGACGTGTGGCAATACATCGCACGTGAAAACATCGCCCTGCCCTCGATTTACTACGCCCACACACGCGAAGTAGTCGAACGCAAAGGCCTGCTGGTTCCCGTGACGCACCTGACCCCGCCGCGTGACGGCGAGACGGTAGTGCAACGCACCGTGCGCTTTCGCACCGTGGGCGACATCACCTGTACCTGCCCGGTTGAAAGCCCGGCGGCGAATGCGGAAGACGTGGTGCTGGAAACGCTGACAGTGGACGTGAGCGAACGGGGGGCGACGCGCATGGATGACAAGACGTCTGAGGCTTCGATGGAGAAGCGCAAGAAGGATGGGTATTTTTGAAAGCGGGATCGGAGACTTTGAACGCAGAGGACGCGAAGGTCACGCAGAGGACGCAAAAGAAGTCCATTGAAAATTTTTGTATTCCTTCTGTTATTCCTTTTGCGTCCTCTGCGAATCCTTCGCGTCCTCTGCGTTCAAATTTGTCCCCGTATTAACTACTTATGACCACTACAAACTCAATAGCTGCTCCAGCAATAAACACCAGGGCTACAGCCCTAAATGCCCTCAAATTCATCACCTGCGGCAGCGTGGATGACGGCAAGAGCACATTAATTGGCCGCCTGCTGGTGGACAGCAAAGCCGTGTTGCAAGACCAGCTGGCCGGTGTGCAGCGCGGTGGCGAAACCGACTTGGCGCTGTTGACTGACGGTTTGAGTGCCGAGCGTGAGCAAGGCATCACCATCGACGTGGCCTGGCGCTACTTTGCGACGGCCGACCGCAAGTTCATCATTGGCGACGCGCCGGGCCATGAGCAATACACCCGCAACATGGTCACCGCCGCTTCGGGCGCCGACGCGGCTGTGGTGCTGGTCGACGCCACCAAGCTCGATTGGCGCAACCCGGCTCTCGCGCTGCTGCCCCAAACCCGCCGCCACACCCTGCTCGTGAACCTGCTGCGCGTGCCCAGCATCGTGTTTGCGGTGAACAAACTGGACGCCGTGGACGACCCTGCGCTGGCGTTTGCCCACATCAGCGCTGCGCTGGCCGCGTTTGCGCAGGGTGCGGGTGTGACGGCACAGGCAACCGTACCCATATCGGCACTCAAAGGCTGGAACGTTGTCGATACCCCCGGACTTAACTCCCTCCCCTCCCGGGGGAGGGCAGGGGTGGGGGCAAGTGCGCCAACCCTCTCAGAAAACAGCGAAACCCAAGCCTGGTGCAACTACACCGGCCCCAGTCTGCTACAACTATTAGAGCAACTCCCCAGCACCCCGGCTGAGGCAAATCAACCCTTCGCCTTCCCCGTTCAATGGGTCGAGAAATTCTCTTCCTCGTCCGACACCAGCCAAGGCCGCCGCATCTTCTGGGGCCGCGTGGCAACCGGACAAGTAGCCCCCGGCCAAACCATCACCGTCCTGCCCAGCGGCAAAACCGCCACCGTTGCCCAGGTGCTCGACCACGCCCGCAAGCCCACGCCTGTCAGTGCAGGCCTGAGCGCCGGCATCATCCTGGACCGGGAACTCGATGTCTCCCGAGGCGACTGGTTGTTGGCCGAAAATGCTTTCAGCCCCAGCCGAGAGCTCAACACCACCATCGCCTGGATGGACGACGAGCCCCTCGTCGCGGGCCGCACCTACTGGGCGCTGCACGGCCACCGCTGGGTCAAGGCCAAGGTCAAAAAAGTGGTGCACAGCCTGGACATCAACACGCTGGAAGAGCGCGACGCCACCGAGCTACCCGCCAACGCCATCGGCCACGTGCAATTAACCCTTCAAGAGCCGCTGGCAACCCGGCCTTACGCACAATCGCGCGTGCTGGGTGCTCTGGTGCTGGTCGATACCGCCAGCCACAAGACCTCAGGCGCGGTACTGATCAACACAGCAAACTAAAATCAAACCCTTCCCCCCAGCCCTGTAGCAAGTAAAACCATGACCCACGTCGTCACCGAAGCCTGTATCAAATGCAAATACACCGACTGTGTGGACGTGTGCCCCGTGGACTGCTTCCGCGAAGGCCCCAACATGCTGGTGATCGACCCCGACGAGTGCATTGACTGCGCCGTCTGCATCCCCGAGTGCCCCGTCAACGCCATCTACGCCGAAGAAGACGTACCCGCCGACCAGATGAACTTCATCAAGCTGAACGTGGAACTTTCCACCCAGGCAGGCTGGAAAAGCATCACCAAGCGCAAGGCGGCGCCGACTGACGCCGATGAGTGGAAAGACAAAGAAGGCAAGCTGGCGTTGCTGGAGCGTTGAAATCAATTGCGCACTGGGGTTCTCTTTGAACGCAGAGTGCGCAGAGGTTTCGCAGAGGACGCAGAAGAAAAACCAAAGAAGTCAGCTTGTTTTTTGAATCTGAATTTTTTTGCGCCCTCTGCGAAACCTTTGCGTCCTCTGCGTTCAAAAACTGACTCAAACCCATGACCATTGAAGCCCAAGCCCTCATCATTGGCGCAGGCCCGGTGGGCTTGTTTCAGGTCTTTCAGCTGGGGCTTTTGGAAATCAAAGCCCATGTGGTCGACGCCCTGCCCCACCCCGGCGGCCAGTGCGTGCAGCTGTACCCCGACAAACCGATTTACGACATCCCCGCCCTGCCCGCCACCTCCGGGCGCGACTTGACGGATTTGCTGCTCAAGCAGATCGCACCGTTTGCGCCACCGTTCCACCTGGCCCAGGAAGTCACCACGGTACAGCCGCGCACCGACGGCCGGTTCGACGTAGCCACCTCCACCGGCACCCAGTTCATCACCCAAACCATCTTCATCGCCGCTGGTGTGGGCGCGTTCACACCGCGCAAGCTCAAGCTGGAAGGCATTGAAGCGTTTGAAGGCATGCAAGTGCATTACGACACCACGCGCGCAGTTGCCTGGGCAGGTCAGCGGGTGGTGGTGCTGGGTGGTGAAGACCAGGCACTGGAGACGGCCATCGAGCTGGCCAAAACCTGCCAGGTCACCCTGGTGCATCGCCGGGACACTTTTCAGGCAGCCCCTGAAACCACAGCAGCAATTCAAACCTTGATTGAGCGCGGACAAGTGCAATTTCGCGTCGGCCAGATCACGGGGCTTCACTCTCTCCCCTCCCGGGGGAGTGAATCAGGCCCCCTCCCCCGCTGGGGGAGGGCTGGGGTGGGGGCAAGCGCGCTACAAAAGCTGGAAAACATCCACCTCACCACGCCAGACAACGAAACTCACCCCATCCCACTAGACCACCTCCTCGTCTCCCAGGGCCTCAACCCCAAACTAGGCCCCATTGCCACCTGGGACCTGGCCATGCAGCGCAAGCAACTACAAGTCAGCCCCGAAACGTTTGCCACCAGTACCCCCGGCATCTTTGCGGTCGGCGACATCAACACCTACCCCGGCAAAAAGAAACTCATCCTCTGCGGCTTCCACGAAGCCACCCTGGCCGCGCATGCGGCTGCGGCATTGATTTACCCGGAGCAGAAGGTGTCGTTGCAATACACAACGACCAGTCCGCGCTTGCATCAGCTGTTAGGGGTAGCGGCATCGACAAGTGCTAGGATTTATTCATGAACGCCACAACCATCACTGATCAAGCGCTGTCCCTTACTGTGCAGCAACGGGCTGAACTGGCGGCCCAGTTGCTGGCCAGCCTGGATACGCTGTCTGAATCTGAAATTGAGCCACTTTGGTTTCAGGAAGCCGCGCACAGGGCGGCTGAAATGGATCAGGGACTTTCCAGGCGCGTTTCCTCCGAAGAAGTCAGCCGCCAGGCCGCCGCGCTGCTCAAGTGAGTTACTTCTTCAATGAAGCCGCGCGAGTGGAACACCTGGAGCACGTTGCCTACTACGAGGCTTGCCAGATTGGGCTAGGCGCACGTTATCTCGCGGCCTTTGAGGCAGCCATGCGAAACGTTTGCAGCGCACCCGATCGATACCGGGTCGAATATCCGCCCAATATCCGTCGCTACCGTGTTCCAGGTTTTCCGTACAACATCCTCTACCGCCTGGCAGGTTCAGAAATCGAAGTTCTAGTCGTTGCACCCCATCGCAGGCGCCCAGGTTATTGGTTGGGTAGGGTTTAAGAATCCTTTGGCCAATTGGCCCAGTTTTCCAAGAACATCGAGCGTAAGACCATGACCTCCATCCGCCCCTTCCAACCCAGCGACTGGCCCACCCTGTGGCCCCTCCTGCACTCGGTCTTTTCAACCGGCGACACCTACGCCTTTTCCCCCACCAGCACCGAGGCCGAGATTTACCACGCGTGGGTCACCGCTCCACAAGCCACCTTTGTCGCCACGTCTGATACCGGCGCTGTCATTGGCACCTACATCCTCAAGCCCAACCAGCCGGGGCTGGGCAGCCATGTGTGCAACTGCGGCTACGTGGTGGCGCAGGCGGCGCGCGGTCAGGGTGTGGCGGCCCTGCTGTGCGAGCACTCACAAGCACACGCACGCACCCTGGGCTACCGGGCCATGCAATTCAACCTGGTAGTTGCCACCAACACCGGTGCCGTGCGCCTGTGGCAAAAGCTCGGCTTTGCCATCGTGGGCACGCTGCCGGGTGCTTTCCACCACAGCCGCATGGGTTATGTGGACGCGCATGTGATGTACAAAAGCCTGGAGACTGACGGCGGCATGGCTTGATTGTCTTTTGATGTCATATCGGCTTAGCGCCCCTGTAAGTACTGCTCAAGCAGCTATCAAAAACATAGTGAATTAGCGACGTGATATCGCCCGGGATGAGGGCCTAGATTGCAATTGGGCTTCGTTTTTTGAGCGTGGTGAGGTCGGGAGTCGCCCGACGGCGACTTACTTTCTTTTGCTTCGCCAAAAGAAAGTAAGCAAAGAAAAGGCGACCCGCTGTCCGGGTCCCTTCGCTTCGCTTCGGGCAACTTGCGGTGCTCAAACCCAGCGGGGTCATGTGCAAACTCGCCTTCGGCTCAAACAAGCACATGCCCTTGTCCGCTGAGTTCTGTGCTCCTCAGCCCAGCCAGGACGGGGCTTTGAGTCAGCGCTTTGAGTTTTTTGTTTTCAGACTTGGGCTTCGCAAGTTGGGCATGTTTGGATTCAAACCTCAGCCCATTGCCGGGTCATTCCATCCAGCCAACAGACCTCTGCGTAATGAATTGCAGCAGTCATCTATCCGTTGACTGCCCCCACGAACGTACCCATTTCCCAATTCAAGGAGCTTTCTCATGCAAGTCATTCAACAAGCCAGCCGCCGCGTGTTCACCGGTGCCACGCTGTCTGCCGTCGCCGTGGCCCTGCTGGCTGGCAAAGATGCTCTGGCGCAAGGTGCCAGCGGCGACATGGCCAAAGACGTGGCCATTCTCAATGTGGCTCTGGGCCTGGAGCACGAAGCCATCAACGCTTATCAGCTGGGGGCTGGCAGTGGTCTGTTGCAAAAGCCGGTGCTCGACGTGGCCGTGGCTTTTCAGGGCCACCACAAAGCCCACCGTGATGCGCTGATTGCCACCATTCAAAAAATGGGCGGCACACCGGTGGCCGAGAAAAAGATGGACGAGTACGCCAAAGCCTTAAAGGCCGACACGCTGAAAAGTCAGGCCGACGTGCTCAGCCTGGCTGCCGGCCTGGAGCTGGGTGCCACCAACGCTTATCTGGGCGTGATTCCCGCCTTGATGAGCAAAGACCTGGCCAAAGTAGCCGCCCGCCTGGCAGCTGACGAAACCATGCACTACACGGTGCTCACGCAGGCACTGGGCCGCCCACTGCCCGGCGGTGCCCTGAGCTTTGGTGCATGAAGGTGAAGGCTGTTGTGCTGGTGCTCAGTTGCCTGCTGGGCAGCGTTGCACCCAGCCTGGCGCAAAGTGTGCAAGCGCCCGTGCGCCAGGGCGCTGGTGCTCGCTTGGCGTCTGCAAACACTGAACGCGGCAAGCAGCTGTACGACAGCCGCTGCGTGGCCTGCCACTCGGTGGACGCCAACCGTGCGGGGCCGCTGCACCGCGGCGTGCTGGGCCGCAAGGCGGGTAGCGTCAAGGGGTTTGATTACTCTGCCGCATTGAAAAAATCAACGGTGATCTGGACACGCAAGACACTCAACGCCTGGCTGGCCGACCCGGAGAAACTGGTGCCGGGCCAAGCCATGGGGTTTAGCGTGAGCGAAGCGGCGGACCGCGCAGACCTGGTGGCTTATCTGGCTGGCTTGAAATGACGGCGCTTTTGATGTACTACTAAATAGATAGCTGCTTGAGCAGGTATATATTGCTCTCCAAGCACTTTTGCTTGTGAAGTTTGTGATGTAGACCCGGTACAGACCAGCCCAAGCTGGCACCCGTCGGGCCATCGTTGAGGGGCTGTCTGTGCCAGTTGCATCCACTGCTGAAATTGCCGTGTGGTCTGCCATGACGGGTGCGGTGGTGTTGCTGTCGCTCGGCGCGGCGGCGGAGCTGGCGATTCAGCGCAGCGTGATCGCGTTTCGCGGCTTCATTTTTATTGTGCTCACCGGCACATCCGCCGTGCTGATGTGTGGCTTGCCGCAGATGCTGCTACCTGATCTGGATGCGCAATGGCTGATGCCCCTGAAGGCTGCATTGGGCCCACTGGCCAGCGCGTTGGCCCTGTACTACCTGGGTTTGTGGGTGGGCTTGGTGCGAGAAGACCGTCTGGTGCGCTGGATCATGTTGTACGGTTCCATCGCGATTTTGGTGGCCGCCATCGGGTTGGTAGCGCTTGCTTCATACGGCGCGCTGGCGGATGTGCAGCTGATTGGGTTATCGGGCGGCGTGACCTATATCGCCGTGGTGTTCGGCGCCGTGATTGCGCTGCGCAGCGCAACTTTGGGAGACGATTTGTCGCGCTGGATGAGCCTGGCCTGTGTGTTCATGGCCGCCATGGTGGCGGGCCTGTACGCCAAGGGTCTGGACATGTACGGCGCAAGCATTGCGGGTGCCGGCTTACTCATGTGGGCACTCACAGCAGTTTCCACCGTGGTCTACTTTTTAATGTCGATTGGCTTGACCACGGCACGCAACCGCGAACTGCGCCGCCTGCACCGCATGGCCTCCACCGGCCGTGCAGACGATGAAACGGCACTGGGCTTGCCCCGTGGTGGCCAGTTGATTGCGAAGGTGGACGATGCGCTGTGGCGCAGCGCACGCGTCAAGCGCGAATGCCTGGTGGCGGCGATCAACGTGGCCAACCTGTATGAGCCCGATGCAGTGGCGGGTCCCAGTGTGCAGCCGCAAATTCTCGTGGCGCTGGCGGCCCGCATTCGCCGCTCGGTGGGCTTTCGCAACGTCGTGGGTCTGTACCACGCGCGCTGCTTCATTCTGGTCGTCTCTGCGGTGCAAGACCCGCGACGCGGCACGCTGTTGACCACCCGCTTGTTGAATACGCTGCGCCTGCCGGTGCGGCTGGACAGGGGCCGCAGCGTGCATACGTTTGGCCCACAGATCGGCATTGGCGTGGTGCGACTGGCCGGCAGTGGGCACGACGCTTTGCGGGTCATCAACAAGGCCGAGCATTTGGCTATCGAAGCCAGCCAGATGGGCGGTATGCGGGCGGTGCACTGGGATGGCCCCCAAGTGCCCGACTCCGAGCAGGAGCCTGCAGTGGGTGATGCGTCTGCGCATTGAGTGCATGCGACGTGCCGCCAGGCACGTAGGCAGCTGCTGACGCGAACCTGCTCCTTTCGCCGATGGACACCGTTGTCACCAGAGAAAACACTCCGGTTTCACGCCCGTTGTCACCCGCCACCCAAGGACATCACACACCATGAACGACACCGTTTACGAGCCGCTGCGCGCGGCAAGCCCCACGAACAAGCCCATCCACACCGTCATCACCAAGGACCACACGCAGCTTTACGTGAAAGACTGGGGCGTTGGCAAGCCCGTGGTGTTGCTGCACGGCTGGCCTTTGTCAGCAGACAGCTGGGACGACCAGGCGATGGCCATTGCGCAATCAGGCTACCGCGCCATCAGCTACGACCGGCGCGGCTTTGGTCGGTCGTCTCAACCCTTTAGCGGGTACGACTACGACACGCTGGCCGATGACCTGGCCGCCGTGCTCGAGCAGACCGTTGCGCAAGATGCGACGCTGGTCGGGTTCTCCATGGGCGGCGGTGAAGTGGCTCGCTACCTGTCTCGCCACGGCACTCAGCGAATTGCCAAAGTCGCGCTGATTGCATCAGTGGTGCCGTTCATGCTCAAGACCGGCTCCAACCCGCACGGCACCGAAAAAAGCGTGTTCGACCAGATGACGCAGGGCCTGCTGGATGACCGCGCCAAATTTTTTGCAGGCTTCTTCAAAGACTTTTTTGGCAACACGCTGATCTCGCACGCTGTCAGCACCGAGTTGATGGAATCGTGCCGCGCGGTGGCCATGCAGGCCAGCTTGCGCGCCACCCTGGAGTGCGCCAAATCGTTCGCCACCACAGACTTCCGCGCTGACCTGGCCGCCTTCACCATGCCCACACTGATCATTCACGGCACAGACGACAAAACCGTGCCGATTAACGCATCCGGGCGGGCTGCTGCGGCAGGCATTGCCGGGTCAACCCTGATTGAATACGAGGGCGCACCGCATGGCCTGTTTGCCACGCACAAACTGCGGTTGACGCAGGACTTGCTGGATTTTCTGAGGCGTTGAAAGCGGGCGACTGTCCACTTTTTGCACGCCCAGGGCGCTGAACAACCCGGCGACTACCACGCTGACTGGGTGTTGGGGAGGGGGTGCTGCAGAGGTGCGGGAAACCAGAGCGCCTGGCGACACAGCTCAGCAGCCGGGGCCGCTCAACCACAACGACCCGCTAGAACTGAACAAGCAGCACCGATCTGCTGCAGCGCCTGGTTCAACGTCGCCACTAACTGCGTCGTCCGGGGAGCGTAAACCGGAATGTCGAGCCCAAACCCAGCTCGCTCTCTACTGTCACAGCCCCGCTATGAGCCTCGACGAATGTCTTGACGATGGCCAGCCCAAGCCCCAATCCGCCCACTCTGTCGGGATCCGACTCGTGCTTATCGAACACGGTCCGGCAGCGCTCGGGCGGGATACCGCCCCCGTTGTCGCGGACGAAACACTCGACATCACCTCCTGAACCCGTCTCCCGCGCGCCGATGATGACTTCCCCGCGCGGCGTGTAGAAAATCGCGTTGGCGATCAGGTTCTGAAAAACCCGTCTGAGCAGACTGGCATCGGCGTAGGCGACGAAATCCTCGGGCAGGGTGTTCGTCAGGCGAGTGGTGTTGGTCCCGGCAACGGGGTGGAGGTCGTGAATGAGGGATTCGACCAAGGGCCACAGGTCAAATTCCCGGCGCTCCAACTTGACCCCGACTTCGGTCTCCAGATTCGAGTTCTCCTCGAGAATCTTGCCGATCAGATCTTGAACCCGTCGCACGTTGCGGGTCAGGACTTTCAACTTCTGTGTCGTCTCCGGTGTTTCAGTACGGTTTCGTGCCAGAAGCAACTCGAGTACCCGCGTGGACAGTGAAATTGCACTGAGTGGCGTGCGCAGGTCGTGGGCCACGAACGCCAAGTACTCTTCACGCCGCTGTCGGACCTCGAGCGCCTGCTGGCTGGCGAATGACTGTACGGCCGACCCGATCGCCCGGTCGAGGACGCGGTTGAGGACATGAAACGGCCTTCCCTGCATGCTCAAGCCGTTCCGATCGGCCAAGTCATGGATACAGCCGCGCAGGATGTTGTACTCGGCTACGACCTCCTCGATGTCGAACGCGTCTTTGACCCGTTGCAAGCCGTGGGCAGGCGGGCTCGCGTCGAGGAGGGCTTCCGCGATCGTCTCGTCCGACCCGACCCGCAGGGCGGTAGCAAGTTCTGCCAGGAGATCCGGGATGTGATCGTTGAGCGTCGGGGCGTCGAGAAGCCGCGCCGCGGGGAGCGCCCGGACCTTCGCCCGCCACCCCGCGAGCAAGGCATCCCGTTCGTGCGCGATGAGCTGCGCAAGTTCATTGAGGGTGTCGATGTTCATCTCCGTTCTGGGAACCACGCCGCATCGGTGAGTCTCTTGCCGCCGAAGTTGATGTGGATCGTCGGATATTCTGGAAACTTGGTTGATCCGACGGGATATTCTGTTTGGCATGACGCCATGTCGTTGATTTCATTTGAATTTTTGCATTGACTGCCAGATTATCCTGCCCTCTACCTCTCTTCACGACAGGTGCCTTGCCAGGACGCAGCAACCCGTCAACCGCCAAATTCTGGTCATTTCGGCCTCCGGCCCTTGTGGTAATTGCTGAAGCAGCTATCAAATTGGGAGTAACCAAAACCCACTGACAGACCAGTTTGGTTCCGGCGGTAGCCCTTGCCGCCGCTTGCCTTTTGCTGCAGCGCGATGCGCACGTAG
The DNA here is from genome assembly GCA_031414805.1 of Comamonadaceae bacterium. Taxonomy (GTDB): domain Bacteria; phylum Pseudomonadota; class Gammaproteobacteria; order Burkholderiales; family Burkholderiaceae_C; genus JAAFIW01. The sequence continues at coordinate 16,388 of JANOQJ010000041.1, forward strand.
TGTCCGTGAAAAGGCTTGGATTCAAACCGCCATCAACACCTGCATGGCCCCACGCTCTTTACTCCGGACAGGCCGTATCAGCACATCCACGTCATAGCCCAGCGAATTGAAAAACTCCAGGAGTTTTTCTGAGGAAAAATTGTCGAGTCGGTAGTGGGCCAGGGCCGACACATTGGGTTGGGCAATGCCCAGGAGTTTGGCAACCTCTGCCTGCTTCAAACCCCTTGCATGGATGCGCTCATTCAGCCGCAGGGCCAGCACCAACTTGGTCTTGTTTTCCTGCGCATCCGGCACAGCCAGGTCAGCAAACACGTTTCCACTGCCGCGCTCGAAGGTCACCGGGTTCAAGTCTGTATCAGTCTTCTTTGCCATAGTTCGCCTCGTAGTGTTGCTGCGCGGCTTTCAGCCGCTGACCGATCAAATCGACATCCGTCTTGGCCGTCTTGATGCCTGACGGTGATTTTTTCTGGAAGCGGTGCAGCACATAAACAGCTTTGGCAAACCGCACCGTGTACACCGCGCGGTAGGCATTGCCATCTGCCGACTCCACCACTTCAAATACGCCGGGGCCTTCCCCGCGCCAGACCTTTGACGAAGGGTGTTTGCTGCCAAGTTGGGCCAAACCGAGTGCGTAACCGACGTGTCGGAGGACATCATCGGGAAAGCCCAGCAAATCCCGCTTTGCAGAGCCCGCCCACTCCAACAGTTTGTCTGTTGTCATGCCGGACTATATAGGAACATATATTTCCTCTCACTCGGGCCACCCCACCGGCACCAGCTCGAAAGCCACGCAATGGCTTCATGCAGGGCGGGTGGGGCCAGTTGCTCGCGTATGTCGATCAGCAGGGTGTGGTCATGGCATGGGGTAGCTGCCTTTCAACAAAATCCCCGCGTCCACCTTCTCAATATCCGTGCGCCCGCAAAACGCCATCGTCAAATCCAGCTCTTTGTGAATGATTTGCAGCGCTTTGGTCACACCGGCCTCCCCCATCGCACCCAGCCCATACAAAAACGCGCGGCCAATGTAGGTGCCGCGTGCGCCCAGGGCGCGGGCTTTCAACACGTCTTGGCCGCTGCGGATGCCGCCGTCCATGTGCACTTCGATCTGGCTGCCCACGGCATCCACGATGGCTGGCAGTGCGGCAATCGACGAGGGCGCGCCGTCGAGTTGGCGCCCGCCGTGGTTGGAAACGATCAGCGCATCCGCACCGGACTGCACGGCCAGGTGGGCGTCTTCCACGTCTTGAATGCCTTTCAAAATCAGCTTGCCGCCCCAGCGCTTTTTGATCCATTCCACATCGGCCCAACTGAGCGCCGGGTCGAACTGTTTGGCGGTCCATTCGCTGAGTGAGCCCATGTTTTCCACGCCCGCCACATGGCCCACGATGTTGCCAAACTGGCGGCGCGGCGTGCCCAGCATGGCCATGCACCAGGCCGGTTTGGTCATCATGTTCAGGATGTTGGGCAACGTGAGTTTGGGCGGCGCGCTCAGGCCGTTTTTCAGGTCTTTGTGGCGCTGGCCAATGATTTGCAGGTCCAAGGTGAGCACCAGGGCCGAGCAGTTGGCGGCTTTGGCGCGGTCGATCAGGCGCTCGATGTAGCCGCGGTCTTTCATCACATACAGCTGGAACCAGAAGGGGTGGTTGTCGGTGCCCGCCGCCACGTCTTCAATCGAGCAGATGCTCATGGTGGACAGGGTGAACGGCACGCCAAAGGCCTTGGCCGCACGCGCCGCCAGAATTTCGCCGTCGGCATGCTGCATGCCGGTCAGGCCCGTGGGCGCGATGGCGACCGGCATGGCCACGCTCTGGCCAATCATGGTGCTGCGGGTGCTGCGGTTTTCCATGTTCACGGCTACGCGCTGGCGCAGCTTGATGCGCTGGAAATCGTCTGAATTGGCGCGGTACGTGCCCTCGGTCCAGCTGCCGCTGTCGGCGTAGTCGTAGAACATGCGGGGCACTCTTTTTTGGGCCAATACGCGCAGATCTTCTATGTTGGTGATAACGGGCATGCTCGGTGTCTCCTGCTGGTTTTGAGTTTGATCGCTGCAAATACTACGGCGTGTGCACGGGCCCTGGGTTGAGCAATGGCGTGAGGCACTTGAAATTATTTTGCGCTGCATGCCCCTGCGGCCACGTTTTCTGACGTTTATAAGCAAAATCGGCTTTTCGCCCTTGTGTTTATTGCTCAAGCAGCTATTAATATAGTAGCAACCAACACTATTTGGCAGGCAAACAAAAAGCGGCCCGAAGGCCGCTTGCGTGAGAAAAAAAGGTCGACGCGCCGCGAGCGCTTAGCTCATCAAGCGACCACCAGCGCCCACCACACCCAAGTCCACAAACTTCGACGCCACATACGGCGCGCTGGTAAAGCCCAGCGCCAGGCCGCCCAAGTCCAGGCTGCTCAACCCCGCCAGTGCACCGCGCAGCTTGGCGCGTGTGATGTCGCGGCCAGCGCGCTCGATACCTTCGGCCAACACCAAGGTGTTGATGTAGCCCTCAAAGCCGCCTTGCGTGAATTCGGTCTGGTTGATGGCGCGCATGGCGGCCTGGTAGTTACGCGCCACGGCCAGCTTGGCGCTGTTGGGGTTGGGGAACACCATGGTCAGCGCCACGCCCTGGGCGGCTGCGCCCAGCTGTTTCAAACCATCGGCGGTCAGCGCCACGCTCAAGCCGGCAATTGGCATCAGCGGCGAGGCTACTTTGAGTGCGGCAATCAGGCTGCTGGACGCTGCACCAGCAGTTCCCAGCAACACGGCAGCAGGCTTGGCGGCCATCACCTGGTTGACCACATCGGCCAGGTTTTTGCCATCGGTAGCCAGGGCTACCGATGCCAGTGCTTTGACGTTGTTGGTCGTCAAGGCCTTTTGCGCATCGGCCAGCACCTCTTTGCCAAAGGCGTTGTCCATGTACACGATGGCCAGGTCCTTGATGTTCATGCTCACCAACTTGTCGACCAGGCGCTGGGTTTCGTCGGTGTAGCTGGCGCGCACGTGAAACACGTTGCGCAGGCCTGCTTTGCGCAGGCTGCTGGCACCGGTGAGCGGGGCCACGTAAGGCAAGCCAGCTTCTTCCACCATCGGCAAAATGGCGGCGTTGTTGGGTGTGCCAATGCATGAGAGCAGCGCAAACACGCTGCTGTCGGCCACCATTTTTTTCACGTTGGTCAGGCTGCGTTCAGGCGCATAGGCGTCGTCGACCAGCTGGAACTGCAGTTGACGGCCGTTGATACCGCCTTTGGCGTTGATTTGTGTCATGGCGGCTTGCACGCCATTCTGCAAAGCCACGCCAAAACCACCCAGCGGGCCCGACAAGGCACCGGTGGAGCCGATGGTGATGGCTTTGGCGCTCAGGCCATCCTGGGCGAATGTGTTGAATGAAAGGGAAGGTGCGGCGACTGCCAGGGCCAATTTAGGGGGCCAGGCTGATGAATTGACGGCGTTGCATGATGCTTTCCAGAAGTGCAGCCTGTGTAAGGCAGCGGGTATTGAGGGGCGCAGGCATGGGTAACACCTGACCCGCAGAGTGTGTAACGGCGTGAAATAGTTTTCTAGGGTTTGACCTCAAAAACGAACTCGAAAATGTTACATACGCGCCAAATCACTCATTCGAAGCGTTCGTTTTCGCGCTGCGTCATCCCGCTCACCAGCCCTGGCTACTTGAGTCGCCCTTAAAAGGTCCCACCAGCTCGGGCGTGATCCAGCCGCCGTAAAAACCGCCCGGCTGTGGCCGCACAGCATGGCCGTCTACCGTGCACTGCAACTGCGCCGGGTAGAACGCAACACAGTCGGCAAGGGCCTGCGCGCCGTCCAGCGGTTGCGGGTAGCTCCAGGCCACGCCGGGTAAACGGCGCTGCGCGTCAACCAGATCCCAATAGCTGGCCGGGCCTTTCCACTCGCAAAACGAACCGCCACCAGCCGCTTGTAAAAGCCCTCGATTCACATCGGCCCACGGCAGGTAAAAGCTCGGCGGATGCGCCGTTTCCAGCACACACACCGCACGCCGCGTGCGAGCCACTTCCATGTCTCCCCACCGAATAACCACCTCGCGCGCATCCGCCACCACGCGCGGCGGGCGCGGAAAGTCCCACACCGAGGTTTGGCCCGGCCCGGGTGTCTGCGCAAAGGGCGGACGTTTCTGGCCGCGCCATTGCCAGTGGTCGCGGGCGGCTTGTAGCCAGGTGGGTGCGGTCATGCTTTTCCTTCATGGGTTGACTCACGGCTGTTCATACGGACCGAATACGGAAATTCTTCTCCAGACTCGACATTTCGGCGGTGTATCGCGCACCGCGTCAGTGTGCGTTGGGTTACAACCAGCCGCTACCAGACCTTGGCCGAGATTGTTCATTAGGACGCGAGTGCATGGCGAGGCGCTGCTCCAAAGGTCAGGCGAGGCAGTTCGCGCATTCGTGAGGCGTCAAAGCCCAAGCTATTGACAACGAGGGAGGTGTGAAATGGCCGCAAATCGTCCGCCAGGCACCGCGTAGGCCCGAAGGGCTGCCTAATGGACAATCGCGGCTTAGTCGCACTTAAGCTGGCATCGGACCCACGAAAGAATCACCATGAACACTTCAGTCTGGATCTGTACTAAACGCCTGGCGTTGGTGGCAACTGCAGCCCTCACGCTGAACGCCTGCGGCGGTGGCAGCAGCGACGCGCCTGGTGCGTCTGCTGTATCTAGGGTAGGCAGCACCGCGCCTCTGGAGCAGGCAAAGGCAGCCGCAGCCTGGCAAACCGCTGCGCTGATCGAGCAAAACAATCTGGGGGGCGCAGTTGATCCCAAAATTGTGGTCGATGCGCAGGGCAATGGCCTGGCGGTGTGGTCTCAGTTTGACGGGCGCTACATGAGCATATTTGCCAGCCGCTTCACTGCAGCCGCCAACAACTGGGGTATGCCTGTGCTGGTAGAACAAAACCCGGGTGAAGCGGGTAAGCCTGACATTGCGATTGAGCCGGGAACCGGCAATGCAATCGTGGTCTGGCACCAGTTTGACGGACGCGTCCACGACATCCTGTCCAGCCGCTACGAGGCGGCGTACGACAAATGGCATGTGCCCCAGTGGGTCGAATTGAGTCACCACAACGTGTCCGGACTCGCAACAGGCCCCAAGGTGGGCATCGACAGCGTTGGGCGCGCCATTGCCGTTTGGTCTCAAGACGGTGGCCTGACAACCCAGCAGGTGTGGGCCAGCGAAGACGCAGGAACCGGTTGGAAACCACCTGTTCTCCTGCAAAGCACCGCAGCCAGTGGTTGGGCGGCGCAAATAGCCATGGAACCCAAAGGCAACGCCACGGTGGTGTGGGTGCAAGGCCCCCGCATTAACCGTTGCTGCGTTTCAGACATTTGGGCCATTCGCTTCGATAGGGGTAACAACGCGTGGGGCGCCGATGCGTTGGTCGAACACAATAGCAAGGGCTATGCGCACAGCCCCCAAGTGGTTGCGCACCCAAAATCAAACACGGCGCTGGTGGTGTGGGCTCAGTTTGATGGCCCCAGTTATTTTGGTTTCCCAGCTAGCGGGGTCTACTCCAATATTTGGGGGAACCGGCTCGACACGAGCAGCAATGTCTGGGGCAATCCGGTGGTGATTGATGCCGGCCTACAAAAGCAGGTCGAGTTTCCTCAAATCGCTATGAGTTCTTCAGGCACAGCGCATGTCGTCTGGAGAGAAAGCAACACCTCTCAAATGTCGAATGTACGGACCAATCAGTACAACGCCCACATCGACACTTGGAGCATTGCCGTTTTGCTTGATAACAATTCTGGGCTGGCTGACACCCCGCACATCAGTGTCAACGCCTACGGCGATGCATTGGCCATATGGAGGCAGTTTGACCAGATTGCTGGCACTACTGCCGCATCCGTCAACCGTTTCGGCTCCGGAGCCAATGCATGGGGCACGCCGGAGCAGATTGAACCAGGTTCAACCAGCCCTTCCCTGTCTTACTTTTACCCTCGAATCGCTCTGGACAACAAAGGCAATGGGCTCGCCGCATGGGTTGTGTACGACGGTGTTCGTTCCAACATCTGGGCCAACCGACTCCAGTAAGCGCCCGTGCCTGATGGATGCACGTGCCGCGCAAACTGGCCGGTCACTCCGGTCTTCAGCCAGGCAGAAAATGCTCAATCAGCTATGTATTCAGTAGCAAAATTGTGATGGTGCAGATTCTCCAATCCGTACGCGTGAGCACCTCACGGCAGGTGACAATGCTGAGGTGGGCAGCTTTGTTGAACAATTTTGTAGATTTGCACATGCGGTGGGCCGTCGTTGGCGGGTAGCCGCAAGCCTTTTGCTTTGCTGGGGCTGGATGATTTGTTCGTCCACAGCCACGGCGCAACCCGATCCGGGGCTTAACCCCGAGCCGCTGGTGTTGACCGACCAGCAATCCGTGTATCCCTTGTCTGGCCGCAGCGAATACTGGGTTGACGAGACCGGCACGGTCAGCCTTGACGACGTTGAAGCCCGGCAAGACCAGCTCGGTTTTGTGACACGCGGCGATCAAGCGGTGTTGCTGCACGGCAAGGCGCTGTGGATTCGCTTCTCGGCCCGAAGCAACACGCCCAGCGCACGCTGGTTTCTGGAGCTGCCGCTGGCGGGTGTTGACCATGCAAAGCTCTACTACCGCAGCGCCACCGGGCAGTGGGTCACGCAATCGGCTGGCGACAACCTGCCACAGACCCAATGGCCGCAGGCCGGGCGCTACCCCGTTTTCCAGCTACAGAACGGCGAACTGCCCACTCAATACCTGATTCAGGTTCGTCATGCCCGGGTGCCGTTTTCTGGCAAGCTGCAAATCGTCAGCCAGACGCACCTGATTACCCAGCACGAAACCGAACAGTTTTACCTCGGTGCCTACTTTGGCCTGGCCGCACTTGTGGTGCTGATGGCGGGTGTCAATGCGCTGTTCAACCGGGACCTGGGGTTTGCCAGCTACGCCATTTACGTGGCGGCACTGGCCGGTGCGCAAGCCGCGTTCACGGGGGTGGCGCAGCAGCACATCTGGCCCCACCTACCCAGCGTGGGCAATGGCGCGGTATTTTTTCTACCGGTATTGGCCGCTGCGTCAGGGCTTTGGTTTGTGCGAACCGTCACCACGCCCGGGCAGTTCTCACCGCTGCTGGATCGCGGGGTGATGGCGTTGGCCGGTGCGCTGTTGACAGTCGGGTTGGCTGATCTGTTTTTTCCAACCCTGACCGGCTTTGCGATTGTGAACAACCTGATCCTTTTGGGCATCGCGACACTGCTGGTGGTGATCGCCTTGACCTTGCGGGAAGGCGACCGGCATGCGCGATGGGTAGCGCTGGGTTTTTTGCCAATCCTGGTGGCCGCGATGTTTCCGGTGCTGCGCAACTTCGGATTGATCCCATCAGGCTTTTTTACTGAATACGGGCTGATCGTCGGCTCCGCCATAGAAACCCCCATCTTGTTCATCGGCCTGCAGCGCCGCCTGACCCAGCGCAGCGAAGCCCTGGGCCGGGCCCGTGCGCTGTCTCAAACCGACCCGCTGACCGGTCTGGTGCAGGTGCGCGTGCTGCACAAACGCCTTGCTGGCTCGCTGGCGCGGGCGCAGCGCTACCACCACACCTGCGCGCTGCTGGTGGTTGACCTGGCCAACCACGGCACCCTGTTGCGCGAGTTGGGCCGCGAGTCGGCGGAAAAGGCGCTGGTGCTGGCAGCCTCACGCCTGCGAGGCTTGGTGCGCGACGTAGACACCGCGGCCCGGGTGGGCGATCACCAATTTGCGCTGCTGATTGAAGGACCGGCTTCCCTGCAGCATGCGCAGGACCTGGCCACCCAGGCTGTGGCCCGCGGCCTGCAGCCGTCCGACCTGCTTGCGGGTGCGACGGTGATGAAGTTTCATGTGGCGCTGGCGCTCTTGCCACCGCAGGGTTCATCCGTTCAACCGCAAGCCATATTGACCCGTCTTCTGGACGAATTGCAGGGCATGGGTCCAGACACCCGCAAGACGATCAGGCAGGTTACGCTGGCTGGGTAGCGCCCATCCACCGCCCCATGCTCCCCATCGCTGCCTGCGCGCTGGCTTTGTAGCGGCCCATCACTGCCAGCTTCTCGGTATCGGTCGGGTCGATTTCGGCGATCAGCTTGCCAAAACCATCCAGGCGGCTGGTGCGAATCCATTGGCGCAGGGCTTTGTCTTGCCCCCAGTGGAACTGATTCATCATGGCGACCACGGTGGCGCGCGGAAACTCGTGCAGCACACGCGGCAACGGCACCGGGGTACATAGCTGGTTCTTGCGCTCGTCGCTGTCGTAGTTGGCCTCTACAAACGCCACCAGCGCCGCGCTGAAGGCGGGTTGCGGAATGCGCACCAATTGCAGCACCAACTTGTCCGCCTGAAAAATTGGCTGCACGGGTAGCTTTTCAACCGCCGACGCGCTGCAGTCAATAAACAGCGTGTTGGGCTGCACCGGCACATGCCCCTGCTCCAGCACGATCTGGTGGGTTTCCAAAGCTACAACACGACCCATGCGAATCACCTGCTTGATCTGACGCAGCAGCGCCACTTCGCCTTCCGACAAGGTGGCGTAGTGAAACATGGTGGGCGTGTGTTGCGGGTCGATGCGCAGCACCTGGCCACTGGCTTCCAGGCGTAAAAATAAATCCTCGGCAGACTGCGCGTCGGCCAGTGCCTGCATCTGGTCAGCTTGCGCGCCCATCACGTCGGCGAAGAACTCCGCACCGGGCTGGGTGTATTTGCGGTTGAGCAACCATGAGTCGCGCGGCATCACCCAACTGATGGCGTCTGCAGGCGCGCCGCAGTTCAGCAGCCACACGCCCACGTCCATGGCCGTTTTGCCCGCGCCCACGATCACGTAGCGCTCTGGCAGTGCCTCCTTGCCTTGCCACAGGTGGGCCAGCGCATTCGGCGTGACCAGGCGCACGCCAGGTGCGACGCTGTATTTGGGTGTGTGGGTGGAAGGCACCGACGTGCCGTAGTAGGTCGCGTCGACCACTTTTTTGCGCACAGTCACCTGCGTTTCGTCGCCAGACAGGATGGACATAAACCGGTGATCCGGGCCGCCCAGGTAGTTGCTCATCGGGTAGTAACTCACCCGGCCGCTGGGCAACAAGGTTTGCTGCATCACCTTGTTGAAATAGCCGCTGACTTCGGGGCCTGATGCCAGCTCATAAAACCCCTTGTTCACACCCATCACGTCTTTGCGGTTGTCACCCAGCGGCAGGGAGTTGACGCCGTAAAAGGCCGACGGCTGGTGCAGCGCCACAAAAGAATAGGCATCGTTCCAGTGCCCGCCGGGCTTGCCGTGCTTGTCGACGATGGTGATGTGTGCATCGGTTTCTTGCAGCAAGGTGTCGGCAAATGCCAGGCCCACGGCACCGGCGCCAATGACCAAATAGTCTGTCTCGATGTGTGCCATGGGGCTTGTCCTTTTTGTGGCGGGTTGAGATGCGTAATCGTAGAGACTGGTTAACGCTTCGCCTGCGGCCCAGTCACATCTGCGTCCCCCACCACCACCCGCGCATACCGCGCAAAGCTCCAGTAAGCACTCGCCCAATCAACCAACACCACGAACCGGTTGCGAAAGCCGATCAGGAAATACACGTGGGCGAACAGCCAGAACAGCCACGCGAAGTAGCCTGAAAAGCGCAGCTGCCCCAGCGGCGGTGCGGCCAGGTCGACCACGGCGGCGTTGCGGCCGATGGTGGCCAGGTTGCCGAAGTCTTTGTAGATGAAAGGCTGGGCGGCTTGGCCGTTGATCAAGCGCAGCAAATTGGTGGCGGCGTGCTGGCCCATTTGCTTGGCGGCGGGGCTGACGCCAGGCACGGGCGTGGGTTCTTTGCCGGGCGCATGGCTGTTGGCAGCGGCCAGATCGCCTATGACCTGAATGGTGGGATAGCCGGGCACCGACAAGTCGGGCTGCACCTTCACGCGGCCTGCGCGGTCGGTGGTGCAACCGGTGGCCCGGGCGATTTGCGCGCCGAGCGGCGAGGCGGCCACGCCGGCAGCCCACACCACACATTTACTATTAATTTGATAGCTGCTTGAGCTCTCTTTATTAGGGCTGGGTGCCGATTCGACTGTTAAACCATCTGAATCAATGCCGGTGACCCGGCAATTCAGTCGCACCTCCACACCCAGCTTGTTCAGTTGCTCCAGTGCCCGCTGACTAAGCGATTCGGGCATGGCTTGCAGCACGCGCGCGCCGCCTTCAATCAGCAGCACCTGGGCGCTGGCCGGGTCGATGTTGCGAAACTCGCCGGGCAAGGTGTGGCGTGCAATTTCTGCCAGGGTGCCCGCCATTTCCACGCCGGTGGGGCCTGCGCCAATGATGGAAAACGTGAGCCAGGCGCGGCGCTTGGCGGGGTCTGTTTCCTTCTCGGCGGCTTCAAACGCCATCAGGATGCGGCGGCGAATGTCAAACGCATCGTGCAAAGTTTTCAGGCCCGGCGCATGCGCGGCCCATTCGTCGTGGCCGAAGTAACTGTGGGTGGCACCGGCGGCCACGATGAGGTGGTCGTAAGGCAACTGCGTGCCGTCATCCAGTGTCACCTGTTGGCCTGCGGCATCAATGGCCACCACGTTGCCCAGCAGCGTGGTCAGGTTGGACTGCTTGCGAAACAGATTGCGGATGGGCGCGGCAATCGCCGGGGCCGACAAACCGGCGGTAGCCACCTGGTACAGCAGCGGCTGAAACAGGTGGTGGTTGGTGCGGTCAATCAAGGTGATGGCCACCGGCTTGCCCCGCAAGGCCTTGGCAGCTTCCAGCCCGCCGAAGCCGCAGCCGATGATGATGACGCGGGGTGGGGTGGCTGAGCTGGCGGGCGTAGTGTTTGTCATGCGCCCAATTATCGGGAGTCGAATCGTTCGCATGTTGCACCGCACCAACCGATCGCGGCCCGAGCGGCTCGCCAGCGTGTAGGTGCTGACTCTTCCATCCCCAAAACAGTAACAATGTAATTCTGAAACGACGCCGTAAAATACGGTAAAAAAGGGTTCTAGCCCTTGTGAATGAAGCTCAAGCAGCTACTACTTTTGTAGCACTTGAATCACCACAAAATGCTCAAAAAGGGAGTTCGTTTAAGTCAAAGGCCCCGCCGTGGAACCTGTTTTCGAACTGGCCATCTGGTCCGCAATGACCGGCGTGATCGTGGTGCTGGCGTGCATTTCCGTGGCTGATTTTTTAGTCCAGCGCACAACAGCGGCGGCACGTGGCGTGGCGTTTGTTGTGCTGACGGGCCTGTCGTCGGTATTGATGTCGGGTCTGCCGCAGGCGCTGTTTACCGGTTTGGATGAGCAGACGTTGTTGCCATTGAAAGCGGCGTTCGGCCCGTTGAGCGGTGCGCTGGCACTGACCTACCTTGGCCTTTGGGTGCGCATCGCCGACGACGAGCGACTGGTGCGCTGGGTGGTTTCGAAAGGCAGCTTCCTGCTGGTGGTGGCGGCGGCGCTACTGGCGGCGGCGGCTTTGAACGATTGGGGCACCCGAGAGGAGGTGCTGGGCGCGGCAGCGGTGGTCAATGGTGTGTCGGTGGTGTGCGCAGCACTGGTAGCTCTGCGGGCCAGCACGCTGGGCGATGCATTGGCGCGCTGGATGTCTGCGGCCTGCGTTTGTCTGGCGGGCATGGTTGCAGGTTTGTACGGCAAAGGGCTGGGTATCACGGGTTTTGGCGTTTTGGCCAGCGCGTTGACTGCGATTTGCACCGTCGCGTATTTTTTGATCGTCATTGGGCTGACCGTGCAACGCAACCGCGAGTTGCGGCGCATCAAGCGTCTTGCGATGGGCTCGGACGACGAGTCTTTGGGTTTGCCCTCCGGTGTGCGATTGATTTCACAAGTGGACGACGCGATCTGGCGCAGCGCACGGGTCAAACGTGAGTGCGTGGTGGTCGCGATCAGTGTGGCGAATTTGCTGGAGCCTGATGTGCTGTTTGGCACGCGCGCTCAACTGTCCATCGTGACGACACTCACCGCGCGAATTCGAAGGGTGGTCGGCTCTCGCAACGTGGTCGGCCTGTACCACCCGCGCTGCTTTATTCTGGCTGTCTCTGCCGTGCAAGACCCCCGACGCGGAACCCTGCTGACCACACGCTTGCTCAGCTCCCTGCGCGTGCCCGTGCCCGTCGAACAAGGCCGGGACGACATCGTGTTTGAGCCAGTGGTGGGCATCGGCGTGGTGCGTCTGCTGGGCAAAGGGCACGACGCCTTGAAAGTCATGAACAAAGCTGAGCAACTGGCTTTGCAAGCCGGCCAGGCGGGTGGCATGCTAGCCGTGCATTGGGACCGGGATGGGCAGGCTGAAGATGCGCCAGAGGGCTCTTGATGCGATCTGCTCACTTTGTTGCCCCACCAACAGCACGAGCACCGCGTAAAAAGCGCCGAGATGAAAATTCAACCCGTACCCGCAGACGTGCTGCATCTGGCCACGCAGGGCGACCCGCGGACTTTGGACGAAATGCTGGTCACCATCCAGCCGGGCGTGTTTAACCTGCGTGTGCGCGTGTGGGGCGTGTTGGCAACTATTTTGCGGGTGCGAGCGGGGTCAAAACAGCGCCAATCTAGGCGTGTGACGACGGCAAGGCCAGCAGCAGGGTTTGGCCCGTGGCCACCAACGTCTCCTGCCCGTCTTTCACCGCATACAACTCGCAGGCGGCAAACGTTTGCTGTTTGCCCGGTTTGACCACCCGCGTCCGCGCCACAAACGAATCACCGACCGCCGGTCGCAGGCAATTCACCGCGTAGTGCGACGCCACCACCTGGCCCACCAGCGTGGCCGCCGCATAGCCACATGCGATCTCGATCATGGCGCCCATCAGGCCAGCGTGCAAAAAGCCCGTGTGCTGGCCCAAATCGGCGCGCCAGGCCAGGCCCACATCAGCCTCGCCAGGGCTGGCGCGCAGCACCTGAATGCCGCACCATCGGTGGAGCGCGGCGGTTTGGTTCACGGCTTGCAGGGTGGCGAGCCAATCGGTGGGTTGTGTCATGCAGGTTCCTGGTGGGTGGTTGTTTCAACCGTGGGTGGTCGCGCGAGCTGCGCGCCTGTTGATTTAGACAACAAACGCCTCTTCGGTGTGACACCGCTACGAGGGACCCCACGCAAAAGAGCTGACTGGGCTGAGTCTGTTGCTCCTTTTTGTATAGCTGCTTGAGCAGTATCCACAAGGGCTGGAGGCCATTTTTATCTTCAATTCTCGATCAAATCAGTGCGCTACGCATGGTTCGGCCTACTATTCGATACCCCGCAGCGCAGCTGCTCCAACGAACCCTGACCACCATGCAACTCGGCGACGCACGCACCGGCAAACTGGCCAACAACATCACCGGCTTTGGCCGCGCGCTGCGCCGCGCTGGGGTGCCCGCCGACAGCGCGCGCATGGCGCTGGCGCAACAGGCGGCGCTGCTGGTGGGCCTGGGCTCGCGGCCCGATTTGGGGGCGGCGCTGGAGGCGGTGCTGGTCAGCCGCGAGGCCGACCGCGCGGTGTTTCGCGAGCTGTTTGACCTGTACTTTCGCAACCCCGACGTGGCCAACAAACTGCTGGCCCAGTTGCTGCCCAGTGCCGAAGGCAAAGCCGAGCCCAGCAAACGCAGGCCCCGTGTACGCGAGGCCCTGCAGCCGCAAAAAGCCTACGGCCAGCAAGCCCAGCCCAAGCAGGAAGACCAAAAGGTGGAGTTCGACGCGGCCATGACGGCCAGCGATTTGCACGTGCTCAAGCACGCCGATTTCAATGCCCTGAGCGCCAGCGAGTTCCGACTGGTCGAGCAACTGGCACGCGACGTCGCCCTGCCCGTGCCCCAGCTGCCCATGCGCCGCACCCGCCCCGGCGCACGCGGCGCGCGCCTGCACTGGCCTGGCGTGATGCGCGGCGCGGCGCGCACCGGGGGTGAGTTGCTACACCTGCCGCGCCTGGCGCGCTGCGAACAGCCGCTGCCCCTGCTGGTGCTGGTCGACGTGTCGGGCTCGATGGAGCGCTACGCCCGCCTGCTGCTGGCCTTTTTGCACAGCGCCACCCGCAGCCACCGGCGGCGCGATGTGTTTGCCTTTGGCACCCATTTGACCGACCTGACCCCCGCCTTCCGCCTGGGCGAGCCCGACGCCATGCTCGCCGCCGCCAGCGCCGCTATCGACGACTTCGCCGGCGGCACCCGCCTGGGCGACAGCCTGACCACCCTGCGTCAAAGCCATGCGAGACGCCTGGTAGGCCGCCGCACCCTGGTGCTCTTGATCAGCGACGGCCTGGACACAGGCGAGCCCGATGTGTTGCAACGCGAACTGGCCTGGCTAGGCCGCACCACCCGCCGCCTCGTCTGGCTCAACCCCCTGCTGCGCTTCGACGGCTACCAGCCCGTAGCCCGCGGCGCAGCGGCTTTGCACAAGCAGGCGCACGGCATGCTGGCGGTGCACAACCTGAGCAGCTTGCAGGAACTGGCAGGGAGTTTGGCGGCGGTGATGCGCAAGTGACGGGGCGTTGTGGTGAAAGCAATTGGGGTCGGATCCCAATTCAGGACGCGGTCGTTGTCGGCGGGCGAAATATAAATACGAAATTGGGCTCTGACCCCAATTGCGTGACCGCCGGAGACTACAGGACAGTCACGGCATGCTGGATCAGGATTTTGCGACTCATAACGCTACCGAATAGATAGCTGCTGGTGCCCTCTGGGTCTGCGCGTTTTGTCATTTTGGCTTGATTTCCGTTAAAAAACGGATCAGTGGGATGTACAGCGCGTTGCGGCGTAAACTGCTTTTTTTGACGGAGGCCTCCATGCACGATCAAGTGGTAGAACTAGCTAAGCAAGGTAAGGCACTTGCCCCGCAAGACAGATCTCGACTTGTCGATCTTCTCCTCGTGTCATTACATGAGGATCCTGTGGGCCAGATTGAGACCGCCTGGGACGACGAAGCCGAGCGCCGCCTGAAGGCTTATGACCGGGGTGAGATTCAAGCCATTGATGGAGAACAAGTCCTAGCCAACGCCAGGGCGCTCGCGCGTCAATGATTTTTCGATTCCTGGAGCCAGCGCAAACGGAGCTGCTGGAGGGAATTTCGTACTCCCGCGCAATACGGGCCGAGCTTGGCTTGCGCTTTGAACAAGCGGTTGCTGATGCTGTTCGTAGCGTAGTCGCCCATCCCGAGCATGGGGCGCCAAGATCAAAAAACACACGCCGACGGTCGCTGGCGGGATTCCCGTTTCAGGTTATTGACCGGGCAACTGACGCGGAGGTATTGATCGTCGCCATTGCTCACCAACGAAAGCGGCCGGAGTACTGGGCGCGCCACGTTGATGCAGACCAGGATAATCGCGGTCCACATATAGACATCCTATGGAAAACAACGTTTCTAAAATCGGATGTGGCCTGCTGATAGTTCTTATTGCGTTTTTTGAGACAGTAGCGCGCGCCGTTTGCCTCGCTACCTTTTTGTTGCTTATGTCAGTGTCAGCTCATGCGTGCGAAAGGCCACCGCTCAGCAGTCACCAATGGAACGAAGAGCCGCCCAAAATGCAGTGCGTGGCGGAATCAGGTCGTGCGTGTGAAAGACCACCCATCCGAGTGGAGCTGCGTGAAGGAACTGCTACCGCTATCGAAACGTCGCCGCCAACGGTGTTGTGCGTCTTGGATCGTGAAACATTCAACTACACCGTGAAAAGAGCGGGTGCCGACTTGCGATACATGATCACAGGAATGGCACCGCATGGAGGCACGATGTTCTCCACCCCATCCAAAGACCCGGCTCCAGCACAGCTGCAGCTGTGCTTAGTCACGTGGGGAAAAACGGCGCACATTGACATTCAATTTGCTATTCGTATTAGCGGCCTGACTACGCGAAGTGAGGCTTGCACCGGCCGAACAGGGTTCGTTGGTGTCGAATGGTCCAGCGTCTTGGAAGAAGCGTCGCGTGGCCCTGATCGGTATCTTGTTCAGATGAGAGTTCGTACCGAATGAAGGTTGAAGGTTTTGCGGTGATCAAAGGAGTTACGCGCGGATCAACGCTGATCGCTTTTTGCCGCCGGTTATGCGAAACGGTTAGTAATCTCGAGCAGCAATGAATATTTACATCGACGAGTCCGGATCATTTGTGAATGCTCCACACCTTGGTAAGTGGAATGCCGTGGCTGCGCTCGCAATACCCGAGTCAGGGCGTAAGAAACTCGACTCCCTGATTCGGCAGCTAAGGTTGCAAAGCGCTGGGCCGATTGCCAAGGAGGTAAAACTCAACGAGGTTCCTGAAGATCACTATCTGCGATTCCTCGCAGACCTAGAGAAACTCAACGCGGTAGTGTTCTGCACAGCAACCGACGCCGGACTCAATACTAACGAACGCGTCGCAGAGCATCAGCAATTTCAAGTAGATGGTGTACTGAAGCACGTCGATAAGATGAAATACGAGGGCGGGCGGCGTGGAGTGGAACTTATGGCGTCGCAACTGAGAAAACTGTCTCCACAGTTGTACGTTCAAATTGTCTGTCAAATTAACTTGATGTTCGACGTCGTTAATCGATCAATTACATACTTCGCTCAACACAACCCACGCACTCTTCGCGAGTTCAGGTGGCGAGTCGATCAAAAGAACAGCGCTCGTCCAGACTTTGAGGAGGCATTCGAAAAACTCAGCCCTGCCTTGCTTCAAACCAGATCAATAGAGGAACCTCTCACGATGGTACGAGGCTTCAATTACAGCTTCATGAGTCAGTACGAATTCCCTGATGGCAAGCCTCCAGAGTACCTGAACGAGACTTATGGAATTAAAGTGGAGCATGCGTTGAATATTCAGAAGCTCGTCCGGGGGAATATGATATTCATGGACTCGAAAGACTCAATAGGTCTTCAAGCGGTTGACCTCGTTGTGTCAGGCATCAGGCGATGCTTACGCGGAGGGTTCTCGAACAATGAGCTTGTGGCGGCCACCCTTGGAAAGCTGATGCTTCAAGCCGTTCACAATCGCCCATCACTCAATCTTGTCGCATTCGGCACCTCAGCACCCCTTCCGAGAGAAACGGCCGGTATTGTGAGGCTTATGTCAGCCAATAGCCGAAGAATGATCAAGTAGTTATCGCAATAGGGATAGCACGTTAGCCACACGAAACCTTTGCACGCGCAAAATCAGCGTTGATTGCCTCTGTCGTTGTCGGTCAAATGATAGTCTCACCATAGCTGGAATAAGAACCGGGACAATATGAAAATTACATGTGTATGCGATAGCGCAATAGTAGACAGCTCAGACAAGCTCCCGGGGAAGGCCCACCTTATTCCAGATGAAAACTATTTCCAGTTGCTCGAGGAGATTGATGACGCAATTGAAAAATCTGGCCCATCTGCATCAGACAAGGAAGCGGCTGCAATACGGGTTAGAAACCTGATTGGCAGTATTTCGAGGTGTATTTATCAGTGCCGAAATTGCGGAAGAATTTACATTGATGGACCACCTCGATCGTGGACTGTGTACCAGTTCGATCCTGCCGACACCACCATTCCCAGCGAGCTACTTCGAAGCAAAGTTGATACCTGAAGGCGATTGACTCTCCTCAATACCCATCCCCCGCCCCCCGCACCCTCCCCACCACCCCCGTCAAATCCCAAGCCGCCTTCCCCGGCGCAAAGCGCTGGCGCATATAGCCCGCCAATTCCCCGATCTGCTCATCGCTCAAGCTGTGCCGAAACGCGGGCATAAACCCAATGTCTTTAGCTGCCGGTTCCCGCACGCCGTCCAGTATGGTGCGGATGAGGTTGTCAGGCCTGTCGCTGTGGAGTTTGGTGTTCAGGGCCAGCGGTATGTTGATGCCCAGCAGGGTGGGGCCGTCGCCGTCGTGGTGGCAGCTGGCGCAGGCACCGTTGAAGAGGCGTTGGGCGGGGCCTAATAACGCAGAAGCGTTGGCTTGGGCGGTTTTGACTTGTTGGGTGGCCAGCGCAGCGCTTTGCGTTTCAGAAATCGGCTCGGTGAACGAGGCCAGGTAGACCGACATGGCGCGGATGTCTTCGTCGGGCACCACAGCGAGTTCGCGGACGATTTGGGCCATGGGGCCGTTGGCGGCGCCGTGTTGCTCAGTGTGGCCTTGGCGCAGGTAGCGGTAGAACTCGGCCTGGCTCCAGGGCACGGGCGCGCGTGACAACCCCGTCAAGGCCGGGGCTTCCCAGCCGTCGACCAAGGCGCCGCTTAAATAGGCTTTGCCGGTTTGCTCGGCACCGAAGGCGTTGCGCGGGGTGTGGCAGGCGCTGCAGTGGCCCAGGCTGTTGACGAGGTAGTCACCACGCTGATAGGCAACTGAATCAATTACTCCTGATTTGATAGCTGCTTGAGCAGTATCTACAAGGGCTGTTGGCTGTTTTGGCACTGAATTGTCTAAAAAAAGCGCGTTCCAGCCTGCCATCAAGGGCCGCAGGTTGTAGGGGAAGGCCAGTTGGGTTGCAGGTGGTTGGTGGCGAACCGCCGACTGGGCCATCAGGTAGGCGTAGAGCGCGGTGAGGTCTTCGTCGGTGGTTTGGGCATAGGCCGTGTAGGGGAAGGCGGGGTACAGGTGGTGGCCGTCGCGAGAGATGCCTTGGCGCATGGCGCGCTGGAAGGCGGGGAGCGACCAGGCGCCGATGCCGGTTTGCGCATCGGGCGTGAGGTTGGTGGAAATGATGCTGCCAAAGGGCGTGTCAATCGAGCGGCCTCCGGCGTTGCGCGCGCCGCCTTCGGCGGTGTGGCAACCGGCGCAGTTGCCCATGGCGGCGACCTGCTGGCCGCGCTCGATGAGGGCTGCGGTGTAGATGGGCGCGCCGCCTGCGAGGGTGGGTTGCGTCACTGGGGGGATGGCGCTGCGCCAGCCGGCCAGGCCGGCGACCACACCCAGGGTGCCTGCTAGCAGCGCACCGGTGCGGGCCCACCAGCTCAGGGGTTTGGGCCAGAGGGCGGTTTTGGGGAATTGCGTGATTTCTGGAATAGGTGTCGGCAGCGCGGGCGGGGTCGCGTGGCCCTGCACTGGCGCATTTGACGGCGCGGGCAAGGGGTTCAGCGCTGCGCGCACCACCTCGGGGGTGAACGGGGGCTGGCGAAAGCGCACGCCGGTGGCGTCAAAAATCGCGTTCGCAATGGCTGCGGTGCCAGGCACCGACGACGACTCGCCTGCGCCCAGTGGCGGCTCGCCGGGGCGGGGCATGCTGACGACTTCGATCACCGGCACATCGCGAAAGCTCAAGATGGGGTAGCTGCCCCACTCCAGCGCGGCCACGGTGCCGTCTTGGGGGTTGGTGGCCACTTGCTCCAGCAGCGCACGGCTGGTGGTTTGCAGCACGTTGCCGTGAATCTGGTGCTCCACCCCGGCGGGGTTGATCAGGCTGCCTGCGTCGTGGCCCACCACCACTTTTTTCACATGCACTTCGCCTGTCACTTTGTTCACCTGCACGTCGGCCACCCAGGCGGCCCAGGCGGCGCCGTAGCCGGGCCATTTGCTATGTATATAGCGGGCATAGGCCACGCCCTGGCCGTGCAGCAAGTCGCCCTCGCCTGCTTGCTGCTGCGGCTGGGTATGCGGTTGCCACGAGTGCTGCTGAGGCTGCGTGTGCGGTTGCCACGCAGCGCGCTGGGCGGTGGCTTGCAGCAACTCAGCGGCGCGGGGGTCGTTCAGGTATTGCAGGCGAAAGGCCACCGGGTCCACGCCCGCCGCCGTAGCCAGTTCGTCGATGTACGACTCGTGGGCAAACGAGTTGGGCAGGGCCGACACGCCGCGTAGCCACGAGGCGCGCAGCATGGGCGGCATGTCGTTCACGGTCACGCGCAGGTTCTGCCAGTCATAAGGCGGGCGGGCGGTGCGGTCACCCATCTCGTAGGCCTGAGCCAGCGGCTCGATGCTGCGGGTGAGCAGCAGGGCCAGCGTGGGCGAGCCGTTGGACGGGTATGCGGTTTGAAAGTCGTAGGCGGCCACGGTGCCGTCGGCATTCAAGCCACCGTTGACCTGCATCAGCTGCGCCGCACCCTTTGGCTCCCACGCATGCTCCTGCTCGCGGCTTAGCTGCACCCGCACGGGCGCGCCCACCGCGCGCGAGAGCAAGGCCGCATCGGCCGCCACATCGTCTGCGCCGTTGCGGCCATAGCAGCCCGCAGTTTCCATGCGAATGACGTTGATGGCCACATCGGGCAGGCCCATCAGGCGCGACAGATCGGCGCGCAGCACGTGAGGGTTTTGGGTGCCCGCCCAGACCGTCATGGCGTGCGATGTCCAGTCAGCCACCGCGCACGACGGGCCGATGCTGGCGTGCATTTGGTAGGGCCACACGTAGTTGCGGGCCAGTTGCAGGTCGGCCCCGGCGATGGCGGCATCCACATCGCCGTTATCAATGAGTTGGCGCGCTTTAGACGGGTTGGCGCGAATCGCGCCTTCCAGGTCGCTCAGGTTGTGCAAACCCGGCCACGGTTTCCAGGTTACGCGCAGTTCGCGCATGGCTTGTTCGGCATGCTCTTCGCGCAAGGCCACCACGCCCACAAAGTCGCGAATCACGACCACTTTTTTGATACCGGGAATGTGGGCAATTGACGCTTCGTGAACCGATTGCAGGGTGTTGCCAATGAAGTCGCCATGGTCAGCCCCCGCATACGGCGGGCGCACCACGCGGCCATGCAGCATGCCGGGCACCCGCATGTCGTGCACAAAGGTCAACTCGCCAGTGACCTTGGCCGGAATGTCGAGCCGGGGCACGCGGGTGCCGACGGTGTGGTGGTCTTTGGGGTCCTTAACCGGGGTGTGCAGGTTCAGGGGCAGCTTGATGTGCTGGCCTTCGAGCAAGCTGAAGTTGACGTTGGAGCCTGTATGCGCCTGCAACCAGGCCCGCGCCTGGGCGGCTGCTGCGCGCAAGGGTGCCGCGTGAATTTGAATTGACGCGCTGGCAATGGTGGCCCCCTGGTTGGGCGCGCGGGCGGTGTCGCCCAGCACCATGTTGATCTGGCCCATGGGCACATCCAACTCTTCGACCACGATTTGTGCCAGCGCCGTGCGCAAGCCAGTGCCCAGGTCTACATGGCCGTGCAAGGCAGTCACGCTGCCGTCGTCCCAGACGGCCAGCAAAATTTCCACGCCTTCTTGGGGGTTCGCACCTACGAGTGCTGGCTGGCCTTTTGCAGGCGGTGGCGTGGGCGGTGGCTCGCGGGTGACGAGCAGCACACCGCGTGCGGCGTGGAAGTCGGCTCGGGTGAGAGGGGTGTCGGCTCGGCGGGTCATGTTCGTCATTCCCGCGCAGGCGGGAATCCAGGTGCCGGTGCAGCGCCATTCACCAGATTGGTCGCGTGCTGCGGTGGATTCCCGCCTGCGCGGGAATGACAAATAGCGGCCGCCCGCCGCACCGCTTTCACAATCTCCACATGCGTGCCGCAGCGGCACAGATTGCCAGACAACTCGTTGCGAATCTGTGCCTCGGTGGGCTGCGGCGTATGAGCCAGCAGCGAAGCCGTCATCATGATCATGCCGCTGGTGCAGTAGCCGCACTGGGCGGCCTGTTCGTCGATGAAGGCTTGTTGAATGGGGTGCAGGTTGGCTATTGGTTCGCTGCGAATTGATCGCGCGCCCTTCGATACCTCAGGGCGAACGGGGGGGAACAAGTCGCGGCGGATCAATAACGCGCCCAGACCTTCCAGCGTGGTGATGCTGCGCCCCGCCATGCCGTGCGCGGGAATCACGCAAGCACGCGCCGCCACGCCATCGACCAGCACCGTGCAAGCACCGCACTCGCCCAGCCCGCAACCGTATTTAGGGCTGTTCAGCAGCAGGTCGTTGCGCAGCAGATTCAGCAGCGAAGCCTGCGCGGGCACCGACAGGGTGTGTGTTTGACCATTGACGGTCAGGGAGACAGCGCTGTCGGCGGGCGGCATACGGGGGTTTGTTCGGTTCAGGCCAGGTCGGTCGATTGAATTCGCTTCACGCACTTGGCCACCATTTGTTTCCAGGCGCGTCCATTGTTGAGTGTTCCATATTGGGTCGAAATCATTTGTACCACCTTCTTTGAAATGACCGTTGTCAACGAAAAAGGACAGTCTCTGCGGAAACACGGGTTTTGTAGCGCCCCACCGATTGGGTTCAAAAATGGCGTCAGAGCACCATTTCGTCAATGCTCCCCGCGCGTCGGAGTCACCGTGTCCTGAATGGTGATCTGACCCCATTTTTAAACCCAATTTACGCGTTTTAGGGCTCTAGCCCTTGCAGATACTGCTCAAGCAGCTATCGATTTGGGAGTGAAACTGACGAGACGGGAAAAGCATTTGGGGTCAGATCCCGGTTCAGGACACGGTCTATACGAAGCGCGAGCAGCCCATACGAAACCGGGCTCTGACCCCAATTGCGTGCCAGCCGAAGACTGCGTGCGGTTGAGGCGCAATGGCTTTGGTGGTCGAGCAACTTGCCAACGCTACTGAATACATAGGTCCTCGAGCTTTCTGGACGTGCACGTCATGCGGATTTGGCTTGAATTTGGTCAAAAACCGTCGCTCAATAGGTTTGCGCGCCAGGGCCGTAAACCTGCAGCCACAACCTCTTGACGAACCGGCTTAAGGGCTGGGCACTTGCAACAACTGGAAACGGCTTCGCCGAAAGTATCGGTGGGCCTATGTAGTCGGGCAGTGGCAAACACTCGCCATCTCTAGCAACACTGACCAAATATGCGAATGCTCTGGGCTATAAGCCTGAGATTCGCTTGGCTCGCAGGCCTCGGCACGCGAAAAATTCAACTGGTTTCCCGTATTCGACAACGCCTAATTCGGTAAGATCAATCCTCCCAAACCAAAAGGAATTGCTATGAAAGTTACTGTCGCAACATCTTTGCTAGTCGCCGCCCTTGCTTGTCAGAGTGCGCAAGCTGCGTTATTCGATCTTTCCTCGCGGATAACACCGCAGCGATCAACGGATGCGAAGGCATTTGGGGCGACACTTGATAACACGGTTTGGACTGCAGATTGTGGAAAGGGCTCGTTCAAGTTTGCCTTTACCTCCAAGGGCGGTATTGGACTAAACGACGCCTGGGATAGCTTCACTTGGGTGGTCACGGACGTACGAACCGTAGCCCTAACTGGAACCGATGGGGGCCGTGCATACTTTGTTTTCGATAACGAGATCAAAACTCTTCAATTTATATCGTGGCAGTACGAGCCCTGCACTGGAAAGAAGACATAGACCAAGAGAGGGACGTATGACCATACGCTAAACCTCATGGTCACTAGGTCGTAAGTCGATGAAGCACACCTTGCTCTTATTTTGTTTGAGACCATCGCAACTCCTACACACTCAAATAAGCCCGCCGCACCTCCTCATTCGCCACCAGCTCCCGCATCCCGCCCTGGTAGCAAATCTGCCCCTTCTCCAGCACATAAGCCCGATCCGACACCAACTGCGCAAAGTGCATGTTTTGCTCCGACAGCAGGATGCTCACGCCCTGGCCTTTAAGCGCCAGGATCATTTGCACCATTTGCTCCACGATCACCGGGGCCACGCCTTCTGAGGGTTCGTCGAGCAGGAGCACAAACGGGTTGCCCATGAGGGTGCGGGCGACGGTGAGCATTTGTTGCTCGCCGCCGCTCATGCGGGCGCCCAGGCGGGTGGGCATTTCGCCGATGTTGGGGAAGAGTTTGAACAGGGCTTGAATCGTCCAGGCCGGGGCCACGGTGCCGTCGGGCCAGTGGCGGGGGGCCTGGCGGCCTACTTCCAGGTTTTCCAGCACCGTGAGGTCGGTGAAGATGCGGCGGTCTTCGGGGACGAAGCCCAGGCCTAGTTTGGCGATGTGGTGGGCATCGCTTTTCGAAATGTCGTGGCCTAAAAAACTCGTTTGGCCCGTGCGCTTGTGCAGCAGGCCGATCAAGGCTTTGAGGGTGGTGGACTTGCCGGCACCGTTGCGGCCCATCAGTGCCACCACCTCGCCGCGCTGCACCTGCAGGTTCACGTCAAACAAGATTTGCGCGGCGCCGTACCAGGCGCAAAGGTTTTTGGCTTCGAGCAAAGGGGTCGTGTTCGTCATGCTGCCTCGAAGGTTTTGCCAGTACCAAAGTAAACGGCCTGCACCTGCGGGTCGTCGCGAATGGCTTGTGGCTCGCCCTGCGCAATCAGGCGGCCACGGGCCAGCACGATCAGGCGGTCGGCGTAGGCAAACACCACGTCCATGCTGTGCTCGGTGAACAGCACCGCCACGCCGTTTTGCGTGACCAGTCTTTTGGTGAGCGCCATCAGTTCGTTGCGTTCTTTGGGTGCCATGCCGGCGGTGGGTTCGTCCATCAGCAGCAGCTTGGGTTTGCTGGCCAGGGCAATGGCCAACTCCACGCGCTTCACGTCGCCATAGGCCAGCTCGCTGCACGGCCGGTCGGCCTGCGGTTTCATGTTGACCTGGTCGAGCAAGGCCAGCGCCTCGTCACGTTTGTGGTCGGCGGCGCGGCGCCACATGGAGAACAATTTGCGGTCGGTTGAGAGCAAGGCCATCTGCACGTTTTCCACCACGGTGAGGCTGGCAAAGGTTTCTGCTATCTGGAAGGTGCGGCTCACGCCACGCCGCCAGATGTCGCGCGGGGCCAGGCCCACCAGCTCGTGGCCGTCCAATTGAATGGAACCCGAGTCGGCGCGCAGCTGGCCGTTGACCATGTTGAAGGTGGTCGACTTGCCTGCGCCGTTGGGGCCGATCAGGGCCAGCAGTTCGCCGGGGGCCAGCTCAAAGCTCACGTTGTCGACAGCGCGCACGCCGCCGAACGATTTACCAAGACCAGTGACTTTGAGCAGGCTCATGCGCTTGCCCTTTTGCGTTGCGTCAAATAAGCAATCACCTGGTTGAAGAAGCCCGCAATGCCCTGCGGGAACAGCAGCACCAGCATCAAAATAATGCCGCCCAGCATGGCGCGCCAGTAGTCGGTGTTGCGGGCCACGGTGTCGTGCAGCCAGGTGAAGGTGACGGCGCCCACCACCGGGCCGAGCAGGGTTTGCACGCCGCCCAGCAGCACCATCACCAAGCCGTCGACCGACTTGCTCACATGCAGGCTTTCCGGGGAAATGCTGCCTTTGGAGAAGGCATACAGCGCACCGGCCAGCCCGGCAAACGTGCCCGCAATCACAAATGCTGCCCATTGCAGGTGGCGCACGTTCATGCCAATCGCGTCGCTGCGCAACACCGAGTCGCGCGCGGCGCGCAGGCTGTAGCCAAAGGGTGAATACAGCATGCGCCGCATGGCGACCAGGCTGGCCACCACCAGGGCGAGCGTGAGGTAGTAGTAGCTGCGTTTGTCGCTCAGCCACTCCGAGGGCCACACGCCAGTCAGCCCGTTGCTGCCGCCGGTAAATGTGTCCCACTGGTAAGTGATAGCCCAGGTGATCTGCGCAAACGCCAGGGTGAGCATGGCCAGGTACACGCCCGACAGGCGCACACAAAACCAGCCGTAAACGAACGCCCCCACCGCCGCCAGCGCCGGTGCCACGAACAGCGCCAACTCCATCGGCATGTTCAGGCTGCGCACCAGCAAAGCCGCGCCATACGCGCCCAAGCCAAAGTAAGCCGCATGGCCAAACGAGTGCATGCCCGCCGGGCCCATGATGAAGTGCAGGCTGGTGGCAAACAGCACGGCCACCATCAAATCAATGGCCAGCACCGTGAGGTAAGGTGAATTGACCGCTATCAAAGGCATAGCTGCTTGAGCAATCAATACAAGGGCTACAGCCCAAAAGAACCATTTTTTGGGCTTGCGCAAAGGTTCTTCCGGCACTGACGCATGGCGGCTGGCCACCTGCGGCTTGCCAAACAAGCCCCAGGGGCGCACCACCAACACCACCGCCATCACCACAAACTCCACCACCAGGGTGAGCTTGGAAAATGAAATGCTGAAGCCCGCAATTTCCACCAGCCCCAGCCAGATGCAGATGGCCTTGAGTTCGGCAATGAGCAGCGCGGCCACAAACGCACCGGGTATCGACCCCATGCCGCCGACCACCACCACCACAAAGGCAGCGCCAATGATGTTCAGGTCCATCTCCAGGTTGGCGGGCTCGCGTGGCAGTTGCAGCGCACCGCCCAGGCCCGCGAGAAATGCGCCCAGTGCAAACACCGCCGTGAACAACCAGGCCTGGTTCACACCCAGCGCGCTGACCATCTCGCGGTCTTGCGTAGCGGCGCGTACCAGGGTGCCAAAACGGGTGCGGGTCAGCAGCAGCCAGAGCAGGCCCAACACCACGGGGCCCGCCACGATCAAAAACAAGTCGTACTGTGGAAACTGCCGCCCCAGAATTTCTACCGAGCCCGACAAGCCCGGTGCCCGTGGCCCCAGCAGCTCTTCCGGTCCCCACAGCCACAGCACGCCGTCTTTGATGACCAGCCCAAGCGCGAAGGTGGCCAGCAGCTGAAACAGCTCAGGCGCTTTATAAATGCGCCGCAGCAGCAGCACCTCCACCAGCGCCCCCAGCACGCCCACCGCCAGCGCGGCAAGCACCAACGCGGGCCAGAAACCCAGGGTGCTCCCCAGCTTGGCCACCAGCGAGTAGGCGATGTAGATGCCCACCATGAAAAACGACCCGTGGGCGAAGTTGACGATGCGTGTGACGCCAAAGATCAGCGACAGGCCTGCTGCGACCAGGAACAGCGAGGAAGCCCCGGCCAGGCCGTTGAGGAGTTGAACGATGAAGCCGGAGAAACTCATGGGTTTGTCATTCCCGCGCAGGCGGGAATCCAGGTGCGATGACTTTGCGATTCAATGCGTGGTGGGCATGCTGAAGCTGGATTCCCGCCTTCGCGGGAATGACGGAAATCGAAGTTTGCAGCACCCGTATTACTGCTCAGCCGTACGCTGCTTCTTCACCTCAGCATCCGACGGCTGCACCTTGGAGCCGTCGACATAGCGGTAGTCCACCATCACACCCTTGCCACCCTCATTCTTGGTACGGCCTACAAAGGCACCCATGGTCGACTGATGATCTTGCGGGCGGTAGGTCACTTTGCCAAACGGCGTCATCAACTGCAAGCCGCGAAACGCGGTGATCAACTTCTCGGTGTCGGTTGATTTAGCCTTCTTGATACCTTCAGCCAGCGACTTGATGGCGCTGTAACCCACCACGGAGCCGAGCTTGGGGTTCTCTTGAAATTTGGCGTAATAGGCCAGGAAGAATGCTTTGTGCTCGGGCGTTTGAATGCCGTACCAGGGGTAGCCGGTCACCAGCCAGCCGTTGGGCGCTTCTTCCCGCAACGGGTCCAGATACTCAGGCTCACCCGTGAGCAAACTCACCACCTCGCGGCCCTTGAACAGGCCGCGGGTATTGCCCTCGCGCACAAAACGCGACAGGTCGGCTCCGAAGAGCACGTTGAACACGGCATCGGGCTTGGCGTCCTGCAGCGCTTGCACCACGCTACCGGCATCTACCCGGCCCAGCGGCGTGGCTTGCTCGGCGACAAATTCGATGTCAGGCTGTGCGGCTTTCATCAAGGCCTTGAAGCTGGCCACAGCCGACTGGCCGTATTCGTAGTTGGGGTAGACCACGGCCCAGCGCTTTTTCTTCATTGCTGCTGCTTCGGGCACCAGCATGGCCACCTGCATGTAGGTGGAGGCACGCAGGCGGAAGGTGTAGCGATTGCCGTTTTGCCAGACGATCTTGTCGGTCAATGGCTCGGAAGCCAGAAAGAAAAACTTCTTTTGCTTGGCAAAGTCCGTCATCGCCAAGCCGATGTTGGACAGGAACGAGCCTGTCAACACATCCACCTTTTCGCGGGAAATCAACTCCTCGGCGGCGCGCACCGCGTCGGCAGGGTTGGCGTTGTCATCGCGCACGACGAGTTCCACCATTTTTCCGTTCAACCCACCAGCGGCGTTGATCTCGGCAACGGCCAGCTCCATGCCTTTTTTGTAGGGCTCCAGGAAGGCAGGCTGGGCCTTGTAACTGTTGACCTCACCGATCTTGATCACGCCCTGGGCCTGGGCGGGCACCACGGGAGCCATCAAAGCCAACAAGGCAGCTACGCCTAAAAACCGTCTGTGCATCTTCATGAAAAATTCTCCTGCTGTCGTGAGTTAAACCGAATAGCTTAACGAAGGCCGTCCTGGCCTTTGATCTCGTTGGCTTGCAGGCCGCCGATGCGTGCGAGCGGCCTGCCACTGTCGGTGACCACCACCGCCACCACGATCTCGTTGGCGCGCGGCGCGTCAGACACCCGCGCTTCCATGGCGTCAAAGTGGCTGCGCACAAAGGCGGCGTCTTTGTGGCCCAGCGGCACGTCGATGGCCGTGCCCAGCCCACCGCGTTTTTTGCTCGATGGCACCAGCGCCGCGCCTTTTTCCACTGCCAGCCGCAACGGCGCGCCCAGCTTGGGGTGCAGGATGGCGGCGGCATGCTCCAGCTCGCCACCCTCACCCACGATGGCGGCTTTGCCATAGCTGTGGGCTTGGCCCGGCTCAATCCCCAAGGCTTCCACACATTTTTGGCCCAGCAAGCCGCCTAACTCTTCCCCGATGGCGATCAACGCATCCAGGTTGTCGGCGTACTGCCCTGCAAACGGGTTGTCGATCACGGCCATGGCCAGCGCCTTGCGGGTGGGCGGGTGAATGGTTTGACCCATTTCAATATGGGTTTCGTCGACCTGAACGATGATTTTTCTAATCTTGGCCTGCATGTCTATCCTTTGAGCGCGTCAGCGCAAACCGTCCCATTGCTTGATGTCCTGCGCGGCCAGCCCGCCCACCCGCGCGTGAATGCGTGCACCCGTGCTCATGGCCAGAACCACCACCAGTTCGTCGGCGGCGGGCGCACCGGGCACACGCACTTCCATTGCATCGAAATGGCTGCGAACGTAAGCAGCGTTGATGTGGGTCAGCGGCACGTCCAGCGCAGTGCCGGGAGCACCCACTTTTTTGGTTGACGGCACGATGGCCAGGGCATTGGCGGGCTGGCCAGTTTTGGCATCGGATTGGCCTTGTTTGTAGGCACTGCGGTCACCCTTCCAGCCCAACAGTTCGCGCATGGCATAGCCGCCCGGCACATGCCACAGCGCACCATGCTCCAGCTCGCCCGCAGCGCCCACTATTGAGCCCTTGCCGTAGCCTTCAATGCGCTCGGGCGCCACCGCCATGGCTTTGCACAGGCGCTGCGCCAAGTCGATTCCCAGCGGGCCCAATGCGTCCATCATGGGCAGCAGATTCGGCTCATAACGGCCGGCAAATGGGTTAGTCAGCACCGCTGAAATGGCGCCTCGCAGCAAGGGCACGGCAGGCACAGGCCCAAACTCGTGGTGAATGGTCTCCACGTGGGTGAAGAGGCGGCGAATTTGAATCATGTCAATGTTTTCATGCAAGTGCGGTGCCAGCATGCAAGGTGTCGGTAGTCATATCGGTAGTCAGGGCCTGATTCTGGCAAACCAGCACCGCAGACCAGATCAAGCCCGCCTCGCGCAGCGTTTGCGCGCAGGCATGGCCTGCACGCAGGGCGCGTTGCACCAGCGGTGGCTCAAGCGGTGGCACATCCACCGTCACGGGCGTATCGCCCAAATCAGAATCGTCTTTCACCTCACACGCCGCGCGCCGGGCAATGCGGGCATCAACCACGTTCACGGCATTGGCAATCACCGTGGCGGCGGCATCGGCCTGCGACGCAGTGCGGGCCAACACCGTCACGCTGTCGGCAATGCCCAGCGAAAAACTGCGCCCGCGCCAGCCACTGGTAGCCACGCCTCGTACCGGCAGCACGCTGCTGATTTCAAATTGGCTATCGGTGCGAATGCCGTGCTGAATTTCGTCCGCACTCAAACGTGCCAGGTCGGCATACAGACCAATGCGAACCGATTGATATGTGGTCAGGTGCAAGGCAATGTCACCACCGTTGTTGATCCAGGCGCGGCGGATGCCATCAATTTCATAGGCGGCAATCAGCTCCTGCGCCACCGAGCCTGCGACCGCCGCCATGGGCGTGATGAAGCTGGCCTTGTACGGCGCGCAGGCGTGCCACATGCGCCGGGCCACCGGCCCTCGCAACGTGCAAGTACCACTGAGCGGGCGACGAAGTGTTGGCAACTCATGCACCAACTCATCGAGCACGCCGCAAAACCGCTGCCATGCCACCTCGTGTGCGCGCGCCACCGCGTCGGGCTCACCCTGCGCGCCGAGCACGATGTCGATCGGCCCGTGCGACAAATGCCAGCGGTTGCCTTGCAGGGGTGTGCGTTGTGCGGTCATGGTGGTCAGCCCAGCAGTGGCGGGTTGCCCAGCGGCCATTCGTTTGATTCAGGTTGATGACTCAACTGCCGCGCTGTGGGTGCACCGTCGTTGTGCCACGCACCGTGCCGCAGCGCGTCTTGCAGGGTGCGCACGTATTCCATGTGACCACCCAAAGCGCGGTAGTCGTCCATGCGCATGCTGAACTCAATGGGCGCGACGATGGCTGGGGTGGGCACGGTGCCAAAGCTGTTGTCGGGCATGCGCATCACATCCACCATCACGGTGATGCCTCCGCCCGGCCACACGTAGGCCGGTGCGCCACCGCAAGTCACGTTGACCAGTGCATCTTTAATCGCACGGGTCAGCAGCACCGGGTTTTCGGTCACCCCCGCGCGCAAGCTGCCACCCGCTCCACCCAGAAACAGCACGGTTGACAGCGAGGGCTCACAGTTGTCGCCAATGCGCTGTATCGCATCGCGAACCGGTGCGGGCATCTCCTGCGCCACGGGCTGCAGCGCATCGTCCAACACGAACCAACTGGCGTGTTCTCCGGTAGTTGACGTCATCAACAAGCGCAAGCCGGGCCATGCCGCTTTGGGGTCCCAGCCCTCGATGATGGACAGCGGGTCGGCAATGTCGGTACCGCCCCAGCCTGTGCCCGGGTTGGCAACTTGAAAGTACCGGCCTGGCGTGGATTTACGACCGTGCATCTGAATGCCTGAGGGCCGCATGTCCAGGCAACGCCCGGCCTGGTGCTCGGTGAGCACGCCGGTGATGTGGTCATCCACGACCACCACCTCGTCGGCCAGCCCCACCCACTGTTTGGCAAAAATGCCCACCGTGGCCGAGCCGCAGCCCACACGCATGCGTTGCTCTTCAACGCCATTGACCACCGGCGCACGACCGGCCTGTACGACCAGTTCGCAACCGCCATCGATGCTCAGGTTCACGGCCTGCTTGTTGCCCAGCGCCAGCATCATTTCCACCGTGGTGCGGCCTTCCTTTTTGCTGCCACCGGTGATGTGGTGCACGCCACCCAAGGACAGCATTTGAGACCCATATTCCGCCGTGGTGACATGCCCCACCACTTCACCTTTGCAGCGCACATTAGCCTGCTCGGCACCCAAAAACCGGTCGGTGTCGATCTTCACTTTGAAACTGCAGTAGCTGAAGATGCCCTCAGTGACTACCGTCACCATGTCCACGCCAGCGGATTGCGACGCCACGATGAAGGGCGCCGGTTTGTAGTCGGGGTACGTGGTCGAGGAGCCCACGCCGGTGACGAACACTTCGTCGGTCAGCAGCAGATCGCCGCTCCAGGATGGGTCTGACACAGCACCCGTTCGGGGCGCAAATGGCACCAGCGTTGCATCGTCGTGGCTCAGGCTGCGCCGTAAAAAAACCACGGGGTCAACGCGGATCAGGCTGCCGTCCCGGTTGGCATACCGGTCACAGGCACCGGTGCGGCCCGCTGAAATCTGGCACAGCACGGGGCAGGCATTGCACTCGACCTTTTCGCGGAGCAGGCGTGACTTGTCCAGCGCATGGGGCAGGCCGTCCAGGCTGGGCAATCCGTCCGTCTTGGTGTGCTCGGTCATGGGTGGTTGAAAAAATCAGAGCGCCACAAACGAATGTAGTGCCCGTTTAACGTTCATGTTTCTTTCGCTACATTTTCATGCCAATCTAGCGTAGGCTGTCACCCAGCGCAAGCGCGTTTTTACGGGCTTTAAACTCAATACCTTGTTTCCCAGCCAACGAAAACCATGAGTGCATTCAACGAAGAGCGTGTTTTGTCGGTCCATCACTGGACTGACCGCTTGTTTACCTTCACCACCACGCGTGACCCCTCGCTGCGCTTTAGCAACGGCCACTTCACCATGATTGGCCTTCGTGTCAACGGCAAACCGCTGCTGCGTGCTTACAGCATCGTCAGCCCCAACCATGAAGAGCACCTGGAGTTTTTGAGCATCAAGGTGCCCGACGGCCCGCTAACCTCGCGCCTGCAACACATTCAGGTGGGCGACTCCATCGTGGTGGGCCGCAAACCCACCGGCACGCTGGTGGTGGACTATTTGCTGCCGGGCAAGCGCCTGTATTTGCTGTCGACCGGCACCGGTCTGGCCCCGTTCATGAGCATCATTCGCGACCCCGAAACTTACGAGCGGTTTGAGCAGATCGTGTTGGTGCACGGCGTGCGCCAGGTGGACGAACTGGCCTACCACGATCTGGTGGTCGACCACCTGCCGCAGCACGAGTACCTGGGCGAGCTGGTGGCCAAGCAGCTCTTGTATTACCCCACGGTGACTCGCGAAACCTACCGCAACATGGGCCGCGTGACCGACCTCATAGACAGCGGCAAGATGCTGGACGACCTGAAGCTGCCACCGCTGGACCCCGCGCACGACCGCGTGATGATTTGCGGCAGCCCCGGCATGCTCAAAGACATGAAGGTGATGCTGGAAGCCAAGGGTTTCAAAGAGGGCAACACCTCCAAGCCTGGTGACTTTGTGATTGAGCGGGCCTTCGCCGAACAGTAAGCCATGCCTGCCAGCGTGCTTGCCGCCCACACTTCGACTCGCCCCCAAGCGACGGCACGCGCGCCATCAAAAAGCCTGGTCAAACGCAAAACGAGCCGCGCTGCGCCTACGCGGGAACAAAGCGCCCAAACCACCCGCGACAACATCTTGCGCGCAGCCACCCAGGTATTTGCACGCTACGGTTACGAAGGCGGCAGCATCGAGAAGATATCCAGGGCAGCCAAGTCATTTGACCGCATGATTTACTACTATTTTGGTAGCAAAGAAGGCTTGTTCATCGAGGTGCTGGAGGAGATGTACCGTCGCATGAACGAGGCAGAAGCGGCCTTGTCGCTGGACATTGAAAAGCCTGTGGAATCGCTGAAAGCGGTGATTGCATTTGTTGTGAACTACTACAGCAAGCACCCCGAATTCATCACCCTGCTGAACACCGAAAACCTGCACCGCGGCAAACATATTTCCAAGTCGCAGCGGGCCAAGGAGTATTCCTCGCCCGCCATCGCCGTGATTGCGCAGCTACTGGAAAGTGGGATTCGCCAGGGCATCTTTCGCGCGGATGTATCGGCCCGAGACGTGTATTTGCTGATTGCCGCCACCGGCTACTTTTACCTGTCCAACAGCCACACGCTGAGCGCTTTTCTGGGCGAGAACTTGCGTACGCCACAGTCGCTGGCTCAATGGCAAGCCTTTGTTGAACACACCGTGCTGCGCACCGTCACCCTGCAACCTGGAGAGATCAATGGCTGAAGTCTTGTCAACCGGCGCGTCCGGCAAAGTGGTCATTACCAACGTGGGCCTGATGCTCTCAGGCGACATTGACCACCCCGTTTTGCAAGCTGACACCGTGATCATTCAAGACGGTTTGATCACCGCCGTAGGCCGCGCCAAAGATTGCGACATGTCCCACGCGCAGACGGTGATCGATGCGCAGCAAACCTGTTTGTGCCCCGGTCTGATTGACAGCCATGTGCACCCGGTGTTTGGTGACTGGACGCCCCGCCAAAACCAGATTGGCTGGATTGATTCCACCATGCACGGCGGCGTGACCACCATGATTTCTGCTGGCGAGGTGCACTTGCCCGGCCGCCCCAAAGACATCGTGGGCCTGAAGGCGCTGGCGATTACCGCCCAGCGCGCGTTTGACAACTTTCGCCCCGGCGGTGTGAAGGTGCTGGCGGGTGCGCCCATCATTGAAAAAGGCATGGTGGAGCAGGACTTCAAAGACCTGGCCGACGCGGGCGTGGGCCTGCTCGGCGAGGTGGGCCTGGGCTCGGTGAAGGCAGGGTATGAGGCGCAGCAAATGGTGGCCTGGGCGCGCAAATACGGCATTCAAAGCACCATCCACACCGGTGGCCCGTCGATTCCCGGCTCGGGCCTGATCGACAAAGACGTGGTGCTGGAGGCCGACGCCGACATCATTGGCCACATCAACGGCGGCCACACGTCGCTCTCGGAAGCGCATGTGTGCGAGCTGTGCGAAAAATCGTCACGTGCCATTGAAATCGTGCACAACGGCAACGAAAAAGTAGCCATTGCCGCCGCCCAGGCCGCGCTGCAACTCAAGTGCCCGCACCGCGTGATTCTGGGCACCGACGGCCCCGCAGGCTCCGGCGTGCAACCGCTGGGCATGCTGCGCCTGATCGCGCTGCTCAGCAGCCTGGGCAACATTCCGCCCGAGCTGGCCTTCTGCTTTGCCACGGGCAACACCGCGCGCATTCGCAAGCTGAACTGCGGCCTGATTGAAGTGGGCCGCGCCGCCGACTTTGTGTTCATGGACACCGCCCAGCACAGCGCCGGGCGCGACCTGCTAGCCAGCGTGGCGCTGGGCGACATTCCCGGCGTGGGGATGGTCATGATCGACGGCATCGTGCGCTGCCAGCGCAGCCGCAACACGCCGCCGGCAACGCGGGTGCCGACCGTGCTGTTGAACGGTTAGATAGCCTCTTAAACCCCGATGGCGCTAAACTTAACCATATAGATAGTCACTTTAAAAAGGCCCACTATGCAAGTCAGCGTAGCCCAGATCAAAGCCCGCTTCACCGCCATCGCGCAGCTGGCTGACGCTGGACAGGAAGTGATCATTACCAACCGGGGCAAGCCTGCCTATCGGCTGCTACCCATCGTTACCGCTTCAAAGCGATTACCTTTCCCGGACACCACAGCGCTGGCCAAACAATCCAAGCCCAGCGAACCGTCCGAGCATGGCAGCTTTGTGGCTGACTGGCGTGCACAAAACGAGCGGTTTTAGCCGTGGCTGAAACGCTGTACGTGGACACCAGTGTGTTGCTGGCCGCGTTCAGCAATGAGCCAGCCCAACCTGCGGCCTTGGCGGTATTGCAATCGCTGCAATGGGCTCAGGTTTGTGTGAGCGACTGGACGTTGGCCGAGTTTGCTTGCGCGCTTCACGCCAAAGTGCTGCGGGGTGAAACATCGCCGCAGTTGGCC
Organism: Comamonadaceae bacterium; assembly: GCA_031414805.1. Taxonomy (GTDB): domain Bacteria; phylum Pseudomonadota; class Gammaproteobacteria; order Burkholderiales; family Burkholderiaceae_C; genus JAAFIW01. Next base: position 51,465 of record JANOQJ010000041.1, read on the forward strand.
CACACCATCACCCAAACCCTCGCGGACTTGGTGCAACAAAATGCCCTGCGGCACATCGCAGTGCTGCGAGAAGACTACGCCGCCGTGCAGCGCATGGTGTCAAGCCTGAACTGTCTGGTCCGCGGGGCTGATGCCCTGCACCTGGCGGTGAGCGCCAGAAGCGGCTGCACCCACTTGGCCAGCCTGGACAAGGCGCAGCGCGTGGCTGCGGCTCACTGGATGAATACAGTCATATGTGTGCCGTAGGCCTCTGCGATCAGCCCTCATATGTCACCGGGGCAGCGTGGGCCGCGCGTTTTGGCGGGATGCAGGGGCGTGCAAGCCTGCTTCCCAATGGCGCTTGCCATTGGGAAGCAGGCTTGTGCGTTCTTGCGCCCGCCAAAACGATGCGGCACGCGCTGAGCTGTGTTGATGAAAACCAAAATTGGATTTGAAGAAAATACAGACGTTGCCGATTGAAAATCCTTGAAAACGGCGGCCTCAGTGAAATACGCGGGCTAGGGGCACGCAGTTGCAGGCAAGATTCATTGTAATAAGTGCCATCAGCCCTTATAAATACTGCTCAAGCAGCTATTATTTCAGGAGCAATCACGAAGTCTTAACTTCCCTCTGAGTTTCTGGCCCCGCTCAAAAACGCCTGCATACGCGCCAGTTCTTCGCCCAGCGCCTGGCCAAAAGCCGACTCGCGTGGTGCCTTGCCCCTCACGTAACCCAATTCAGCTGTCAGCACCCCATCGACCCAAGCCAGGTTGCCCCAGCCAATGACCTGGTCGCGCCACAACAAGGGCAGCGCGTAGTAGCCCCGCACGCGCTTGGGGGCCGGTGTGTAGGCCTCAAAGCGGTAGGCCCAGCCCCACAGCAGCTCGAAGCGGCGGCGGTCCCAGACCACGGGGTCAAATGGCGCCAGCAGGCGCACCAGGTCCCGGGGCGCATGGCGCGCTGAATGGGGGCTTTCGCCTGGTGGCCAGTACCAGGTCACGCCCTCGACCACGCATGAGGCTAGCCGCAGCCTGGCGCGGGCTAAAGCGGCTGGGCGCAGGTGATCCCACTGGGGAGCGCCGCCACGCAGGTGGTTGACCAGCTCTCGCAGCGAGCGCTCGGGCAGCGGGGCGTATTTGCACACGATGACATCGACCAAGGCGTCCATCGCCGTAGCGTTTGCCGATTCGGGGTCTGCCAACGGCTTATCGACCGGCTGCCATGCCGACACGGCATACGTGCGCACGCCGCTCACACGCCCCGCAATGCGCAGCATGCCGCGGTAATGCATGGCGTCCAGCAGCTGGGTGCTGGCGTTGGACGAGCCGCCAAACCAGTTGCGCGCCCGGCCGTGCGCAAAGTGCGCATCGACTTCGCGCGGGTGCACCACCCCGCGCTGCTGCACAAACGCCAGCACCGCTTGCGCCTGCGCAACCTGTGTGGGGGTCCAGGCGGTGCGCGGGGTGCGTGGGTGCATCAGCGCCTGGGTGGCGCGCGGCAAAAACCCATAGTTCACAAAAAAGTCTTCTTCAATCGCAAGCGCCGCATAGCGCCGCTCCAGGTCGCCCGCACGGTAGTCTTTGACCCGGTGGCGCAAGGTCAGGTCCTGCGCCCGCGCGGGGGCCCGGATCGGGTCGGCCTGCACAAAACCCAAACGCAGGATCGCGGCGGGCAAGGTGGTGGGGGTGAACAGCGTGCGCGCAACGGCGTAGCGGCGCAGGGCGTTCAGGGTTGTGGTGGTCATGGGGGTTTGGCTTGGCTTTTATGGTCGTTTTGGCCACTCGCCCTTGTATTCATTGCTCAAGCAGCTATCATAAATATAGCAATTAATTGACCACACCAACGGCAAAGTCATCCGTCATCGGCGTCCAAACGCCTCACGCAGCACCACCCGCAGCCGCCCATAAGCCGCCTCTCGCGCAGCCGGGTTCGGCCCCACCGTCACACCCTGAGCAGGGTTCACGCCGTTGGGCACATCAGCGCGCACCCGCAGCTTGCCTTGTGGATCGTCAAAGCCGTGGTAGCTGTCGGCATACATATTGACTTCGGCGCCACTGGCTTGACCCAGCGCCACACAAGGGGCAGGCGGGGTCCAGTCGTCTTTTTCACCGACCATCATCACCAGGCGGGTGTGGGCCTGGTAGCCCGACTTGAGCGCGGCGCTGCAGCCGGGGTAGAAAGCTACCGCCACAGCAGGTTTGGCCTGGTTGGTTCTGACGTCGCTGCGCGTGGCATCGGTGGCGGCCAGCACGGCGCTGCCACCGTGCGACCAGCCAAGAAGTGCCACTTGACCTGGCTTGTTCCACGGCTGCTGGCCCACCCAGGCAAGCGCGCCCAGGGCGTCGGCCCGGCGCTGGGTCTGGTCGATGCGGCGGGTGCCTATTTTTTGGGTACACAGCTCTTTCTCGCCGCGCGCTGTGAGGCTGTCGGGGAACAGCACGGCGTAGCCTTCGTCGACCAGCATTTGCGCCATGGCACTGTGGCGGGCGTTGAGCAGACCCGCACGTGCACCGGTGGTGGCGTACAGACCGCCGCAGCCGTGCAGGGCCACGACGGTGCCGCGGTGTTCGGCTTGGGCCGGAAACAGCCAGGCAGTGAGCGCTGTGCCGTCCAGGCTGGGCACCGTGACCGCGACGGGCGGCTGTTGGGCCTGGGCGGGCGAGAGCAACATGCCTGCGACGCAAATAGAGGCGATTAGGTGCCAAATCATGGTGTAGCCCTTATAGATACTGCTCAAGCAGCTATATATTAAATAGCACTCTTTTGTACTGCACAGCCTTACCGCTTGGCCCCCAACGCCAGCGCTGCAGCCTTCGACGCCGCCAGCGCCGCCGCATCGGTCGCGGCCTGGGTGTCCCAGCCCGCCAGGTGTTGCTCGGCCACATCCACCAGCGCGTTGATCCACAGCTGCGAGTCGTTCAGGCCAGCAATGTGGTGAAACACCTTGCCGCCCGCATGCATAAACGCCTCGCGCGCTTCGATGTTGATTTCTTCCAGCGTCTCCAGGCCGTCGCAGTTGAAGCCGGGGCACACCACATCGACCCGTTGCAGGCCTTTTTTGGCCATGGCAACCAGGGTGGGCTCTGTGTAGGGCTCCAGCCACTTGGCGCGGCCCAGACGGCTTTGAAAGGTGATGGTGTATTGGTCACTCCGCAGGCTTAAATGCCCGGCCAGCAGGCGCGCCGTTTTGTGGGCCTGGCAGTGGTAAGGGTCACCCAGCTGCAGGGTGCGCTGGGGCACGCCATGAAAACTCATCACCAGGTGTTCGTTTGGGCCATTGATGCGGCCAAACGCCTGCCAATGGGACTTGATGCGCCCGGCCAGCGCCGTGATGTAGCCCGGGTGGTCGTGGTACTGGTTGACAAAGCGCAGCTCGGGCACCAGCCGGGTTTTGGCGGCCCAGGTGTAGACCGCGTCAAACACGCTGGCGGTGGTGGTGGCGCTGTACTGCGGGTAGGCCGGCAGAATCAGCACCCGCGTCGCGCCTTCTGCCTTCAGCGCATCCAGCTGCGAGGCAATGCTGGTGCTGCCATAGCGCATGGCGTAGCGCACGCTGACGTGGTGGCCGCGGTTGCCCAGATGGCCGTGCAAAAGCTTGGCCTGTTTTTCTGTCCACACTTTGAGCGGCGAGCCGTCCGTGGTCCAAATGCTGGCGTACTTGGCGGCCGACTTGGCCGGGCGGGTACGCAAGATGATGCCGTGCAGGATGAGCCACCAGATAGGCCGTGGGATTTCCACCACGCGGGCGTCCCATAAAAACTCACCCAGGTAGCGGCGTACCGCCGACGGGGTGGGCGCGTCCGGCGTGCCCAGGTTGCAAAACAAAACGGCAGTGCGAGGGGGCTGGCCGTGGGTAAAAGGCGGTTCTTTTTGCATGGGAGGAAGCTGACAAAATGATGACAAACGGGGTGGGTATGGGTTTGAACGGATGTGCAAATGTCACGTTTAGACACTATTCTTGCGGCGATGCTCGATACCCAAAAAATAAAAGCAATCTCGTTGGACCTGGACGATACCTTGTGGCCGATCTGGCCCACCATTGAGCGGGCAGAAAAAAAGCTGCATCAATGGTTATCCGAACACGCGCCCATGACAGCGGCCATGTTCTCCACCCCCGCGACGCTGCGTGATTTACGCAACCACGTACTGGCCACCCGGCCTGAGTTCAAAAACGATTTGAGTGCGGTGCGCCGCGAGTCAATTCGTCTGGCCTTGTACCGAGCCAAAGAAAATCCGTTGCTGGCGGAGGCGGCGTATGAGGTTTTTTATGCAGCCCGCCAGGAAGTCGATCTGTACGCAGATGCGCTGCCCGCTTTGGAGTACTTGAGCAGTCGCTACCCCCTGGTCAGCCTGTCCAATGGCAATGCTGATTTGATTCGCACCGGCGTCGCGCGCTACTTTCGGGCAGGGATCAGTGCGCGGGAGTTTGGGCAGGGCAAGCCCCACCCGCGCATTTTTCATGCTGCGGCGGGCGCGGTAGAGGTCAACCCCATCCACGTGTTGCATGTGGGTGACGACACCACGCTGGACGTGCTGGGCGCGCTGAACGCCGACATGCAGGCCGTGTGGGTCAACCGCAGCGACCACCCGTGGCCGCATACCCAAAAGCCACCCGCTACGGTGGCTAATCTGATAGAGCTGTGCGACCTGTTGCGATGAGTTGCACAGCTTGCAGGCCCGAGCGCACAGCGCCCTCCAGCGTCGCCGGGTAGGGCCCCTGCACATAGTCGCCACAGGCTACCAAGCCCGATGCGACCTGCGCAGCCGGGCGCTGCAGACCGGGCGTGCAGGCAAAGGTGGCGCGTTTTTCTACCACCGTTTGCAGCGGCACCAGACCGCGCCAGCCCAACGCCAACGCCTGTGCCAGCACCTGTTGCTGCAGCTGGGCGTGGCTGCCCTGACTCGCGCTGACAACAAATGCCAGCAGCCCGGTGGGGCCACCCAGCTGGCCCCGGTCAAACACGAACTGCGCGGGCGCATTCGCGTTGCTGCGCAGGCTCAGCATGGGTGCTGGCAGGCGCAGTGCGCTGCGTGCGTACACGGTGGTAATGGCCTCGTATTGCAAAGCCTGCGCCTGCGCCGCCCAGGCCGGTGCGGGACCTGTCAACAGGCGAGCAGCCTCGGGCGCGGGGCATGCCAACACAACATGGTCAAACGTGCGCGTGGGCTCGCCAGCGTCACGCTGTAGCTGCCAGCCGCTGGCCTGTCGCTTCAACTGCGCCACACGCTGGCCCAGCATCACCTGGGTGTTGTGCGCGGCAAGCCACGCGGCAGCGGCGTCTGGAAACAAGGTGCTCAGGTCGACCCTTGGCAGCAACAAATTGGAAGCCCGCATGCCGGGGTGCCCCGGGCGAAACAGGCTGTCGCGCAACACCCGCAAAAAGACGCTGCCACTGGATCGGCTGGCCGGTGTGTTCAGCGCCGACACGCACAGCGGCTCGATCAGTTCGGCCTGCACGCGCGGCGACAGGCCTTGGCACAAATCAGCCACGCTGCGCTGGGGCGGGCAGCGAAAGCCCGCCAGTTGCCAGCCCACGGCAGCGCGCAGCAGACTGAACTTGTCACGCCTGTCCCAGCCTTGAGCCTTAAAAATACCGGCCACCGCGTCCAGCGGCGCGGGCAGGTAGCGCTTGTCTGGCAATACCAGGCCAGCGCCATCGGGAAACTGCAGGGTGAGCGGCAGGCGCAGCAAAGCGGTTTGCAGGTTCACACCCACCCGTTGCATGAGCTTGAGCGTTTCGCTGTAAGCCCCGATCAGGATGTGCTGGCCGTTGTCCAGCAAGGTGGTGGTGCCGTCGGGCAAGGTTACCGGCAGCGCCCGGGCCCTGCCTCCAAGCTGGCGGCTGGCCTCCAACACGGTCACCTGATGGCCCGCCTGAACCGCCGCAACAGCAGCCGCCAAACCAGCCCATCCACCGCCAACAATCGCTACTTTCACGCCGTAACCTTCACATGAGGCCCAAAGCCTGGACTCGCCAGGCCAACCACAGCTTGCGCAGCGGCGGCAGGCTCACGCGCTGGTGCAGCACCTGAAAGTTGTCGGCCTCAATTTCGCGCAGCAAAGCACGGTAAATGCTGGCCATCATCAGCCCAGGTTTCTGTGCGCGGCGCTCCGCGGCGGGCAGCAGAGCCAGCGCCTCGTCGTAGAGCTGGTGGGCCCGCTCGGCCTGAAAACGCATGAGCGCGGTGAAACGGTCGGAGTACAGACGTTTGAGCACCTCGTGGGCCTTTACATCAAACTGCTGCAGCTCGTGCACGGGCAGATAGATGCGCCCACGCATCGCGTCTTCACCCACATCGCGAATGATGTTGGTCATCTGCAAAGCCAGGCCCAGCTTGTGTGCGTATTGCGTGGTGGCCTCCTGCGTTTGTCCAAAAATGCGCGCCGACACCTCACCCACCACCCCCGCCACCAGGTGGCAGTATTTGGCTAGCCCTGCAAAGTCCAGGTAACGCGACTGGTCCAGATCCATCTGGCAGCCTTCCACAATGGCCTGCAACTGCCGCTGTTCAATGCCGTAAGTGGGTGCCAGCGGCATCAGTGCCTGCATCACCGGGTGGCTGGGCTGCCCGGCAAACGCCTTGGCAATTTCGCTGTGCCACCAGGCCAGCTTGGTACGCGCCACACTCGCATCGCTCACCTCGTCCACCACGTCGTCCACCTCCCGGCAAAACGCATAAAACGCCGTAATGGCGGCGCGCCGGGGCTTGGGCAGGAACAAAAAGGCGTAGTAGAAGCTGCTGCCGGATGCAGCGGCTTTTTGCTGGACGTATTGCTGGGGTGACATGGCCGTTATTGTCGGGGCTGGGTGTGACGGTTAGCAGCACAAGGCTGGCAGTTGTTCGACCGCCCAGTCAATGGCCTTGCGCTGCGGTCCCGATCCGTTCGCCGCAGTTGCGCAAGTGGTTGATCAGAGGTTCCCTAACCCGCTAAATAAACACCTGAATCCGTGATTTGACACTCAAAATAAGTTGATTTCCCTATTTAAATCAACGACTTAGCCTTCATGTATTGCTAACCCGATAGGTGAGCCCCACATGACCGACTTTATTATCAAGAAACTGCCCTACGACCTTAGCAG
>JANOQJ010000042.1:0-46927 GCA_031414805.1 Comamonadaceae bacterium
CGGTGCCGATACGTTCTTTGTGATCCGCTCGTATCTGGCAACCATGCACAAGCAACAGGCCAACCTGTTTGCCTGCCTGGTCAGCGTGTTTAACCGCCAGACAATTCAGCCGCGCTTTGCGGGGTGAGCTGAGTAGTTACCTGAAACGAGAAAAATGACAAAAACAGCCTTCAGCCCATATATTCATTGCTCAAGCAGCTATTATTTTCATAGTGAAATTCAATGCGCACTGGTGGCAAACAGGTTCCCATCCAGCTCCCGGTGCCGCTTCAGGGTGCTCCAGTCCTGGCCGAAAGTCTGCGCCAGTTGCTCCACCAGGTACACCGAGCGGTGCTGGCCACCGGTGCAGCCAATGGCCACCGTCACATAGCTGCGGTGGTCGCGTTGCAGGCTGGGCAGCCAGTGGCTCACAAAGTCGCTGATATGGCTTTGCATCTGGTGCACCTCGTCGTGCAGCTTCAAAAAATCAATCACCGGCGCGTCACGGCCGGTGAGCTTCCGCAGCGGCGACTCGTAGTGCGGGTTGGGCAGCATGCGCACGTCAAACACGTAGTCGGCGTCGACCGGAATGCCGCGCTTGAAGGCGAATGACTCGAACACCAAAGTCAGCTGGTTCACCGGGGCACGGGTCAGCGCCTTGACATAAGCCTGCAGCTGGGTGGAGCGGATGATGCTGGTGTCGATCACATGGGCGTGTTCGCGCAGGTCGGCCAGCAAATCGCGCTCCAGCTCAATGGCGTCAATCAGCGCGAAGCGGTGGTCCAGGGTGTCGTTGTTGGACAGCGGGTGTTTGCGGCGCGTTTCGGAGAAACGGTGCACCAGGGTGTCGGTGCCCGCATCCAGGAACAGCGAGGTCAAGGCCACGCCCTGCTCGCGCAGCTGCTTGAGTTGCTTGGGCACCAGCGGCAGGGAGTTGGCACTGCGCACATCCATGGCAATGGCCAGCTTGCTGACTTCTTGCTGGCGCTCCAGCGTGATGAAAGCCGCCAGCAGCTCGGGCGGCAAATTGTCGACACAGTAGTAGCCGGCGTCTTCCAGCGCGCGCAACGCCACCGACTTGCCGGAGCCCGACATGCCGGTAATCAGCACCAGCTCCAGCACCGGCGGTGTCACAGTGAGGTCTTCAGTGCTCATGATCCCAATAGCTCCCGTGCATGGGCCAGTGTGGTGCCCGACAGCTGCTGACCACCCAGCATGCGCGCCACCTCGGCCACGCGCTGCTCCCCGGCGACGGCGGCCACATGGCTCACGGTGGTTTTGCCCTCGGTTTGCTTGGACACCACCAAGTGCTGGTCGGCACACGCGGCGACTTGCGGCAAGTGGGTGACGGCCAGCACCTGGCGGTCGCGGCCCAGCTGTTTCATCAGGCGGCCCACCGTGTCGGCCACGGCACCGCCCACGCCCGAGTCCACCTCGTCAAAGATCAGGGTTTGGGCGTTGCCCAACTGGCTGGTGGTGACCGCAATGGCCAGCGCAATGCGCGACAGCTCGCCACCCGAGGCAACCTTTCCCACGGCGCGCGGGGTGCTGCCTGCGTGACCTGCTACCAAAAAAGAAGCGTCTTCCACGCCGCTGGCCGATGGCTCGGTAGGGGTCAGCACCACCTCAAATGCACCGCCCTGCATGCCCAGGCCCTGCATGGCTTGCGTGACGGCCTTGGCCAGCAAAGGCGCAGCTTTGGCGCGGGCCTTGGACAGGGTTTTGGCATGTTGTAGGTAGGTGGCTTGCGCGGCCTGCGCCTTCGCTTGCAAAGCAGCCAGGTCGCTGGCAGCGTCGAGCCTTGCCAACTCCTCGCGCCACCCGGCCAGCAAAGCGGGCAGGTCTTGCGGCTGGCGCTTGTAGCGGCGGGCCAGTTGCAGCCACTGCGAGAGGCGGTCGTCCAGCGCCTGCAGGCGTTGCGGGTCGGGCTCGGTGCGGCGCAGCCAGGCGTGCAGGGAGTGCGCAGCGTCTTGCGCCTGCGCCAGACTTGATGCCAAAACCTCTGCCAGCCCTTTGTATTCCTGCTCAAGCAGCTCCTGTTTTTGTAGCGCCTCCTGAGCCGTTGCCAAGCCGCGCAATGCGCCAGCCTCGTCGTCCTCCAGTGCCGTCAAGGCGGTTTGCGCTGCTTCGATCAGGCCTTGGGCGTTGGCCAGGCGGCTGTGGTCGGCATTCAGCTCGTCCCACTCGTGGGCACCGGGGGCCAGTTTTTCCACTTCGCCAATTTGCCAGGCCAGACGCTCGCGCTCGCGCTGCAGGCTGTCTTGCGCGGCTTGGGCGTCGGCTACGCCTTTGTCGGCGCTGCGCCAGGCCTGCCACAAGGGTTGCAAACCGGTGATCGAAGTACCTGCGTAAGCATCCAGCAGCGCGCGCACGGAGTCGGGCCGGGTCAGGCTTTGCCAGGCGTGCTGGCCGTGAATGTCTACCAGGTAGTCGCCCAGCTCACGCAACTGCCCTGCGGTGGCCGGCGCGCCGTTCACCCAGGCGCGGCTTTTGCCCTGCGCGTCGACCGTGCGGCGCAGCAGCAGGGTTTCGTCTACCGCAAAACCGGCTTCTTCCAACCAGCCCGCCAACCCGGCAGGCGCGTCGAACTCGGCGCTGATATCGGCTTTGGCACAGCCCTCGCGCACCACCACGGCATCGGCCCGCGCGCCCAGGGCCAGTTGCAGCGCGTCCACCAGAATCGATTTGCCCGCGCCGGTCTCGCCAGTCAGCACAGAAAACCCGCCCGACAAGTCCAGATCGAGCTCGCGCACGATCACGAAGTCGCGCAGGGTGATGCGTCTTAAAGCCATGGATGAAAAATCTCGCGTGATGACAGATGACTTTGCGCTACGCGCTTTGATGACGCGGCTGCGCCGCATGACTTGAGACACGCGTGAATCCTGTCATCTGTCATTGACGCCGAAGGCGAAGTCATGTGAGCAAAGCGAACGTCATTGAATGTCATGACCCCCCCTCGTTCCAGTGCAGCTTCTTGCGCAAGGTGTCAAAGTAGCTCCAGCCCTTGGGGTGCAAAAACCGCACATGGTGCTGCGAGCGGCGCACGATGATGCGGTCGCCATGCAGCAAACTGGCCAGCGACTGCATGTCAAAGTTGGCACTGGCGTCGCGCCCCGCCACCAATTCAATCGCTATCTCAGCCGCATCAGCCAGCACGATGGGCCGATTGGACAAGGTGTGCGGTGCAATAGGCACCAACACCCAGCCAGGAATCGATGGGTGTAGCAACGGCCCGCCCGCCGACAGCGAATACGCGGTGGAGCCGGTGGGCGACGCGATGATCAAGCCATCGGCCCGCTGGTTGGACACAAAGTGCCCGTCCACCTCCACCCGCAGCTCCACCATGCCCGAGGTGGCACCACGGTTAACCACCACATCGTTCATGGCCAGCGCATCAAACACGCACAAGCCGTCGCGCATCACCTGCGCATGCATGAGGCTGCGGTGGTCTTCCTCGTAGTGGCCCGCCAGCATGGGCACCAGGGTTTCGCGGTAAGACGCTAGCGGAATGTCGGTGATGAAACCCAGGCGACCCTGGTTGATGCCCACCAGCGGCACGCCGTATTGCGCCAGTTGCCGGCCCACGCCCAGCATGGTGCCGTCGCCGCCGACCACCAGCACCAGGTCACATTGCTGACCAATGGCCGAAAGGCTCAGCGCCGGGTAGCCGCCCAGACCGGTGGCCTGCGCCGAATCGTGCTCTAGCACCACCTCGCAGTGGTGCTTTTCCAGAAACGCCGCAATGTCTTCCAGCACGGCGCGTGAGGCTGCCACAGCACTGGGCGACACGGCAGCCGAATACTTGCCGACCACCGCCACCTGGCGAAACCGGTGGGGTTCGTGCACATCACGACGAGGGTCTCGCTGGATTTTCATTCCGAAATTACAACACTAAAATCGTGACGACATGCTTGATGAACGTGCCCGGTTGTTGCTCAAAGCCCTGGTAGAGCGCTACATCGCCGATGGCACGCCTGTCGGTTCACGCACCCTGTCGCGCGCCTCGGGCCTGGAACTGTCGCCGGCCACCATCCGCAACGTGATGAGCGACCTGGAAGAGCTGGGCCTGATCGTCAGCCCCCACACCTCCGCCGGCCGCATTCCCACAGCCCGCGGCTACCGCCTGTTTGTGGACACCATGCTCACTGCTCAGCGCGAGCAACTGGCACCGCAAACCCTGGTGGCCGACCAGCCCCAAAAAGTGATTGCCAGCGCCGCGCAGTTGCTGTCGAACCTCTCACATTTCGTCGGCGTGGTGATGGCCCCGCGACGCGCGTCGGTGTTTCGCCAGATCGAATTTTTGCGGCTATCCGAGCGGCGCTTTCTGGTCATCATCGTCTCGCCCGAAGGCGATGTGCAAAACCGGGTGATCTTTACCGAGAGCGACTTCACCCAGTCCCAACTGGTAGAAGCCGCCAACTTTTTAAACGCCAACTACGCTGGCCTGGCCATCGAGCAGGTGCGAGAGCGTTTGAAAGTAGAGGTGGAGCAACTGCGTGGCCAGATTGGTTTGCTGATGCAGGCCGCCGTGCAGGCGGGTAGTGATGCCATGAGCCAGGCGCAAGACGAGGTGGTGATTGCCGGGGAGCGCAACCTGCTGGCCGTGAGTGACTTTTCCAGCGACATGGGCCAGCTGCGCCGCGCGTTTGACTTGTTCGAGCAAAAAACGCAAATAATGCGATTGCTGGACATCTCCGACCAGGCCGAAGGCGTGCGCATTTTCATCGGCGGTGAAAGCCAGATCGTGCCATTTGAAGAGCTGTCGGTCGTCAGCGCCCCCTACGAAGTGGACGGCCAGATCGTCGGCACCCTGGGCGTTATCGGCCCTACCCGCATGCCGTACGACCGCATGATCCAGATCGTGGACATCACCTCCAAGCTGGTCAGCAACGCGCTGAGCTACCAGAAGTAGGCACCCGCGCCAGCCTTCTACAATCACCAGCTGGCCGGGACGTTAGCTCAGTTGGTTAGAGCAGAGGACTCATAATCCTTTGGTCGTAGGTTCAAGTCCTACACGTCCCACCAATACGGAAAAGGGAAGCCCGCTATTTAAAAAGTAGCAGGCTTTTTCTTTTTGGGTTTCATGTAGCCACCATGTAGCCAGCGGTACCGGGTTTTGTACCGTATTGCATGCCCAACTCTCGCCTCCCAATAAGGTGGTAACGGCTACCACCTTATCTATGCGATGCCCAACCCGGTTGAAGGCTTGAAGCCTTGCCGTAACCTTGCTGTTCTCGGGCAAAACCTTAGTACAACCTTAGAACCTTAGCGCTGAATGGCCTCGCGCGCCCATGCATGCGCGTACTGTTCCAAATCACGCGCGAGCACACGCACGCAGGCGATGGCCACCGAAATTACTCGGTTCACCGTTCACCATTGAAATTCCGCAAGCCTTCCGAACGGATGGCCTGAATTGTTTCGTCAATCGTTTTGCCATCCCGCATATGTGCGCGGGCCAGTTCCCGCAGCGTCAAGCGAAATTCAGCAAACATGCCAGCGGCCAGCAAGTGCGCCTGTTCATTGATGGCGCGGGCCAATTCTGGCTTGGATGATTTATTCATTGTCAGACCCCTTTGATTTCAAGTTTCTGAAATTGCCCATGTGATGGTCTTCTGTTTCGCGTTCGGCAATTCGGAATTCGTTCGGATTTAAACCTTACCTGCTGGCAACGCAATCAGTCCCAAGCGCTCAGGTCGTGGGCGTATTCATCGCGTTCCCGAGTCAGGCCATCGCCATCAATTCGCAGCACGGTTGTGTGCGTCCTTTTTGGTGACTTGCAGCGCCTTATGGCTGATTGCTGCGCGGCCTCACCTACGCGGCGACGGTCAGCAGGTGCTGGTGCTTTGGGCGCAGTCCAGTGCGAACGGTTGCCCACCGCTGCCCACAGTTCAGGTAGCGACGCGATGGCTTTTGCGGGCTGTTCTGATGCCGTTCGCTCACCAAGCCCTACACAGGATAGGGCTTGCGTTTTCACCCCCTCTTTTTGAAGCCCTATAGGGGTTTGAGCAAGCCCCATAGGGTTTGACACAGGTGCATCTGGCGGTGTTTCGTCAACAGGCCGGATGCTGTCCGGCTCAATGTTCAAAGCCTGCATGGCACTGGTCGGGTCACGCTCGATTGCAGCCACCCAAACGGGCCACAGCGGGCCATTCGCAGCGGGCAAGCCCAACGACTCACAGCGGCGTAAAACGGCAGCCACGGCCCATTGCTTGACCATGCCGCGTACCTTGGCTGTGTCGCGCTTCAAACCCGCTGGCCCGGCCACCTGGGCAAAGAACGAATCGCGCAGGCGCTTGAGCTCGGGGCGGGCAATCGGTGCCCCACCCACGTGGCGGCCGTCGTTCACCGGTAACAGCAGCACATGCAGGTGCTGGGTTGCTTCGTCTTTGTGGACAACGGCACTCATTACCGGCAGGGGCATGGCCACAGCCAGCCATTGCAGGCAGTTAGTGAAGTAGCTGAAGCCATCCATGCTTGCCCGCACGGGCAGGCTGAAGACGGCTTCAATCGCTTGGCAGTGGTCGCGCTTCAGGCGTGATGTGTCAACGCTGGCCAGCAGCGACACAGCCAACGCCTGCACATCAGCGGCCGTAGCTGGCCCCGCCAGGGTGACGTTGTGCTGTATGCGCGTGCAATCAATGCGGCCTACCGCTCCGCGTTCGGCCTGAATCTCGCGCAGGTTGTGGCGGGCAGCGTCCAGCAGGGAGCAAGGCTTGCGGCCATTCACACGTGACAGGCCAATACTTTTCACGGCAAAGTGAGCCACGCTTTCAGCCATGTGCAGCCCCTGGTTTCCTGCAAGTGGCCAGCCATGTGTAAATTTTGCGTCGGTCTGCTGAAGTCAGGCTGTAAACACCAGGTCGACACGGATAGCCGTCGCGGTCAATAAACGTGATGCGCTGGCATGGGAAATCGAGTCCCCGGCGGCGCAGCTCGGCAATCAATTCCGGCCCGTTGCTACAACCTGCAATGCCATCAACATCCTCTCGGCGGCGTGGTCTAGCCAGCGCGGCGTGAATCACACGCAGGTGTCTGGGGTTATCTGTGCCTGTGAACTTTGCGCTGTTTGGAGCGTCGGCGTTCTCGTCGGCTGGATTGGGCGCTTCCATTAGACGACCATTTCTAGTGCTTTACGGATGCCAGCCACTGGCCATGCCAAGCGTCCGTTAACCCGTAGTGGTCTCATGCCATCCGGAAATGTTTCAGCGGATGCCCAGCCGCGTGCCGTCTGTTCCTTGCGGCCAAGGTGCCGGCACATCACAGCAGTAGTGACGTGCGTTCGGGTCTCAAGGTGAAGGGGTACGAAGTCGGCAGGTTGGTTTGCCGGTAGCGGGGCCTGTGCCTCGCGCATCGTTTGACTGCTTGATTGGGTTGCGGTTTGCAAGTTCGTTCTCCAAATCCAGCAGCACGGGCTGGGTATGGAACGAATTGAAAATATCCGCACTTTTCACGGGCTCACCCCGGAATCAGAAAACCTCTGTAAATCAATGGCCTACATTGATTCGAGTACTGAAACCCGGAATTAATCCCCGGATATATGGCGGTGCTATTCCGTGGTGCCATATGTTGCTAAATATTCATTAAAATCATCACGCCACGGCTTCAATACGGGATTTTTAGTGAATCTGGAATTGAGCGCATTCATCAGCTTTCCTTTTTCCCGCTCGCCCTTTGCTTTGTCGTGCATCAGTTGTGCCAGCATTACGGGGCACCACACTGCCGATGCGCCACCAGCCCTGCCCCTCGCGATACGTGCAGGATGAAGCCATTTAGCTGCACTCAAGTTTTTACGCCACCGTTCAGCATTCCACCCGTTCAAGCCATCAAAGGTATTGGCAATGTCTATTGTTACTAGCCCTTGCCCCACAGGCAGTTTCCCGGCCTTGTCGGGCTCTACGCCACCGGATGCGCCTACAGCATCCACGGGCGCGGGCGTTACGGTCTGTGCTGGCGTTGATGCCTTCGAAGCAGTCATCAGTTCGGCTAAAGCATTGTCTGTAAGCGCGTCCCAGTTACCCACTGAAAAAGGTGGCATCTTCCAAAGTGCCGACAGGTCGCGCAATCTGCTATCGATTGCCGTGAGCCTGTCTTCTTTTGTCTTCAATTCTGTAATGCTTTGCGGCTGCTTTTGGTCCCATTCGAAACGGGTTGATTTCGCATGTTCTTCAGCACCGAACAATGCAAGCCAGTATTTATTTTCCGGCCCCATTGCAGGGTCATGCTGAATATCATGTTGCTGGGCCATTGAACGACGCTGGTCTGCGTTTAATTGGTCCCAGTGAGGCAGATGATGAAAGGCTTTCAAAAACCTCGCTTGAAGACCATCGTCCAATGCATCAAACGGCTTATTTACCAGCGGCTCAATCAGTAGTGCTAAAGGTTGATAAGTATCACTCTGCTCATCGCCGACTGCATATTTCCAGCGCCAACCAAATCCCCTAGCGGCTGCCCATTTATTCACATCTTCTGGTGTTGTCAGTTCGTCGAACTCTCGCGCTATCGTCGGTCGGTATGGTGCATATAAGTTATGACCAGTTGGACTTCGCACTGTAAGAGACCCATCACGGTCAGACCGCAACATATCGTCAAGAAGTTGCTTTTTATTGGTCTCATTCAATCCCTCTTGAGCGGCAATGGCATTGGAGGCCTCTTCCAAGGTAAAGCAACGTGCCGCAATTCTGTGGGCTTTTTCTGCCGCTTCTATCGCTCTGCTTTCGGCACCCGTCATATCTGCACCCCTTCAGGTGTCACTTCAAATAGGAGCCCCAGCCTGTCGGTGAAGGTGTCCGACTTTTCGCCAGCGGTAATTAAGCGCGGACTAGGCAGGGGCAAAACGGTTTCACGCCCCTGCGGGCCACTGCAAAACGTTCATGCGTGCACCCTGCCTTGCCTCGTCACAGCCAAATGCAAACCAGCAGCGCCCAGTACGGCCAGCAGAGTTTTGAAAGTGGGATTGCCTTTGGGGCTCAGTGCCCGGTACAGGCTTTCGCGGGGTATGCCTGCGCGCTCTGCCACCACCGACATTCCTTGTGCTTGCGCGATGTGACGCAGTGCAGCCAACAAGGCAAATTGCCCACCGGGCAAACTGGCTTCTTCCAGCGCTGTGGCAAGGTAAACATCGGACAGTTCCGGGTCGGCCTGGAGCAGTTGCACCATGGCTGCGTCGTGCGGTCGGCTAGCAGGTCGTTTCTTCGCAGTCATTGGCTCTACCGCCTGGGTTTGTCGTGTTTACGCGAGCGCAGTTTGGGATTCGATGCGCACTACTGCGCGCGCCAACTGCCTGTGCATAGCGTTGGACGGTACGCAGCGACGGTGTACGTTCGCCGTCTTCCAGGCGGGCAATAACGCTTTGCGTGGTGCCCATCCGCTGGGCCACATCGCCCTGCGTCAAGCCAGCGCGGCTGCGGGCGGCAATCAATTCGCGGGTCAGGTCAAATTCAGCGGCCATGCCGTCGTAGGCGGCTTGCGTGGCGGGGCTGGCCAGCAGCTCGCGTTTGATGTCTTGCAGGGTCTGCATAGTGAATCAAGCATGTTCCGCTAGTGGCACCACACTCAGGCGCAAACCCACCGCATGCAAAACCTTGTGAACCGTGTCCAGCGTTGGGTTTCCGCTTTCGCTCAAGGCTTTGAACAGGGTTTTATCGCCTACATCGGCACGCCGGGCAATCTCTGCCATGCCGTGGGCTTTGGCCACGTGGCGCAATGCCACCAGCAAGGTAGCGGGTTCGTCCAGTTCCATCACGGCCTCTATGTAGGCGGCGGCTTCTTGCGGGTTTTTCAGCGTGGCATTCAGCCAGTCGTCATAACTCACATCACGCGGTGCATTCATGGTTTGCCCCTTTCTTTCCAGTCATTCAAATACTTCACTGCCTCGTTGATGGCGCGGCTTTGTTCGCTCTTATCGCTGGCGCATAGCAACAGCACCAGCAACTGGCCTTGCCTGCTCAGGTACACCCGGTAGCCAGGCCCATAGTCAATCCGCAGTTCCAGCACGCCTTCGCGTAGCGGCTTGCAGTCGCCAAAATTACCGCCTCGCAAGCGCTCCAGTCTCGCGCTAACCAAAGCCCTCACCCGTGCCTCTTTGGCGTCGTTTAGCCATTGCATCAGGGGTGAATTGCCCTGCCTATCGGTGTAGAAGCGAACTTCAATCATGGTATCTTATAGTGTACTGTTTAGTCAATCGCTATGCCACGGCGCGCAGCTTGCCCGCTGTGGTGTCGGCAACAAACCGAACCCAAGCCTGCTCCAAAATCCACGCTTCAATTTTTTCGTGATGTACGCGAAGCAGGTCGAGCGGCCGCACGGTGTAGTGCTTTTCAGCCGTGGCGCTGGGCTTGTGTCCCATCAGTTGCGCCACCACGCCAGCGGGTATTTCCAGCCACTCCGTTAGCGACTTGAACGAACGGCGCAGGCCATGCAGCGTCAAGCCATCAATGCCGGCCAATTTGCAGGCGATTGAATGAGGATGGTTCGGCTCTGTCAGGTGTCCCGTGTCGCTGTTGGTGCTGGAGAAAACCCGTTCATTGCGGCGAGGCAGGCTTGCCAGCAGTTGCGAAACAAACGGGGTCAAGGGAATGACGCGCACGCCTTCGACCTTGTCGCGGATGGTCAAGCCCTTCCATTGGGTGTTCACATCCTCCCAGCGAATCGCCAGCACTTCACCGGGTCTTGCGCCAGTGAGGAGCAGGGTTTGCAGGTAAGCGGCAATCTGGAGGTTTCCAATGTTTCGCACCGCCTCAAACCACACGGTTAACTGTTCGCGCTGCAATGAGTCGGATTTAGTCCCGGGCCTGCCCAATGCTTCGCGGCTTTTTTTGGTCTTGGCTGGGTTCTTGTTTGGCAGCAGAGCGGCATAAGCGGTCTGTTCCTCGCACCAGCCTAGAAACACCTTCAGCATTCGCCATGCTAGCCGGGCAGACGTTGCGCGGGTCTTGGCTTCGATTGCGGCCCATGCCTCTATCACTGCCGCGGTCAGGTCACGCAGGGGCCATGCCATCAGGTCGAATAGCGGCCCTGGTTGGGTTGTGCCTGTGCCACGCTTGAACGGCGCACCACCGGGCGCAGCTTTGCGGATGTGGTCGCGGTAATGCAAGTCACCCCAGTGTGGGCGGCGTTCTTCAACGTACACGGCCCAGACTTCGCCCACGGTCACTGCTTGCGCCTTGTCGGCCTCCAGTTGGGCAGCCGCGGCGGCAATGGAGGCGGCTTTGTCGGCTTCATGCTGGCGCTCAAGTTCACGGGGGTCGTCACCATCACTTCGCACCACCACAGCCAGGCGGCGGGCTTCAGTGCGGGCGGCTTCAATGTCCCACACGCGGACGTCACCAATGGTGCGGCGAATGGTCTGGCGGTTCAGCTTGGCCTCGTACACAAACGCTTTCAAGCCCTTGGGGTTCTTGGCACTGGCAGCCGTTGCACGCACGCGCAAACCGGGCGCTTTGGTGTCTCTCAGGAAAACCTGAGTCTTGCCAGCCGGGCAGGTCAGGCGCTCGATTAACCCGGCTGTCAGTTCTTGCGCTTCACCCAGGTCTGGCGCGTCGGATTTCTTTGGTCTTGCCATCTCGCAACCCCTCTCAATAAATCCATGTAGCCACCATGTAGCCAGTTTTGCGCTATTTAGGCGAATATCAATCAATACAGCATCTGTTTTCCTATCCAGTGCTTCACTTGTAAGCTGTTGATTTATATTGATTCTACTATTTCAATCAACACTGAAGAATTCGATTATTCTGGGACTAATAATCCTTTGGTCGTAGGTTCAAGTCCTACACGTCCCACCATTTGCATTGATCACCCACACGGGTGACGCATCAGTCAAACAAAATCGCCTCAACCCGCGCAGAGACCTCATCAATCAATGGCGATGGCACGGTTTCCTTGAAGCTTGCCTTGCGCTGGCGCCAGTCCAGTGATTTCAACTGGTGGCAATGGACAGTGCCTTGCGTATCCCGACCCAGCCCCATCAAGCTGACGACCGTGCCGTAGGTGCGCGCCGAGGCGGCGGCTCCTTGGGAAATCGGGCACACCATGGCCAGCCCCTGGCTGTTGAACAGCTTGCCGCTGAGTACCAGAGCGAAATGAGGCCCTTTCATTTCACGGCCCGAAGAAGGGTCAAATTCGAGATGCACGATATCCCCGCGATGGGGCACGTAGGCCATCAATCGGCCTCCAGCCCAACGGCGGGCATGTTGTCCCAAC
Organism: Comamonadaceae bacterium; assembly: GCA_031414805.1. Classification (GTDB taxonomy): domain Bacteria; phylum Pseudomonadota; class Gammaproteobacteria; order Burkholderiales; family Burkholderiaceae_C; genus JAAFIW01. The sequence goes on from JANOQJ010000042.1 coordinate 12,178, forward strand.
CTCCAACACGTGGCAGGCCATCGGGCATTTCAGCCAGTAAATCTGCCAGCTTGTAGCGTGGCTTGGCGGGTGCTTTCACCGTCATTGTCTTGCCCGAGAGGTGAAGCTCTACTTGTGAGCCATCAAACAGGTGGTTTTGTTCAATGAATGACTTGGGAACCGTCATTACCAACGAACCCCCGGCCCGGCGCAGCGATTGCAGCATTTTGGCGTCTCCGGAATTTCAAAGTCTTATTTTAGTAGGACTTTTCGACTTCGCTGCGTCGTCGCCACCACCGCATTCCCGACACAGCATCCACGCCAACCGGTTCAGCGCAGGCCAGGCATCACTCGGCCAGTCGGCCTGTTTCAGCCCTTTGACGATGCCGTCCACCACATGCGCAGCGTGCAGCAACTGGTTCAAGCTACCTGCGCTCAAGCGTGGCAGCACGCGCTCAAACAAGCGCTCCTTGGTGCCCCAGACGCGCTGCTCGCGTAGGGCCAGCGGCAAGGGGCGGCCGTCCAGAACCGCGTCTTTCACGCGTTTGAGGGCGCGGATGTCTTCTGCCAGCGTGTAGTGCACCAACACAGCGGCTTCGCCCTCTGCTTCCAGGCCGCTGAGCATGCGCTGCACGCGGGCCATGTGGCCGCCCAGAACGGCTTCTGACAGCTTGAACACGTCGTAGCGCGCCACGTTGCCCACGGCGCTTTCGATCTGCGCCTGGCTGAGCTCGCCAGCGGGGTGCAGCAGGGCCAGTTTTTGAATTTCCTGGTGAGCGGCCAGCAGGTTGCCTTCCACCCGATCGGCAAAGAACTGCAGGCTGCGCTGGCCTTCGTCGCCCGCAGCCACGCGCTGGTTTTGCGCAGCTAACCGCTGGGCAATCCATTGCGGCAAGGCCGCGCGCTCCACGGGGGCCACGGCGATGCAAGGGCCACCAGCTTCCAGCGCGGCAAACCAGCCGCTGGCTTGGGTGGCTTTGTCCAGGCGCGGCAGCAACACCAGGGTCAAGGTGCTGTCGTTACCCTGGGCGGCTTGGGCCAGTTGCTGCAAGGCGGTACTGCCGTCTTTGCCCGGTTTGCCTGAGGGAATGCGTACCTCCAGAATTTGCTTGTCGGCAAACAGGCTGAGCGAGCCACCGGCCGCCAGCACGCCACCCCAATCGAAATGCGCACCGGCCACGCTGTGCACGCTGCGCTCGGTGTAGCCCTGGGTGCGGGCGGTGGCGCGAATGGTGTCGGCGGCTTCCTGAATGAGCAGCGGCTCATCGCCATGCAGGGTGTACAGGCTTTTCAGGCCACGCTGTAGATGGGCTACCAGTTGAGCGGGCGCAAGCTGCATGGCGCGAAATCAATCGGGTTGTTCAGGGCAGCTTGACGGCCGACAACTGGCGCAGCACCTGCTGCACGATGTCGTTTTGCATGTCCTGGTACAGGCGCGCTTCTTCTGCTTCTTTGGCAAGGGCCGCCGATTCGCTGTAGCTGATGTCGCGCTGCTGCACGATTTCCGAGCTGGCAATGAGGTCCTGACCTGCCGAGCCGCGCACCCGAAAGCGCAAGCGGCTGCGCAACTGGAATTCGCGAACCTGGCCGGCCGAACTGACGCCCACGACCACGCGCTCGCGCGACTCGCTGATGACTTCCAGGTGGGCCTGGGTTCTGGCTTTTTGCAAAGGGTCCAGCACGATGGCAAGTTGACCGCCGTTGGACAGCGCCCGCAGCAATTGCAAGGCGGTGGGCCCGGGCGGCACGATGGCCGACGAGACGAACAGGCTGGTGAAGTTGAACGTGGCCCCGCCGCGCATCTTGAAGCCGCAGGCGGTGAGCGACAGGCAGGCTGTGAGCGCCGTCACCACCAGGGTAGAAAGTAACAAGCGCCGCTGCATCACAGCACCACGTTCACAAGACGACCTGGCACCACCACCACTTTTTTCGGTGGTGAGCTTGCTGCCAACTGCGCAACATATTTCAAGTAGTCGTCACAGGCCAGTGCCGCCGCTTCCATCTGCTCGCGCGTGGCGGTGGCGGGCACGCGCACCGCGCCGCGCAGCTTGCCGTTGACTTGCAGCGCCAGGGTCAGCTCGTCTTGCTGCAAGGCCGCGTCGTCGACCTGCGGCCAGGGTGCGTCAAGCAAGTCGCCCAGCACTTTGGCGTAGCCCAAGCCCTGCCACAGCGCGTGGGTGATGTGGGGCGTGGCGGGGTACAGGCAGCGCAGCAAGATGCCGAAGCCTTCGCGCAACGCGTGGGCAGCACCTTCATCTGCAGTGGCTTTAAAGCCTTCCAGCGCATTCAACAGCTTCATGGCACCGGAGATCACGGTGTTGTATTGCAGGCGCTGGTAGTCAAAGTCCACTTGCTTGAGCACTGAATGGACGTCAAAGCGCAATTTTCTGCTTTCAGTGCCAAATGGGCCACCAGCCCTTGTATTTACTGCTGAAGCAGCTATCGAATTAGTAGCATTCAACTTCACACCAAACGCCCACACGCGCTTCAAGAACCGGCTGGAACCCTCCGCCCCCGCGTCGCTCCAGGCCGCGCTCTGGTCGGGCGGGCCGGCAAACATCACGAAGGCGCGGGCGGTGTCGGCACCGAAACGGCTGATGAACTCACGCGGCTCCACCACGTTGTTCTTGCTCTTGGACATTTTTTCGGTGCCGCCGTACAGCACCGGCTGGCCGTCGTCTTTGGCCGTCATGCGGGTGGGGCGGCCCTTTTCGTCGTGCTCGATCACCACCTCATTCGGGTAAAACCAGCGCTTGCCGCCATTGGCTTCTTCGCGGTAGTAACAATCGTGCAGCAGCATGCCCTGTGTGAAAAGATTGGTGAACGGCTCGTCGAACTTCACCAATCCCATGTCGCGCATCACCTTGGTCCAAAACCGCGCATACAGCAGATGCAACACCGCATGCTCAATGCCGCCGATGTACTGGTCCATCGGCATCCAGTAGTCGTTGCGGGCGTCGACCATGGTGGGCGCGTCGGGGCAGGCATAGCGCATGTAGTACCAGGCGCTGTCCACAAAGGTGTCCATGGTGTCGGTTTCGCGCCGACCCGCTTTGCCGCAGATGGGGCAAGGCGCGTTCAGGAATTCTTCGCAGGTGTTCAGCGGGTTGCCTGAGCCGTCGGGCACCAGGTGCGGCGGCAGGATGACCGGCAGGTCTTTTTCTGGCACGGGTACGGCACCATGCTCGTCGCAGTGAATGATGGGGATTGGGGTGCCCCAGTAGCGCTGGCGGCTGATGCCCCAGTCACGCAAGCGCCAAGTAGTTTTCTTTTCGCCCAGGTTTTTGGCGATGAGGTCGGCGGCTACGGCGTCGACGCAGGCTTTGAAATTCAGGCCGTTGTACTTGCCGGAATTGATCGCCACGCCGAGTTGTTTGTCGGCGTACCAGTCTTGCCAGGCGTCGGTGGAGAAAGTCTTGCCCGGCTCCCTCCCCCCCTGGGGGACGACATCAGGCTCCCTCCCCCGCTGGGGAAGGGGTGGGGTGGGGGCATGTGCTGCGATGCCGGTTTCGGCGTGCGGGCCCCCACCCCCGTCCTCCCCCAGAGGGGGAGGGGGTAATGCAACGACCTGCTTGATCCCCAACCCATACTTCTTGGCAAACGCAAAATCCCGTTCGTCATGCGCTGGCACACCCATCACCGCGCCATCGCCGTAGCTGATCAGCACGTAGTTGCCGACCCACACCTCAATCGGCTCGCCAGTCAGCGAATGCAAGACAAACAAACCCGTCGCCACGCCTTCTTTCTCGCGAGTGGCCAGCTCGGCCTCCGTCGTGCCGCCCTGCTTCAGCGCTTCTATTTTGATAGCTAGTTCAGCAGATTTCGCCTGGGCTACCACCGCAATCGGGTGCTCTGGGGCCACGGCTACAAAGGTCACGCCCATGATGGTGTCGGCCCGGGTGGTAAAGACGTACATCTTGCCGTCCTGCACCAACTGGCCCTGCGCGTCGCGAATGTCGTGCGGGAACGCAAAGCGCACGCCTTCGCTCTTGCCAATCCAGTTTTCCTGCATCACCCGCACCCGCTCAGGCCAGCCGGGCAGCTTGGTCAACGTGTGGTCCAGCAGCTCGTCGGCGTACTGCGTGATGCGCAGGTAGTAGCCGGGAATCTCGCGTTTTTCCACCGGTGCGCCGCTGCGCCAGCCGCAGCCGTCGATCACCTGCTCGTTGGCCAGCACGGTCTGATCCACCGGGTCCCAGTTGACGATCTGGGTCTTGCGATAGGCGATTCCCTTTTCCAGCATCTTCAAAAACATCCACTGGTTCCAGCGGTAGTAGCTGGGGTCGCAGGTGGCCACCTCGCGGCTCCAGTCGAAGGAAAGGCCCAGTGGCTCGAACTGGGCCTTCATGTCGGCAATGTTGGCGCGCGTCCACTGCTCGGGCGGCACTTTGTTGGCAATGGCAGCGTTTTCAGCCGGCATGCCAAAGGCGTCCCAGCCCATGGGCATGAGCACGTTGAAGCCCTTCATGCGCAGCTGGCGCGCCATCATGTCGTTGATGGTGTAGTTGCGCACATGGCCCATGTGCAGCTTGCCGCTGGGGTAGGGCAGCATGGAGCAGGCGTAAAACTTGGGTTTGGGCTGGCCTTTTGTGTCCAAGGCTTGTTCGCTGACGCGGTAGGCGTTGCTGGCGGCCCAGTGCGCTTGAGCGGCACTTTCGACTTCGGTCGGTGTGTATTTTTCTTGCATTTAATTAACTGAATCAGGATCTGGCGCAAACCGAAGATTCCGTCATTCCCGCGCAGGCGGGAATCCACCTCGGCGTACGAAGAAAGCCACTGGCCTCACAGTCCTCGCGCCTGGATCCCCGCCTGCGCGGGGATGACGGTAAAACGCGGTCGATATTCACGGTTTGGGGTCGGCTACAAAGCCAATGCGGTTCAGGCCGGCTTTTTGGGCCAGGCCCATCACCTCGACCACTTTGCCGTAAGGCACGGACTCGTCGGCGCGCAGCTGCACTTCGGTCTCCAGGCTTTGCTTGGCGGCAGCCTGGAAGCGGGCGGCCAGTTCGGGGGGAGTCACGGGCTTGTCGGCCAGAAAAATCTGGCCCGCCTTGTCGACCACCACCGTCACAAACTTGGGCACTTCACCGGGTTTGGCGGCTTCGGTGTTGGGTAAGTCGAGCTTGATCGAGCTGGTGAGCAGCGGGGCGGTGATGATCAAGATGACCACCAACACCAGCATGACGTCGATGAACGGCGTCATGTTGATCTCGCTCATGGGCTGAGAGCCCTTGGTGCGCTCCAGTTTGCCAAACGACATGTCAGTGCTCCGGTGCTTTGCTGGGTATGGCCACTGCGGGCACAGGCGCTGCCAACAATTCGCGCAAGTCACGCGCAAAGCCTTCCAGGTCGGCCTCAATGTTCCCGATCACCCGGCCCAACACGTTGTAAGCCAGCACGGCGGGAATGGCCACAGCCAGGCCGGCAGCCGTCATCACCAACGCCTCGCCCACGGGGCCCGAAATTTTGTCAATGCTGATCTGCCCCGCCGCCGCGATACCGGTCAGCGCATGAAAAATGCCCCACACGGTGCCCAGCAGCCCGACAAACGGCGCGGTGGAGCCCACGGTGGCTAGCAGCACCTGTCCCAGTTGCAGCTTATGCAACACGGCATGCAGGGCGTCGCGCAGCACGCGGGTGAGTTGTTGTGCGCGGTCACCTGCCGACGCCAACGTGCCCAGGGTGCCAGCACTACCCAGCTTGTCGGTCGCGGTGATCAAAGGCAGCACCAGGGCTTCGCGATCAAAGGCCTGCACCTGGGTGCGGGCCTGTTCCAGGTTGGCGGCCTGCCAGAAAGCGGCGGTGCTCTTGGCCACGTCGCTGCTGGCGCGGCGCAGCAGCCAGCTTTTCCACAAAATGACCACCCAACTGGCCACCGACATCAGCAGCAAGGCCACGCCTACGAAGGCGGTGACGGCGTCACCCTGCTTGAGTAATTGCCAGACATTCATGTTTTTCCATTCCTTTTCATACTTTTACGTGTGATGACGAGATGACGGTGGCTGCTGCGCAGCCGACCATGACAGATGACTAAGACCGCTCGCGCCCACGGCTATCCCGTCTCAGTCATGGCTGGCCGCAGGCCGCCGTCATTTGTCATCGCTCAAACCCAGTACATCAAACATATCGAACAGCCCGCTCGTGCGGCCTGCCAGGAACCGCGCGGCGCGCAGGCTGCCCTGGGCGTAGTTTTCGCGGCTGGACGACTTGTGAGTGACCTCAATGCGCTCGCCAGTTCCCGCAAACAGCACGGTGTGGTCACCCACGATGTCGCCGCCGCGGATAGCAGAAAAACCAATCGTCAACGGGTCGCGCGCGCCGGTGACGCCTTCACGGGCGTAGACGGCGCAGTCTTTCAGGTCGCGGCCAACGGCTTTGGCGATCACCTCGCCCATTTTCAAAGCAGTGCCTGAGGGCGCATCGACCTTGTGGCGGTGGTGGGCTTCGATGATTTCAATGTCGTAGCCATGTTGCAGCGCTTTGGCCGCCATCTCCAACAGCTTGAGCGTGACGTTCACGCCCACGCTCATGTTCGGTGCCATCACGATGGCAATGTCTTTCGCAGCGGCGGCAATCTCGGCTTTTTGCGCGTCGCTAAAACCGGTGGTGCCAATCACCAGGTTCACGCCCTGCGCACGGCAGGCTTGCAGGTGCGCCATCGTGCCCTCGGGGCGGGTGAAGTCGATCAGCACGTGGGCATTCGCCAAGCCCGCAGCAATATCTGCGGTAACTGCCACACCCGTGCGTCCAGCAAAACCCGCCGCATCCTGTCCCAGGGCCGGGCTGCCGGGCACATCCAGCGCGCCGGTCAGCACGCACTCGGGCGCAGCGGCCTGCACGGCCTGGATCAGCATCTGACCCATGCGACCACCGGCACCCGCAATCGCAATGCGCAGAGGTATTTCAGAGAGGGAATCACTCATAAATTGATAGCTGGTTGAGCCGCATTCATAAGGGCTGTAGGCCTGAAAGGCCTAAAAACCGCGTCATTTGCGCTACACACGATTTAGCGGGCAGGCGCTTCCAGTGGTGGGTAGCTGGTCGGGGCGGCGGGTGTGGAAACTGCGGTCGTTGTGGCAGCTGCCGCATCCCGGCTCGGTGCGGCGGGTACGGTCGCCTTGAGTTGGGCTTCGGTTGCCTCCAGCACCGGCACTTTGCTCGACTTGCGCCGCGTGTCTAGCAGGGTCACGAACTCGGCTTCGCTGAGCATCTCATCACCTTCAAATCGGGCCAGCGACTCACCTGTGAAATACACCGTCAGCTTGCGCGCCTGGGGCTCCACGCCTTCGCGCCGCAAGGTGAACACATATTCCCAGCGATCCGCATGAAAAACGCTGGTCAGCAAAGGCGTGCCCAACACCTGGCGTACCTGCTCGCGGCTCATGCCGACCTTCAAGGCTTCAACCTGCTCTTTCGAGACGAAATTGCCCTGTACAACCTCGACGCGATAGGGCGTCAAGGCCCCCGCAAACCCGGTGCTCACGCGGTTCAGGCTGCCGCAACCGGCCAGCGACACGGCTGCAATAAAAGGCACCGCCAGGCGGGTGATGAAAACGGGGTGGTTGAACATGGATGGCTTTTTCTCAAGGCTGGAAGGTGGTCGCCCAAAATACGGGACAACGGACGGGTGACAATAAGTGCTGTTTTCATTGTAGCGACAGGCCCTCCTGACGCTTGGGTTGTCCCCACCGCACTGCCATGGCCAATATCGACGAACTCAAAAACACCGGGCTGAAAGCCACATTGCCGCGCCTGAAAATTCTGGACGTGTTCCAGAAAGGCCAGCAGCGCCACATGACGGCCGAAGACGTCTTTCGGGTGCTGTTGATCGAGCGCTCCGACATCGGCCTGGCCACCGTCTACCGGGTGCTTTTGCAGTTTGAGCAGGCCGGCATCTTGCTGCGTAGCCATTTTGAGAGCGGCAAAGCTGTTTTTGAGCTGAACGAAGGTCAGCACCATGACCACCTGGTGTGCCTGGACTGCGGGCGCGTGGAAGAGTTTTACGACACCGAGATTGAAAACCGCCAACACGCCGTCGCCCAGGCCAAGGGCTTCGAAATTGCAGACCACGCGCTCAGCCTGTATGCGCACTGCACCAAAACCGACTGTCCGAACAGGCCTGCAGTCGTCCCGCGTGGCATACGGAACTAGTACTTGCCCCTAAATCCTGGTTTAACTGCTCCTTTCCTCATGAGACCGCTTGATCGCATCCGGATAGAAGGCTTCAAGTCGATTCGCCAGCTTGACTTGAAGCTCGGGCCGCTGAATGTGCTCATCGGTGCCAACGGCGCGGGAAAAAGCAACTTCATTTCGGTTTTCAAGCTGCTCAACGAAATGGCTGAGTTGCGCCTGCAGCGGCTGGTGGGATCCAAGGCGGATCGGTTTTTGCGGCATGGACGGCGGGTGACGCCGAAGCTGACGGTGCGCCTGGACTTTGACTCAAATAGTTATTCGTTCTCGCTGGTACCGTCAGAAAACCAGCTTGTGTTTGAAGAGGAAGCTATCCACTGGCTGAGCCATGACCGCACGCTTGGCAATGGTCACATTGAGTCCTTGCTGCCGGCGATCCACCCAAGCGACAGCAATGCAACTATTGCCGCGTATGTATTGCCCGCCGTCAAAGGCTGGCGTGTCCACCACTTTCACGACACCAGCGACCAGGCAGCCGTGAAGCAAAGTGGGCCTCTCAACGACAACGTCACATTACGGCCTGACGCCTCAAACCTTGCAGCGTTCTTGTACCTTCTGCAGCAAGCAAACCAACCCAACTACCTGCGCATCCGCGACACGATCCGCCTTGTCGCCCCGTTCTTCGACGACTTTGTGTTGCGCCCCGACCCGCTGTCCAATGGGCAAGACATCATGCTGGAGTGGCGCGAGATGGGTTCGGACTTTCCGTTTACCGCCTATCAGTTGTCAGATGGCACCCTGCGCTTCATTTGCCTGGCGGTATTGCTGCTGCAGCCCAATCCACCGGCCACCATCGTCATTGACGAGCCCGAGCTGGGCTTGCATCCGTATGCCATCGAGGTGTTGGCGGGGCTTTTGAGAAGCGTTTCGTTGCGCACGCAAATCGTCGCATCCACGCAATCTGTGCCGCTGGTGAATCAATTGGATCCTGAACAACTGATCGTGGTCAACCACAGCCAAGGCGAGTCGACCTTTGCGCGGCCCGATGCGCAGGGCTTGCAAGCCTGGCTTGAAGACTATTCGCTGGGCGACCTGTGGGAGAAAAACATTCTGGGTGGCCGACCCGGTGCCCCGCCCGCCGTGGCGACGACATCTCCATGACCCGCGTTCTGCTGGTCGTTGAAGGGCAAAGCGAAGAGGCCTTTGTGAACCAGGTGCTCGCACCTGCGCTGGGTGAGCAGCAGGTCTTTTTGACCGCCACACGTATCACCACCAGCCGTACAGCGCATCGTTCGTTCAAAGGCGGCTTTGTCAACTTTGCGCACCTGGAGCGGGACGTTGCCCGTCTACTTGTGGCTGACAGTAGCCGCTATGTTGGCTGCATGGTTGATTTGTACCGGCTACCAAGCACTGCGCCCGGTTACCAGCAAACCACCGGCATGACCGACCCCTACCAAAAGGTCGGGCATTTGCACCAGGCCTGGGGCGAGCACTTTGTATCGGCTCGCTTCATTCCGTATGTGCAACTGCATGAGTTTGAAAGCCTGCTATTTGCCGATCCGTCGGCAGCCGCCGAGGTCACGGGCAACAACGGGCTGCCCGCCGCGATGCTGAAGGCGCTCGCTCAATTCCACAACAACCCCGAGCTCATCAACCAAACCCCAGAAGGCGCGCCCTCCAAGCGGCTTCTATCCGCTTATGGTGGCTACGAGAAAGTCATTCACGGGGTGCAGTTGGCTCAGCGCATCGGCTTGTCCACCATGAAAAGTAAATGCGAGCACTTCAACAGTTGGTACGCGCGCTTGCTGGCCTTGCCGCCGCTTTGAGCGCAAGTCCTATTGCAGCGGCGTCATCCGGCTGTCCGGCATTTCGATCTTGACTTCCAGCACATCCAGGTTGTCTTTTTGTTCCAGGTGAACCTTGATGTCTTCGGGGTTGATCGGGAAGTACTTGCTGATCACGGCCACCAGATCGCGTTGCAACGCGGGCAGGTAGTCGGGTGCACTGGCGTGGCGGGGGTTGCGTTCGTGGGCCAGGATGAGCTGTAGACGCTCTTTGGCCACATGGGCGGTTTTCTTTTTCTCGCCGAGAAAGAATGACAGAAAGCTCATGGTTGCTTGTCCTTCCTGGCTTTATTTACCGCCAAACAAGCGCTTCAAGAAGCCCTGCTTGGGTGCGTCAACGAAACGCAGCGGTTTGTCTTCGCCCAGGAAGCGCGACACCACGTCTTTGTAGGCCTCGCTCACGTCGCTGTTTTCCATGTGCACGGCGGGCGTGCCCTGGTTGCTGGCCTGCAGCACGCTCTCGCTCTCTGGAATCACGCCGATCAACTTGATGCGCAGAATGTCCTGAATGTCTTGCAACGACAGCATCTGGCCTTGGTCAACGCGCGCCGGGTTGTAACGCGTGATCAGCAGGTGTTCCTTGATGGGCTCGCCGCCGTCAATGGCGCGGCGGGTTTTGCTGGACAGCATGCCCAGAATGCGGTCCGAGTCGCGCACGCTGGAGACCTCGGGGTTGGTCACCACCAGGGCTTCGTCGGCAAAGTGCATGGCCAGCAGCGCGCCGGTCTCAATGCCGGCGGGTGAGTCGCACACGATGTATTCAAAGTCCATTGCCGCCAGGTCTTGCAGCACCTTTTCAACGCCTTCTTTGCTCAACGCGTCTTTGTCGCGGGTCTGCGAGGCGGCCAGGATGAACAGGTTGTCGCACTGCTTGTCCTTGATCAGCGCCTGGTTCAGATTGGCCTCGCCGTGAATGACGTTGATCAGGTCGTACACCACGCGCCGCTCGCAACCCATGATCAGGTCCAGGTTGCGCAGGCCCACGTCAAAGTCGATCACGGCGGTTTTGTGGCCCCGCAGAGCCAGGCCGCTGGCAAAACTGGCGCTGGTGGTGGTTTTTCCCACACCGCCTTTGCCGGAGGTGATGACGATGATTTTTGCCATGGGTTTTTGTTTCCTGGTGATGGGTTTGAGGCAGCTTTTGAACGCAGAGGACGCGAAGGTTACGCAGAGAACGCAAAAGGAGAGAAAAAGAAAATCAATTGAATCTACTTTTACGGTTTTCTTTTGCGTCCTCTGCGCAATCTCTGCGTCCTCTGCGTTCAAAAATTGTCTTAAAGAGCCTCAAGACGACAGCCCCGCAAACACCAGCTTGCCCTCGCTGCCGCCTTCCAGCCGCACTTGCGTGGGCTTGCCCAAAACATGGGCGGGCAGGGGCACTTCGCTGGTGCGGTAGACACCAGCAATCGACAGCAGCTCGGCTTGCAGGCTGAACGCAAAAATACGCGCCTCGGTGTTGCCGCGGGCACCCGCAATGGCTTTGCCGCGCAGCGGGGCGTAGACGTGAATGTGGCCGTCGGCAATCACCTCAGCACCGGGGTTGACCATGTGCAGCACCACCAGGTCGCGGCCCTTGGCATAGACCTGCTGGCCCGAACGCAAGGGTTTGTCGATGACCAGTGCGCCGGGGTTGATGGGGGGCGCGGGTTTGGCCTCCAGGGGCAGCGAGGCCTCGTCTGTCGGCTGGGATGGTGCACAGACGACCGTTGCGGGTAGTTCACTCACAGGGGTTTCTTTGGCAGCCCGGGCCAGCAATGCGTCAGGTGCAGGGGCCAGACCCGCCGCCTGCGCCGCTGCCATCTGCTCGGGGCTGCCGCCGCGCACGGCCAGTGGCAGCACGCGGTAGGGCTTGAGCAAGGCGACGAGCGCTTCGAAATCGATAGCTGCTTGAGCAGCAGCCACAGGGCTCAAATCGATTAAAAGCGGGTCGTTATCAAAGAAGTCCGGAATGTCGCCAAACCGCTGGGTCATGGCCTGGGCCAACTGCGCCAGATCGGGCGACTTCAGGAGCAGGGCCACCAAAGGCAGGTTGGCGCTTTTTATTTCGAAGCTGGCGTTCACGGTGTGGGGCAGGTGTGGAGATGAGGGGCTGCCAGTTGGCCGCTGCTGCAACCTGTGCAGAGGCACCCATCGCGCCGCAACGATTGCGGGCTTCTTCTGTGCCCAGAAATTTTAGCAGCCGTATGTACTGCTTCCTGCGCCGCAACCCGTGCAGAGTCACCCGCCCGGCAACACCTGCGGCGTTTCCGTCACCCGCAATTCCTTGCGGGTCATCTGCACCGCGCCAAAGATGGTGCTGAAGGCCACATCTTTGGCGTCGCTGCCCGTGCCGATGCGCACCAGGTGCTGCGTGGGGGCCATGCGGGTGGCGTCAAACAGCACCCAGCGCCCGCCCAGCCAGGCTTCAAAAATGGCGTGAAAGTCTTGCGGTGGGTCGTCAAACCAGACGTAACCCACCACCAGGCGTGCCGGTATGTTCAGCGCGCGGCACAAGGTAATGCCCAGGTGCGCGAAGTCTCTGCACACCCCGGCACGTTGCACAAAGACATCCTGCGCCGTGGTGGTCGACTCGGTGCTGCCCGGCAGGTAAGTAATCGAGTTTGCAATCCAGTCAACCACCGCGCGCACCCGCGATATGCCCGGCGGCAAGCCGCCAAACAACTGCGTGGCGGCGCGCCACATCACATCGGATTCGCAGTAACGCGAGGGCAGCAGGTACTTCAGCACCGCATCGGGCACCTGGCTGACGGGCACTTCAGGCAGGTCGTCCGGTATGGGCTTGAGCGGAATCTGGACGGTGGCGCGGTACGACACCACGAGCTCGCCCTCGGGCACGTCGATACGAATAAACCGGTTTCCACTGGCTTCGTCCACAAACCCGTGGCTGACGACACCCGATGAAATGGCCAGCCGCTCGGTGAGCACATGGTGGTCAGGGCTGTGGGCGGCTTCGATGTTGAAGCATAGATGCGAGGGCGACTGAACGCGATAGCTCAGGTCCAGCTCAACTTGCGAATCGCAAACGTTGGGCGGGGCGGGTTGCGACGGCATGACTTGGAACTCCTGGTTGGGTGGTGGTGACGGCTGGGCCAGCGCAGCCTCAACCACCGCCGCAGATGCTAAGAATCGCCCGGGCGCCACGGCGTCAGCGCAGCACGCACAGGCTTGTCAGACGGCGCCGACTGCATCGAAAAACCCGTCACAACAAGTTAATCAAACGTTTGATTTACATGTTGTAATCCAGCCCTTGAAAAACGCACACACGCTCCCTTTCCCGGCTTCCCCGGCTACCCCGGCTTTACCGACTGCGCAGGAGCCGCAGGCAACCGGCTCACATGCCCGCGAGCGCCTGCTGCTGGCGGGTTTGACCCTGTTTGCCCAAAAAGGGTTTGCCAACACCGCCACGCGTGAAATTGCCCAGGCCGCGGGGGCGAATGTGGCGGCGATCAGTTACTACTTTGGCGACAAGGCGGGCCTGTACCGGGCGGTGTTCGTGGAGCCGCTGGGCAGCCCCACGGACGACATTCCGCTGTACGACCAGCCGCATTTCACGCTGCGCCAGTCGCTCGATGGTTTTTTTGCCGGCTTTCTGGCACCCATGAAGCAAGGCCAGTTGGTGCAACAGTGCATGCGCCTGCACTTTCGCGAAATGCTCGAGCCCACGGGTTTGTGGGCACAAGAGGTGGAGCACGGCATCAAGCCGGCGCACGCCGCCTTGGTGGCGGTGCTGTGCCGCCACCTGGCGCTGCAGGCGATGGACGACGAGGTGCAGCGCCTGGCGTTTGCCATTTCTGCCCTGGCTTTGCAGATGTTTATGTGCCGCGAGGTGGTGGATGCCATCGCGCCGCAGCTGGTGGCCACGCCCGGCTCAATTGATCTGACAGCCACCCGTCTGGCCGACTTTTCCATGGCCATGGTGGCTGCAGAGCAGGTACGACGTGCTCAAGCAGCTACGCAAAATATAGCAATTAACGAGAAAGGGACTGTATGAAACTGACCGCTGCTGCCCTGGGCGCGGCCCTCGTAGCCAGTACGTTGGCCGGCTGCGCCACGCTGCAAACACCGTTGCAGGGCGCCCCCGACACGCTCGCTCCCACGCCGCCCGCTGCCTGGCAAAGCCCGCTGCCGCACAACGGCAAGGTCGCCGACCTGGCCCAGTGGTGGGCAGGCATGAACGATCCGCTGCTGGTGCAGTTGATCCAGGCTGCCCAACAAACCAGCGGCACGCTGGCCGACGCACAGGCCCGCATTGCACAGGCTCGGGCCGCCCGCGTGGGCGCGGGTGCCGCGCTCGGCCCCACGCTGGACGGCTCGGCCACCGCGAGCCGGGGCGTGGTGCAACCGCCCAGCGGGCCTGCCACCAGCCTCAGCTCAGGCGTGCAGGCGGGCTGGGAAGTCGATTTATTTGGCGGCAACCGCGCCACGGCCAACGCCGCCCAGGCCCGGCTGGACAGCGAGCAAGCCGCCTGGCACGAGGCCCGGGTGTCGATTGCCGCCGAGGCCGCCAGCCAGTACCTGAGCCAGCGCAACTGCGAGGCGCAGCTGCTGGTGACGCAAGCCGATGCCGCCTCGCGCGCCGAATCAGCCCAGCTGGCGCAGATCACCGCCAAGGCCGGCTTCACCGCACCCGCCACCGCCGAGCTGGCCCGCGCGAGCGCGGCCGACGGTGCCGCCCGCGTCACCGAGCAGCGCACGCAGTGCCAGCGTGACGTGCTGGCCTTGTCGGCCCTGATTGCGGTGCCGGTGACCGAGATTCAAGCCGTTTTAAAGCAAAAACCGCCTCCCGCCCTTGTAGATACTGCTCAAGCAGCTCTGTTTTCCATAGCAACTCTGCCTGCCGAAGTGGTGGCCCAGCGCCCCGATGTGTACCAAGCCGAGCGCGAAGTGCTGGCCACCGCCAGCGAAGTGACGGCCAGCGATGCCCAGCGCCTGCCGCGCCTGAGCCTGAACGGCTCCATCGGTGCGGCGCGCGCCGTGGGCAACGGCATCAGCAGCGATGGCACCACCTGGTCGATTGGCCCCATCGCTTTGAGCCTGCCGCTGTATGACGGTGGCAAGCGCGCCGCCAACCTGCAAGCCGCCCGGGCCCGTTACGAGGCTGCCGTGGTCAATTACCGCAGCAAAGCCCGCCAGGCCGTGGCCGAGGTGGAAATTGCCCTGCTCAACCTGCAAAGCACCGCCTCCCGACAGGGCGACCTGCAAACCGCCGCCACCGGCTACCGCGCCTCGTTCAACGCCACGCAAGCCCGCTACAAAGCGGGCCTGGGCAGCCTGGTGGAGCTGGAAGACGCGCGGCGCACCTTGCTGGCGGCGGAAACCGGCCTGGTCAGCCTGCAGCGCGAGCGCATGGCGGCCTGGATTGCGCTGTACCGGGCGGCGGGCGGTGGCTGGACAGTGGCGGGGAATGCGGTGGCGCAGGTGGCGACATTGCCGGGGGTCAAGCCATGAGGCCGTTGTCCCGGTGTTTCTCCCTCTCCCCCGTGAGAGGGCTAGGGTGAGGGCCTCTGCATCGCACAACCGCTGTCCCGTCCTCCACCACGCAATGGGGGTCAGAGCCCCATTTCGTAACGGCTCCGCGCGCGCCGAAACAGACCCCGTCCTGAATGGGGATCTGACCGGATCTGACCCCCATTGCTTGCTTCGAAAGAACCTCATGAAACCCAATTCACGCACTACATATTTCATAGCTGCTCTAGCAGTATTCATCGGGGCTACAGCCCTTTTTGCCTCTCAAACCCGGGCGCAAGACACCAAAAAGCCTGACGCGCCAGCCTCCGCCCCCAAAGCCGCGC
This sequence comes from Comamonadaceae bacterium, assembly GCA_031414805.1. Classification (GTDB taxonomy): domain Bacteria; phylum Pseudomonadota; class Gammaproteobacteria; order Burkholderiales; family Burkholderiaceae_C; genus JAAFIW01. The sequence goes on from JANOQJ010000042.1 coordinate 27,923, forward strand.
TCACGGTGTCGGCCGTGCAGCCGCAAACCAGTGCGCTGGGTTTGCAGATCAGTGCCAACGGCAACCTCGCCGCCTGGCAAGAGGCGGTGATTGGGGCGGAGGTCAATGGCTTGAAATTGACCGAGGTACGGGTGAATGTGGGCGATGTGGTGAAAAAGGGCCAGGTGCTGGCCACCTTTAGCAGCGACACCGCGCGCGCTGAAATTTTGCAATCGCAGGCGCAGCTCGCAGAAGCCCAGGCCACCGTGGCCGAAGCCACGGCCAACGCTGCGCGGGCCCGCAGCCTGCAAGACACAGGGGCCATCAGCGCCCAGCAGATTGCGCAATACGTCACCGCCGAGGCCACGGCCAAAGCCCGGGTGGCTGCTGCGCAGGCCAGCGTCGCGGTGGTGCAGGTGCGGCTGAAAAACTCGCAACTGCTGGCGCCCGACAGTGGCGTGATTTCGGCGCGCAGCGCCACCGTGGGTTCGGTGGTGGGAGCGGGCACCGAGCTGTTTCGCATGATTCGCCAGAGCCGCCTGGAGTGGCGCGCCGAAGTGACCAGCGCCGAGGTGGCACGCATCAAGCCCGGCACGCAGGTCGCGGTGACGGCGGCCAGCGGCACGCAGGTGCAAGGCAAGGTGCGCATGGTCGCCCCCACGGTGGACGCGCAAACCCGCAACGCCCTGGTGTATGTGGATGTGCCAGCGCACCCCGACGTCAAGGCTGGCATGTTCGCCAGAGGCGTGTTCGCCCTGGGCGACAGCCCTGCCCTGACCCTGCCGCAGCAGGCGCTGGTGCTGCGCGACGGCTTTACCTACGCGCTGCGCATTGATGCGGCGAACAAGGTGCAGCAAGTCAAACTGCAAACCGGCCGCCGGATGGGCGATTCGGTGGAAATTTTGCAGGGCGCCAAGGCGGGTGAACGATTTGTAGGCAGCGGCGCGGCGTTTCTGGCCGATGGAGACACGGTGCGGGTGGTGGCAGGGGCACCGGTAAATGCAGCGAGTGCCGCGAAACAGCCGTGAAGCCCCACTATTTACCGAACCCAAGTGGCGCTGAAGCATGAACAACGCAAAGGACGCAAAGGTTGACGCAAAAGCCGCAAAGGAATCCAAAGCCAAAACCTGTTTATGGTTTTCTTTGCGGTCTTTGCGTAAACCTTTGCGTCCTTTGCGTTCAAAAACCAACGCGCCAGTCGCATTTGGGTCAACCGTGAAAGCCTTTGTGTACCTACAAGCCAAAACACGCCCCAGCCCTTGTCAATCCTGCTCAACCAGCTACGTAATCAATAGCAATCTGTTGGAGTCCAACCCATGAACGTTTCCGCCTGGTGCATCCGCAACCCGATTGCCGCCATCATGTTTTTTGTCATGCTGTGCTTTGCCGGCCTGCTCAGCTACAACAGCATGAAGGTCCAGAATTTTCCCGACCTGGACGTGCCCAACATCGTCATCAGCGCCAGCCTGCCCGGCGGTTCACCTGCGCAGCTGGAAACCGAGGTGGCGCGCAAGATTGAAAACGGCATTGCATCCATCCAGGGCCTGAAAAACATCTATACCAAGGTGCAGGACGGCTCGGTGAACATCACCGCCGAATTCCGCCTGGAAAAGCCGACGCAGGAAGCGCTGGACGAAGTGCGCTCCGCTGTGCAGCAGGTGCGGGCTGATTTGCCCGCCGATGTGCGCGACCCGGTGGTCAACAAGACCAATATCTCCGGCGGCGCGGTACTGGCCTACGCCATCCGCAGCAACCGGCTGGACGACGAGGCCATGAGCTGGTTTGTGGACGACACCATCACCAAACGCCTGCTGTCAGTGCCGGGCGTGGGCTCGGTCAGCCGGGTGGGCGGCGTCAGCCGCGAGGTGCGCATCAGCCTGAACACCGCCAAGATGCAGGCGCTGGGTGTGAGCGCCGCCACGGTGTCGCAGCAGCTGCGCCAGGTGCAGCTGGACTCCGCCGGTGGCCGCGCCGAGCTGGGCAGCAGCGAGCAGCCGGTGCGGGCCATCGCTACGGTGAAATCGGCGCAGGAGTTGGGTGCGATCGAACTATCCGTCGGCGAGGGTCGCAAGCTGCGCCTGGACCAGATTGCCGATGTGCAAGACACCATTGCCCAGCCCCGCTCGGCCGCGCTGCTCAACGGCGTGCCGGTGGTCGGTTTTGAGGTGTCGCGCAGCAAGGGGGCCAGCGAAGTGGAAGCCGGGCGCGGCGTACGGGCAGCGCTGAAAGAGCTGCAAGCCCAGCGGCCCGACCTGGAGGTAACCCAGGCGTTTGACTTCGTGACGCCGGTGGAAGAAGACTATCAAGCGTCTCTCATCCTGCTGGGTGAGGGCGCGCTGCTGGCCGTCATCGTGGTGTTTTTGTTTCTGCGTGACTGGCGGGCCACGTTTGTGTCTGCCGTGGCGCTGCCGCTGTCGGTCATCCCCGCGTTTATCGGCATGCATTACCTGGGCTTCACCATCAACGTGGTGACGTTGCTGGCGCTCAGCCTGGTGATCGGCATTCTGGTGGATGACGCGATTGTGGAAGTGGAAAACATCGTGCGCCACCTGCGCATGGGCAAGACGCCCTACCAGGCCGCCATGGAAGCGGCTGATGAGATTGGCGTCGCGGTGATTGCGATCACTTTCACGCTGATTGCGGTGTTTTTGCCCACCGCGTTCATGAGCGGCATTCCCGGCAAGTTCTTCAAGCAGTTTGGCTGGACCGCCGCGCTGGCGGTGTTTGCCTCGCTGCTGGTGGCCCGCATGCTCACGCCCATGATGGCCGCCTACATCCTGAAGCCGCAGGCCAGGCACGAAGCCCCCAAAGACGGCGCGGTGATGCGCTGGTACCTGCGCGCCAGCCGCTGGTGTTTGCGCCACCGGTTGATCACGGTGTTGGCAGCGGGTGCGTTTTTTGTCGGCTCGATTGCGCTCATTCCGCTGCTGCCCACCGGCTTTATTCCAGCCGACGACAACTCGCAAACCCAAGTGAATTTAGAGCTGGCGCCCGGCACCCGCCTGAGCGAAACTCTGGCCATGGCCGAGTCGGCACGCCTGGCGATTTCCAAGCTGGAACACATCAAATCGGTCTACACCACCATTGGCGGCGGCTCTGCGGGCAGCGACCCGTTTGCACCTGGCGGCGCTGCCGAATCGCGCAACGCCACGCTCACGGTGCTGATGACGGAGCGCGGCACCCGCCCGCGCAAGCAGGGCATTGAAAACAACATCCGCAAGGCGCTGGAAGCCCTGCCCGGCGTGCGCAGCAAGGTGGGCCTGGGCGGGTCAGGCGAAAAATATGTGCTGGTGCTCACCGGCGAAGACCCGCTGGCCCTGGGCCAGGCCGCCGCCGCGCTGGAAAAAGACCTGCGCACCATCCCCGGCCTGGGCTCGGTGGCCTCCAGCGCTTCTCTTGTGCGGCCGGAGCTCACCGTACGGCCGGACTTTGCCCGCATGGCCGACCTGGGCGTGACCAGCGCGTCGATTGGCGAAACCCTGCGCATTGCCACCGTGGGCGACTACGACACCTCGCTGCCCAAGCTGAACCTGTCGCAGCGGCAAATTCCCATCGTGGTGCGCCTCGCCGACGACGCGCGCAACGACCTTTCTGCGATTGAGCGGCTGATGGTGCCGGGCACGCGTGGGCCCGTGATGCTGGGCCAGGTAGCCACCATTGAGCTGGCCGGTGGCCCGGCCGTGATCGACCGCTTCAATCGCGCGCGCAACGTGCAGTTTGACGTGGAACTGTCCGGCCAACCGCTGGGCGATGTGGCGGCGGCGGTGCAAAAGCTGCCAGCCATCGTGAACCTGCCGGCCGGGGTCAAGCAGGTGACGATTGGCGACGCGGAAGCGCAGGCCGAACTGTTTGCCAGCTTTGGCCTGGCCATGCTCACGGGCGTGCTGTGCATCTACATCGTGCTGGTGCTGCTGTTCAAAGACTTTTTGCACCCGATGACGATTTTGGCGGCGCTGCCGCTGTCGCTGGGCGGTGCGTTTGTGGGCCTGTTGGTCGCCGACAAGAGCTTTTCGATGCCCTCGCTGATTGGCTTGATCATGCTGATGGGCATTGCCACCAAAAACTCCATCTTGCTGGTGGAATACGCCATCGAAGCCCGCGCCGGCCGCCCGGCCACGGACACCCAACCCGCCGTGCCACCGATGAGCCGTATCGACGCGCTGCTGGATGCTTGCCACAAACGCGCCCGCCCCATCGTCATGACCACCATCGCCATGGGCGCGGGCATGGTGCCGCTGGCCCTTGAATGGGGCAGCGCCGATGGCAGCTTCCGCGCACCCATGGCCGTGGCCGTGATCGGCGGTCTGATCACCTCCACCGTGCTCAGCCTGCTGGTGATTCCGACCGTCTACACCCTGGTAGACGATCTGGAACATGGACTGGGCTGGGTATGGCGCAAAGTGACAGGGCGCAAGGCGCGCGTACCGGCGGTTGTTTAAACACTTGCGCTACAAAAATAATAGCTGCTTGAACAGGATTGACTAGGGCTGGCGGCTGATTTGGCTTCGAAGTTCGAAGTGAGAAGGGGCAGCCTGCTGAAATATGCGGGCTACCCCAGCAACGCAATCTCTTGCGGCGTCAACCCAAACAACCGGTTCACCACCGCATTGATCTCGCGCTCGCACTGCGCAATGGTTTGTGTGTGGGCCTGAACCCGTGTGCGGGCTGCTGCGAGGGCAGCGTCCCAGTCGTTCCGCTCGCTGAGGTTTAACTCGCGCTTGAAACGTTTTTTGATTTCTGCGCTGAAGTCGGCAAAAGCAGGCAGGCCGCCCGTTTGCCCACCCAACACATCTCCCAATTTGGCTGCGCCATCCACCCCACCCGGCGCAAAGTCACGCAGCACCTGGTGGCCGAAACGGCGGATGTCGGCGTGGCGGGCGGTGGCGGCGGTTTGGGCTTGGTCGGCGAGTGCCGTTAGCCCGGCACGGTCATCGGGTGCGGCTTCAGGCACCGGCAGGGTTTGCACGTGCTGCGTGAACAGGCGGTAGTAGCCACCGCGATAAGCCGTGGTCATGCCGCGCAGCAAAAACCAAAGCGCTTTGGAATTGAGCAAAGCCAGCAGGTAAGCGTCACCCGCTGGCACAAAGTAGGCCGTGTTGGCGAGCACGGCACCCGAGCTGTCCAGCGAAAAATTGGGCTTGTCGCTCATGTCGACGTAGACGATTTTGGGCCGGTCAAATTGTGCGTCGTACGCGCAGGCGCGCAGCTCCCACCAGAACTCGCCTTGGTCTGTGCGCTGGCGAGCCCGTGCTTCAAACGGTGCCAGCCAGGCAGCCGCTGCGGGATGCGCGTTGCGAAACGCCGCCCAGGCATCGGGTTCAGGCAGCGGCTGGTTGGCCGGCAGCTTCAGCAGGGCTCGGGTGCTGCCGTTTTTGATGTGCAGCAGCCATTCACCCTGCGGTTCAACCCGCCAGGGCTTGAGGTTTTCGCCGCGCAGAAAGGGCTTGAGCAAGGCCTGACTTGCGGGGTCATGCGCGAGTTGCTGGTGACTCGCGACATCGAGCACGAAGGCTTCGTTCAGGCCGGTTTTCAGCCCGTACAGCGGCGCGCCATAAACCACTTGCAAGCTGCGGTGCCCGTCGAGCAGCTTGGCGCGCAAATGCGCCACACGGCTGTCTTCCAGCCGCCAACTGCCGTCGCCCAATTGCGACTGCGCCATGGCGGCGGCGGTTTCTGTGAAGGTCTCGCCCAGCTTGTCGGGAATGCTGTGCGTGAGGCTCAGAAACCGTACCAGGTGGTCGGGGTCGGGTGCGCCACTGCGACGCAGCGAAATCACCACCGGGTATGTGGTGACGCCTTCAAACACCTGCAAATCCGCAAAATCCACCACGCTTTCGATGTGCGCGTTCTTCAATAGATAGCTGCGCAGGTTCTGGCCCGAGGCGCTTTTGAAAAAGGTGCTGGACGACACAAAGCCGATGCGCCCGCCCGCGTTGCCATTCCTGAGCAATCGAATGCCCAGCTCAAAAAAGTAGGCATACAAATCTGCTGCTCCATCAAAGCAGGCGTAGCGCTTTTGCAGGTAAGGCTTGAATGGGCTGATGCGCTCTTGCCGCACATACGGCGGGTTGCCAATCACCACATCAAACCCGCCGCGCGCCACGACGTCGGGGAAATTGGTAGCCCAGTCGAAGGCTTTGGGGTCGTAGGCCAGCCCGCCGTCGGCGCTGGAGATGATGCTGTTGCCCACGCGCAGGCTGGCTTCCAGGCTTTCCAGCGGTTTGCCGTGCTTGGCGGTTTTCAGCCACAGGCTGAGCTTGGTGATTTCTATGCTCTCGGCGTTCAAGTCCACGCCAAACAGATTGCTGTTCAAAATTTCGCGGTCGGCGTTAAACACTTCCATGCTGCCGGTAATCGCCGCAATCTGCTCGTTCACGTTGTTGTATTCGGCCAGCAACACGTCAAACGCTGCCACCAAAAACGCGCCCGAGCCGCAGGCCGGGTCGCAGACCTTGATGGAGGTGAGTTCGGCCAGCCAGGCGCGCCAGAAGGCCAGCTCGACCACGCGCTCGGGTTGGGCCAGGCTCTTGGCGTACTTTTTTTCATCGGGCGTGGGTTTGCGCCATGCGGCTTCAGCTTCTGATTCACTCTCTAATTGATAGCTGCTTGAGCAGTATTGGCGGCGCTCAACCAGTGTTTTGTCTAAAGTCTGCTCCACGATGAAGGCCGTGATGAACTCGGGCGTGTAGACGATGCCATGGGTTTTGCGGGCACCCGCCACGCCGGTGCGGCGGGTGCTTTGCAGCTGTGCCTGAATGGCCTCCAGCGTGAAGCCGCCACTGTCGGCCAGCGCTTGCAGCTCTTCCAGGTCGGAGATGGACTGCTCGAATATGTGACCCAGCACGTTGACCGAGACCTCACCACCAAAGTCGTAGCGACTGAATTCCTGGAACACATCGCAAGCAGAATCAGGCACCTGCAGCTGCGCGTCCAGCAGCGCATCGGGCGCGAACAGGCCACCGTTGTAGGGGGGAATGTTGCGCTGGGGCAAGCCCTGGTCGATGGCCCGAAACAGGCCCCGGTAAGCGTGGTACAGCGGCGTGGGGTTCCAGGCGCTCACCGAGCTGTGCACGTCTTTCAAGGTGTCTTTGGGCAGCAGGCCGCGCTGCTGGGCAAAGGCCACGAACAGCACCCGATCCAGCAGCTTTTGCGCCGGTCCAATCAGCTGGCCGGGCAGCAGGTCGTTGGCCTGGGCCAGGGCCACGATGAGCTGGATGCGCCAGCTTTTGTAGTCGGCATACAGCGCGCGGGTGATTTCTATTTCTGCGGCGCGCGAGTCTTGCAGCAGCTGCGCCGTGCGCCCGCCCAGCAGGTTGGGGGCACCCAGCAACAGTTGGAGCCGGTGGTACTCGCGCGGGCTGCTGGCGACGGTCAGCAGATCAAACCGCTCGTACACGCGCCGGGTGTGGCCGACCGCATACAGGCGGATTTCCAGCATGTTGGACAGCACCAGAAACCTGGCATGGGGAATGTCCATGGCGTATTCCCACACCTGCTGCACAGGCGACTTGTAGCGCCCCGCCATCATCACGTCCAGGTTGTGCGTTTGCGCGCCTTTCAGCTCCACCGGCACTAGCACCCGGTCACCCTGCGGGCCGAAGTGGCCCAGTGCGATATCGGCAGCGCCGGTGCCTGCGCGGGCTTCTTCGGTGACGGTGAAGTTACCCTGACCACCGAAGGCTGTGTAGCCCAGCAGATCGACGAAAAACTTGTGTACAAAACTGCTGCGAATCTGCCGCTCGCTGCGCTGGCGGATGGAGCCATCACGAATGGTTTGCGCCCAATCGTGCAGCAACTGCTGATGTTCGATGGGGATGGGCGCTGGTGGACTCTCGCCCAAGGCTTTGGCCAGCACACGCGGGTTGAATAGCAGCGGTTGATCGAACGGGTTGTGGGCCATGTTGGGATTATCGGGCGCGGGGTATTGGTTACCCCTTTCACACCGGGCAACGCGCAAGGCACGCGATTTCACATGCTTATGACTGAAATCGGCTATCAGCCCCTATCAATACTGCTCAAGCAGCTAGTATTTTGATAGCGCTTGAAGCCACTCGTCGAGTACCGCTGCGCCGTAGCGCGCGGCCACTTCGGCCGTGAAGCGCGGAAAGTCGACATGCGCGTGGTCGTCGGCCCGGTCGGAAATCGTGCGCATGGCGGCGAACGGCAGGCCGTAGTCGTGGCACACCTGTGCCACTGCCGCGCCTTCCATTTCTACTGCCAACGCGTCGGGTAGCGCCAACCGCAGCGCTTGGCTTTCGGTGTGGCTGGACACAAAGCGGTCGCCACTGGCTATCAGGCCCTGGTGCACGCGGGCGGCTTGCAGGTGGTAGCGCGCGACGACCTCGTTGCCCAGTGTGGCGGCTGGGTCAATCAGCACCTGACTTGCGGCATGGGCCAGCGCATCGCTCAATCGTGCGTCGGTGGGAAAGCGGCTCATGCCAGTCAGCGGCACTTCGTAGCGCGGAAAGATCGGCGAGGCGTCCAGGTCGTGCTGAATAAATTCGCGCGCCACCACCAGGTCGCCGACCCGCACACGGGTGTGCGGGTCGCCTTCCCCGCCGACTTGCAGCCCACCAGCCACGCCGGTGAACAGCATTTGCTGCACGCCGAAACGCTCCACCAGCACGGTGGCCGTGGTGGCTGCGGCCACTTTGCCAATGCGGCAGAGCACCGCCACCACTTCTTGTCCGTGCAGGTGACCCACCCAGAAGTCGCGCCCGGCGATGCGGGTTTTTTGCTCGTCGGGGAGCAACTGCAACACGGCCGACAGCTCGTCGTGCAGGGCGCTGATGATGGCGATTCGCGTCATGCGCTTCAATCGATGATGGAGCCAGATGACGACACCAGCGACATGTCCACAAAGCGCGAGCCCTCGCGGCTCTTGCGGCTGAAACTGATCGGGAAACCCGCCACATCGACGCGGCCTGTATCTTCCAGCGCCGCCATCAGCTTGTCGCGGCTGGGCGCGCCCTTGATGCGGCCCAGGGCCTCAAACAGCACCCGCGCCGTCAGATAGCCTTCAATGCCGGCATAGCTGAGCGGCTGCTTGGCCTGCTCCATCAGGGCCCGGTAATCGCGCACCAGCTTCATGGCCCCTTTGCGCGGGTTGGGCATGACCTGGGTGATGAGTAAGCCCTGCGCCACCGGTGCGCCCACGTCTTTCACCAGGGCCAGCGCATCGACCACTGACAGGGTGTAAGCGTTGGCAAACTGGTTTTCGGTGCGCACGGTTTTCAGCAACATGCCGGCGGCCTTGGGCGCGCCGATCAACAGCACGCCTTTGGCCTGGCGCAGTGCCACCTGGGCCAGGGTGGGCTCGGCCAGCACGCCGCTGGTGCGGTCGAATTTGATGGCCGACACCGTGATGTTGGGGCCTTTGGCTGCCACTTGTTTGTTAAAGGAGGCCAGTGCGCCCGCGCCAAACGCGTCGTCCTGGTAGAGCACCACGACCTGGCCCGTGGGCGCGCGACTGGCCATGTCTTTGGCAATGCCGTCCAGCTCGTCGTCGTAGCTGGCGCGCACATGAAAAATCATCTTGCGGGTGTTGATGTCGCGCAACGCCACCGCGCCGCTGAAAGGACCGATCAGCGGTAGTTTGGCGGCCTCCAGCACCGGGTAAGCCGCCAGCACATTGCCAGTGCCAGCCACGCCAACCAGGGCCACCACACGCGCATCGTCAGCCAGCGCGCGGACCTGTTTTTCGGTGTTGGCTGGCACGCCCTCATCGTCTTTTTCCACCAGCTCAATCTTGCTGCCGTTGATGCCGCCCTGTGCATTGACGGCGTCCATATGCGCCTTGAAGGCCTCGACATACCCTGCGGCCACGCCTTTGAGCGCGCCGGTGTAGGGGCGGGAAATGCCGATGACGACGGGGCCTGTGCCGGCAGTTTGGGCCGACAGCGGCAGGCTGAGCGCGGCTCCCAGGCTGGCCAGGGTCGTCAGTGCAACGCGGCGGGGGATAGAAAATGCGGACACGGGAACTCTCCTTGTTGTTAAAAAAGCAATGAAAAATGACGTCGCCGTCGGTGCGGCTTGATGACCATCTACAAAAACCGTGCCAACGTCATCTGTCATCAAGCCAGCTGAGCCAGCGCGTCTTGTCGCCCGCGGTCAAACACGGCTTGGCTTTCGTTGAAATAGTCAAAGTAACTGCGCTGCCCGGCAAACTCAAACGGATACAAATCCACTTGCTTGTAGCGATCGGCATTGAGCTGGCCGGTTTTGAGCAGCCGGTTAATCAGCTCGATGCGGCGCACCTGACTGGCGTAGCTGCTGTTCATGGCGATTTCGGTTTCCATGTCGCGCTGCTCGAAAAAGTTGCTGGGCATCGGATCCAGCCAGCGGCTGTTTTGCGGACGCACCAACCACAGCGCGGCCGGTTTGGCCGCGCCGGGCAACTCGCACAGTTCGTCCAGGATGAACTGGCGGTGGTATGCCCCATCGATCAAATGCTGGCCGTCATACAGCTGCTCGTGACCATAGGCATACAGGTGCAGCGCGGCGCGCACAGCGGCGGCATCCACCGCGTGAAACACCTGGCTGCCCAGACGCTGGCCGGGGCTGCGGCCCAGCAGGCGCATGGCGGCGGGGTTCAAAAACAAAAACTCGAAGCCGGAGGGCGGGCAAAAGGCGTTGAACATCACGGCCACGTCGCTGGCATTCAGCGCGTCGGCGACTTCTTCGTAAAACGCGTCGGGCCGTACGGGCAAGGCCGTTTGTACCGGCAGCATGCGGTCGGCCAGCTCTTGCGCCAGGGGCTGGGTGGGCAGGCGAAACCAGCGCTGCCAATACTCCAGATTGGCCGGGCGAAACACACCCGGCAAACCGGCCACACCCATCCACGCCGAGGCGACGGGCGGCGGCACGCCCACACCGGCGGGCGTGGCCGTGACCTCGCTGCGAAAGCGCTCGGCCAGGTTCTCGCCCGCCAAGAAGCGGGCCGCCCAAACGATCATTCCGGAGGTGCAGGAGATGGCCGTGGGGCGAATGCCACGCTGCTGCGCCGCATCCAGAAAACCCGCACCGAACCCGTTACCGCCCGCTAAACCCCCGAGTGCAAAGGCCACTGGGTTGTGTTGTGCTTTTGGCATGTGATGCCCTCCTTGGTTGAAGACCAGCGGACACGTGAACGGTGCCTCTTCTCGGTCAATTTGCTGCATTGCAACATATTCTAGACACTGTGCATGAAGGTATGACGGTGGAATAGAAAGGTAACAGTTGCTATATTTTCAGTAGCTGATAATGCTTATCAGGCATGCACAAAATCCAGATTTGACGTCTGAATTGATTGCTCAGATGCCCTACAGATACCTCGCAAAGGCTGTACAAAATGTCACATCCGAATTAGTCTTTGGTATTCACATTAATTTCACGAAGCGACATGGCTGCGATGACAAAGGACGAGCTGCTGAGCCGACGGCTGCATGTGGTCACGCGTACCGAGCGTGGCCTGGCTGTCGTGCGGCGCGACCCGCGGGCGCTGCCCCGGCGTTTGCGCCTGCTGCTGCTGTCGATTGATGGCGGACAAACCGTGCAGATGTATGAGCAGACGCTGCAAGGTTTTGGTGACGTGCCAGCGCTGTTGACCGAGCTGCTCAACCTGGGCTTGGTGCAACTGCAAGCGCCGCAAGAAGCCCGTGCCAACCCGCTGCCCGACGCGCAGTCTGCACTGGACTTGCTGCTGGAAGACTCCGACTTCAACTCTCAGATCGTCACCGAAATGCTGTACGGCACCACCACGCCGGGCAGCTTTGACGAGATGCTGCGCGTGTCGCAACAAACAACGCCAAACTTGAAAGCGACGATGGCACCCCCGGCACCCGCACCCGTCAGTCAACAGACCCAGGAAACCCAGATGGCAAGCCTGTTTGCCTTGCTGGAGGCGACGCGTGGGGAGCGTCAACAACTGAAAAATCAGTTGACCAAGATGCACAAGCTGAAAAAGGCGGGGTCGCGCCTGGTGAAAGAAAACCAGCGCTTGCAACGCCTAGTTTTTGTCTTGTCTGGCTTTTGTACAGCGCTGGTTGCCCTGCTGCTGTGGGCGCTGCTGCGCAGATAGCGCCCCGTCGCCTGCTGCGCACCAGGCTTATTCGATCGCCTTGCCCATGTCTTCGACCACTTTCTTGGCGTCGCCAAACACCATCATGGTTTTGTCCATGTAAAAGAGCTCGTTGTCCAGACCTGCATAGCCCGCCGCCATGGAGCGCTTGTTGACGATGATGGTTTTGGCTTTGTAGGCCTCCAGAATCGGCATGCCGTAAATCGCGCTGCCCTTCACGTGCGCGGCGGGGTTTACCACGTCGTTGGCACCCAAAATAATGGCCACGTCCACCTGGCCAAACTCGCCGTTGATGTCTTCCATCTCGTGCACCTGGTCGTAAGGCACCTCGGCCTCGGCCAGCAACACGTTCATGTGGCCGGGCATGCGGCCTGCCACCGGGTGAATGGCGTACTTCACGCTGATGCCTTTTTCGGTCAGCTTGGCGGCCAGCTCTTTCACCGCATGCTGGGCACGCGCCACGGCCAGGCCGTAGCCGGGCACGATGACCACCGTCTCTGCGTTGCCCAGCACAAAAGCCGCGTCGTCGGCGCTGCCGGTTTTCACCGCTCGCTGCACCGCCGAACCCGCCACCGCGGTGGTGGCTTCACCGCCAAAGCCGCCCAAAATCACGTTGAAAAACGAGCGGTTCATGGCCTTGCACATGATGTAGCTCAGGATTGCACCGGAGCTACCCACCAGCGAACCGGCAATGATCAGCATGCTGTTGTTCAAGCTGAAACCAATGCCTGCCGCCGCCCAGCCCGAGTAGCTGTTGAGCATGGACACCACCACCGGCATGTCGGCCCCGCCAATGGGGATGATGATGAGCACGCCCATCACAAACGCCAGCGCAGTGGCAATCGCAAAGAAGAGCTGGTTGCCGGTGAGGGTGAACGCCACCACGTTGGCCAGCAAGATCAGGCCCAACACCAGATTCAGCTTGTGCTGCCCGGCAAACTGCACGGGTGCGCCTTGAAACAGGCGGAATTTGTAAGTACCCGAGAGCTTGCCAAACGCAATCACCGAGCCGCTGAACGTAATCGCGCCAATCACCGAGCCCAAAGCCAGTTCGAGTCGATTGCCCAAGGGGATTTCACTGCCCTTGGCCGCGATTTGAAAAGCCCAGGGCTCCACCACGGCGGCAATCGCGATAAACACTGCTGCCAAGCCAATCATGCTGTGGAAAAACGCCACCAGCTCGGGCATCTTGGTCATCTCCACCGTTTTGGCGCGGTAAGCGCCGTAGCCGCCACCGACCACCACGCCCAGCGCCACCCAGGCCATGCCCTGCATGCCCCTGGCCGCGCCGCCAGCGATTTGCCAGATCAGCGCGCCGGTGGTCAGCACGGCAATCGTCATGCCCACCATGCCAAACAGGTTGCCGCGAATCGAACTGGTGGGGTGAGACAGGCCCTTCAAGGCCTGAATGAAGCAAACCGAAGCGATCAAATACAGGAGGGTGACAACATCCATACTCATTTGGATGCTCCTTCTTTAATAGCTGCTTGAGCAGTATCTGTAAGGGCTGGTGCCTTTTTTTCCTTCTTTTTAAACATTTCGAGCATGCGCCGCGTGACGAGAAACCCGCCAAACACGTTCACCGCCGCCAGCGCCACGGCCAGCACGCCCATGGTTTTGCCCAGCGGCGTTTCCGTCAGGGCCGCCGCCAGCATGGCGCCCACGATGACGATGGCCGAAATCGCGTTGGTCACCGCCATCAACGGCGTATGCAGCGCGGGCGTGACCGTCCACACCACGTGGTAGCCCACGTAAATGGCCAGCACGAAGATGATGAGGTTGGTGAGGGTGTGTGAGACTTCCATGATCTTCTCCTGATGCGTTTCTAGCGTTTACTTGCGACGAACTTCGCCGCCCTGCGTCATCAGGCAGGCGGCCACGATGTCGTCTTCCATGTCGATTTTCAGCGTGCCTTCTTTGGTCACGATCAGCTTGAGAAAATCGAGCACGTTGCGGGCATACAGCGCAGACGCATCTGCCGCCACCAATGCGGGCAGGTTGGTCTCGCCGATCAGGGTCACGCCGTGTTTCACCACCGTTTGGTCCGTTTCGGTCAGCGGGCAGTTGCCGCCAATCCCGTTCGCGCCCTTGCCTGCCGCGATGTCCACGATCACCGAGCCCGGCTTCATCGACTTGACCATGTCTTCTGTGACCAACACGGGCGCCGCGCGGCCAGGAATCAGCGCAGTGGAGATCACCACGTCGGCCTGCGCCACGCGCTTGGCTACTTCGATCTTCTGGCGGTCCAGCCAGCTTTGCGGCATGGGCTTGGCGTAGCCGCCCACGCCCACGGCGGCTTCTTTTTCTTCCGGCGTGTCGTAGCTCACGTCGATGAACTTGCCCCCCAAAGACTCGACCTGCTCTTTCACGCTGGGCCGAACGTCCGACGCTTCAATCACCGCGCCCAGGCGCTTGGCGGTGGCAATGGCCTGCAAGCCCGCCACACCCACGCCCAAAATGACCACGCGGGCGGCTTTCACCGTGCCCGCCGCGGTCATCAGCATGGGGAAAAAGCGCTGGTACTTGTCGGCAGCCATCATCACGGCCTTGTAGCCTGCGATATTGGCTTGCGACGACAGCACGTCCATGCTCTGCGCCCGTGTGGTGCGCGGCGCGGCTTCTAACGCAAAGCCGGTGATCTGCGCGGTGGCCAGGCGTTGCAAGCCAGGCGCATCGAATGGGTTAAGCATGCCCACCACCACGGTGCCAGGTTTGATATGCGGCACCTCGGCGTCAGACGGGCTGCGCACTTTTAGCACCAGTTCGCAGCCGAATGCGCCAGCGGCATCGGTGATCTCGCCGCCAGCTGCGGTGTAAGCATCGTCGGTGGCGCTGGCGGCAACGCCCGCGCCGGACTGGATGCGCAATGTGTGACCTAGGGCTTTGAGTTTTTTGACCGTCTCGGGGGTGACGGCAACTCGGGTTTCGCCTGCTGTAGTTTCAGCAGGTACGCCAATAAACATGGGCGTCTCCTCGGTGTTGTTGGTTGAATAAGTAAACGACTGACGTTTAGCTTACATGAAGACGCGCCACACTCGGGCGCAGGTAAACCCACAGGCGACATCGATGGCATCTACACCCACAGAGCGTTTCAAACCCAGCGTCACCGTCGCGGCCATCATCGAGCGCGAAGGTCGCTTTCTGCTGGTGGAAGAGCACACCCCCGAAGGCTTGAAACTGAACAACCCAGCTGGCCATCTAGACCCCGGCGAATCGCCGGCCCAGGGCTGCACCCGCGAAACCCTGGAAGAAACCGCCCACCACTTCACGCCCACGCACCTGGTGGGCGTGTACCTGTCGCGCTTCCAGCGACAGCGCGAAAGTGGACTGGACGACATCACCTACCTGCGCTTTGCCTTTTGCGGCGAGTTGGGCCTGCACCTGCCTGACCAGCCCTTGGACCACGGCATCGAGCGCACGGTGTGGATGACAGAAGCCGAAATCCGCGCCAGTGCACCTCGCCACCGCAGCCCGCTGCTGCTGCGCGGACTGGACGACTACCTGGCAGGGCGGCGATTTGGATTGGATGTACTGACTACTGACGCCAGCATCTACCGGTAAGTCACGGCCTTCGTCGAGCAGATCGAGCCACATTCAGATACAAGCACATGCGATTGTGACTGTAGTATGAAAGTGTTGTTTTGCGAGGGCAAAGCAACAAGTGCTTGGGAAGTCTTTGCCCGTTGTGACTTCACCTTTCTTGTATTGAACAAGGCGGTGCACGGTCGCGGTGCTGTCAGTCTCGTCAAGAGCGCTGCCATTGCCGTCAAACGGCACATGGGGCTTTAACCAGCCCCATGCAGTGGCTTCTCAAGCTCAATTTTCAAAAAATTTTCAGGAGTGGTTTATGAAATTTATTTCGCGTCAGATGGTGGTTGCAACCTGTGTTGCAGCCGCCCTTCTCAGCGCATGCGGTGGCGACGACGAGTCGACCGTACCCGCACCAACGGGCAGTCAGCCGTCCACCACGGTCACCGTGCCGCCTGTCGGCACGGCCAGCACGGGCACGATCGACGGACAAGTTCTCAACGCCAGCACCGGTCAAGGTATTGCTGGCGCTGTGGTGACGGGTGCAGGCGCTAGCGCCACCACCGGTGCAGACGGTCGCTACCAGTTGACGAACGTGGCTCCCAGCGCAAGAACAGTTGTCACCATCCGCGCGACCAACTTTGCTGAAGGCATGTCGGTGGTCACCGTCGCTGCAGCAGCGAGCAGCCCGCTGTCCACCAAATTGCTCCCGTTGGGTACTACAGCCACTGTTTCCAACGTGACGGGTGGAGAAGTGGCGATCCCCAATAGCGCCGCACGCGTGACATTACCTGCTGGCGCATTTGGTGCGGCACCCGGCAGTGTCACCGTCGAGCTGACCGCTGTGAACCCCACACTGGACGCCAGCGCGATGCCGGGTGACTACACCACCAACAACGGCGAGCGCATCGAGAGCTTTGGTGCCTTGATCATCACCCCACGCGACAGTGCGGGTACGGCACTGAATCTGGCTGCCGGCAAAACCGCCACCTTGCGCATACCAGCTGCATCGCGCGGTGCGCTGGAGCCCACCATCCCCTTGTTCTTCCTGGATCCAGCCACTGGCAGCTGGGTACGCGAAGGCACCGCTACGCTGCAAGGTCTCGCACCCAACCAGTACTACGAAGGCACAGTGACACATTTCAGCGTGTGGAACGCCGACAAGGTGCAGGAGAGCATTCAGGTATCGGGTTGCGTGCAAGACGCCGCCGGTGCACGTGTCTCAGGCGTCAACGTGAGCAGTGACGGCATCAACTACTCGGGCGTTACCAGCGCAACCACGAACGCCAGCGGCAGCTTCACCGTCGCAGTCAAAAAATCGGCACTCGCCACAGTTGGCGGTACCAAAGGCAGTCAGCTGACCAACACGGTACGCACCGAGCCCAGCGCCAACAACATCACATTGGCTCAGTGCCTGGTACTCACGTCTGCCGTGAACGCGATCACCATCAAGCTGACCTGGGGTAATTTGCCTGAAGACGTTGACTCGCACCTGTACACACCGTCGGGCGAACACATTTATTTTGGCAACGGTGGCAGTTTGGCCAATGCGCCTTTTGCCAACCTGGACGTCGATGACCTGGTGGCCTTCGGCCCTGAGGTCATCACCATCAACCGCCTGATGGTGGGAACCTACTTGTATGGTGTCGACAACTACTCGCAAAGCCGTTCGCCCGCCCTCACGGCTTCGCCTATTCGGGTTGAGCTGAACATTGGTGGCCAGGTTCGGGTGTTCAATGCACCCGCTGGTGAGACCGCCGGTACCAACTTTGTTCGTCTGTTCACACTGACCGTTGACAGCCGCTGCGCAGTCACGGTAACGCCCGTGAACACGTGGGAAGCTCTGCCCCCCGACTCGGTCTCCAGCGCCCAGGCACCGGTTTACTGCACCGCACCGTAAGTCTTAAGCGCCCCAACCCAAGCCCCGCGCCTTGATTGGCCGGGGCTTTTTATTTGGCGGCAGCGATGTGCGCCGTCCACATGCTTGCGGATGCCTGTATTCAAGTGTTTTAGGGCTCCAGCCCTTGTGAATACTGCTCAAACAGCTATTATTTATATAGCAACAATCTCACGCTTTCCGAGCCAACCCCACCACCCCCACCGCCAACACCCCCAGCCACGCCGCCATGCCGAGTGCACCGGCCTGCTGCAACGCCACGCCGCTGACCACCGGGCCGACTGCGCCGCCCAGGGTGTAGCCGGTGATCATGGCGGCGGTGCCGGCGGCTACCGAACTGCGGTTGAAGTGATGCGCCACCGCAATCATGCTCAAGGTGTACAGCGCGCCGCCTACCCCGCCCCAGAGCCAGGCGCTGACCCACAGCAGCCACAGGTGTTGCCCGCCCGCCGTGAACGCAAAGCCAGCGGCCGACAACAGCAGCACACCGCCTGCCACGGCAAACACCCGGCGGGGTGAAAAGCGGTCGGCGGCCAGCCCGGCGGGTAGCTGGAACAAAAAACTGCCCAAGCCCAGCGCTCCGACCACGCTGGCCGCCTGCGCCATCGACAAGCCCACACCCGCGCCATTGGCCGCGCTGATGCTGCCCAGGCCCGCCTCAAACACGCCACCCACAAACGCAATACCAGCCAAAGCAGGCACCTGGCGCATAGCCGCCCAGGTGCCTAGCGCGGCACCGGCTTGGGCGGCGTCGGCTGCCGGCTTGGGCCGCTGGGCCACGCCTGTGGCCAGCGCTACGACCAGCGCAGCAAACTGCACCGCCACCGCCACCCACAAGGTGGTGGGCGCGGGCCACAACAAGGCAGCGGGCACAAACGGCCCCACGGCCAGTGCGCCACCCAACGCGGTCTGGTAAAGCCCCATCACGCGGCCACGCTGCGCGGGCGGTGCGTGCTGGGCTAATAGCGCCTCCGTGGCGTTCCACACAGCCGCCGCGCCCACGCCGCCCGCCACCGAGCTGGCGCACCACAGCGCAAAGCTATCGGTCAGCGCATAGCCCAGGGTGCACACCGTCTCCAGCACCAGGCCTGCCACATAGCAAGGCCCCAAACCAAAGCGTGCAAAGGCTCGTGGCATGAAGGGAATCAGCACCGCCACGCAGGCAAACGGAATCATGGCAAACGCACCAATGGCGGTGGTGCTGAAGCCGCGCTGGTACAACTGCACGGCCAGCAACGGGCTGAACATGGAGAAGGAGGTCACCACCAGAGTCGTGGCCACCGCCAGCGCCCACACGCTGCGCATACCGGAGGCTTCAGAATTCATGGATGATGTTTGAAAACACTATAAAAAACATAGCTGCTTACTTATATGGATGCCCCCCGGATAGCAAGAAGAAATTGCGCTGTGTTGTAAAGAAGTCGGCTGCGCTCTTATATCCGGCCTTGTTTGCGTGCGTTGTAGAGGTTGCCCCCTTCTTAGCCGCTGGCCCCGATGCGTATCCGCTGGCAAACACCTCATCTTGATGACGGACTTTTTGTGT